>CAZNOG010000011.1:0-117414 GCA_964574635.1 uncultured Cryomorphaceae bacterium | reverse complement strand
CCTCCTCTACCTCCTCAACCTCCTCCACTTCCTCTACCTCCTCCACCTCCTCCACCTCCTCAACTTCCTCAACCTCCTCCACTTCCTCTACCTCCTCCACCTCCTCTACCTCCTCTACCTCCTCCTGTTTACCTTTTTTATCATTTTCGATTAACACGTGATAAACCCGGACAAACCACAGTGATCAGGCCACCAAAACCATAGGCTTCCTTGGGTGGTTCGGAAAACCAACCGATTAAAAACCAGTCATATGAAAATGATGCAACACCTAAGACGATGGGGCTTGGTATTCGCCACCCTGTGTATCGGGGTTATGCCGACTTTCGGAGACGTCGAGCCAAACGACAACATCGAAACGGCGGAACCCATGGAACTCAACACCCCCTATTCGGGATCCTTAAGCGACGGCCCAATAGTAGACAACATCGACTTTTACGCCGTGCAAGTACCTGAAGACGGAACGCTTACCGTAGATTATACCAGAACCGCCGACGATTTGAGGGTGTACGTTCGAATCTACAGGAGTACGGGAGGACTTGTTATTACTTCAACCCTTCTCCAAGAAGAAGGAAGCGTGACCGCCAATTGTCTCGCCGCCGACTTGTACTACGTCTCGGTTCAGAGATACAGCGCCAACGGCGACTATACGATCGTGGCCACCAACGGCGCGTACGACGTCCCGAACGACCAGGAACCCAACAATTCCAGGGAACAGGCCTTCGAGGTATTCGGTGAAGGAGAGGACATTCAAGGACACCTCGGTCACACCGGTCAATTTTCCGAATTCTTCGGCACCGACGACAACGATTACTACCTGATCGAAACCGACAAGGACGGTGACATCACAGCGTCCATTGAATCTACGGGCAACTTGAGAACCTACTTGGTAATTCAAAGGGTCGATGGACCCAATCTTGCACAGAGTACGCTCATCGACGCCTCGGGTTCGGTGACGGCAACTTGCCGACAACAAGGCACCTACATTTTGCGCGTCCAGAGATATTCGGGCTGCGGTTCGTATACCGTGAATTTTGAAGTATCGGAATTGGCTTTCGCAAACGATGCGGAACCCAATAACTCCATAGGTGAAATTCAAACCCATGTGGAGGAATTCCAAACCGTTACGGGCCACTTGGGGCATCAAAGCGAGACGGGTACGAACGACGATGATGATTATTACTACATCATATCCCCGAGGGATGGGGATGTGACAGTCACCATGAATTTGGACTCCGCGGCAACGGCGTACCTCCGTATTTATAACAAGAACGGTTCGAGCATAAGCACCGCCACTTGGGGAACGGGTGAATTGTCGTCGACCGCGTTTTGTGTGGCCCAAGACACCATCGTGGTTCACGTCGATCGCTACGGCGGATGCGGTTCGTACGAATTGAGTTTCGAAACCACGCCCCCCACCTACGCAAACGACGTGGAGCCCAACAATACCCTGGGGGAAATCAATACCGCCGTGGAAGAGTTCGAGGAGGTCACGGGACACATCGGGTACTATGACGTTGAAACGGGAACCGATCAATACGATTACTTCTACATCCTTTCCCCCCGGGATGGGGATGTGACGGTCACCCTGAACTTGGACTCCGCGGCTTGGGCGTACCTCCGAATTTTTGACAAGAACGGAACGGGTAAAAGCACCGCCGTTTTGGGAACGGGTGAATTGTCGACGACCGCGTTTTGTATGGCTCAAGACACACTCGTGGTTCGGATCGATCGCTACAGCGGATGCGGTTCGTACCAAATGAATTTCCAAACCACGCCCCCCACCTACGCAAACGACATGGAACCCAACAATACCCTGGAGGAAATCAATACCGCCGTGGAAGAGTTCGAGGTGGTCACGGGACACATCGGGTACGAGGACGTAGATACGGGAACCGATCATTACGATTACTTCTACATCCTTTCCCCCCGGGATGGGGATGTGATGGTCACCCTTAACTTGGACTCCGCGGCTTGGGCGTACCTCCGAATTTTTGACAAGAACGGTTCGAGCATAAGCACCGCCGTTTTGGGAACGGGTGAATTGTCGACGACCGCTTTTTGTATGGCCCAAGACACACTCGTGGTTCGGATCGATCTCTACAGTGGATGCGGTTCGTACCAAATGAGTTTCGAAACCACGCCCCCCACCTACGCAAACGATTACGAGCCCAACAATTCAATCGACCAAGCCATCCCCGTCCTGAATTACACTACCAATAGTGGCCATTTGGGCTATTGGCTTACGGGAAACGTCACCGATGTGAACGATTATTATTCCATCCAAGTGAACGAAGTGCCTTTCGATCTGGAAGCAAAATTCGAGTTGACGGGAACGCTGAGAGCTTACCTGAGACTTCTCAATTCCAACGGAAGTCAAATCCAGGGCACCTCATTGCTCGACGAAGGAGAACACACGCTCACCTACACCATCCAAACCCCCGGAATCTATTACTTCCGAGTCCAGCGGTATTCGGATTGCGGCTCATACACCCTCGGTGATTTCTGTGGATCACCACCCGACGTCACCGCAACGGTCGACGGGCCCACTACCCTTTGTCCGGGTGAAGAAACCACGTTGGAGGCCACCCCTGGGCTGTCCGTATACGTCTGGTACAAAGACGGTGTGGAATTCGCCTTCACGCAAAGCGTCACGGTCGATGAACCCGGTGAGTACCACGTGTTCGCCTTCGATGGAAACACCTGCGCTGCAACAAGCCCGACCGTAGTGATCGAAGGATACCCTATTCCCCCTCTCGCCATCACCCCGACGGGACAAACCGTTTTCTGTGAAGGTGGTGACGTGACCTTGAACGCCTCTTCCGGCTTCGACACCTACCTGTGGAGCACCGGTGAAACGGAAAGCTCCATTACCGTCAGCCAATCGGGCGAGTACTCCGTCGAGGCCACCACGGCCGACGGGTGTTCGGTGAGCTCCGAAAGCGTGGCCGTGACCGTGAAAGAAGTGCCCGAATTGACCGTAAGCGCCGACGGCGACTTGAGCTTCTGCCTCGGTGGAGAGGTTACCCTTACTGCCTCGGGTGGATTTGCTTCCTACCTGTGGAGCAACGGATCCACCGAGTCTTCCATCACCGTGACCGAATCCGGTGAGTTCTTCGTGACCGCCACCACCACCGACGACTGCTCCGAAACTTCGGAATCGGTTGTGGTGACCGCCGGCACGGATGGTGAATGCGCCCCCGACTGCTTCGGCATCTACGGCGGAGACGGCATCGTGGACGATTGTGGAGAGTGTAGGACCGGAACGTCCGACCCCGACTACAACTCCACTTGCACCGACTGCAACGGCGACGTCAACGGCACCGCGTACCTCGACGGTTGCGGAACCTGCGTAGGAGGAAACACCGGACTCGAGCCTTGCGGCGAAGACTGCTTCGGCGTAGCGGGTGGAGACGGAATCTTCGACGACTGCGGCGTATGCCGTCACGGTGAAAGCGACCCCGACTACAACTCCACTTGTGTGGACTGCAACGGAGAGGTCAACGGCTCAGCCTACTTCGACGATTGCGGAACCTGCGTAGGAGGAAACACGGGACTCGAGCCTTGCGGCGAAGACTGCTTCGGCGTAGCGGGTGGAGACGGAATCCTCGACGATTGCGGCATCTGCCGTCACGGTGAAAGCGACCCCGACTACAACTCCACTTGCGTGGACTGCAACGGCGAGGTCAACGGCACCGCGTACCTCGACGGTTGCGGAACCTGCGTAGGAGGAAACACCGGACTCGAACCCTGCGGCGAAGACTGCTTCGGCGTAGCGGGTGGAGACGGAATCCTCGACGATTGCGGCATCTGCCGTCACGGTGAAAGCGACCCCGACTACAACTCCACTTGCGTGGACTGCAACGGCGAGGTCAACGGCACCGCGTACCTCGACGGTTGCGGAACCTGCGTAGGAGGAAACACCGGACTCGAACCCTGCGGCGCAGACTGCTTCGGAATAGCGGGTGGAGACGGAATCCTCGATGATTGCGGCGTATGCCGACACGGTGAAAGCGACCCCGACTACAACTCCTCTTGCGAGGACTGCGCAGGCGTACCCAACGGCTCCGCCCTTCCCGGTACACCGTGTGAAGTCGACGGCTCCTTCGGAACCTACAACGACTGGTGCGAATGCATCCCCGAAACCGGCGAATGCGCATTCGATTACTTCTTGTCGAGTGCAAACGGCGCCGGCGGAACGGACATCTTCCGAATGCACCTCAATGACGAAAACGGTACCGCAGAACTTGAGTTGCTGAACTCCGTAGACGAGCCGGTGAGCATCGCCTACCACGCGGCGGAAAACCAGCTCTATTTGATATCGCACGGCCAACCCGCCTACCGTGTCATGGATGCCGGAACGGGAGACCTCACCCCCAAAACCTCTTACAATTACAACGCCCACGGATTCACCGCCGCGGCCTTCGGCCCGGACGGAATCCTGTACGTCGGCAGTGAGAGCAAGCAGAAAGTCTTCGCGTACAACCCGCAAACCCACAGCATAGTGGACCGCACCCCCGCACCCGTTGTGGGAGGCGACCTGGCCGTGGGCAACGACGGTGAAGTGTACATGGTATCCCGTGCGCCGCACATTTTGGGAATCGTAAACTTCAATGGACCCAACGAGTTCATCCGTCATATCACCTACAATGCCTCCGGATTGGCGTTGACCTCCGACGGCCACCTGCTTCTGGCCATAGACGGTCACAAGAACGTGATCTTGGGCACGACGGACGGTGACGACACGGGCATACGGTACAATTACATGTACAACGGGCAGCCTTACTTCGTCATGCATGCGGATTTGGCGTCCGGATGTCCTGACGACGTTCCCGTGGCCACTGCGTTGAGGGCGCCCAACACCATCGAGGCCGAAGCTGCGGCGGACAACCGAGTTGAACTCTCGTCCAGCCCCAACCCCACTTCGGATATTTCCAACGTGTGGTTCAACGCCGCCCAACCCGAAACCGTGGTGCTGGAAGTGTTTGACCTCAACGGACGCAACATCGCCACGCTGTACAACGGCAACGCCGAAGGGGGCCTCACCTACCGGTTCCAATTCGACGGAAGCGGTTTGCCCAACGGCATTTACCTCTACCGATTGACCACCGAACGCGGCGTGCAAATCGAGAAGTTCATGATCGCGCGGTAATCCGCGCATCCAACCCCCGCCAATCAATAGCCCACGGTCTTCGGATCGTGGGCTATTTTATTTGATCCGGTATCCCGGACGCGCAGAGCCGAAAAGTGTAGGGCGGTAGGTGGGTTTTTGTGGGTGTGTCTCGCGGGACCGGTTTCACGACAAAAGGAAGTGAAACTCAACACGGAAATCGGTCGCGTCGGGCATGCGTCGGGTCTTTCCCATGTTTTATCGGGCGTGAATCTTACCGTCGTAACTTGGTGGGTGAAAAGATTGACTGTATGAGTTCCTTCGCCCTTCGTGATATCCGTTCGCTTGAGGGAAGACGATTTCTTGGGTCGTTCCGCCCTTCCGGGCCAATCCGCAATCCGGGATCAGCGAACCACCAGGGGTTTTGATTTCTGCCGATCTCCCGAGATCACCCTCACCACGTAAACCCCCGGATCGAGATTTACTTCCACCGTAGAAGTCACCCCCGATTCGATGACGTGCAAAATTCGGTCGTACACCTTTCTTCCGCTCAGGTCGTAAATCGACAACACGGCCACCTCATCGGCGAAATCTTCCACCAAGAGATTAAACTTGGATTCCGTCGGGTTGGGGAAAATCACGAAGTCGAACTCCGAGTCACCGGAAACTTGCAGTTGCAGCGTCACGATATCGGGCGAAAGATTGTGCTTGCCGTCGAAATCGTATTGCTTCAATCGGTAGTACACTCGCCCCGCCGGCGGATTGACGTCCACGTATTCGTACCGCACTTCGCTATTGGAATTTCCCGAAGCGTCCACGCTTCCGAGCTGCGACCATACCCGTCCGTCGATGGATTTCTCGACCACGAACCTGTCGGCGTTCAACTCCGAGGCCGTAGCCCAGGAAAGGATGTGGTTGCGGTCCTCCGTCCTTCCGGTGAAATACAACCACGTCACCGGCAAGGGGTTTATGGCGTCTTCTGAGCCGAGGGTGAAAAACTTCTCGCTAAAGGATGAGGCTTCATTCGCAATTAAAGATCCTTGTCCGGCCGCCGCGTTGTAATTGAAAGTCCCGCCTCCTCGGGATTCCCAGTATTGGCCCCCCTCATTGTATTCCATTACCACAAGTGATTCGTAAAATCCCGGGAATTCCGTCGTGAACTCGTCGAGAACTGCGGAGCCATCGCCCCAGCTCAAACCCACTCGTGCAGTGCCCGAACCCGTCACTCGGTTCACACGCCAATGCTCTTGAACGCTTATGGTTTCTACGTTGGGTGATGCAATGGCAAGTGATTCAATGGAAGGGTTTTCTGTTGCCTTTTCGGCGTAATACTGCACCTCCCACAAGCCATTTCCGCTCCTGGAGGTAATATTCACGGGGCGATACCAATTTTGCAAAAGCGGTTCCCGAAGATCCCCCACCGGAAATACCCTTTCCGTTGAGCCGGCATTGAGTTGCCATCTCATCGGCCCGTTCACGAACGAATCTTTTGTGCCGCCTACGGGCACCACATCCACACCGTCATTCCCTAAGACAATCATGCCGGATTGGTCGGTGTGAATCAATCCGTCAGTCAGGCGAAGGGTATCGGTAATCTCCACATTATCCAGCAATGTGACTCCATGCGGGTTGCTGATGGTAAGGGACGGGATACGGGAAGCACCGGTAAAATCCCCGTCAATGGTTTGCGGAACGAGTCCGTTCATCACCAGTGCAGCTCCTCCGATACCGTTATTGATCACACCCGAAGTTTTGATAATATCGCCCATTACCGTAGTGGACCTCAAGAAGGACCCCAACCCAAATTCGGCACCGGACAATTCGAGATTATTCTCAAAAATCGATGTCCCCATGTTGCCCGAAACGATGCTTCCGGTTCCCTCGATCTTGACATCGCCCTTCACCAAAATATCACCCTGTCTCAAGTCGTACTGACCGGATGATACGATCAGGTCGCCCATGATGGTCATGTCCGTATTGTTGGCACCCAGCAATGTCGGCCCGTCAACGGTTAGGATCTCGCAAACACTCACATTGTTGTTCGAAACGGTCAAAACACTGCCCGGATGTCCGACAACGTCCACTTTTCGAACGATGGGCAGATTACTCAATATTTCGAATTCATCATTGTCTTGGCCTTCGTATATCAATTTTCCTCCGAAGCAATGGAAAAAGTTCTGGTAATTTCCGTTCGGCAAATTTCCCGTTCCACGGAGTTTTATGGTTCCGGTGCCCGTAACCATACCCAAGCGGTGCATGGAAGTTCCGTCGATCGTAAGTGTGGCATTCTCGGCGATATCGGTTCGATAGAAGCTGATGCTGTTCACATCGAAAGTCAATTCGTGGTCTCCGACAATATTGACACGGGCACCACTTGGAGCTCCACCTCCCGGCACCTCGGGACTGTACACTTCATCCAGCACGTCTCCTCCACCGTTGATGGTAGAATACGTGGGTATGAAATCGGGTATGGCCGTATTGACCCCGGCAAAATAATGCCCCGAAATCGCTTCTTTTCCCTGATCGTAATACCTGAAGGGGATGATATTACCCAGCTCATCCACCGCGTCCTCTCCCAATATTTTATTTACAAAGTCTTGGGTTTCCGTGCTGTAAACGCGAGCAGCGATATAATCCGGCTCCAATGCGTCCACGGGAACAAAAACTTGATCGTACTGGAATGCAACATTCATGCGCACATTGCTTATCACATCGGCATCCAAGGTGAAATACATGCTGAGCACAGAATCCTCTTTGGCGGGCAACTCAATTATTTCGTGGTACACAGGCGTAACGGTAATCAAGTAGCTGCTTGGTTCGGCTCCGGTGTTGTCACCTTCCAGCGGATCGAACCAAAAGTGCACCGGGGTATAACGGTTCGAACCTTGAGTGACGCCAATGGGCAAAGTCACGTCCGTATTGTACCCTGCGGGGAAATGCTTGCGGATTCCATGATTTGAAAGAGATCCAAATGTGTTGATCATGTTGGAATTAGAGAACGCATTCAGTGGGGTTATTTCGCAGTCTTCTCCGAGTATGAGCAAGTTTCCCTGCAAGCCGAATACTCCGCGAGACATTCTCAACTCCTTGTTTATTACTAATTCAAAACCCGCCCCGGATGGGTTCATGTTCACTCCGGTACTGTTTGGACTATTTATGGTAAGAATGTCAATCACCGTTTCACCCGGTCCGGAACGGTTTAGTACTTGTGCGGATGTACCCTGCATCACCAAACCTTCGCTTCCCACATCAAAATTCATCGTACCGTCTATCATGGCATTTCTGAGTACCGTAATAGAATGGCTGCCGAAACTCATTTCTCCACCGTCGGAAGTGAGATCGCGGTTTACAATTAATTCGGCGTCTACTACGGTCTCCCCCGAACTTCCACCGGTTCGAACCAAATCGTTTAGGATAAAATCACCTCCCCCCGATACCGTGGCGATTCCCGGATGATCCAAGGTGAGCACTGCATTATTTTGTGTTGCGAAGGAGATCGATCCATCATTGTGGAAGTCTCCCTTCAGAGTTACGGGGAAATTTCCTGCGAGATATGACGCACCTGCGTCTATGCTCAAGGTATCTTTGAGAATAAGGCTGCTTGCCGCCCTAACCTCCGGGCCATTTCCGGACGAATTGTCCAAAAAAAGTTTGTTGAGTTCAATATTGGTATTGATCCCGAAATTCTTGATCGGACCACCGACGGGAGAATCTTCGTTACCGATTACAATTTTGGCATCGCCACCCACATTGTGAAATTGGGGGCGAATATCCATCGATACCTCCGCCGTGGTATTCAATCCCCTCACGAAAGTAAGGGTGCCACCCGTGTGATCGAATCGACTGCCGCCATTGGCGGAACCCCGAACCCTCAAAACAGGTCGGTTGAGTTGCGGTGCACCATACACTCCGAGGTAAACCTGCCCTCCCGTTTGTCGATAATCCAAATTGCCATTGTCTGACGTCAAGTCGGTTCTAATCTGCGATCCCACCCGCAGCACACCGCCATTGACATAAAGTTTCGGTATTCCCGAGGAGGCGTATTCAATAAAATTGTTTTCGCCTTCGGTGTTCCCCAGTTCAAAATACCCGTCGTTAATCTCCAAGCTACCTGCCAGCAAAAGTCCCGTTTCTATCCCGTGGATGCGCACCTTGCCCGATCCGAGCTCAATTCCCGCAGTAGCCGGGATCGGATAACTACCCAAACTGCTCAGTGTAACATCAATGTTTTCGTGGTCCAGAATTAGCAAGCCGTTTAGGAGCTCTATGGGTTTCTCGGCGATACTCGGATCCCCATGCACGGTGATCTCCGAGTTGAATGCGAAGGAAGAGTTTGTGTCAAAACCCTTGTCTACAATAATTCGACCCAGCAGGGGAACAGGCCCCGCCGAGTTGATGAATTCGTGATTTCCGGTGCCACGGAGTTCAAGAAGTATGTTGTCATAATTTGGTCCGAGGGCGAGTTTTATTCCTCCTGTAGGAGCATTCTGAATGATGTTACCGTGAACCACGAGACGGTGAATCACCATCGGAAATGATGTATTTGCACTCACCAAGTCAATTTGTGACCCTGCACCCTTAATGATCAAATCTCCTTCCACCTCAAGGGTTCGGGAAGGATTAAAATTCTGAAAACGAATCATCGCCCCGGCGGAAATTACTTGATATCTATCGAGTTGTACATCGCCATGAACATGGATATCTCCACCAAGCCAAATGGCGGAGTTTCCCGCGACTTCCAATTTATTTCTAACCACAAGGTTGGAATTGATTGTCGCCGCAGCGGTTGACACCGACCCAACGAAGAGGTTGGGAACGGTTGGAGGCAGCCCGGAAACCGGTCCCGACATATTGAGAATCACGATGGACGAATCCTCGGCGAGGAAATTTCCGATGTCCACATGGGTAAGGTCAACGTTTCCGTCCAAAATGAGAGCGCCTTCACCGGAAATTTCGAAAACGGAACTAATTTCCGAGGTGGTACTCATCCGTAGGGAAGGGCGCAAAATCAAGAGATCACTTGAACTTGGGCCATAATACCTCTCCAACCTGTTTCCGGAAGCATCCTGAAGAGGTGTAAAATTCACTTGGGAAGCAGAAATCCCGGTGAGAGGTGCTTCATACACGTGGGGCTTCCCATTATTGGGGTCAAATCCGATATAGGCGAGATCGCCGGCCTTAGGATAATCGGAAGCTTGAATGGCTGAGTTCGTGCTGTGGGCATAATATGGATCGTAGTCCTCAAAATCTGCGAGTTCGTTCCAATTGGCGGCTGTATTCCAATCTGCATTTACAACATTGCTTCTCGAAAAATAAACTTTTGGCTTTCCTTCAAACCTCAACCTGTTTCCCGCAGAATAGTCCGCATTTGCCACGGGTATGCCCAAGCCATTCATCACCATTCCTTCTTCGGGTGCATTGAAATAAATGATATTTGACGCAGTATTGACATGGTCCTTGTGGGTAGCGAGCGAGTCCACCGATCGCTCGAATGGCATATCCGTGAGCACCCTACCGGCAGCGAGGCTGTCTTCATTGCCCACCACATCGGCATCACTATAATAAAAGCTGTGGCTTACATTGGGAACTTCGGCAAA
Organism: uncultured Cryomorphaceae bacterium; assembly: GCA_964574635.1. Lineage (GTDB taxonomy): Bacteria > Bacteroidota > Bacteroidia > Flavobacteriales_D > Cryomorphaceae > CAZNOG01. The sequence continues at coordinate 106,710 of CAZNOG010000011.1, read as the reverse complement.
CTCCGAATGCCCCACCCTCCAGAAAAAATCGAGATAAGGATTTCCCGCCGAGATATTAGCGGTCAGTAGCAGCGTGTCGACTGGTGTCACGCGGATGTACCCGTAGTTTTCGTTGGAAAGTGAGCCGCTCGTTGCCCTGATTATGGCAGGTGTATATTTAATGCCGGTACCGTCGGGAACACCCACGGGAAAAGTAGTATTCTGGGTATTGGAGCGATAAACGATTTCGAGCCCTCCGGCAGAAACCCGACCATCGGTTACAAGGCATTTGTCCGATCCAAATCCACTTCCCGTCAAGGCGCCCGCACTTCCCTCAATGCGAACCTTGTTCGGCCCGATGAAGAAGTTTCCGTCCAGGAGTTGCAGGTTTCTACGGACAGTGATCCCGTCATTCAAAAGCGAAACACCGTTTTCATTGTCGATGGTCAAGTTGTGAAACACCCCACCGTAGGAGGTGATTTCCTGGGCGTCATCCCCTTCGACATACACCACTCCCGTAGAACCACCGGAAGGAGTGCCCATCATGGTTCTGTTGATCAAATCTCCCTTTAAGCTTAAGTGCCTGCTCTGGTTGTCGAAATAACCGTTCTGGATATCGAATAACCCCTGCACTTCCATGGCACGGGTTGTATTGCCTCGATTGGAAACAATTCGGGCCCATCGATCCGGCAAATTTTTGTTCAGCACCACATTGTGAAATGTTTTTGTGGTTGCACCGGAAGAAATCCCAAAATCGAGATCGGAATTCCCCGGTCCGTCGAAGTAGGTCGTGTTTTCGTGGTGAATGTAGGAGGCGCCGTTGTGAATCGTCAAATTCCGGCCGATGTATACATCCATATACACGCCGGGACTCGCTTGGGTGTTCAGTGTAATTTCATTGTTCTCGGCGGCATTCGTCGATCCGATGGTAAGGCTTCCCTTTACCACTAGAGGTTGTGGGGCCAGGGTTACTTGTTCGTCTCCCGTCCCCGATGATCCGCCTTCGATCAGAACATGTCTGTTTGTGCCGGAATCAAGTGTACGAATCAGTTGCAAATCCCAAAAAGCCGCCCGGCTTGTAATTCGGTGGTGGTTAGAGGTATTGGCCACCTCGGCGATAACCGTCCCTCCGGTTACATTGGTGCTTTGCGGATTGGAATTGATAAAGATCAACCCCCTGCCGGTGGGTCCCTTTACCCGGAGTGTTCCACCGGTCATTTGAAACAAGTTGCCGGGGTAAGTCAAACTGAGGACGTAATAGCTTCCTTGAGCGCCCTCCGGACCAAACGTACCGATCAAATTCGTTTCACCGCCATTGATGATCAAACCACCGATATGTTCTGATCCGAATGTTGATGTTCTCACACCGGTGGCGGTAACCTCTCCCCCATCCACCTGAACCACACCATTGTCGCGCAGGGTAAATCCACCGTTACCAATGGCTTCCATTTCGCCTTTGGAGACGAGAACCCTTCCGTATACCACGATCGCATTCCCCTTATTCTTCGAAACACTGCCCCCGTTTACCCGAATCATGGCGTTTTCGCTCAAGGAATAGTTTCCGCCAATTGGATGTAGGGGAACATAAACATTGTCGGTCACCTCCAACGTTCCGTTTACAAGCAAGCAAGCCGTTCTTGTACCACTGGATTCTTGCGCATTGGGTATGGGTGGCAAAGACGAATCAAAGGAAACGTGGCTGCCGAGCAGTTCGAATTTATTCTCCCCATTGGCGGAAATGGTCAGTATGGAAGAGTTATCACTTCCCTTATTCACTACGATACGGGAGAATCGCGCTGTTCCGTTTGCGGTGATTTGTTGGTTGCGCGTGGGATTGGTAAAGTGTGCCTCTATCCAATGTTGGGTTTCGGCTTGAGTATAATTCGAGGGTGGAGCGGTTCGATTGGTAAACAGAAGTTGGCTTGACGCGTGCTGAACTACGAGATCATCCTCAAAAAACCAGCGGTGCTTTCCGTAGAATGAATTCCCGGAACCGGAAACCGGAGCATCACACACACGGATAACACTGTTGGCGGAATTCAAAGACACCCTGCCTTTACTTGTTATGGTGCGCCGCGCATTCGACCCATCGTGGATGATGAGCGTCCCGCGAACCACTTCCAAAAGCCCGTTGTGAGTCATATCGGCTGCGAGGGTCACCGATGTCGCCACATCCGACATGTTGATTTTCACACGATTGAAAAGCAGAACTCCCGATGGGGAGGGGTGAGACTGGGTATAACCGTTGCTTCCATAAAACTCAACCGTGCCACCTCGGTTCACATCTGCAAAAGCTTCGGAATCGCCCAGTGGAAAATTTCCCTCACCATTGTGACCCTGACACCTGATCGTTCCATTTCCGGCTATTTCAGCAAAAGAAGGGGCGGCCGCATCAGACACATTCATGGTTCCGTTTACCACGAGACGACCCATGCCCGTGATATTGTCCAAATCCACATGGATAGATTTTCCGGATCCGATGACGACATTATCGCCCGGTTGTGGAATTTCATTGGCCGGATTAAAATAGATTGGATTCGTGCTGCCATCCAAAGTCCATCGCGAAGGCTGGCTCCAGTGGTGGGAGTTTTGGTTTGATCCCACACAATACCAAGTACGAATAGGGGAGCCATCCAAAGTGCTCTGGGCGTTATTCGTTGTTCCGATTGTGTAGAACCAACCTCTGGAATTTATTCTATTGAAGGGAATTCTAAAAACCACTTCGTCATCGAGGATCGATGTCTCAAGTACATCTGTAACGACTTGGAATTCTCCTGTGTTGTTTTGCCTTTTCAGGAGCACGAAATTCTCTGCATTCTGCGGGTATTCGCCACCGATGCCTTCTCCGAAATCAAAACTTATCAAAGCTTCGCTGCTCGCAACGTGACTTGAGCCCATCTCCCAAACCCGGCTCCACCTGCGCTCCACCCCATCCGGTAGATCACTACTGACAATGGAATTACCCGCATCCTCTACCCAACCGGCAAAATGTGCAGTTTGATTGGCAAACGAACCGTCCCCCCGCCGTATTACCAGCCCGCGCAAGCGGGATTCAGAATGATAATTCAACGGGCTTGTGAAATCTTCCCTTCCTATTCCGATCAACTCATCGTACAAACCGGCATCGGCAGCAGCAAAATGATTCCATCGATCCCAAGCGGTATTGGAATCTTTAAAGGGCTCCCCGTACTTCGACCAAAGGTAAGTGCGCATAAACAGTGCAAACACCCTACTCACATGGCCTTGGTAAACAATGATTTCCGCAATTTCGCCTTGAAAGGCATCGCCCTCCACGTAACCTCCGTTTACCGAGTTTTGTATGTCACCGATTACCGCATAACCGCCTGATGCCACACCGTGCGTCCCAAAAGCGTTTGTCGTTTGGCTATAACTGTTTTTGCCAAATTGGGCTAGAAAAACCGGACTGGTTCTGTTCCAAATAAGTCCGCCGTAATCCCAAGTTCCATTTACAGGATTCGCCCCTCCCATATCGGGTCTATTCGCTTCCAAAGCCCTGTGCTTTTGTTTAAATCCATTGTCGTAATGGATCAGGGCCTCATGGGCCTGTGCACCCGTTGCATAACTGAACATCCCGAACTTATCGTCGGTGGACTTGTAGACAAAATAGATTGTGTAGGCATTTCCGTCGAGGGGAAAATTGGCAAATCCAAGCCTGTCGTCAATCCCATCGAAACTCACCGCGGGTTTTCCTCCGGGCCCGCCTGTAGGCAAAAATGTGGGGCGGTTGGCCTCAGTCTCTGCAACAAAATGGTGGTTGTTTCCGCTTTTGTCATTCCATTGGGTAACGGCAGCGCCCGAAGTCTGAACACTCGTGCCGTCTAACCACAGCACCAGCCTTGGCTGTCCGCCGCTCCCATCGGCATTTCCATAGCCCATGGGAGCATCCTGTGCAATGGCCCCCAATCCCAATATACCCACTAAAATCACGGACAACCCCAGACGGATGCCGTAGGTCAGAAAAAGCGGAAAGAGGTTGGGGCTCATCATCCAGTGGCAGGGAATGTGCATCTTGAAAATCCTTTACACAACGCAACCGGTCACAATTGGTTGCATTTGACTCCCACTTGTGATCAGGTATTTCTACAATATACAAAATTAACCAATTCACCGGCAAAAGCACAGCGGAAGTTGACGTGTTTTTCAAAGGAAGGTTGTTGATCAAAGGGATTGATCCTGCATCCCAATCCTAAGGTCTTCGGACTGGGACATACATAAAACCGATCGGTTTTTTACCCCCGCTCAAAAAATGGAAAAAACGAAAAACTTTATCAGTTAACGACGCCTTTCGCGGCTTTGAGGGTGTTGAGCAACAAGGCGACCCTCGTCATGGGGCCGACACCGCCGGGAACGGGTGTGATGGCGGCGACTTTGTCGACCACCTCGTCGAAACGGACGTCGCCCCGCAAAGCCACGCCGGCTTTTTTGGAAGGGTCGTTCACGCGGGTGGTGCCCACGTCGATCACGACGCAGCCTTCGCTCACCATGTCGGCCGTGAGGAAATCGGGTTTGCCCAAAGCCACCACGACGACGTCGGCGCGGCGGGTGTGTACGGCCACATCAGGGGTGGCGCTGTGGCAGAGGGTCACGGTGGCGTTTCCACCGTCTTGTTTTCGGGAAAGCAAAATGCTGAGGGGCGAGCCCACGATGTGGCTGCGACCGACGACGACCACGTGCTTGCCGGCAAGTTCGACGCCGTTTCTCTTGCACAACTCGATAATGCCCATGGGAGTGGCGGGGAGGAATGCTTCCATGCCCAACACCATGCGGCCCACGTTTGCGGGATGGAATCCGTCGACGTCCTTTTTGGGGTCGATGGCCATGATGATCTTTCCCGGGTCGATGTGGGGCGGGAGGGGCAATTGCACGATAAAGCCGTCGATGGCGGGGTCCTGGTTGAGCTCGTGAACGAGGTCCAGCAATTCGGCTTCCGTGATGTTGATCGGCCGCCGAATCAGGGTGGATTCGAAACCCACTTCCAAACAGTCTTTTACTTTGAAGCGGACGTACGCTTCGCCCCCACCGTCGGTTCCCACCAGCACCGCCGCGAGATGGGGCACCCTTCCCCCGTACTTGGCTTGGCGCTCCCGGACTTCCCGGAATATTTCATTTCGGATTTCCCTTGCGGTGCGGTTGCCGTCGAGAACTTTGGTCTTCACGATCCCGTCCATGAAGCGTTACATTCCGGGAAAGCCCCCTTTCATGCCCGACATGCGGCCCATCAGCCCGGCCATGCTCTTCTTATTCGACATCATCTGCATCATTTTGCGGGTTTCGTCGAACTGCTTGATGAGGTTGTTGACCTCCTGAACGGTGGTGCCGCTACCCATGGCGATGCGCTTTCGGCGGCTGCCGTTGATGATGCGGTGGTCTTCCCTTTCGGCCGGAGTCATGGAGTGAATCATGGCCTCGATGGACTTGAAGGCGTCGTCGTCGATGTCGAGATTTTTGATGGCTTTGCCCATACCGGGAATCATGCCCAGCAAGTCTTTCATGTTGCCCATCTTCTTGATCTGCTGGATCTGGCCCAGGAAATCGTCGAAGTTGAAGGTGTTCTTGTGGATTTTCTTCTGGAGCTTTCTCGCCTTCTCCTCGTCGTAGTGCTCTTGCGCGCGCTCCACCAGCGAAACCACGTCTCCCATGCCGAGGATGCGGTCGGCCATCCGTTTGGGGTAGAACACGTCGAGGGCGTCCATCTTCTCGCCGGTACCGATGAATTTGATGGGCTTGTCGACCACGGACTTGATGGACAGCGCGGCACCGCCTCGGGTATCCCCGTCGAGTTTCGTGAGAACCACGCCGTCGAAGTCCAACCTCTCGTTGAAAGCCTTGGCCGTATTCACGGCGTCCTGACCGGTCATGGCGTCGACCACGAACAGCGTTTCCGATGGATTGAGCGCCTTTTTGATGGCGGCGATTTCCTCCATCATGGGCTCGTCGATCGCCAGGCGTCCGGCCGTGTCGATGATCACCACGTTCTTGCCGTTGTTGCGGGCGTGGAGGATGGCGTCTTTGGCGATCTTCACCGGGTCTTTCTCGTCTCGATCAGAGTAGACGTCGACTCCGATTTGCTCGCCCACTACGTGCAACTGGTCGATGGCCGCCGGACGGTACACGTCGCAAGCCACCAGCAGGGGAGTTTTCCCCTTTTTGGTCTTGAGGTAGTTGGCCAGCTTGCCCGAGAAGGTGGTCTTACCCGAACCTTGCAATCCCGACATGAGAATGACGGGAGGATTGCCCGACAAGGTGATGTCCTCCTGCTCCCCGCCCATGAGTTTGGCGAGTTCTTCGTGGGTAATCTTCACCAGCAATTCGCCGGGCTTTACGGCCGTGAGAACGTCCATGCCCAACGCCTTTTCCTTTACGTCGTTGGTAAAGGTTTTTGCCGTGGCATAGTTGACGTCGGCATCGAGCAAAGCCCGCCTGACTTCCTTGAGCGTCTCGGCGACGTTCAACTCCGTAATTTGACCTTGCCCTCTGAGTACCTTAAAGGCCTGATCGAATTTTTCCGTCAGATTTTCGAACATGAATTGCAATTTTTGAGAGGTGCAAAGGTAAGAATTTTGTGGGTTTCGAGGGCGTGACGATCGCGACCGCTCCGGCGGCAATCGCCCCGTTTGACACGCATCCGTGTAAGGGCGGAATGCGGCTATCCCGGCGCTTTACGGGGCGACGGGAATGCGGCCGGCGAGAGCGACCTTGGAAGCTCCTCGGCGGCCCTGCTTACCCACGCCCCGAAAAGCGGCGGATAGCGCATGCAGACCGACCCGGCGCTGAGTACGCTCCATAACGGCGCCCGACTCGAGCGCTGCGGGTAACGCCCGGGGAAAGTAAGGTGTGGGCGCCGGGGTACACCCAAAAACCGAAAATTACGGACTACATGCGTTCGGGCACGCGGATTCCGAGCATGGCCATGCCGTCGTGGATGACTTTGGCGACGGTGGCCGCCATGACGGTGCGGAAAATTTTTTCGGTTTGGGTGTTGGCTTTGAGGATGCTGACGTTTTGGTAGAATGCGTTGAAATCCTTGACGAGGTCGTAGAGGTAATTGGCGAGGCGCGCGGGATTGCTCGTCTCGGCGGACTCTGCGATGACCTGCGGGAACCGGTGTAAATCGGCGATGATGGTGCGCTCGTATTTGGACATTTCACCGGGTGGCGTTTCGATGACCGGCGGCGTGTCGAAGTGGCGCAAAACCGACTTGATACGGGCGTGGGTGTACTGGATGAACGGGCCGGTGTGGCCGTTGAAATCGATGCTTTCCACCGGGTCGAACAGCATGTTTTTGACGGGGTCTACCTTGAGGAGGAAGTATTTCAGCGCGGCCAATCCGATGATTTCGTACAGCTCCGCCTGTTGGCCGACTTCCATGCCGTCGAGCTTGCCGAGTTCTTCGGTGACGGTTCTTGCGGTGCGGACCATTTCGTCCATCATGTCGTCGGCGTCGACCACCGTTCCCTCCCGCGATTTCATTTTTCCCTCGGGGAGCTCGACCATGCCGTAGGACAGGTGGTGGCAGTTTTCGGCCCAGTCGTAGCCCAGCTTTTCGAGGATGAGGAAGAGCACCTTGAAGTGGTATTCCTGCTCGTTGCCGACGGTGTAAATCATGCGGGTGAGCTCGGGAAAATCGCGGTAGCGCAAAATGGCCGTGCCGAGGTCTTGGGTGATGTACACCGTGGTGCCGTCTTTTCTCAGCAGTAGTTTTTGGTCGAGGCCCCGGTCGCTGAGATCGGCCCACACGGATCCGTCTTCCCGTTTGGTGAAAACGCCTTGTTCCAGTCCTTTCAGCACCACTTCCTTGCCCACGGACCACGTGTCGCTCTCGTAGTACAGTTTGTCGAATTCGACGCCCATGCGTGCGTAGGTGGCGTCGAAGCCCTCGTACACCCACCCGTTCATGCGCTCCCACAGGGCGTACGTTTCGGGTTCTTTTTCCTCCCACTTCACCAGCGACTCACGCGCTTCGACCATGATGGGCGCTTGCTCTTTGGCGGTTTCTTCGTCCATGCCACCGTCGACCAGCTCGGCCACTTGGCGTTTATACTCCCGGTCGAAGCGAACGTAGTACTCGCCCACGAAGTGATCGCCTTTGGTGCCGGTGCTTTGGGGCGTGGCTCCCTCGGCGAATTTTTGCCAAGCGACCATGGATTTGCAAATGTGGATGCCGCGGTCGTTGATGATTTGGACCCGCTGCACTTGGTGGCCGGCGGCGCGGAGGATGTTGGAGACGGAGTCGCCCAAGAAGATGTTGCGCAAGTGGCCCAAATGCAGGGGCTTGTTGGTGTTGGGCGATGCGTACTCGACCAGGACCAATCCTTTGGAATTTCTTGGCGCGCAACCGTAATCCTCCGCCGCGTACATGCCTTTCAGCACTTCGGTCCAGAATCCGACCGTCATGCGGAGGTTCAAAAATCCCTTCACCACTTGGAAACTTAGGAGTTCCCCGAGGTGGTTTTTGAGGTATTCGCCGATGTCGGTGGCGGTTTGCTCGGGAGAGCGCTTGGACAGGCGCAAAAAGGGGAAAACCACCACGGTGAATTCGCCTTCGAACTCTTTTCGGGTTTCCTGCACCTGCACATCCGAGGGTGCGAGGTCCGCTCCGTACAGCGATTTAAACGCTTCGGAAACGGATTGGGCGATTTTGAATTCGATGGTTTCGGGAGTACTCATTCGGAATCGGAATTTCGGAAGACGCGGGTGGGAACTTCAGCTTCGGGTTGAGGAAGCCGCCGCTCCATTGGTGGCTTTTTCGGATTGCAGGGGAAGGAACACTTCTGCCATCATGCATCGGGCGCTTCCACCGCCCAAAGCTTCTATAGTGTCGAGCGGACTGTGGAGAATTTTTGCGTGGCGCTCGATGTCGGCGATCTGGTCGGGGCGCAGAGAATGGTACGCCGCGCTGCTCATCACCAGAATGGATTCGCCTTTGTTGTTTTTCACGTTGAGCATGTTGCCCGCGAAGTGGAGCTTTTGGTGTTCGGTGATGTCGATGATTTTCTTGCCCGATTTTTTCAACGCTTCGGTCACCTTTTTCCTTTCGTTGGGGTTGTCGAGGGATTCGAGGCAGATCACGGCCAAATCCAATCCCACGCACATCATGACGTTGGTGTGGTAAATGGGCACCCTCTTTCCGTCGAGGGTTTGGTAGGCGGTGAAGGTCACCGGCTCGTAGTCGAAGTGATCGCAGAAGGTTTCGAGTACCGAAGCGTCGGTTCTCTCGCTCAGGGCGGCGTAAACCAATCGGTTGGGGCGATCGAGAATCATGCTTCCGGTGCCTTCCAAAAAAAGGTCTTCTTCTTCGAAGCCGGAAAAATCCTCGATTTCCTCCACGCGGAAACCGAAGTCGTCGGCGAGGATTTCGAACATTTCCTCCCGGCGCTCCCACCTTCTGTTTACGGCGTACATGGGGTATAGCGCCACTCGACCGTCTTGGTGGAAGGTGACCCAATTGTTGGGGAAGATCGAATCGGGGGTTTCCGGTTCGGCGTCGTCTTGAAAGACGTAGACGTTCACCCCGGCCTCGCGGAGCTTGGCCACGAACTCGTCGAATTCCGCTTGGGCTTGAGCGTTGGCTTTAGCCGGGTCGAGGTTGTCGATGACCTTTTGATAATAATTGTTCACCGCGGTCTGCTCGTTGTACCGAAAGTTGACCGGCCTCACCATCATGATGTGAGAAGTAATCTGTTGTTTCATGGTTGTCGCCTCAGAGGCAGTGTAGAGCAGCGGAAGAGGCCTTCCTGCTTGCTGATTTCATAATAAGGAACTTCTTCCACGTAAAAGCCGTGGTCGCGCAAACGGTCGTTGAAGGTAGTCAGCCGTTTTTCGGACACCACCACCTCCGGTGAGATGGAAAAGACGTTGGAAGCCATGTGGTACATTTCTTCCCGATCGATGACGATGAGGTTTTCAATTCCGTAGTAGTCGCGGATAAAATCCATGTCGCCCGGGTTTTTGAAACCGCCCGGAAAAACGATGGCTTTGGCGTTGCCTATGGGTTGAAAGCAGCAATCCAAATGCAGGGCGTTGTACCTGGGGTCTTCGTCCGACTTGATCAGTTCGAAGGCGATGACCTCCCAATCGGGAAAAGATTCCCGCAAAAACTCCACTCCTTCGCGGTTGGTACGCGCGGTTTTGTATTTGGCGAAATCTTCGTCTTCGGAGTATCCCACGAAAATTTTGCCGTTGTTGGGCATGACGTCTCCACCTTCCGCTCGCGCGCCTTCGGGCATCTCGAGCAATTGGGATTCGGGGATGCGTTTCAGGATGTGCTCGATGGCGTCGGCCTCTCTCCTTCTCGCCTTCAGAATATTGGGTATCACCAGCTTGTCGTCGATGACGAAACTGATGTCCCGGGCGAAAATCTGGTTGAGGTTGGGGATGTTCTCGGGTCGATAGACCTCCACGTTGTGGCGTTCCAAAACCAACCTGAAAGCCTCCATTTCCGCGACCATATCTTCTTCCTGCGGGTAGGTACCGTTTCGGATGTGCTCTTTGGATTTGGGGTCGTACGCCTCCTCGATGGAGGGCGGAGGCCCCACGGATACCGCCGTGCCCAATATCACCGCCTCCAATTGCGCCGTCTCGTTTTGAACGCGAATATCGATCATTTAAGCTGTGCCGTTTGAGGCGACAAAGCTACTAAATCCGTCGGTTCACGCAGCGGGGTGCGGGTCATTTGGGACTTTGTGGGTGGGGCTTTCGCATCCGGTTGGAGGTATGGCCCTCACGTCGACCTTTGAGAATCTCATCGCCCACTCGAGGCGTGCCGTCCAACCCACGGAAACCCACCGCCGAAACATTTATTATACACACGTCGTAAGTGGTGGGAAATCTCGGAACCGGATTCCGAACCAAAACACAGGAAGTGAACCAATCCTCGACGAACTATCAGCACGCCAACCACTTTGCACTTACGATGGTGTGGCTCACCCCCCTCTTGATCATGGCCTTTTTGGTCGTCGCTTGCAACCGGATTTCCAATCAGGTATTCAACAAAAAATTGAGCGCCGGGGAGATCATCTACGAAATCAGCTTTCCCGACGCCGGGCCCGAAAGCATCACCGCATCGCTCCTACCCGACCGAATGTCGTACACCTTTTCGGAAACCGGCTTCGCCACCCACTTCGAATCGGCCGGCGGCGTGTTTCAGAACCGCATCATCGCCGATGAAACCAACCGAACCCTCCACCACCAAGTGAAGGTATTTCGAAAGAAAATCGAAGTGAAAATGGACGAAACCGGCGTAATGAAAAGACTCGCCGAGCGACCCAAAACCCATGTAATCCATACGGCCGGCGTAGATACCATCGCCGGATATCCGTGCAAAAAAGCGGTGATCGTCTTCGAAGACGTCGACCGCCCCGACATGGAGGTGTATTACACCGACAAGATTAAAATGAAGTCGCCGAATTGGTGCACGGAATACCACGAAATCGACGGGGTACTCCTGGCGTATGAAGTGGAGGAATTCGGCATCCGAATGCGCCTGAGGGCAACGTCCATCCGGCCCCTCGACACGCCCGCGCCCCAAGAGCAGGCATTGCCCGATTACACCTTGGTGACCGAGGAAGTAATGGACGTTGAAATCAATCAACTCAAAGAAACTTTCGAATTGTGAAAACACTTCAACACATACCGTTCTCTCTCGGACGTCCTATTCGGATGATGCCCTTCGTCGCCGCGTTCATCGTGTGCGGAAGCGCATTTTCACAAGATCACTTCGAGGGCAGCATCACCTACCACGTGGAATACCGCTCGAAGGATTCTTCGTTGATGGAATTGAGCTCGGCCCTTCCCGCGGTGACCGTCTATACCATAAAAGGCAAGCAGAGCATCTTCGAACAGTCGTTGGCGGGTGGAGGCACCCAGGCCATGATCACCAATGCGGAATCGGGAAATCACACCTTGGTCATGGTTTTCATGGGCAAGGAATACCGCGTGGACCTCTCGGACAAGGAACTCGAAACGGTGAAGTCCAACGCAGAACTGCCTTTGGTGGAAACCGCGGAATCGAAAGAAATTCTCGGCTACGAATGCCGACTCGTTTGGGGCATCACCCCCGGGGATTCCATAAAAATCTACTACGCGCCAGAGCTCACTTCGGAGGTGAACCTCCCTCCCTTCGAGGGGCTGAAAGGCCTCCCCCTTCAATACGACATCGTTTCCGACGGGATGAACATCCGCTACACGGCCATCAAGGTGAACAACAAAACCATCGAGCCGGAGAAATTCATCGCCGATCCGGACATGAAGAAAATCGCCTTTTCGGAATTCGCCAAGTCTTTCGCCATCATGAATTGAGGCGTTGACTCACTTCTCCCGTTCGAAAATCCTCACTTCGGTGGCGCCGCCGCCGTAAAGTCGAAAATCGGCGTTTCCGAATTCCACGCCGACCATGTGGGACAATTCCTTCCGCAACTCTTCTTTCAGCACGCCTTTTCCCACGCCGTGGATGAACACCACCTTCTTCAATCTTTTGTCTCTCGCGGACTGAAGCGTCCTTCGAAAGTGGTCGAGTTGGGCTTGCAGGATATCTCCCTTTGACAATCCCCTTTCCGTATCGAGCACCATGTGGCTGTGCAAATCCACTTCCATGTAAGGTTGCTTGTGCGACACGATGCGGTATCCCCTTTCCGGATTTTTCCTTTTGCCGTGCCGAGCGCCTTCGGAAGGTACCCAAGCGTCCGGTTCCACGCCCTTCCATTCCCGTTTGACGAGCTTGTGGGTCGGGTATTCGAACTCGAATCCGTCTTCGTCGACCACCACCACCTTTTCGCCCTCGTCGCGGAGTACGGTGGCCTCGCCGGCCTCGTCCAAAAAACACACGGTATCGCCTTGTTTGAATCGCAAATCACCCGGTTTGAAGCTATGTCAAAAGTACTAAATTCACCCCCACAAAAAGCCCGATCCCATGCAAAAGCGCAATACCATCCTCCTTCTCGTCACCGCGTTCTATCTGCAATTCACGTGGATGGGGTGCAGCTCCGTCTCGACCACGATGGCGCCGAGCCAAGCCAAGCACAGCGCCACCCTGATGTTTTACAACGTCGAAAATCTCTTCGATACTTTGGATGATCCCATCAAGAAAGACGAAGAGTTTTTGCCGACTTCCGAAAAAGCGTGGAACACCGAGAAATACCTGACCAAATTGGAGCGACTCGGTGAGGTGATCGCCGGGCCCGGTGAAAACTTTCCCGTGCTGGTGGGGATCGCGGAGGTGGAAAATCTGAACGCCCTCAAAGACCTCGCGGAGGCCGAACCCCTGAAGAAGGCCAAATACGAGGCTATTCTGCGGGAAGGTCCCGACGAAAGGGGAATCGACGTAGGGCTGTTGTATTCACCGAAAAAATTCAAGGTCGTCCAATCCCGGTCCCTGCCGGTGGATCTCCCCCCGGACGACAGGCCCACGCGCACCATCCTGCACGTACACGGCCGGTTGAAACGCGGCCCCGAACTCCACGTGTTCGTCAACCATTGGCCATCGCGCTACGGTGGAAGCGAGGCGTCGGAATACAAAAGAGTCGCGGCGGCGGAAACGCTGCGCGCGACCGTGGAATCCGTACTCTCGAAAAATCCCGACGCGTACATCGTGTGCATGGGCGATTTCAACGACTATCCCGAAAACCGATCCCTCTCGGAAGTGCTCGGCGCCGGCAGCGTCGAAACACCCGGCTTCTTGGTGAACCTGATGAAAGGCAAAACGGAAGAGTGGCGTGGATCGTACAATTACCGCGGTGAGTGGGGCTTCCTCGATCAAATCATCATCTCTCCGAATCTAGTGGACGGCATCGCGCCCGACGTGGTGCCCGACAAATCGGGACCTTATTTCACAGAGGAAATGATGTACGTGAACGACAAAGGCGAGGAGTACCCTTCCAGGACTTACGGCGGCAACAACTATTTCGGCGGATACAGCGACCACCTGCCGGTGTACACCATCTTGAAATATTGATCGATCACGCGAATCGTATCGAAATCGCGACGCCGTAAAATGCCCGTGTGAGACCGGTTTCACCATCGGCAGAATGCATTTGAAATCGCCACCGTCCCTGCAGGTTATACTCGCCTGATCCACCGTATACACGCATTTTTTCCACCGTGAGGGCTCAATAAAAAATCCGGTACAAACGCATGGTTTGCCTGAAATATTTCGCATTTTAGACGAAATTATCCGATTCATAGCAATGCATCACATCAACCTCTTCCATCTGCTCATCGAGCCCGACGAAAAAGACGCCGAGCTGTTGAAGTCCCTGCTTTTGCAATTGCAAGTGCCGGATAAGAACATCACCGTTCTCCCGAATATCGAGGAGGCGATTGAAATGGAAGACTTGCGTGCGGACGTGATCTTCTGGACGCCACAACCCCAATTCGACGCCAGCAAAAAGTCTTGCGCCGAGTTGCAAAAAAAATTTTCCGATCCCATCATCATCGCCGTCATCACCAACGACGACACGGAACAGGCCATCAAATTGCTGCGAATCGGTGTGGCCGACTACCTGATCAAAGGCGACACCGACGAATCGGACATCCGCAAAAGCCTCATCATCTCGGGTGAGAGAAAGAACCTTCAGGAAGAACTCAAAAGGCGGGAAGCGCGATTCAGGGGGTTGATAGAAAACAATTTCGACGGCATCTTGCTCACGGACGAAAATCGGATCATCACGTACGTCAGTCCGTCGGTGGAGGCCATCACCGGGTATTCCCCGTCGGAATTGATCGGATTTTCGAACACCACCTTCATCCACATCGAAGATCAAACCGACAACCGCGAGGTGGTGGACAACCTGCTGACGGGATCGGTACCGGACGGCATATTCAAAGAAAGGTACCGCACCAAGAGCGGTGAGCTGCGATGGATCGAAACGCGCGTAACCGACTGCCGGCACATTCCCGGACTCAACGGTTACGTAGTGAATTTCAGGGACATCCACGAGGAAGAACTCGCCAACCAAGCGCGCATCCGCGCCGAACAAAGAACCAGTGTGCTGATCGACAGCACCTCCGACGGCGTGTGGCAGTGGAATCTCGACACCGACGAAACGTTTTGGAGCGACAGCATCTATAAAATGCTGGGATACGGCTTCAACGACGCGTTGAAGTCGATGAACATCGAGGCGATCGCGCACCCGGAAGACCGCACCAAAGTGCGCACGACCATCATGAAGAACGCCCGAAACGGGCGCCCTTTCCAGATGGAATTCCGGGCGAAAAATTCCTCCGGCACCTTTATCTGGTTGCACGCCGACGGCAGCGGCCTGAACGGGGAGTCCGGGCATACCGAATTGATCATCGGCACCCTCCGCAACATCAACAAACGGAAAACCGCAGAATTGGCGCTGGTGGAAAGCCGGGCTCTGCTGAAAAACCTCACCCACAACCTCGCCGGCAGCGTGTCCCGACTGATGGTGAAATCCGAATCCGACATCGAGGTGGTGTTCCTCAGCAAAGGAACCGAGGAAATTTACGACCTCACCATCGATGAAATCCGCAAAAACGCCGGAATTATTTGGGATAGAGTGGTGCCGCAGGATTACGAACTCCTCAAACAAGTGGTGAGGGACGCCTTGAAAGACGGGACGGAATTCGACCTGGTGTACCGGTACCAATCACCGAACGGAAAAACCAAACACCTGCATACGCGAGGCACCGTCCACCCGGTGGATGATGAGATCATGATCGATACCATTACCATGGACGCGACTCCGCTCACGGAAGCTCAAATGCAGATAGCCGAGCACCGCACCATGCTGAAAAACATCCTTGAAAGCGTAAGCGGTTCCATCCAGCGCTACCGACGGAATCCCGACGGCACTTACGAAATGCTCTACCTCAGCGAAGAATTTTCGGAAGATCGGGCAGAGAAAGACTCGGATCGACGCCGCGACTATTGGGCATCGCAGGGCCGCATGGACCCCGAACACCTCGAAGTGCTCAAAACGAAGATGGAGGAATCGGCGAATACGCTGAAACCCTGGTCGCATATCTGGAAAGTCGTCGACGACAACGGAAACGAAAAATGGTTGAGCGGTCAGGGAAAACCCGAAGCCCAAGAAGACGGAAGCATCATCTGGAACCAAGTTCTGACCGACATCACCAAACTCAAGGAAATCGAAAAAGAGCTGCGCCGAGTGAACGAGAGATTCGAACTCGCCGCCAAAGTCGCCAAATTGGGCGTGTGGGAATACCACGTCGACACGGATACATTGATCTGGGACGACACCATGTACGAGATTTTCAATATCGAGAAGTCGCATTTCGAAAACTCCAGCCAAAGCTGGATCAACTTGGTGGTACCCGAAGACCGGGACCAAGCGCTCAAGGACGTCGAAATCGCGGTCAACTCACCTCTGGGCATCTACCAAACCAGATTCCGCATCCGCGATCCCGAAACCAACGAACTCAAACACATCAGAGGTACGGGACAATTCACCGTGTCCGACAAGGAAAAAGGCAAGATCATGGTCGGGTTCAATTGGGACGTGTCGGCCATAGAGGAAACCAGGCAGAAGCTCATCGAGAGCAACGACCGGTACGAACTCGCCTCCGCGGCTTCGAGCGACGCCATTTGGGACTGGAACCTCAAGAAAAACGAACTCCTGTGGTCCAAGGGTTTCAGAATGGTCTTCGGACACGAAATCGCGAACTCCAGATCGGATTCGGGGTTTTGGGAAAGCCTCATCCACCCCCAGGACCGCAAAACGGTTTTGGACGGGTTGAAGCGGTTTTTGGACAATTCCCGTCGCAATCGGTGGGAGAGCACCTACCGCATGCTGCGCGCCGACGGAACGTACGCCGAAGTGGTCGACCGGGGTTTTGTCGTGCGCGACGAAAACGGCAAGGCGGTGCGAATGGTAGGGGCCATTCGGGACTTTACCGAGCGCGCCCGCGTGTACCGACTCGTGGAGGAACAAAACAAAAAACTCCGCAAAATCGCCTGGTCCCAATCCCACGAACTGCGCAGCCCACTGAGCCGCATTCTCGGACTGGTCGACCTCATAGAAAACCGGGGGGTGGCAGACTTGGAAAATTCGGAGATCATCGGCTACTTGAGGCAATCTGCGCTGGACCTCGACGAGGTGATCCACCGCATCGTGAGCTTGTCCCACGACATCCACCTCGACGAATCGGGCAACCTCGAAGATTTGCCCGACCTCGACAAATTGAAATTCTGAAGCGGACCACAGTGCCCGAAACGCAGCGAATGTATTTGAGCCGGATATCGGCGTAGGTACATACCACAAGAAGCCTGCACCTCCGGCACAGCGAATCATAAAAACGGAAAAAGGCACATGACCGAAATCATGTGCCTTTTTTATCGTTTTGAACTGCCCATGTCTCAATCCCGAGTATACCCTTTCCCGGTGGAAAGGCTGAAATCAAGGCCATTTTACACGGACAACCCAAATCCGATGACTGCCGCTATGGGTACAATCAAATATATGTGATTTTACCGTTGGTTCGACGCGACCCGAAGGAATTTCGGAAACCGGCTCAAGCCCGCCGTCCGGCCGCCGATTCCAAGGCTTCCTCGTACGCGCGCCGGTACTCGTCCACCAAAATTTTCCAGTCGAAATTTTCGGAAAAATCTTCCAACAAGTTCCGCTGCTGCATGCGAAACCGCCGGTTGGTTTTGACGAAATGCAACAGATACCTGCCCAAACTCTCCACGATCTTTTTCCGGGTTTTGTTCTTTCTCTCGAGCACATACACGCCTCTGTCCTCGTGCGACTCGTCGAGTTCGGCCACAAACCGCCCGAATCCCGAAAGGTCGCTGGTTACGGCGGGCACACCCCGGGCCACGCACTCCAGGGGCGTGTATCCCCACGGTTCGTAGTAACTCGGAAAAATCCCCAAGTGGCAACCGCGCACAAACTGCCCGTAGTCCATGCCGAAAAGCGGGTTGATCGATTCGATGAAATCCGGATGGTACACCACCTTCACCTTGTCCAAAGGTGAATTGATCAGTTGTTCTTTCCTGAGCGTTTGCAGAATCTCGTCGTTGATGTCGTCCACCAAATTGTGGGTTACGATGATGGGCCACGTCTTCGTCTTCCACGACTGAATGGTGCGGCGGTACCTCAGCTTCCAGTACTCGTCGATCAAGTCGTTCAAATCCGGCAAGCGGTAATCGTCGGATGCCGTCGCCGCACGAAACAGCCTCTCCCCCACTTGTCGCTCTATGGCTTCGCAGTTCCTCTTGATTTCCTGCATCACCCCACGCGATTCCAGCACGTCCGGATTGATGGACCACGTGGGCCGCTTGGTCACGAAAAACATCACCACCGTAATGTCTATGCCCTCGTTGATCATTTTGGCGTTCAACCACTTCAACGCTTCCAGCGTAATGTCGAATCCCTTGTTCCGCCATTCGTACCGGCCCGAAGTAAAAAAGTATAAGGTCTTGTCGAGGTCGAAGTGGTAGGAATTGAAAAAATGACCCACCACGAATTCGTGGATCTTGTCCTTGTAAAACTCGTGTCGGTTTTGAATCTCGTGAAACGCCGAATATCTCGTGATATTCAACCCGTTGGGCGTAATCAAATCCGGTTTTTTCCCCAGCAAATGTTCGCATTCCACTCCAGTCACCTCGCTCACGGTGGTAAACACATCGGCCATTTCGGCGCATTTGCTCTCGATACTCCATTGGGTGTGAATACCGTATCGCTTGGCTTCCGGTTCCGGGTCGAACGTTTCGATCTTGGCATAAAACTCCGAATCGGCTCCCGCGAGGTACCTCCCCAGCATGGTGGCGTGGGTGGTAAACACGGTCGCTACGGGCAGTTTCTGCCGAGCGATTTCGAGTATGGGCAGCGCGGCCATCCACTCGTGAAAATGCGCCACCGCCTGCCGCCGCCCCAGTTCCTTGGCGAGAATCTGAAAAAAGGTACGGTTCAGGTCGGCCCACTGCACCAGGGTTTCCACCAAGTCGTCGCCCGTTTTGGCGTTGATGCCGTGATCGGTTTTCAATTGGCGGTACAGCGATTCCGTGCGGTTAAACACATTCTCGGGGTTGAGCAGCACCACACGCGGTTTTCCCGTCACCAGCCATCTTCCGTACCTCACCTCAAAGCCCATGTTCCGCATTTTATCCACCGTACGGCCCACCGCGTCGTCGGAGTCGGTAATGTCGTCGAATTCAGCCGACACGTCCGGATCCACAAGCGGCCCCAGCAGGCAGTAATTGTCGCCCCACCTCTCCACCGCCGCCACCACTTTCGAGCGGATCACGGTATAAATGCCACCCACCTGATTGCACACTTCCCAAGCGCATTCCACGATGAGCGGTTCTTCCTGCCTGTTCTTCTTCATGATTTTACGAGGTGTTGGAGCCCCCCAAGTTAAGCAAAAAGCCACTCCCCCGGTTCAATCCCGGCTGTTTTCGGGCCTATTTTTCAGGGCGTGCCCCGCCGCGTCGATTTCCGAAATTTTTACCGGAAAATTCGGTTTTTCTCACCCGAGTCATCCCACCGAAAACCGTGGGGCGGGTCGGTCTACATGCTATATCCCACCGCCGGGTCCGGGCGTGGCGCAAAGCGCTGCGGGGGCTTCGAAGTCGCCACGCAGCGCCGCGCCACGCAGCCGGACCCGTCGGCGGGGATGCCGCATTCCGCCCTCACGCGAATCCTCTCGATTACAGCCAATTCATACGACTCTTCAAACAATCCATACCGAAATTTTGTCTTTAGGATCGCCAAACACACAAGCCATACCGATGAAGACAAAGATCCGAGTGACCTTTCTGGCGGGCATCATTTTCGCCTCACTCACCTCCTGCGATGCGGTGGTGTTCGAAACACCCGTACCCGAAGATTCAAAACCCCTCACCATCATTCCCGAAATCTTCTGGGGCACGTACGATTTCAGCGGAGCCACCAACAATATTTCCACCCTTGAAATCACCTCCGGTTACATGCGCGCCGACGACCAAGTGTGGTACATCTCCGACTCCATGGAAGTGAAAAAACTCGGTCAAGAGCTGGTGGTCAACCTCAAATTTCGCGACAAGCCCCTCATGGGTCGCCACTGGGCCGCACTGGTCATTTCACCGCCCAAGAGCGGGATGCTCAGCGTTCACTACATCGGCAGCGGTCTGCGTACGCAGGATGTGGAACAGGGGGTGCCGCCACCCATCGCGGCCAATTTCGGTGCGAGAATGGTTTCCACCGATAAAACCGATCCCGTCGTGTACGTCTTGCGCGCTCATTCCGAGAAATTGCGTGAAATCCTGGCCGACGACAGAATCACCACCACCGTGGCGGGCAGGAAGATCGACGCCACGAAGATAGAACGGTGATCATCCGCCTCTACGCGCCGCAAGTCCCGGTTTGAGACTGCCTTCATCGCCGAGGCACATCGGGTGAGGGACAGCAATGGCAGCCCTTGCGGCTGCGGCATCGGGGAGGCGTGGTACGATCGCGGCGAACGGCGGAAGCCCGCGATAGACCCGCCAACCCTTGCCGCCGACAAAAGGCTATAATGGATGCCCCGGCTCCGCCCCGCCTCAAGCTCCTGTTTTTTACCGAAATCGGAGGTTTTCACGTGAGAAAAACCACCGAATAAATCCGCGGAGCCACCCCCTGAAAAAATGCTAAAATCATCCCGGAACCCCTGATTTCTCTTCATGAATGCGTAATTTGTCAGAGAATAAAATGTTTTTCCAACCAATCAAACACATCACGCCATGATGAACAAAACTTTACGCATTTCACTCGTCTTTTTCTTCGCGGCTCTGTATCAGTCGGGCTACGCGCAAGAAACGGGATACAAAGCCGAGTTGGACCCAGAGGGTCGACTCGTCGTTACGCCCGCGCTGCTGCCGGCGTTGGAATCCAAATCCACCGAATCCATGACCATTCTCGACGGGTATCCCATCGGGAAAATCGCCAACCCAACCTTCAAAAATCAGCGCGGCGCCACCTTGGCCGATATCGACAACGACGGTCAAAACGAAATCATCTTCGGCGCCAACGACTCGCTGTTTGCGTACAAGGCCGACGGCACTCTTTTGTGGGGCAAGTTAATCAGCGGAGTGGCCGTGCTGCCGGTGGCCGTCAAAGACATGGATGGCGACGGATCCGTGGAGCTGGCGCTGAACACCGCCGGATTGCCGCCCGCCCTGCCGCCCGGACGCGTCTACCTGATGGATGCCGATGGAAACGACCTGGAAGGCTGGCCCAAAAATTTCGACGACCACTGGATGATCAGCGGCCCCGCACTCGCCGACATCGATGGTGACGGTGTGGCTGAAGTCATTACCTCCGAAAGAATCGGCACCACCGGCCACATCCACGTACTCCGAATGGACGGTACCCACTTGAACGATAACTGGCCCGTGGTCATCACCGGCACGCCTGGATTCACGCCTTCCGTGGGCGACCTCGACGGAGACGGAGTACCCGATATCGTGTCGGGAAGCTCTTCCACCGGCGCCCTCCACGCCTTCGACGCCAACGGCGAATACTTGCCCGGATTTCCCCAGGAGAGCGAGAACACCCGTTTTTCCTACCAGTCGCCCCTCCTCTTCGATTTGGATGGGGACGGCACCCTCGACATCGTCGGAGCGCGTCACGGCGATGCGCCCGAATATTTCGCCATAAGCGGCGAGGGTGAATACCTCGAAGGTTGGCCGGTAGCGGCACCCTCTTGGACTTACGCTCCGCCTTCGGCCGTGGATTTTGACGGGAACGGGGAATACTCGGTTTTTGTCGGATCGCCCATTACGAACACGGACGAGGACGGCAACTACTTGCCGATGGACGTGATTTTCGGTTTTAATGCCGACGGATCGGACATCGACAACTTCCCCATCGCAAAAGTCGGCGGGAACGAAAGCGTCATCACGGTGGCCGACATCAACGACGACGGAGTGCCCGATTTGGTTTTCACCAGCAACATGATCGGAAATGACGGCTACGGCTTCATCCACGCCTATTCCACGGACGGAAGCGGTGAACTCGACGGGTTTCCCCTTCGTCCCAGAGGTTGGTCCTTTCTCCAATCGGCCCTGCTGGACGACGTAAACGGCGACGGAAACCTCGATTTGGTTGCGCTCACCCACACGTCGAATTTCGGTGCGGACGTGGACAGCATTTTCGTCACCGCGTACGATCTGGGGTACCCATACATTCCCGAGAACATCTATTTCAACGCGTACAAGGGCGACAACACCCGCACGGGATTATTGGCCTCAGGCACGGTGGGTCTCGGCGACATCCGGGAGATCGCCACTTTGAAGCTCTACCCCAACCCGGGCGCCCATGAAACCACCTTGCTCCTCCCAGAGGGTTTGCACCAAAGTGCCGTGCTTGACATCCACGACGCGACGGGCAAAAAGATCCACGGAGAGAGCGTGGGAGGCAAACAAGGTGAACTCACCCTCTCCCTCGGGGATTACGCGCCCGGAATCTACTTGGTGCGCATCGTCTCCGACGAAACGCTGTACGTCAACAAACTGGTGGTGGAATAATCCTCCCACCGCGTGAAACGCGAAGGGGAAAGGTGCCGAGGCATCTTTCCCCTTTTTTTTGTGGACCGCACGTCGAGCGGATTGCGCAATGCGTTTCTAAGAAGTTTTATGAAAAGCAACCGTCGGGCACGGCGGAATACGCGGAGTCCGCAAGGCGGGAAATTCCGGGATAGAAATGCAAAAAGAAAATGGGGTGTACGGGACTTTCGCCCGGCTCAATCTTCTTCCCCGAGCTCCCGATCGATCTCTTCCATCATGATCAAATCGACGGCTTCGCTCACGGTGGGCACGATGCTGAGCACCGAAGTGAGTTGCGAAATGGATATGAGTTTGTGCACCGTGGGCTGCACTCCGGCCAATACGAAAACCCCATCCGCTTCACGGCAAAGTCGATTTCCGGTGAGCAATGCGCTCAAACCGCTCGAATCGCAATAGCGCGCAGAACTGAGGTCCATGGCGATGTTTCGATAACCCGATTTGACCAGTACGACCAGTTCCGACTTCAAATCCGCCGAGTTCAATGAATTGAGTTTCTCTGCGTTGAAGGTGACGAGGGCGTGCTTCTCTTCCTTTTCGACTTTAAAATCCATGGTGGTTTTAGATGGGATGATGATTTCAAATATAGAACTATTAATCGTTTTCCACGTGGCGTTCGATTTTTCCCGCCAGAAGATACAGCACCGCCATACGGATGGCGACTCCGTTCTCGACCTGCCTGAGGATGATGCTGTGCGATCCGTCGGCGATTTCGCCGGAAATCTCCACCCCGCGGTTGATGGGTCCGGGGTGCATGATGACGATTTCTTTGTCGAGTTTTTCCAGCAGCGGCAAAGTGAGGCCGTAGAGCATGGTGTACTCGCGGAGGGAGGGAAAATAGGCGATGTCTTGTCTTTCCAATTGGATGCGCAGCACGTTGGCCACGTCGCACCACTTCAGCGCTTCCGACACGTCGGTTTCGACTTTTACGCCCAGGGAATCGATGTACTTCGGCAGCAAGGTTTTTGGACCGCACACCATGACCTCCGCACCGAGTTTTTGGAGGCACAGGATATTCGACAACGCCACGCGTGAATGCATGATGTCGCCGATGATGGCCACTTTTTTCCCGGCCACTTCCCCCAAGCGCTCCCGAATGGAATAGGCGTCGAGCAAGGCTTGGGTGGGGTGCTCGTGGGTGCCGTCGCCGGCGTTGATGATGGTGGCGTCGATGTGGCGAGCCAGAAAATTTGGCGCGCCGGGGCTGGGGTGGCGCATCACCACCATGTCGACCTTCATGGCCAGGATGTTGTTTACCGTATCGATCAGGGTTTCACCCTTTTTGACGCTCGACGACGAGGAGGAAAAGTTGATGATGTCGGCGCTGAGGCGTTTTTCCGCCAGCTCGAAGCTGAGCTTGGTCCGCGTGGAGTTTTCGAAAAACAGGTTTGCCACGGTGATGTCCCGCAAAGAAGGTACTTTCTTGATGGGTCGGGACAGGATTTCCTTGAATTGGTCGGCGGTTTCGAAGATCAATTGGATGTCGTCCGGGGTGAGCTCTTTGATGCCCAAAAGGTGATTTGTGCTCAGCGCGCTCATGGCATCAATTTTACCGATTTCATCATTACTCGGCCCTCGCCGGGACGGTCGCCCCACTCGACTTCCACTTTTTCATGGGCGATGGAATCGACGGTGCGGCCCACGTAATCGGGTTGTATGGGCAAGTGCCGGCTGAAGCGCCTGTCGATCAGGGTGAGGAGCTCCACTTTCGAGGGTCTACCGTACGTCAACAAGGCATCCAAACCGGCGCGGATAGTGCGCCCGGTGAACAGCACGTCGTCGATGAGCACGACCTTGAGATTCTCCACTTGAAAATCCATGCGCGTTTTCCCGGGAAGCACGGGATCCGACTTTCGGCGGAAATCGTCGCGGTGGAAGGTGATGTCGAGGTGTCCGTGTCGGATGTTGTTCAGTCCGGTGATCTCGGTCAGGCGATCGACGATGCGGTTGGAAAGCATCACGCCCCGGGGTTGCAAGCCGATGAGCGCGGTATTGGAAAAATCGTCGTGATTTTCCACCAGTTCATGGCAGAGGCGGGTGATGGTGAGCGCGAGGTGCTCGGCATTCAATATTTCTACCGGGTTCATGCCGATGCAAAGTTAATCGGGAAATGGATGCGGGCGCCGGTTCTCCCGGCAGGGGAAAAAGGTCTTCGAATGCGCGGATTCAACGGCGTGGATCCTGTTCCGAAAATGCGAGGGATCATTCCTTGATGATCACACCGTGAGCTTCGAAGTTCACGCCGATTTCGGGCTCGGTGATGGCCGCGATCTCCTCTTCGGATTTGCCGGCGTCTTCGGCGAGGTGCTTCAGAAAGTCGACCGATATTGTATCGGTAAACGCTACGCCCTCCATCACGGCCATTTTGCCGTCAACTCCTTCCAAGGGAACGAAAAATCCGTAGTCTTTGAAGCGCACGCGCATTTCCTTTCCGTTCTCCAGATCGATGGTCATCCAGCAGCCTTTCTTTCGGCAGGTTTCGTTGATTTTTGCTTCCAACTTTACGTTCAAGCTATCGCGGCCTTGCATTTGAGCCAGGAAATCCTGCGGGTCCACGGCCCCCTCGGCGGTGATGGTATCGCCGTAGTAGTGCATGGCGGCGGTTTCGGTAGAAGCGATTTCTTCGGTTGCGGCGGTGGTTTCGGTATTCGTGTTGCCACAGGCGACAACGGCCGGAATGATCAGTAAGAACAGGGATTTTTTGAGCATGGTTGGAATTTTGTGCGAAATTAAAAAAACCCCTTCAATTCACCGCCGCGTGGGATGGAGGTAAAAACACGGGTAGCGGCGGAAAAATCCCTCGTCGTGAATTTATCCCGCAAACACGTATCATTTAACAACATACCGACAGGCCGGCGCGGAAAGTCACACCCACAAAAACCCTCACCACACACCCCCGGAAAACAATTGCTATACCCGCCGTACCGCAGCCGGTGCGGCTTGAACGGGTGGATTGCCACTTTGACGAAACCTTTTGAGGCACATCGTGTATATACACGTGACAATTCCGAACAATCACCATGAAAAAAATCAAAAAGATACTCGCTTCCGCTGTACTGATATTCGCCGTTGTCGCATTGCAATCTTGCGCCGGCGGTCCCAAAGCCTGCGGCGCGTACGCCAAGCACGACGCCGGCGATCGCCCTTCGTACAGCGAAGTGAACTGATATAGGTTTGCCCCCGTTTGAGCCACCCGGTTTCCCCTCAGGACCGGGTTTTCGCTTTGGCGTCCCGTCGGTTTTTCTTTCCACTTTTCGGATTCACGGGCTCGTGTCCGAGTCGCCCTTCCGCCGTTTCCCTCCCCTCTCCTTCCGGCTCTGAAAATTAGTAGTAATTTAGCTCGACCGAAGTTCGTCGAAGGCCTTCGGTCAATTCGTTTCGGCGCCGCCTTGCGCGCCTTGAGCAGGTATTTGGATGGAAGTAAAAATCTTGGTTTCGGGGGATATTCATTTGGGGCGCAGGTCTTCCGAGGTGTACGAAAATGCCGAGATCGCCTCTACGCGCTACGTCTGGGACAAGATGGTGGAGTTGGCGATCGAGACCAAGGTGGATTTCCTCGCCCTCACCGGCGACATCATCGATCGGAGAAACCGATTTTTCGAAGCTGTCGGCACCTTGAAAAAGGGATTCGCGGACCTGGAAGCGCACGGCATCAAAGTATTTATGGTATCCGGAAACCACGATTTCGACGTGTTGCAACAGGTGGTGTCCGGAGGCGACCACCCCAACGTATTCCTCCTCGGTGAAAAAGGCGAATGGGAAACCGCCGAATACCGCAAGGATTCGACGACCATCCGCCTCGTAGGTCGCTCGTTTTTCAAAGAGCGGGAAACGGACGACCCTCTGGCTACCTTCACGCCTCTACCAACCCTCTCCGACGCGGTGACCATCGGGTTGGTGCACGGCGACGTGGACCAACCCGACAGTCCTTACGCGCCTTTGTCGGCATCGGGTTTTTCCAACAAAGGTGTGGACGTGTGGCTCTTGGGGCACATCCACAAGCCGAGCATCATCCGCGAAGGCCGCCCCCACGTGAGGTACCCCGGTTCTCCCCAGGCGTTGAGTCCAAAAGAAACCGGATCGCACGGCGTGGTGCTCATGACCGTGGGCGGAAAGAATGCCGTGGAGTACGAATTCGTACCGCTCTCGCCTGTTCGCTACGACGCGATCTCCATCGAGTTGAAGGAGGAAGACGGGCTGAAATACGGCACCGTCGTCAATGAATTGCGAGGCCGATCGGAGGACCTGATCGCCGCGGAACCGCATCTCGTGGAAATCGTCTTCGACGTGGTGCTGGAAGTGGCGACCAACGATCCGAAAAAAGTCGAGGAAGATTTCAAGGAGTTGATTTCGTACGACGGTACGCTGCAAGGTTCTACATCTGTGCGCGTGCGGAAAGTCCGTTATGCCGTCACCCCGGTGTTGGAAAACCTCGTGGAACTGGCCGCGCAAAACACCGCGGCGGGCATACTCGCCCAAACCATTCTCGCCCTGCGCGAAAACCGAGAAACGGATCGCGTAAGGCACCTCCGCGCGCAGTGGGCGGAAGAGTTCGAGCGCATTCGAAAAAACCAAACTTATCAACCCTACGTCCATTCCGCGCAATTCGACACCGAAGAGTATTCCGCCGATCGATTTCTGCTCGCGGAAGCCGAGCGGATGCTGAGTCAATTGTTATTCAAAAACGAGTCATGAACCCGGGCTACTACCTGAAAAAACTGAGCATCTTCAGCTTGCCGGGCTTGCCGCGTGGGTTGCGCCCCATGGACGAGATCGTCGAGGGGGTCAACATCGTGTACGGCGCAAACGCATCGGGCAAAACGTCGACCGCTCGCGCCATACTGGCCTTGATGGCGGGCGATGCGGAATCGGGCACGCGGGCGAACGCGGTGTTCGGGGCCGGCGAGGACGAGTTTCACGTGAATTTGGACAACCAACGCGCCACATTTTTCAGAAACGGCGCCTCGATGACGGACAAACCCGTGCCCCTGCCCCGGGAAGAAAAGCACCGGTACATGCTCGCCGTCCACGAATTGCTTCTCGACGAAGGTCGTGACTTCGCGAAAAAAATATCGCGATTGTCCCTCGGCAATTACGATCCTCGAGCCGCCGCCACCGCCTTGGGATACAGCGACAACATCAGCAAGAAAAACATATCGGAATACCGACAAACAGAAGCGGCCAAAAACGAGGTGGACAAGATTCGTAGCAACCAGGAACGCTTGGTGCTCGAGCAGAAAAAACTCGCCGAAACCAAGCGAGAGCACGAAAACGCTCTCGAAGCCGGGCGCATGGTGGAACTGTTGGAACACGTCGTTAATTACCGCCTCTCGCTTGAAGACCGCCAGGGCTTCGAAAGGGAACTCGGCGCTTTTCCCGCCGTGATGGAAAAACTCCGCCCGGAAGACCACGCCGACTTGCAAAACCTTTTGAAACGTCGGGAGGATGTACGAGAGAAAATCGCCCGCGCATCCGACAAAGTGCAAGACCTCCAAGCCCGGCGAAACGCCTTGGGGATGGCGGTGGACATTCCCCAAAACCTGCCGAGCGAACTCAAAGCCATCCACGACGAGTATCGGGAGATCAGGCGCTCGATCCAAGAAAAAGAGTCCAACCTCGCCGCCGCGGAATCGGAATTGCAAAGCGCGGCTTCGGCCCTCGGAGACGGTGCTTTGGCGGATCGCCTTCGGGAGTTGACCGTCACGGAATTCGAGGACCTCGATCGGTTTTACCAAGAGGCCACGAATCTGCTTGGCCGACGACACGCGCTGCGCACCCGACTTGAAATCGAAAATGATTGGTTGGAGGCGAATGCTTCTCAAGAGTCGTCGAGCGAATTGGCGAACGGCGTTGAAATACTGCAGAAATGGCTCGCCGCAGAAGAAAACGAGCCCGCGCCGTCCCGACCTGTTTGGCCCTTCGCCCTCACCACCCTGTTGGCGATTTTTACCGCCGTGTGGGTTTATTATGCAGATGTTCAGGGTTTTTGGGGGTTGGTCGTCGTGGTCGCATCCTTCATTTGGGCCGCAAATCAGCGCAGATCGAAATCCACTACGACCAGAAGTACGAGGGAGCGCGATTTTGAGGAGCTGTCCATTCCCCAAGTGGCGAATTGGACCACGGAAGAAGTCACTGCGCATTTGCTGATGCTGATCAAAGAATATCACAAAGCCGTCGAGACCGAAAATTGCAAGCGGGAGGCAGAGGAATTGACGTCAGCCCTCGAAAATTTGGAACGCCGCCTCCGTCAGATGGAGGAGACGAAAGACCAATGGCTCGGCGACCTCGGCATTTTTCCCTCAATGCCCGATTTCGAAGGGGAGTCATTCGCCGGACTGTATTGGCTGTCCCGAAACCTCACCCAATGGAAGCGGGCCGATCAGAATTGCCGATCGTGCTCCGCCGCCATCGAATCTTTCCAACGCAGGAAGGACGAATTGTTCCTTCGCTTCAACCGGTTGATGACCGGAAACGGATTCGAAGGTGCAGAAAACGAAACGGAAGTGGATGCGCGCTACCAAAAATTCCAAGAAGACGCGTCGACCCTCCGGCAATTGGAGGCTGATTTGAAAAACAGTCAATTGATCTTCGCACAAGGGGAAGAAGAGATGCGCACCTTGTCGGGTCAATTGGAAGGCATACTCGGGCGGCTCGAAATCGGGGAAGACGAGGTGTTCCGAGTGAAAGAATGGTCGGATCTCTTGAGCGAGTACGGGGAGAGGAAAAAGAAGCGGGACGAAGCGGCGATCAAAGCCGAGGCCGCACGGGAAAAGATGACCGCTCACCCCCTGTACGCCGAAGTGAAGGGGGAATTGGAAAACCTGGACGACGTTCAGCTTCGCGATCGGTTGAACGCGGAAAAGATGAAGGCCGAAAGAGCCGCCGACCTCAACCGCAGCATCATCGAAACCGACACCAAAATAGATGAGCAAAAAAAGGGCAACGACCTCGAGAAAGCCTTGGGAGCCGAACAGGACGCCATTTCCCAATTGGGATTGCAATTCGAAAAGAACCTGTCTTCCCTCACCGGCCATCTCATCATGAACCACCTCGAAACCGAATTGAGCGATCGCAACCGGCCCGAAGTATTCAAAAAAGCCAACGAAATCTTCGTCGACATTACCCGGGGTGCGTTCAAACTCGCCCTCGACAACGACCTCGCCGACGCGGAATTCGGAGCCATCGACACCGTGAAAAACAAGAGGCTTTCCGTAGACGAACTCTCGTCGGGAACCCGCGTTCAGCTGCAAATGGCGGTGCGCCTCGCCTTCATGGAGGTCAATGAACCCCGGTACGCCATGCCCTTGCTCGCCGATGAACTCCTCGCCAATACGGACGACCAACGCGCCGAGGTAGTCATCGAATCCCTGATCGACATCGCCAAATCGGGTCGACAAATCTTCTACTTCACCGCCCAGATGGACGAGGTGGCCAAATGGCGGAAACACCTCGCCGAACATTCGGATTGCCCCTCGACGGTCCTCGAACTCAGCGAAAGGGAGTGGACCCTCCCCGATTTCGCAACCGACATCGCCTTGCCGAAGTGGGAGCCGAAGGGCAAATGGCCCGCACCCGGTGGTCGCGACCACCGGGAGTACGGAAAGGTGCTCGGCGTGCCGTCGTTTGCTCCCTTGGTGCAAGAGGTCTCCGAACTGCCGCTTTGGTATTTGATCGAAGACGTGGACCGGCTTCACGAACTCTTGGAAAGGAACATCGAAAGATGGGGGCAGTTGAGGGAGTTTTTGAGGCACTCGAATGACAATTCGATCCACAGTCGATTTCCGCACGAGCAGTACCGGGCGCTGGCGGAAATCCTCGAAAAGTACTCCAAGCTCATCCGCCAGGGTCGACCCAAACCTGTGGACCGAAGCGTGCTGGAAAGCGTGGGCCACATCGTGAGCGACGCGTTCATCGACGAGGTAGACGAAAAAATGAAGTCCGTGGACGGCAACCCCGAGAAGCTGATCGCAGCGCTGCTCAACAAAGAGGTGAGAAACTTCAGGAGCAGCAATATCTCGGCGTTGGAGGATTTTTTCCGCGACGAGGGATACATCGACTCAAGGCGGCCCCTGACGGAAGAAGACATCCGCATGCGCATGGAGGCCCACATCTCCGGTCAAGGCATTCTGACCCGCGAAGACGCCACGCGTTTCCTGAGCCGTTTTGCCCCCTCGTCCGACGGGTAATTTTCCCGAGCGTAGATCAACCCCCGATGATTACCCCACGTACGCTCCGTCCTTCACCCTTCGTTCGGGGGAGAGGAGCACCACGCCGTCGGCGGTGTACAACCCGAGGATTAAGCACTCGCTCATAAAATCCGCGATTTGCTTGGGCGGGAAGTTGACCACCGCGAGAATCTGATTTCCGATGAGCTCTTCGGTGGAGTACAATTCGGTGATTTGTGCACTGCTTTGTTTCACCCCCAAATCCCCAAAATCCACGTACACCTTGTACGCCGGTTTTTTCGCTTTGGCAAAGGGAATGGCATCGACGATGGTTCCGACGCGAATGTCCAATTTCTCAAAATCGGACCACGAGATGGGCGGTTTTACTTTCATTGGGTCGTGGTGTTTACAAAAGGTTTGTCGGCTTTGAGCGATCTCCGGTTTTCGATTTCAATGCTGAAGAACTTTTCCGGCCAAGACGACCGTCTCGATAGCCGGGCGGCCGAAGGAGTACGGCAAATGCGACAGGTGCTCACAGGGTTCTGAAATCAACAGATTGGCCGCTTTGCCCACGGTGATGCTCCCGTGCGTATCGGCCAGGTCCATGGCTGCCGCACCGTTGATCGTCGCCGCGTTTATGGCCGCTTCCGGCGTCACTTTCATTTTGATGCACGCCAAAGAAACCGCGAGATTCATGTTTTGGGAAGGCGCGGTGCCGGGGTTGTAATCCGTGGCGATGGCCACCGCGGCTCCGGCTTGCATGAGTTGGTTGGCGGGCGTGTAGGGAAGACCGAGGAACATGCTGCACAGGGGCAGCGCCGTGGCGATGGTTTGGGAGCCGCCCAGCGCTTGGGCATCTCCCTCGCCGAGCACTTCCAAGTGATCGACCGACACCGCACCCGCCGAAACCAGCTCGGGAATGGCGCCCATGGCGTTGAATTGGTTTACGTGGACTTTCGCCTTCAGGCCGTACTCGGCTCCCTTTTCCACGATGGCGAGGGTTTGCTCCAAATCGAAATAACCCTTTTCGCAAAAAACGTCGACGTATTCGGCCAATCCCTCCTCCGCGGCGGCCGGAATCATCTCTTCCAACACGATATTTATGTACGCTTGGGGGTTGTCTTTAAATTCCGGCGGCAAGGCGTGGGCGCCCAACAACGTGGCTCGAATGGCGACATCCGAATGTTCTTTCAGCCTCTTGACTACGCGCAGCATTTTCATTTCCGCTTCCAAAGTCAAGCCGTACCCGCTTTTGATTTCCATGGCGCCGGTGCCCATTTTCGCGGCTATTTCCAAGCGGCGCAGAGCCGACTCGAACAATTCATCTTCGCTCATGGCTTTGAGCCTGGCCGCCGAATTGAGGATTCCTCCTCCCCGAGCGGCGATCTCCGCGTAGGTCAACCCCTTGATGCGGTCTTCGAATTCCAGCTCCCTCGTGGCGGCGAAAACCAAGTGCGTGTGGGAATCGCACCAAGACGGCAGAACGAACCGCCCCGCCGCGTCGACGACCCGATCTTCGGCAGCCGTAGAGGCGGGAGCTTCGGACATCGGGCCGAAAGCCGCGATTTTGCCGTTCTCCACTCGGAGGTACGCGTTTTCAATCACGGGCAAGACGTTCATATCCTTGCCTTTCAGCTTGGTGGTTGTAAGGTCGTGGCATCCCACCAGGCCCTTTATATTTTTGATGAACAATGGTTTCATGTGGTTCGATTTGGCATTCGACAAAGGCAAAGGTGCGAATTACTCGAAGAAAAGAAACTCGGGGCGGAGGCGTAAATCACTGCCGGACGGTGCGGACTGTTTCCAGTGAATTTCTCACGTTTTTCTTCCGTGGGCGGGCATTTCGGCGTGTCGAACTTTATTTATCTTTGGCCGCATGGCAGGCAATTCCTTCGGTGAAATTTTCCGATTGACGACGTTCGGGGAATCCCACGGCACAGCGATTGGCGGAATCATCGACGGTTGTCCGGCCGGCTTGCCCATAGACGTGGCGAAGGTCCAAGAAATGATGGATCGCCGCCGACCCGGACAGTCCTCCATCACCACCCCCAGAAAGGAAACCGATGAAGTGAAATGGCTTTCGGGCATTTTCGAAGGCAAAACCACCGGAGCCCCTCTGGCATTTATCCTGTACAACGAAGACAAAAGATCGGGTGATTACGACGCCTTGAAAGACGTGTTTCGCCCCTCCCACGCCGACTTTGCATACCACACGAAATACGGCATCCGCGACCACAGGGGCGGAGGGCGGAGCAGTGCGAGGGAAACCGCCTGCCGCGTTGCCGCCGGTGCCGTGGCCAAGCAACTTCTGGAAACGGGAGGCGTGGCCATTGAGGCCTTCGTCGATTCGGTGGGCGACGTCGCTCTTGAAAACCCCTACTCCTTCGCCTTTACCGGAAAACCGGAAAACGAATTGCGCTGCCCCGATGAAGCCACCTCCGCGAAAATGCGGGAACTCATCGAAGCCGTGAGGGCGGAAGGCGACACCGTGGGAGGAACCGTCACCTGCGTGGTGCGCGGAGCTCCCGCCGGTTTGGGGGAGCCGGTATTCGACAAGCTCCACGCCGATTTGGGGAAGGCCATGCTCTCCATCAATGCGGTGAAGGGATTCGAAATAGGCACGGGCTTCGCGTCGACGCGGATGCGGGGCAGCGCCCACAACGACGTGTTTGAAAACAAGGATGGCAAAATCACCACGGCGACCAATCATTCGGGGGGAGTACAGGGCGGCATCACCAACGGAATGGAAATTCGATTCCGGGTGGCGTTCAAGCCGGTATCGAGCATACCCACAAACCAAAAAACCGTCGACATTCACGGCGAGGAAAAAGAAATCAGCGTGAAAGGGCGTCACGACCCCTGTGTGGTGCCCCGCGCGGTACCCATCGTGGAGGCCATGGCCGCTTTGGTTTTGGCCGACCACCATTTGAGAAGCAAAACATCCAGGTTGTAATGAAAAAGAAATGGCCTCTTCATTGGAAGATCATCATCGGATTGGTCTTGGGAATTACATGGGCATTTCTGTCGAGTGCCTTCGGCTGGAATGAGTTCACGACCGACTGGATCAATCCTTGGGGCGTGATTTTCATCCGCATGCTGAAATTCATCGCCGTGCCCTTGGTTCTGTTTTCCATCATTTCCGGCATCGCGGGGCTGCAAGACATTTCCAAACTGGGCAGGATGGGTGCCAAAACGCTTCTGCTTTATTTGTTCACCACGACCTTCACCATATCCCTGGGTTTGATTCTGGTGAACGTGATCAAGCCCGGCAATTTCGTGGATGACGAAACCCGCGTTCAAAACCGATTGTCGTACGAGGCGTGGGTGGCCGAAACCCCCGACGTGGAAATTAAAGACGGCAAAATGCTTTCTGACGATCCTCAATACGCACACCTTTTGGATGAAGCCATGGCCAAGCGGATGGAGGAAGATCAATCGGATGTGGCGATGTCGCGAATGGAAACCGTGGAAAGCGTCAAAGATACCGGCCCCCTCAATTTCCTGGTGGAAATGGTGCCCGAAAACGTCATCCTCTCCATATCCGACAACAGCCTCATGCTCCAAGTGATCTTCTTCGGTATTTTCTTCGGCATCTGTCTGGCGATGCTGCCGGAAGAGAAGGTGTCCAGCCTGAAATCCTTCATCGACGGTGCGAACGAGGTGTTCCTAAAAATGGTCGACTTGGTCATGCAGGCCGCACCATTCTTCGTCTTCGCGCTCATGGCCGGTGTACTGGCCGATATGGCGGATTCACCCGCACAGGTATTCGAGATTTTCAAAGGACTGGGAACGTATTCCCTCACTTTGGTGTTGGGGCTGGCCTTTATGATCTTCGTGTTCTACCCTCTCTTGTCGTCTGCCGTAGTGAAAAAACTCACCTATAAAGAGTACTTCAAGCGGTTCAGCCCGGCCCAATTTCTGGCTTTCAGTACGAGTTCGAGCGCAGCCACACTTCCCGTGACCATGGATTGCGTGGAAGAAAATTTCGGAGTGTCGAAAAACGTCACCGGTTTCGTTCTGCCCATCGGCGCCACGGTCAATATGGACGGCACCAGCATGTACCAAGCCATCGCCGTGGTTTTTCTGGCGCAGATGCACATGGTCGACCTCAGCCTCGGCCAACAATTGACCATCGTCATGACGGCCACGCTCGCTTCCATCGGTTCGGCGGCGGTGCCCAGCGCGGGTCTGGTCATGCTGATCATCGTACTACAAAGCGTCGGTCTCAACCCCTTGTGGATCGCCATTATCTTTCCCGTAGACCGCATCCTCGATATGTGCAGAACCGTCGTAAACGTTTCCGGAGACGCCACGGTGACCATGATTATCGCCACATCCGAAAACGAAATCGACTATCCGGACGTTATGCCTGAGCAACAAGGTGTGTGAGTCGCAACGACTTTCGTACCTTGCGGTATACCAAAAACCTGCACCCTATTTAATTAAAGGAAGCCATGAAAAAATTCCTCAAAATTCTCGTTATCACTTTGGTGGTGTTGTTCCTGATCCTGCTCATCCTCCCCTTCGCATTCAAGGGCAAGATCATCGAAATCATCAAAACGGAAGCCAATAAAAGCATCCGCGCCAAGGTGGAATTCGAGGACGTCAACCTTTCCCTCATCCGAAATTTCCCCAATTTGGCCGTGGGCATTGAACACCTGAGCATCGCCGGTGTGGAAGAATTCGAAGGCGACACCCTGGCTTCCATGGACAAGCTCTCTCTGGTCGTGGACATCATGACGGTGATAAAGGGAGACAATATCCGCGTGAAAAAAATCGACCTCAACAAACCGAGGGTGCTGATAAAAGTGCTTGAAGACGGCGCGGCCAACTACGACATCACCATAGACGACGGGGAAGCGGAACCGGCCGAAGCGAGCGAAGAATCGTCCATGGCGCTCGATATCGAACAATACTCCATCCACGAGGGCCACTTCGTATACGACGACGCCACCCTGCCCATGACCCTGGTACTTGAAAAACTGAACCACAAAGGCGTGGGGGACTTTTCGAAGAACGTGTTCACCCTCGTGACAGAATCGAAAATCGAAGCCGTCACCGCGGTGTACGACGGTATCCACTACCTCGCCGGACGCCCCGCCTATCTCGACGCCGAGATCGCCATCAACCTCGACTCCATGAAGTTCACCTTCAAGGAAAATCGATTGGACCTGGCCCAACTCTCGCTGAAGTTCGACGGGTGGCTCGCAATGCCGGAAGACGACATCGACATGGATATCACCTATGCCTTGCTCGAGTCGGATCTGCGCGCGATCATGAGCCTGGTTCCGGCGGTTTTCACGGAAGATTTGGACGACGTCACCGCCTCCGGCGACGTGGCCTTCGAAGGTTTCGTGCGCGGTACCTACAACGACGAATCGATGCCCGGATTCGGCATCGATCTCCGCATCGCCGACGGTAGAATCCAATACCCCGACCTGCCCAAAAACATCGAAAACATCCACGTGCAGGCCGCGGTGGCCACACAAGGTGGACGCGACATGAACGACCTTACCGTCGACGTGCCCCGATTCCATCTTGAAATCGGTGGGTCCGGCGGGGGAGCCAACGCGGTCGACGTCTCCCTCAGCTTGAGAAACGCCATGGTAGACCCCCACATCGATACGAAAGTGAAGGCCAACATCCGCTTCGCCGACTTCAAGGACGTCATTCCCATGGAAGAGCAATTTTCCTTGGAGGGCAACCTCACCGCGGACTTCTTCCTAAACGGTGCGCTGAGCGCCATAGAAAACCAGCGGTTCAACGAATTCCAAGCCGGGGGATCGGCGGCCATGACCTCTTTTGCCTACGCCGACGGTGAAATGGATGTAAAAATTCCCGAAGCCCGAGTGGCGTTCTCACCCGAAAAACTCGACGTGGAAACCGTAAAACTCAATTACGGCGGTTCGAACATGGAACTCGACGGTTTTCTGTCGAATTACGTGGCCTACGCACTCAGCGACACCACCCTGCAAGGAGAGTTCAACTTCTACGCCGATCGCATCGACGCGGGGGAATTCATGGGCGAATCGACCGAAGACGAAACCGAAGAAGCCCCGGCCGACACCGCCGCCATGGAGGTGATCACCGTTCCCGACAACCTCGACCTCACCCTGAACGCCCGCGTGGATGAAATTCTGTACGACGACTTGGTGATCAACGCTCTCACCGGAAAGGTCGAAATCAAAAACGCCGCCGCACGGCTCGACAAGCTCAACTTCAACACCCTGGGAGGGAACGTCAACCTGAACGGCGAATACAACACGAAAAACGAAACCAGGCCCTCCATCGATTTCGGTTTCGCCGCCAACGACATCGCCATCAAGCGCACGTATGATTCCTTTGAAACCATCCAAAAAATGGCGCCCATCGCCAAATACGCCACGGGAAAAATCAGCCTCGATTTCGATTTGAAATCCGATTTGGATGCCACCATGACCCCCGTATACGAAACCATGGAAGGGGGTGGAAATCTCAGGAGCGAAAACGTCGTGTTGGAAGGCGGGGATTTCCTCCAAAAACTCTCGAAAACCTTGATGGCACCCGACTTGGCCAGACAGGAAATGAAAGACATCGACGCCACCGTGGTGATCGAAGGGGGAAAAGTCTTTACCGAACCCTTCGACGTGAAGATCGGGCGCATCGACGCGACCATTTCCGGGCACACATCCTTCGAAGAAACCATCGACTACACCATGGCGCTGAAAATCCCCTCCGACGCCTTGGGGAAAGAGTTCAACCAATTCGCCGCGGGGTTGCTGTCGGGAGCCAACGCCTTCCTCGGCGGGAGCATGTCCTTGGGCGAGTTCATACGCATGAACGTCCGCATCCACGGCGATCTCTACGACCCGAACATCAGCCCACAATTCGCGGGCATGGAAGGTTCGGTGAAAGACCAAGTGAAGGACGCCATCACGGATAAAATCGACGAGGAGATAGACAAGGCCAAGGAGAAGGCGTCGGAAAAAGCGCAGGAGTTGCTCGAGGAAGCCCAAAAACGCGCCGACAAATTGGTGGCCGAAGCCCAAAAAGCGGGGCAAAAACTGCGGGACGAAGCGGAAAAGCAAGCCAAGAAACTCGAGGACGACGCGAAGAATCCACTGGCGAAAGCCGGGGCGAAAATCGCAGCCGACAAAATCCGTGACGAAGCCGACAAACAGGCCAACAATTTGGTAAAAGAAGCGCGGCAACAAGCCGACAACATCATGAAGGCCGCCAGGGAAGAAGCTTCCAAATTAGAAGATTGATCCATGGCACCGAGGC
This sequence comes from uncultured Cryomorphaceae bacterium, assembly GCA_964574635.1. Taxonomy (GTDB): domain Bacteria; phylum Bacteroidota; class Bacteroidia; order Flavobacteriales_D; family Cryomorphaceae; genus CAZNOG01. The sequence continues at coordinate 68,781 of CAZNOG010000011.1, read as the reverse complement.
GCAACACATCCCTGCACTTGGCCGGCCTGCTCTTGGCCTTCTTCCTCTTCGGAAGCGGGGTTGGCGTGTCTTTTGCCCAAGACAATTGCGGTGCACCCCGGAGTAAAAAAACCGCCAAACTTCTCGAGCGGGCCACTTCTTCCCGGGGTGGCGCCCTGAGCGAGCGCATCGATCTGCTCCGCCAAAGCGTCGGGATGGAACCCTATTGCGCCGAGTGCATGCTCACCAAAGCCCGGGCGGAATACCAACTCGCGGCCGAGAGGACGGGCGACTACAGCCGGGCCTACGCCGATTTCCGCAACCTCGTACGCACGTGCCCGAATTACCACGCCGACGCGTACTACTACACCGGCATCATCGCGTACGCAAACCAGGAGTACGAAGTGGCCAAAAGCAGCTTCGAAGCCTTCGTAAAGGGCGATACCGAGCACAAGTCGAGGGATCACGAAACCAAACTCGAAGACGTGCAATCCGTGCTGCCCGAGGTTCAGTTTTACGTCAATTTTTACGCGAACCCCGTGCCCTACAACCCCAAATCCTTGGTGCACGTCAACACGGAGGCCGATGAATACCTGCCCATGCTCAACCCCGACAACGAGCTGCTGTTCTTCACCAGGCAATCCAAGGAAAAAGCCAAGGGCGACCTTTTCACACGGACGGTGGAGCGCTTCATGCAAGCGGGAAAAGATCCCCGCACGGGCGAATTCGTGAACCCCGAACCCTTACCCCCACCCTTCAACGTCGGCGACAACTACGGCGGGGTGTCCATTTCCCTCAACAACCGCGAAATGTTCGTCACCGTCTGCAAAGTCACCGCGGTGAACTACAACAACTGCGACATTTACGTCACGAGGTACGAACGCACCGTCGACCAAAACGGCGAAGTGCACTACCGCTGGTCGGGGCTCGAAAACCTCGGCGACGCCGTCAACACCCCCGACGGTTGGGAGGCCCAACCCACCCTGTCGGCCGATGGAAACACGCTGTACTTCGCCACCATCCGCAAAGGCACCACTCCCGACAAAGACGGCAATCCCACCATCGACATTTATTTCACGGAGCGCGGTGCCGACGGCCGGTGGTCGCAGGCCCGTCCCCTCGACGGACACATCAATTCCGCCGGCAACGACAAAAGCCCGTTTCTGCACGTCGACAGCCGCACCATGTACTTCTCCAGCAACGGGCGGCCGGGAGCGGGCGGGTACGACATCTACTTCAGCAAACAAGACGACGACGGCAATTGGTCGGAGCCCGAAAACATCGGCTACCCCATCAATTCTCCTCAGGATGAGCACGGATTGGTGGTGAGCACCGATGGAAAACACGCGTTTTTCGCTTCGTCCAACGTGGCCGCGGCGCGGGGATTGGATCTTTTTCGCTTCGAAATGCCGGAAGGCGCGCGCCCGGAAAAGGTGCTCATCGTAAAAGGCGACATCAAAGACTCAACGGGCGAGGTCATTCCCGACGCCCGCATCGAGCTGAAGTACGCAGAGTCCAAAACCGTCGAGGAGGTGGAAGTCGATCGGTACGACGGTTCCTATTCGGCCGTATTGAACTTGCACCGGGGCGAAGACATCGTGATGAGCGTCAAGAGCGATTCGTCCACCATCGCATTCAATTCCAGGGTGTTCACCCTCGCCGACACGGCCGAAGCCGTGGTAGACCTCGCCATGGAACTCGAGCAGGTGGAGGAGGGCAAAGCCTACCGCATGAACGACATCCGTTTCGCCACGGCCTCTTCCCAAATCGACGAGGCGTCGAAGCGCGTACTGGACGATTTCGCGGAGTACCTCAAAGAAAACCCCAGGGTACAAATCGTCATCGAGGGGCACACCGACAACGTGGGCAACGCGCACAGCAACCTGATTTTGAGCAAAGACCGCGCCTTCGAAGTTTTCGGGTACCTGCAGGACGTTGGCGTGGATCCACGGCGCATGAAGTTCGAAGGCTTCGGCCAAACCCGGCCCGTAGCGCCCAACGACAGCGAAGAAAACCGCGCGTTGAACCGGCGTACGGAATTCCGCATCACCCGCCTTTGAGGGGTGAATCGATCAGGCGTTTTTTTGGGTTTTTGTGGGTGTAAGTCAACCGGGTGAAATCCCGCCCGGACGGAGGGTTGAGTGAAATCCCAATACATCGTTTCTATATACGTCCTCAACGATTTACGACAAACCGTCTGACTTCCGTATTCCCCTCGCCTTCGCACACGAAGAAATACACCCCCGGCGCAAAAGAGGCCACGTTTACGGTCAGCGGCGAACCTCCTTGGAATTTTCCCGAAGCCAACCTCCGGCCGGTAATGTCGGTAATCGCATAACCGCCGCCACCGGCACCCAAACCCGAAACGCGGAGCAATTCCGACGCGGGATTCGGCACCAAGGTGAGAGAGAGTGATTCCGCATCATCCACCGAGAGAGGATCCAAGAGGTTGAAGGTCGTGATGTACGTATTGCCTCCGAAAGTGGCGCTCATTTCATAGGTGCCCAACGTCCACCCGGGGAGGAGAACGAAAGGCCAATAGGCGACGGCCGTGGCGTAATGATCCCAAGGGCTTGTAAACACCCAATCGTAATACACCGCACCGCTGGGAGAAGTCATCTTGATGTGCGTTGGAGCCCCTGTTTCGAGATCGCGGTAAAAAAGCCTAAAGACCATACTATCGCCCGGGAAGAAGTCCACTTCCTCGTACGTGGTCTCGATTTGCCCGCACTGCCCCGAGAAGGCCGTGGTATAGTGTGTTGAAATGCGGTTGATCGTGGGCACATTGTACGGTTCTTGCTCCAGCCACCACCCCTCTTCGTTCATGTCGTTGCACGGCCCTTCGAAAGGATCGACCAATTCGCCGGCGGAATCGTACACTTCAAAATGCAGGTGAGGCCAGTTGCTGCTGCCCGAGCTGCCCGCGGCACCCAAGTACTCGCCGGCTTCCACCGTTTGACCCACTTCCTTGTCGGTGATCGCCCCGCTTTTAAAATGCCAGTACCACGCTTGAGAACCATCCGTGTGTTCGATGACCACGCCGTTCCAATTCGGGTTTCCGTTGTTGAGGCAGCTCATGTCGAAATTTCCATCGCGTTTGTCGACGATCGTTCCCGATGCGGCGGCCACGATCTCCATGACCTCTTCCTGCATGTATTTCCAGGGGTAGGGCCAGAGAATAAAATCGACGCCTTCGTGATTGCCCCCCTGCCAATCGTAAGACCGGCTGCCGCAGAAATAATCTGTGTGTTGGTTGTACGAGGGATTGTGATCGACCAAAAAATTGATCGTGTGGTAGCCGTAGTCGTCGAAACCCGCTTTGGGGCGGATGGGACTGACGAATTTCACCTCCCCGTCTTTGGCCCGATCGAAGGCGTGGGGATTTCCGGTGAGGATGGTGGCTTTGTTTTGCCGGATGCGAAGGCGAACCTCCTCCCGGATGTCGTCGGTGATGCAGGGTCCGGGCTCGGGAGATACGGCAGTGAGGTGTACGGGAGAAAGAGCTTCGCGCGCGGTGCGCACTTCTTGGTGCTCTTCCGTACCGACGAAGGTTTTCAGGTTTTGCCCCGTGGTGGGCAAGGCCGCGGCGAACAGCCCGAGGCAAGCGAGGAGGGAGTAAAGGTTGGATTTCATATGGTGGATTGGTTAAAATGACGGTGTATGTAAAGCTATCGAATGAAGTTGAAAAAGTAAACCCTGGATGAAGGAAAAATCGCGATTGTGCGAGGGCGCAGCGCGACATCCCCACGAAAGGGGCCGCGTGGGTGAACGAGGGGGAGGACGGCGACCTTGGAAGCCCGTCCTCCCGCCGATCACCCCGCGGCGCCTGAGTGGAATACAGCGCGAAGACCGGTACCGACGAGAAAGTGAGATGGAAATGTACAGCCGTTTGCAATCGCTGCGACACCCTCACGGGGCATGCGAGTTCCGGTACGCACCAAAAACCGACCCACGACACCTTAAATAATCAGGAGTTGGGATTAAGACATTTTGAGGTGAATTTCCCTCTGCTCCCTTCGACGTTTCGGATTGCCGTCCATCCATTCGGGTAACCGTTCGACAAAGTACCGGCAATTTTTTAGTACTTTGTCTTGCATAGTACTATATCGCTGAATTATCTTTGCTGCGTCAGATCGGGTAAGACCATGGAATCCCGTGACGTACGAACAGAAGTGACGGACATGAAAATAGAAAACTCAAAAGCCCAAATGCGCAAAGGCGTGCTGGAATTCGTGGTTCTGCAACTGCTGCAGTCGCGGGAAATGTACCCTTCCGACATCATCGAATCGCTGAAAAAAGCGCGGCTCATCGTGGTGGAAGGCACGCTCTACCCCTTGCTCACAAGGCTGAAAAATGCGGGATTGCTCGACTACCGCTGGCAGGAATCGCCCTCGGGACCACCGCGCAAATACTACAGTCTCACCAAAAAAGGCAATTCATTTCTGGCCGAACTGCGGCTGACTTGGAATGAATTGGTCGAATCAGTTAACGAAACCTCCAAGAACCACACGAAATGAACAAAACGATCAGCATCAACATTGGTGGGCGCATTTTCAACATCGCCGAAGAAGCCTACCAAAAATTGGAGAAGTACTTGAACACCTTGAAGGTTTACTTTTCGGGGCGCGAAGGCGGGGATGAGATCATCGCCGACATCGAGGCGCGCATCGCCGAACTATTCGACGAGCGGATCTCCACCTCCAAACAAGTCATCACGCCCGGCGACGTGGACGAAATCATCTCCATCATGGGCCGTCCGGAAGATTACATGGACGACTTGGATGACGACTCTTCGCAAGAGAGCGCGGCGGGCGGTGGAAACACCTCCCGACGCATCTACCGCGACCCGGACGACAAAGTGATTTTCGGGGTGTGCAGCGGCATCAGCGCCTACCTGGGTTGGGACCCGGTGATTCTCCGCGCGGCCTTCGTCATCGCGCTGTTGGTATACGGCACGGGGCCGCTGGTTTACATCATTCTGGCGTTGATCATTCCCAAAGCCAAAACCACCGCGGAAAAGCTGCGCATGCGCGGCGAACCGGTGACCGTGGAGAGCATTTCCAAAAAGGTGAGGGAGTCGTTTAAAAGCGTGAACGACGACGTGAACGAATTCGGCAAGCGCCACGCGGGATCCAAAAAAGACCTGCAAAACTTCGGGAAGCGCCTGGGCAAGCTGCTCGCCGATCTGTTCGAAGGTTTGGTAGACCTGTTGCGCGTCCTCGGTCGCGCCTTGGGTAAAATCATCGGCATCGTGTTCATCATCGCCGCTTCCTTTGGACTCGCCGTATTGGTGGCCTCCGTGTTCGGCTTCGACTCGATCTTCGTCATTCGGGAAAACGGCGCGGCCGTGGATGACCAACTCGTCCATTGGTTGGGCGCCGTCACCACCGATCCGAGGGAACTCAGGATGTTGTTCATCGGCTTGGTCGCCGTGGTCTTGGTGCCGCTGATCGGCATTTTGCTTACGGGCATCTCGCTGTTGACCAAGTACAACGGTTTGTCGGGCCTGACGGCCATCGTACTGCTTGTGGTGTTTTTTGTGGGTGTGGGCTTGATCGTCGCCGTCGGCATCAGTACGTCGCGTGATTTCGCCACACGGGCATCGCTCACAGACAGGATTACTCCCTTGGAGGCCGGTGCCGACACGTTGGTGATCGACGTGCTGGACCTCGGTCACCTCGACCGGACTTGGAAAGTGAAATTCGACGACGCGCGGTTTTACTATTCCGGCAGGACCATGGGATGGGACGACGATACGATGGACGCGCGGATGTACGGCGAAAACCAACTGACCATAGAAGACGGGCCGAGGGGAAGCGAGTTTCAACTGCGCATGGAGCGCTCGTCACGAGGCGGAAGTCAGAAGCAGGCGTTGGAAAACGCGGAGATGATCGAGGGCCGGTATCGGTTTACCGGCGACTCGCTGAAGATTTTCCCCTACTACTCGCTTCGGACCGACGCCAAATGGAGGTCGCCCCGACTCGAGTACGTGCTCAGCGTGCCGCTCAACGGCGTGGTGTACTTCACCCCCGCATCCAAGTCATTTATATACGACATACCGAATGTGACCAACACGTACGACCGCGACATGGTGGGCCACCACTGGCTCATGACCAACTCGGGGCTCGAATGCACCGACTGCTCCGGCGACCACGACCGGCGCGCGGGGAATCGCGACTGAATTCCGTGCGCACCAACGAACAACCCACCACGGGCAAACCAACCCAAACAACCACACGATTTCCATTCATAACCCAACCTCCCTTAAATCAACCAACCATGAAAAACAGAACCAAGTACTCGCACGCAACCACCTCTTCAAACGGCATAGGCACCGTAGATTTGTGGATGTTCCTCCTTTTGGCCCTGGCCTTCGTTTACCTCTTCGCGGGGGTGTCTTCCGCCGACTTGGAATCTCAACAAGCGAAGCAGAAGAAACAGGTGCAAACCACTGAACCTTACCAATTGCCACAGTTCATGCCCAAAGTTTGGGTGGGAAAGTATTGATCGGCCCGGCTTCGGCGGCACACCGCCTTCTCGCCCTTTCCGGCGCGCTTTCAATGGGTGATTACCTTCGGGAATGTATATCTTTGCACCCAGAAAGAAGCCGAAAATGAAACGAGAGCAAGAACAATTGACCACGCCCGATCAGACCTTCATCGAGGAGGTATTGGCCGATTACAAACTCGCATGTGAAAGCCGCGAAGCCTCCCTGCTCGGCAGGAAGGAAGTGCTGACCGGAAAAGCGAAGTTCGGCATCTTCGGCGACGGTAAAGAAGTTCCTCAAATCGCCATGGCCAAGCAGTTTCGCAATGGGGATTTCAGGTCGGGGTACTACCGTGACCAGACCTTCATGATGGCCATCGGGAAATTGACGGTTCGACAAGCTTTCGCAGCCTTGTACGCCCATCCCGACCCCGAATTGGAACCGGCGAGCGCCGGACGGCAGATGGGAGGGCACTTTTCCACCCGAAGCCTCAATGCCGACGGTTCTTGGCGAAATTTGACGGAGCAGAAAAACTCTTCGGCCGACATCTCCCCCACGGCGGGGCAAATGCCCCGACTTTTGGGATTGGCCCAAGCCTCCAAAATCTACCGCAACCTCAACACCCTTCCCGAGGATGCGCACAAATTCACCGACGGGGGCAACGAGGTGGCTTTCGGCACTATCGGCGACGCCAGTACCAGCGAAGGCTTGTTTTTCGAGACCTTTAACGCCGCCGGCGTGCTGCAGGTTCCCATGGTCATTTCGGTGTGGGACGACGGCTACGGCATTTCGGTGCCCAAGGAATACCAAACCACAAAGTCGAACATCTCCGAGGTGCTGAAGGGTTTTCAGCGAACGGAGAACGAAGCCGGATACGAAATATTCAACGTGAAGGCGTGGGACTATCCGCGCTTGGTGAAAACTTACGAAGAGGCCGTCGAGCTCTCGCGCACCGAACACGTTCCCGTGCTCATCCACGTGGAAGAAGTCACCCAACCCCAAGGCCATTCGACGTCGGGATCTCACGAGCGGTACAAATCGAAGGAACGCCTTGCATGGGCCGCCGAGTACGACTGCATCGTCAAGATGCGGGAGTGGATGCTCAAGCACGACCTCGCCTCGGCCGAAGAGCTGGACGAAATCGAAAAAGAGGCCAAAGCCTTCGTGAAGAGAGAACAGAAAGCGGCGTGGGAAGATTTCCGCAATGCCTTGGTCGCCGAACGCGACGAAATCGTTTCAATTCTTTCGGAAAGCGAACACGAGGGCGTGAAGGAGCTCGCAGACAATCTGCGTTCCATTACCAACCCGATTCGCAAAGACGTATTGGGCGCGGCGCGTCGGGCGCTGTACTTGTTGAGGGGAGAAAATTCTTCCGTGAGGGATTCCTTGCGGCAATGGATAGACGACAGTCTCGAGGCCAATAGGGACCGCTACAGTTCCCATCTGTACTCCGAGAGCGATTACTCCGCCCTGAAAGTACCCGAAGTAAAGCCCGAATACTCCGACGACAGCAAGGAAGTGGATGCGCGTTTGGTACTGCGCGACAACTTCTCGGCCCTGTTTACAAAATATCCGGGAGTGCTCACCTTCGGCGAGGACACCGGCAAGATCGGAGGGGTGAACCAAACCATGGAAGACATGCAGAATCGCTTCGGTGAACTGCGTGTTTCCGACGCCGGAATCCGGGAAGCCACCATCGTGGGCCAGGGCATCGGGTTGGCCATGCGCGGCCTGCGCCCTATCGCCGAAATCCAGTACCTCGACTATTTGTACTACGCACTCCAGATCATGACCGACGATCTGGCGACGCTGCACTACCGAACCAAGGGAGGACAAAAAGCCCCGGTGATCGTTCGCACGCGAGGACACCGCTTGGAAGGAATCTGGCACTCCGGTTCGCCCATGGGAGCCATTATCCACGCGCTTCGCGGCATATACGTCTGCGTACCCAGAAACGCCGTGACCGCGGCCGGAATGTACAACACGCTGCTCCAAGGAGACGACCCCGCTCTGGTGGTGGAAGTGCTCAACGGCTACCGGACCAAGGAAAAGTTGCCCGCCAATTTGGGCGAATTCACCGTCCCTCTCGGAATTCCCGAAGTGGTAAGGGAGGGTGAAGACCTCACTTTGGTATCTTACGGAGCCACGTTCAATTTGGCCGTGGAAGCCGCGCGCATTTTGGCCGACATGGGCATTTCCGTGGAGTTGGTGGATGTGCGTACATTGTTGCCTTTCGACTTGAATCACGACATCGTGGAAAGCCTGAAGAAAACCAACCGCTTGCTGGTTGTTGACGAGGACGTGCCCGGAGGCGCATCGGCTTTCATCCTGGACAAAATCCTCAACGAACAACGCGGTTACGAACAGCTCGACAGCCGACCGGTAACCCTGACGGCCAAGGCGCACAGGCCTGCATACGGCAGCGACGGCGACTACTTCTCCAAGCCCGGAATCGAAGACATCGTCGAGGCGGTCTACGACATAATGCGAGAAGCTCGTCCCGAGGACTTTCCCGAGTTGTGACGGCCGGGTGAGGCGAAATCCCGGCCGTGCCTGAGTAGGACATTCGAGGCGGACGTCACACCCACGAAAACCCTAAGCATCCGCACGTGGCCGGCTCCTCCCGCGGTGATTATTATTCGTTGAAGGAGGTATTCCGGCCATCCCGCCAAATAACTAATCGGCTGACTTTCAATGCGAAGGCATTGATCGGATACCGTGTGAAGTTTGGAATCTATTTCCTATTTTGGTCGACGGTTGTACCCGTAAGGGTGCGTTATTACACACCCTTAGCCATGAGAAATAGAGGGAATAACTGCATTTTGGTTTTTATCCTTGCGTGGAGCCTGTGTAGCGTCGATGTGATGGGTCAGGGCACGATCAAGGGGACGGTTTACGATTCGCGGACGAAAGAGACGCTCATCGGCGCGACGGTGCAGCTCAAGGGAACGACACAGGGGGCGGTCACGGATATCGACGGGCGTTTTTCCATTCGGTTGGAGGTGAATCCCCCCGTTACCCTGGTGATCAATTTCGTGGGGTATCTGACACGGGAAGTGGATGTGGTGGAGTTCTCGAAACCCATTGACATTTTGCTCGAACCCAACCAAGTGATGATCAGCGAAGTGGAAGTTGTGGGCAGCAGGATCAGCGAAAAAACCCGACAAGCTCCGCTCACCGTAGAATCGATGGACGTCATCGCCATCAAGGAAGCCCCCTCGGGCAGTTTCTACGAAAGTTTGGGCAACCTGAAGGGGGTGGACGTGACTTCGGCCTCGATGGGCTTTAAAATCATCAACACAAGGGGATTCAACAGCACTTCGCCCGTGCGCTCACTCCAACTGATCGACGGAGTGGACAACCAATCGCCCGGATTGAACTTTTCTTTGGGAAATTTCTTGGGTGTGAGCGACATCGACGTGCAGTCGGTGGATATCATCGCCGGTGCCAGCTCCGCGTATTACGGTCCCGCGGCCTTCAACGGCGTGGTGGACATGCGCACCAAGAGTCCGTTTTTGTTTCCCGGCCTCACCACCTCGGTGAAAATTGGTGAGCGATCGCTGTTCGAGGGCGCCGTGCGCTGGGCCGACGTGATCAAAAACAAGGAGGGGAAGGACAAATTCGGCTACAAAATCAACCTCTTTTATTTGACCGCCAACGACTGGGAAGCGGAGAACTACGCGGCCTCGGACGGCACTCCCGATCCGGCGGGGAATTTTTCCGGCTGGGACGCGGTAAACAGGTACGGCGACGAAGTGACGGTGGGCGGAAACGATTACTCCCGGGAATTCAGCATTCCGGGTTTAGGACGCATTTACCGCAGCGGCTACCGCGAGATCGACTTGGCCGATTACGACACCCGCAACGCCAAGGCCAACCTCGGACTTTACTACAAGATAAAGGATGACCTCGAGCTGAATTACGGCTTGAATTACAGCACCGGCACCACGGTGTACCAAGGCGACAACCGCATCAGCTTGCGCAACATCCAATTCATTCAAAACAAGATCGAGCTCAAGAAAGACGACACGTTTTTCCTGCGGTTTTACTCCACGCACGAAGACGCAGGCGACTCGTACGACATCGTTCAAACCGCCGCCATCATGTCAGACGCGGCCAAAATGCAAGGTAACTACTACAAGGACTACCGCAGCTTCTACTACCTGAAACGAAACGAACTCTTCGACTTGGGCATGCCACACGCGGGGAACGGGCAATACGACGACACGCGCCCTTCTTTTGGCGACTACCCGACCACTGATGAGTACCAAGCCGCGATGATGGAATGGAGGAATACCATAAATGCCGACCAACAAGCTTGGATGGCGGCCCACCCCGACATCATGCAAGCCTTCAACGACGAGGTGCGGTACTTGACGGAAAATTCGCCGGGGCCGGGCGAAGAACCTTTTTTCAGACCGGGCACCCAGCGATTCGACTCCCTGTTTCAGGAGGTAACCGGAAGGCTCTTCGCCAACAACGGTTCGAGGTTTTACGATAAGTCGGCGCTGTATCACGGGCAGGGAGAGTACAATTACCACACGCCGAACGGGAAATTCACCGTCGGTGCGAGCGGCCGCATTTACACCCCCGATTCGAAAGGAACGATTTTCTCGGACACCCTCCGGTACACGAGGCGCATCGAGGTGGACAGCCTGGGCGAGAGGCACACCGTAAAAGTGGATTCGAGCTATAGGAAAATCACCAATTGGGAGTTCGGAGTGTACGCCGGCTACGAGCACAACCTGATCAACGATCAATTGCAGTTGAAGGGCACGATCCGCATGGACAAGAACCAAAATTTCGACGCCGTGGTATCGCCCGCCCTGTCGGCGGTGTACCAAATCAACGAGCACCACACCGTTCGGTTCGGGGTTTCTTCGGCTTTGCGCAACCCCACCCTGGCCGACCAGTACCTGCATTACGATGTGGGCCGCGCCATACTCATCGGAAACTTGACGGGTTTTGATTCCCTCGCCACGCCGGAATCTGTGAACAACGCCCGGAATCTATCGACCTCATTCAATTACGACGCGTTGGAATACTACGATCTCGACCCCATCAGACCCGAGAAAGTGCGCACGTTCGAAATCGGCTACCGGGGAACGCTCTACGACAAAATCTACGTCGACGCGACGTATTATTTCAGTCGGTACGAAGATTTCATCGGGTACAACATCGGCGTGGACATTCCCTACACACCCAACAACCCCTTGCCCAATCCCAGCAGCATTCAGGTGTACAGGGTGGCCGTAAACGCCGATAAGATCGTGACTACACACGGCTTTTCCGTGGGTGTGAACTACTATTTCGCGAAGAACTACGCTTTGGTCACCAACTTTTCATGGAACAAGCTCATGACCGGGCAGGACGACCCCATCATTCCGGCGTTCAACACCCCCGAATACAAGTTTAACGTGGGCATCAACGCCAGGGATCTCTTCACGGACTTCGGGTCTTTCAAGTTGAGGAATTGGGGCTTTGGCGTTAATTACAAATGGATTGACGGATTCCACTACGAGGGAAGCCCGCAGTTTACCGGGTACGTGCCCCGGTATTCGCTGTTGGACGCCGCTTTGTCCTTCGATTTCAAGAAATACAACACCACCTTGAAAGTAGGCGCCTCCAATCTCACCGACAACCGGGTTTACACCGTTTACGGCGGTCCATTCATAGGGAGGATGGCTTATTTTTCCATTGTGTATGAGTGGATGAACAGATAAATTTCATACATTGACCCACAGAAGACCTCCATTTTCAGGACTTCAGGAAGTATTCACCTAAAATCATCCGAAACATGAAACAACTTTTACGTTTTGGTTGCTTGACCTTGGTCGCGACCACATTTTTATCCTCGGCATCGGTTGCGCAAGACACGCGGTACGTGGATCCCATCTTCGACAGCTACGAATTCCACCCCGACATACCCATCGGTTTCAACGTAGACGCTTTGCGGAGTAATTTTTCGAATTTGACACAATTCGGCGCCGACATGGCTGCGGTGAATGCATTCATGGCCGATGGCGAAGACGTTCCCTTGAATTACTTTGTGGGGAACAACGAGCTGCCGGAAGAGCAGCACACCGCTCTGAAGCTCTACCCGATGGACATCGACATCTACACGCCTCCGGCGGAAGACACGGAAACCGATCGTCCCGTGATCGTCTATTTGCACACGGGCAACTTCCTACCGCAAATCATCAATGGAAGCCCCATGGGATCCAAGCGAGACAGCGCCGTGGTGAACCACTGCAAGAAGTGGGCGAAGAAAGGATACGTGGCCATCGCCTTGAATTACCGCCTGGGATGGAACCCCATTTCCGAAGACCCGGACGTGCGTCGGGGAACCTTGCTCCAAGCCGTTTACCGCGCCATCCACGACACCCAGACCGCCGTGCGCTACATGCGTTCGACCGTCGCACAAGGTGACCCCTACGGCATCGATCCCGAAAACATCGTCCTCTTCGGACAAGGGTCGGGTGGATACGTCGCTTTGGCCTACGCTACGCTGGATGATTACGACAGCGAAGTGGCCATCGACAAATTCATCGGTGAGAACGGGCTGCCCTATGTCCTCGAAGCCGTAGACGGCTCCATCGACGGCGGGCCGGGGGCCATTCGTCTTCCGGACCCCTTGCAGCAAGCGGGCATTTCAAGAGAAGTGAAAATGGCGGTGAATTCCGGCGGAGCGCTGGCCGATCTTTCCTGGTTGAAAGAAGGCGACATCCCCATGGTGTCCATCCACTGCGTGAGGGATCCCTTCGCACCTTTCGACGACGGAACCGTAGTTGTACCGACCACCAACGAAGACGTCGTGGACGTATCCGGCGCCAACGTGTTCATCCCCGCGGCGAACGACTTCGGAAACAACAGCGCGTTCTCGAACATTCCCGATGGAAACGACCCGTACACGGACCGCGCGCGGTCGCTCTACGGTCAATCTTTCGAATACATCCTGCCCACGCAGCCCACGATGACCATCGACCCCAACGCCGACGGACTCTTCCCCATCGTTTTGCCCATCAACACCATCAACGGCAACCGATTCACCAATGAAGGTGCACCTTGGGATTGGTGGGATTTTGCCACTCTCGAGGCCGTGGTAGCGGGTACCAACGCCATGCTCGGACTCTCGGGTGACGACGCCTACGACGCGTCGGAATTGCACGCCATCTCCCTGCTGGGACACCCCGACATGGGACCGACGAAAGGTTTGGCCTACATCGACACCGTGCAAGGGTACGTCAATCCCCGCATCATGTGCGTGCTCGGATTGGATGGCAACCCCTGCGCCACTTCGGTTACCGACCGTGAATTGAACGACCGCACGACCGTCTTCCCCAACCCCTCGGGCTCGTCGATGACCTTGCGCAATGCCTCGGACGTGATCCGCGCAGTTGAAATCACCGATATCACAGGAAGGTTGGTGCGCAAAGAGGACGTCAACGCAAACGTATACACGATCGAGAGGAATGGCCTCAACGACGGGCTGTACCTCCTGCAGGTGATCTACGACAACAACCGCATCACCAAAAAAATCGTGTTCAACTAATTGAAGAAACTTTTTACTTCAGGAAAAACCCACCGATTCAGGTGGGTTTTTTCTTGGCCAAAAATCCCGTTCCAAAGACTGAGTGGGCTCGACGCCGAAAATCCACCACCGCATCCTCCCCTTCATGCCGGCCCTCGGGTGGTGGGATGTCAACCGCCCTTCCTAAATTCGCACCATGAAGAAAATAACCGAGTCACCGTCGCTCTACGACGGTTTGGAGCACAAATCGGTCGATCAAATTCTGACCGAGATCAACGACGAAGACGCCAAGGTGGCCCCCGCGGTTCGGAAATGCATCCCCGAGATATCCGCATTGGTCCAGGCCCTCGTCCCTTCCATGACAACGGGCGGGCGGCTCTTTTACATCGGCGCCGGCACCAGTGGCCGATTGGGGGTGGTGGACGCCTCCGAATGCCCTCCGACCTTCGGTGTGCCCCACGGCATGGTCGTCGCGCTGATCGCCGGTGGTGACTCCGCCATACGCAAGGCGGTTGAGTTTGCGGAAGACGATGAGGAAGCGGGGTGGAAAGACTTGCAGGAACACAAAATCGACAAAGGCGACACCTTGATCGGCATAGCCGCTTCGGGAACCACACCCTATGTGGTGGGTGCCCTGCGCAAAGCGCGTGAACTAGGAATCCTCACAGGTGCGATCACTTGCAATCCGGGTAGCCCCGTGGCGGAGGCTGCGGAGCATCCCATCGTCATCGAGGTGGGGCCGGAATACGTGACCGGCAGCACCCGCATGAAGTCGGGCACCGCCCAGAAAATGGCGCTGAACATGATCAGCACCGCGGTGATGATTCGCTTGGGGCGCGTGGAGGGCAATAGAATGGTCGATATGCAGTTGAGCAATAAAAAGCTCGTCGATCGCGGAACCAAAATGGTCATGGACGGTTTGGGTGTGGAATACGCCGAAGCCAACGCCTTGCTGAAATCCGAAGGAAGCGTGCGGGCGGCGATAAAGAAAGGGAGAGGATAATGCACTTGATTGAACCATATTACAATTGGAGGTTGTTTTACACGGCGGAAGACGACCCGAAATCCCCTTTCCACGGAAGGGTATACAGCGAATTCGAATTTACGACCGCCTTGTACGACCACTACATCCATCCGCAGTGGGACGAGTTCGGCACCCCCACTCTATTCATGAAAATCCTCTTCGTCGACTACGACCGTGGGTTCGCCATTTTCGAACTCTTCGGCGAGTGGAACGACTGTCTCCACAACGACATCATGTTCCTGAAGCGGAACATAGCCGACCACTTCATGGAGCTGGGGGTGCACAAATTCATCTTGATCGGGGAAAACGTCCTGAATTTTCACGCCTCCGACGACAGCTACTACGAAGAGTGGTTCGAAGACACGGCCGACGGCTCGGGATGGGTGGCACTGGTGAATTTCAACCAACACGTGGTGGACGAACTTTCCGCCGCAAACGTAGACAGTTACCTCCTCCTCGGGGGACAGCTGCAGGAGTTGAATTGGCGCACCAAAAATCCCCGCGACTTCTACCGAATCATCGAGTTGCAAATCAGTCGCCGACTGCCCGTTTGAGCACTTCCGGCGGGGTGGACGAAGGAAAAACGGCCGAATCGTTGTTAATACTTGTCGGGGTGAGCCTACGATTGACGTGAACGCCCCCCGCAAAAAGTAATTCCAACATGTCCTTGCTAAAGAAAAAGCATCTTATCCCCGCCTTATCTATTTTCACCTTTTCCGCAGGAATCGTCTGCATGGTGATACCCTTCCTGCCCTTCGGTTGGTTTCTGGTTTTCGCTACGATTTTGATTTTAATGCCCTACGTCAATGCCTTTGAAAAAGCATTTCGTTGGGTGGCCAAAAGAGACAGGACGGGCATCAGCCATAAAGCCGGAAAAATGGTGGGGCGTCTTTACAGATGGGCGGGCGAACACAAGCATTCGGCGCGTATTTTAAAAGTGGCCAAAGAATGCTCCCAGCAACGGAAAGAGCGAAAAGCGGAAAGAAAAGCGCGGAGACAAATCCGCAGAAAGGAACGGAGAGAACGGAGAATGCATCGGCGAACGGCGCGGCGGGAAAGGCGAACGGCAAGGAGAGATCGGAGAAGGGCTAAATCACGCGCTTATGGAAACTCCGAATCGAGGTGAGGGAATCGAAGCCATGCAACGCCTTGACGACTACCTGCCCGGAATCAGGGGGACTACATACTTATCGATGGGCAACGTGAGGTCATCGGCGCTCAAATCGCGCGTGTCGTGCCAGATGAAAACCCGACCGTCCCACTCGTAAGAACCCCGTTCGGCCCACTCAGGCACCTCATCGCGGAATCGAATCAAATAATAAATAGAGATGATCTGGTGGCGGGGATCAAAAGCCGAACGTTGGAAAAAATGCGTAGTGTACAGGTGCTCGGTGACCTTGACGGGCAATTCGAGTTCTTCCCTGAATTCCCGCACCACGGCATCCACGGGCCCTTCGCCGAATTCGAGCCCACCGCCGGGAAATTTGACCAACTCCCGCCCACGGTGAGACTCCCTACAAAGCAGCACTCGCCCTGCGTGAATCAAAATTCCGTACACACGTACATTAAAGGGAAACATCCTCGGCCGTATTTTTCAGTTTCGTGGCGCGCATCATCTCCCTTTTTCCCGGCGCGCCGGTCATGCGCTCCACTGCGAAACCCATGCTTTCCATGGCCCTTCGCGAGCTTCCTTTGGAGGCGTAGGTAACCCAAACTCCGCCGGGCGCCAAGATCTCGAAGCAGCGGTTCAACACATTCCCTTCCCACATTTGGGGCTGTGCCCGGGAACCGAACGCATCGAAAAATATCAAATCAAAAGACTCCGATGGAAGTTCCACTTCGAAGAAATCCCCTTCCAGTATGGTGAAGTGAAAACGATCCGACAGGGAACTGCGAACGCCCCTCGGTGCCGTCGACAGGTTCCGGTAAGTCTCCGCGGTACCCTCCATCCCCGACAGGTTGGGGTAATTCAGTTCTTCGTGGATTTCGCGGGGCAAGGGAAACTTCTCGACTCCCGTGTATTCCACTTCCACGCCTTCCTTATCCGCAAATTGTGCGGCCAGAAGCGCGTTGAGTCCGGTACCGAAACCCATTTCGCAAATGCGTACCGGCCCGCCGATGACCTTGGGCGCCACGTGTCGCAATCCGGCGTCGATGAATACGTGTCGCGACTCGGCCAAAGCACCGTGGTGCGAGTGGTAATGTTCGTCAAAAACAGGGGAATACACCGTGTGGCTCCCGTCAGCCGTAAGTATGATCTCAAATTCGTCGGGTTGCAAAGCGAAGATTTTTTCGTCCGAAAGGTATGCAAAGCCCTGCGATTCGCCCCGTCGGAAAGTTTGACCTCCCACCGAGCCTGCACCACACCGCACGTGAGTCGAAAAGCCGCATTGGTCGAAAAATTAATTGATTTTGTCCTAAAAAATCAGCATCTTGCAGCCGCTTATCCAACGCCTACAGGGTTGCGTTTTTCGGGTCGGTAAGGGGGCGCCGAGAACGTCGAAATCGCGGGGGATAGAGTGAAACAGAATTTTTAGACGGATTACATGGGACGATTTCTACCGGCTACAATCTTGATATTGGCTTTTTCAACGCTCGTCTTATCGACGGCAAAGAGTCAAATCGTCTTCGATGACGTTTCTGAAGAAGCGAAGTTGAATCACGTCGGCAAATCATTCGGATCGGCTTGGGGGGACATAAACGGCGATGGACGACTCGATTTGTTCATGTCGGGTCATTTTAAAATTCACGACGGCCTGAATTCAGACGCCCCCCACATTTACAAACAAAACGAAGACGGAACCTTCGAAGCGTTCAGGCTCTCTTTCCTCCCCCAAACCGACCTGCACGGAGCCGGCTTTTTCGACTTGGACAACGACGGCCGCATGGACCTTCTCAATCTGACCGGCAGAACCAGCCACGATGTACTGATCAAAAACGATGGGAACTTCAACGTCGTGAACCGCGCGGTGGAATTCGGATTGGAGAACGAAGATGGCCGGGGGCGAATGCCGACTTTCGTCGATGTGAACGGGGACGGATTCACGGACGTCATCGTAAACAACCAATCCGGTGCGGGCTTGAAGCCCACCACCCTGTACCTCAACAGAGGCGGCACGCGCTTCGAAGACTCCTCCTCGGAGATCGACTTCCCTCAAAACAGCGCGTATACCACGTTGCTCGGCCGATTCACCTTAACCCAAAGATTGGAAATCCTCCAAGTCGGAGAAGAGAATTCGGCGATCTACCGATTCAACGAAAACCGGTTCGTCCGAAGACGGATTTTCTCCGTTCCCCACGTCAACGATGCCATCGTGGGCGACTTTTCGGGCAATCTCATGCAGGACGTGTTCTTTATACGGGGAAAACTCGCGACAACCACGACGAATCAGATGAACGACACCACTCTGAGAGGGGTGTTTTTCATGCATCCCAACCACTCGCCCACCGTGGAGCTCCGGTTCAAATCTCCCGGCAACCTCTCCGTGCACGTCTCACCGAGACACCTGAACACGAACTGGTCCATCATCGCCGGTGAAGGCGAACCTCAGGACTTCGTTCTCGACACCCATATCGATCTCGATTGGGACGATCCTGCGCTTTTCGAACCGGATGTCCAGGACCCGCCCCTCACGGATCTCCCGCACTGGAATATCGCCCGCCAAGGCGATGAATGGGTGTTTACGGTGAATGCCCTCCACACGCAATGGACCAGCGCTCTGGAAATCCGGTCCGATTCCGTCATTACCGACGTGAATACCGTCGGAGTGCCAGAATCCAATATTCCTCCCTACCGAAACGTCATTTTCTTCAACGACGGCGAAGAGACCTTCCACCGGTCCGGGGTCGGTTCGGCGGACGATCCCATCAACGCCTTTTCCGCGGTGGCGGCCGATTTCGACAACGACATGGATCTCGACATCTACGTCGTCGCGACCAATTCCTCGGGAAACACGGCCAATTACTTGCTGGAAAACGACGGCTCGGGCAATTTCACCGTGCATGAAGACGCGTGGGGCGCTGCCGGAACGAATAAGGGCGTGGGAGAATCGGTTTCCGTGGTCGATTACGACAACGACGGCTTCATGGACTTGTTCGTGACCAACGGCCGATCCATCTTCTTCTTGACTGACGCCCCGACACAATTGTTCCGCAATCGGGGCAATGACAACAATTGGATCAAATTGAAGCTCGAAGGAGTACAAAGCAACCCCGAAGGAATCGGCGCCACGGTCATTTGCTACGCCGGCGGCAAGGCACAGTTGAGAGTACAAGACGGAGGAATTCACGCCCGCGCACAAAACGATCAGCGCATCCACTTCGGCCTGGCGTCGAATACGGTGGTGGACTCCATCCTCATCCACTGGCCAAGCAGGAGGTTCCAGAGACTGTACGACGTCGAGAGCAATCAAATCTTGACCGTGCGTGAACCGCGAACCAAAGACCCCGAGGTAGTGGATCATCCCTTCGAACTGACGGTGTACCCACAACCTTCCTACGGTGCGATCACGGTGAAAAACAAAGGAGCGGAAAAGATCAAATCGCTGACGCTGTACAATCCATTGGGGCAATTGATGGACGAGCCCATGGTTCAAGATCCCGCCCGCTCGGTGGATTTGCACTTGAAGAGCGGGGTGTACGTCATCGTCGCCACGCTTGAAGACGGACGATCGGCGTCAAAGAAAATCATCATCCTGTAGCACATTGCCGTCGGACGGATATTTCCCGCGCGGAGTTGAATTCCCGTAAGATTTTCGAAAAAGTATCCGGCGCCACCCGAAGGCTTCAAATCATCACTCCGTCCGATTTCCGAAGCTCGGAATTAGCGGACAACCCCAAGTGATGCCTCAGGCGGCTCACCACGTAGTCCACTTCTTCAAACGTGTT
This sequence comes from uncultured Cryomorphaceae bacterium, assembly GCA_964574635.1. Classification (GTDB taxonomy): domain Bacteria; phylum Bacteroidota; class Bacteroidia; order Flavobacteriales_D; family Cryomorphaceae; genus CAZNOG01. The sequence continues at coordinate 48,873 of CAZNOG010000011.1, read as the reverse complement.
GTAACGGCTGAAACTGAAGCGCACTCCCGGGCCTTCACCCTCGTAGTCCAGGGCGCGCAAAACGTGGGAACCTTGGTTGCTGCCGCTCGAACACGCGCTCCCCGCGGAGCAGGCGATGCCGTCGATATCGAGCAAAAACAGCAGCATTTCGGGGTGCTCCATCGGGGGGAGACCCACGTTCAAAACCGTGTACAGGCTGCGTTCCGGACACCCGTGAAAAGTGATTCCCGGAATGGAGGATTCCATCGCCGACTTCATATACTCTTTCAAATGGGCGATTCTTTCCGCGTGCTCGTTCATGTTCTCACAGGCGATGTCCAGCGCCTTGCTCATACCCACGATTCCGGCCACGTTTTCCGTGCCCGCGCGGAGGTTCCGCTCTTGCGCACCGCCGCGGATCAGGGCGTCGATATGGATTTCCTTATTGATGTAGAGGAATCCCACCCCTTTGGGGCCGTGGAATTTATGCGCCGATCCGGTAAGGAAGTGCAGTGGCGTCCTCCGCAAATCGATGCGGTAATGCCCCATGGTTTGCACGGTGTCCGAATGAAACAGCCCCTGCTTCTTGGCACAGATATTCGCGATCTGCTCCAAATCGATCATGGTGCCGATCTCGTTGTTCGCATGCATCAGCGAAACCATGGTTTTCTTTTCCTTGTCGGAAAGCAGTTCTTTCAGATGGTCGGTGTCGACGTGACCTTGCTCGGTCAGCCTCACGTTCACCACTTCCACGTCAAAATCCGCGGCACAATGTTCCAGAGTATGCAACACCGCGTGGTGTTCGATAGGCGACGAAATGATGCGCCGAACGCCCAGCTCTTGGATGGCGCCGACGATGGCCATGTTGTCGGCCTCCGTACCTCCCGAAGTAAAGCAAATCTCCATGGGCGAACATCCCAGATGCTTTGCGATGGACTTGCGCGCCATTTCCAATGCCGATTTCGCCTTCCGCCCGAATTGATGGGTGCTCGACGGGTTTCCGAAGTGCTCGGTCAGAAAGGGCATCATGGCCTCCACGACTTCCGGGGCCACCGGAGTGGTGGCCGCGTTGTCGAAATAGACGGTTCTCGATTCAGTCATATCCACAAATTTACGAAACCGCTGATTTTATTTCTTCCATGATTCGCTCCGCCAATTGGATTGCTTCCTCCCGCGTCGGAGCCTCACTGTACACTCGGATGATGGGTTCGGTATTCGATTTCCGAAGGTGCACCCAGCGGTCGGCAAAGTCGATTTTCACGCCATCCACGCGGTTTACGGACTCTCCCGCGTACCGCTCGGCCATTTCGTCGAGCAAAGAATCGACGTCGATGCCGGGGGTCAGCTCGATTTTATTCTTGGACATGAAATAATCGGGATACGAGGCGCGCAATTCCGTCATTGTTTTCCCTGTTCGGGCCAGATGCGACAGAAAAAGCCCGATTCCCACCAAGGCGTCCCGGCCGTAATGCAAAGTCGGATCGATGATCCCTCCGTTGCCTTCCCCGCCGATCAGAGAGTTGGTCTCCTTCATTTTCTTCACCACGTTCACTTCACCCACGGCCGAGGCTGAGTATTGCCCCCCGTGTTTTTCGGTCACGTCGCGGAGAGCACGCGTCGAAGACAGGTTCGACACCGTATTCCCACCGCCGGATCGGCCCAAAACGTAATCGGCCACGGCCACCAGCGTGTATTCTTCACCAAACACCTCCCCGTTCTCACAAACGAATGCCAGCCTGTCCACGTCAGGATCCACGACGATTCCCAAATCGCACCTTTCCCCCTTCACCACTTTCGAAAGCTCCGCCAAATGCTCCGGCAACGGCTCGGGATTGTGCGGAAAATCACCCGTCGGGTCGCAATACAATCTTTCCACTCGCCTCACGCCCAGCGCATCCAACAGCGCCGGGACGAAAATACCTCCGGTGGAATTGACCGCGTCGACGGCCACCTTGAAATCCGCGTTGCGGATGGCCTCCACGTCGACCAGGGGATGATCAACCACCATTGCCACGTGCTTATCCAGGTACGAATCGTCGGTGGTGCAAGTGCCCAATTCACGGACTTCCGCAAAATCGAAATCCCCCGCTTTCACCAACTCCAGCAACCTCAATCCTTGGTCCCCGTCGATAAATTCACCGTCGGCGTTCAGGAGTTTCAGGGCGTTCCATTGCACCGGGTTGTGACTGGCGGTCAGAATAATGCCCCCGTCGGCCTTTTCCCTCGGAACGGCCACCTCCACCGTAGGAGTGGTGCTCAACCCAAGATCCACCACGTCGACACCCGAGGCGATAAGCGTACCGATCACCAAGCGCGAAACCATGTCGCCGCTCATGCGTGCATCGCGGCCGACAACGATTTTTATGCGTTCGCCGTTTTTGGGTTTTTGTGGGTGGGTCATCATATCGACGAAAGCCGCCGTAAAGCGCACGATGTCTACTGGGGTAAGATTATCGCCGGGTTTACCGCCGATGGTTCCGCGAATACCCGATATGGAAGTGATGAGTGTCAAGGCAATTGGATTTTAAATGACTCGGCCCGCCCGAAGAGGGAAAGACGAATCAAAATTCGGGGTGGCAAAGTTAAATTTTCTTTTGCCTCCGGTCCCACCGCAGGCCGGGCATGACCTACGGCCGTTTCGCGCATTTTCCCACCGGCGGTTTATGCCGAAACAAAGCGCGGGGAGGCCAATTTGCGTATCTTTGCACCCGATTCAATGAGCAGCGGAGATAAGGAATGGGAGTTATCAACAAGGTCTGTGGCAATATTCCGGGCAGAGGGGTGGATAAGGCCATGCGCATTTCATACATTTGGTTATTCCCCATACAAGGAAACTTATGATGAAGTCGTCGAATAATTTCTTTTCGGATCACGCGGGTGGAAGCATTCCGCGATTCGAAAAGATGGTGAAACAGAATGCATCGTACTATTTTGACGTCGAGGAGTTGGAAGACATCACCGACCACTACCTCGACCGGTTCAACGAACGCATGGCTCTGAGGGCCATCGAGTATGGATTGGAATTGTTCCCCAAAAACACCGTTCTTCTCCTGAAAAAGGCGCAGGTATTGGTGATGAGACGGGAACCCCGGATGGCTCTGAAAATTCTCGACCACATCCTGGCCATGGAGCCGACCAACACGGATTTGTTGATCTTCAAGTCGGTCATCCACAGAAACCTCAACGACCACGAATCATCCAAGGAGTGCTTGATGCAAGCTCTGGAATGGACGCCCGACAACAAAGAGGAAATCTATCTCGACTTGGCCTATGAGCAAGAGTTGGCGCACGATTACGACGGGGCCATCAACAGTCTGAAGGCCTCCTTGGAGATCAATCCCGAATTCGAACCCACCTTGTTCGAGATCGGGTTTTGCTACGAGATGAAAAACGATTTGGAAGGAGGAGTCGAATTTTTCCAAGAATACATCGACAAGTACCCCTACAATCACATCGCGTGGTACAATTTGGCCATGCTGTTCGACAAACTCGGACTTCAGGAAAAGGCCATCGAATCGGTGGACTACGCCTTGGCCATCGCCGAGGACTTCACCGGCGGCCACATCCTGAAAGCCCACCTCCATCTGGTGCTCGAAGAAGGCGAGAAAGCCATCGAAGCTTTTCGCGAAGGATTGGTGCACGACCCGGAAAACCCCATGCTGTACACCTCTCTGGCCGAATGCCAGGAAAGCTTGGGCCTTCTCGCCGAAGCTGAGGAAAACTACCGAAAAGCCCTGGAGCTCGATCCCGACTTTATCGACGCCATCATGGGCCTGGGCGCCATCCGGGAAGCAGCCGGCGATTTGAGAACCGCCCTGTCGTATTACCTCGAAGCGTACAACAAAGACATCTTCAATTCCGATACCCAACACGTCTTGGCGGAAACGCACCTGCAATTGGGGGAATACCAAGATGCCGAAAAACACTACTCCGAACTGCTCGACAGCGATTACACGGACGAAGACGCCTGGATTGGAATGGTGGAGGTGCTCGAAGGACAAGGCGAAAATGCCCGAGCACTCGCCACCGCCGAAGAAGGCATGGAAAAACTCGGCAATACCACCGATTTGAAATGGCATCACATCAAACTGCTCATCCTCAACAGGCGCTTGGTGGAAGCCGAATCCTCTTTTCACGACGCGGCACTGGTAGACCCGGATGGAATAAAATACTTCCTCACCATCTTTCGGGATGTGTTGTATTTTCCGAATATTGCAGCGCTAATTGAATTGCATACCCAAGCGCAAGGCGAAAATGAACTTTGAATTGCCCTTTATTCCGGAAAGGACGCCCCGGCCCCGTACCCATGGATTGACCATGGTCATGGACAAAGGCCTGAGCTTATCCGAAGCGGAATCTTTTCTGGATGCAAACGGCGACTTGACCGACATCATCAAATTGGGTTTCGGGACTTCCTACCTGACCAAAAACCTCAAGGAGAAGATAAAACTTTACCACGACGCCGGCATGAAAGTCTACATGGGCGGTACGCTCTTCGAAGCTTTCGTGGTTCGCGACATGTTTGAAGACTACCTACGCCTTCTCGACCAACTCGGGCTGAAAACCGTCGAAGTCTCCGACGGCTCCATCCATCTGGAACACGAGGTGAAGCTCGACTACATTCACCGACTGGCCAAAAACTTTACCGTGTTGTCGGAAGTGGGATCCAAGGAAGAAGGAATCCTGATCGCCCCGTCCAAGTGGGTGAAAATGATGGACACCGAACTGCAAGCCGGCTCGTGGAAAGTCATCGCCGAAGCGCGGGAAAGCGGCAACGTGGGCATTTACCGGCCAAACGGCACGGCGCACGTGGTGTTGGTCAACAAGATCCTCGACAAAGTCAAAGCCGAAAACATCCTGTGGGAATCGCCACAAAAAGCCCAGCAGGTGTGGTTCATCAAATTGATCGGCGCCAACGTAAACCTCGGCAACATCGCCCCCAACGACGTCATTCCACTCGAAACCCTCCGTTTGGGATTGCGGGGTGATACATTTTTTGAATATTTGCCCGAGAAAATCGCAGATTCCATGCGCCCGTAAAGGCGCAGTCGCTCAAGTCAGGGCATTCCCGCTTTCGCGACCGGATGAATCGCGGATCTTTTCCCGAAAAAATGAAAGAAATCTCGCCCACAGAACTCAAGGCCCGATTGGACAAAGGGGAAGACGTGATGATCGTCGACCTCCGGGAAGACTACGAAACGGATTCGGGCACCATTACCGACCTTCACATCCCACTGGCCGATTTAAAAAGCCGATGCGCGGAAATCAGACGCCAGGGTCCGGTGGTGCTTTGCTGCCGCTCGGGAAAGCGCTCCGCCGCCGCCGTCCGCGCCCTGGAAGTGGATGAACACTACGACAACCTCTACTACCTCTGCGGGGGTCTCGAAGCCTGGGCCAACGAAATAGACCCCAACCTGGACGTGTACTGATGAAAGAACTAAAGAGCAGAGTTCTGCTGTTTTTCAAAGGCATTGCCATGGGGGCGGCAGACGTGGTACCGGGAGTTTCCGGCGGAACCATCGCCTTTATCACGGGCATCTACGAAGAGTTGATCGACACCATCAACAGATTCAATGCGAAATCTTTAAAAATCCTCTTCCGCCAAGGTCCGGTGGCGTTTTGGAGAGCCGTAAACGGCACCTTCCTTCTCGTGCTCATCGCGGGAATCTTGACCAGCATCGCATCACTCGCCGGAATCATCGTGCATTATCTCGATACCCAACCCGTCGCCGTGTGGTCTTTCTTCTTCGGCTTGGTGCTGGCCAGTATTCCACTGGTTGCCCGCAAAGTCCCGCGGTGGACCGTGTCCAAAATACTGAGCTTCGTCGTCGGTGCCATCATCGCTTATATTATCACCACACTTCCGCCCACCACCAATCCCGGTTCGCTGTTCTACTTGTTCATCAGCGGTATGATCGCCATATGCGCCATGATTCTCCCCGGCATTTCCGGAAGTTTCATCCTGCTTCTCATGGGCTCGTATACCACCGTCATGGCCGCGGTCAGTGAATTCGACGTAGTGCCGCTGGCGGTTTTCGCAGTCGGCTGCGTCGTGGGAATACTATCTTTCAGCAGGGTGCTTAAATTCATGTTTAAACGCTTCCACGACATCACCGTGGCGCTGCTGAGCGGCTTCTTGCTGGGTTCACTCAACAAAATTTGGCCGTGGAAGGAGGTCATCGAAGTCTTCGTGAAGCACCCGGGCGAACCGAACGAAGAGATCGTTCCCCTCTTGGAGAGAAACGTATGGCCGGGCACTTACGAACAAATCGCCGGCGAACCCTCGCAGTGGGGGCTGGCCCTCGTCATGTTCGCGGTAGGCATCCTCATCATCGCCGTTCTCGATCGATTCGGCCCAAAGGACGATTGACATGAAGCGCTACGGTCTGCTCGGGCGGAGCTTGGCTCATTCCTTTTCCCAAAAATATTTTACGGAAAAGTTCCGAAAACTCGGCATCGACGCGCGTTACGACAATTTCGAAATCCAAGATGCCGGCGAGATAAAAGAACTCATCCGTCGCATTCCCGAATTGGCGGGACTGAACGTCACCATCCCGTACAAAACGGAAATCCTCCCCCATCTCGACCAGCTCGACCCCGCCGTGGAAGCCATCGGTGCGGCCAATACGGTGGTCATCCGTGACGGTCGGACGATCGGCTACAACACCGACGTCGACGGTTTTCATATATCCATAAAACCTTTTTTGGCCCACGGCATGGAGCGGGCCCTCATCCTCGGGTCGGGCGGTGCCGCCAAAGCCGTAAAATACGTGTTGAATCGATTGGGTATCGAAACGCTGGTGGTATCCCGAAATCCCGGCCAAAGGGGTGATATCGGCTACGCGGCCATCAACGAAAACGCCGTGGCTTTTCACCTTCTCATCGTCAACACCACGCCCTTGGGCACATGGCCCGACGTCGACACCAAACCCGACATTCCCTACCGGGCACTCACGCGAGATCACTTGCTTTTCGATTTGGTGTACAACCCCGAAGAAACCGCTTTTTTGCGGGAAGGAAAACAAGCCGGCGCCCAGACCATCAACGGGTTGCAAATGCTGCACACACAAGCCGAAAGGAGCTGGGAGCTCTGGAATTCATAGTCCCAGACTGTCGTTCAAGTCGATATTGCCTGCGTAGTTTTCGGCCACTTGCTCGGATGACGCGATTTCGATCCAAACCACTTCCTCGAAATCCAGCCGTACCCACACCTCCGCAAAAAATCCTTCCACCTCGTACAGATGCACCTGATACGTCCCGAAAAAACGGGTATCCAAATACTTGCCCTCCTTTTTCAGGTGGCGGAATCTGCCGGTGAGCGACAGGGATCGGAACTTCTTTTCATTGGACATTTCGCGGGGCGATAGGTCGGTTTTGAAGAGATTCGTGGGTGTGACTAAAATCCGAATCCCGCCGGGGAATCCACGTCGATCTCGATTCGGATGATGTCGTTTTCCCGCAGTCCCAAGAGTTCGGATGCTCCTCCTCCACTGCCCTTCACGCCGCGATTGATCGCGATTTCCAGGTATCCCGCCGAATTGAAAATCGCCACTTTGTCGCCCGGAGGCACCTCACCGTACGTGGTGGAAATGCGTTCCAAGTCGTGGTCTCCCCTCCTCAGCAGGATGCGAAAGGGTTTGTCGCCCACGAATTGCTCGAAAAAAGGCCGGGTGATGTTGGTGATGACGTTTCCGTACGCATCGACGTAGATCACCATTCCGCGGATGTTTCCTTCGGCGGTAACCGGCTGCAGTGACTGACGCCGCTTGTACCGGTCCACGCGCTCTGAAAATCCCGCCGGCGATTCGCCGTTCAACAGCCGGGCTGCAGCGGGGATAAAAATGGATTTCAGGGGAAATTTAGGGTCTTCATCGCCTTCCAAGCGGATAGTCCACACTTCGTCGGCCGGTTCGCCGTGGAAAAGCAGGGAGAAAAAACCGTTGTCCGTGCCGATGAAGTAGTTTTCGTCTTTCTTCACGATCACGTACGGCGTGTCCTTGGACCAATCCGTATCAACCCCGATCAGGTGGACGGTATTCGGCGGAAACTCTCGCCACACATTGCCCAACACGAAGGCGGCTTTGCCCATGTCGAAGGGGGGAATGTGGTTGGAAATATCGATCCATTCCACATCCGGCATCAAGCGCCGGGCATTCGCCTTCACGGCCGCGAGGTAATAGTCTTGCGTACCCAGATCGGATGTCAAGGTCAAAATGCGCATTGCCGGCAATTATCGTTGATGGCGCGCCCATTTGCGGCCGAAATATTCTTTACTTTTGGGGTCAAAAGTAGTTAATTTTAAATGGAGGAACCGCGAAATACGCCCGGTTTCGCCACTCACACCAAAACGTATTGAACGAAAGAATCATTCCCATTGAAAGCGTAGATCCGAGGGAATTGCTCGGGGTCAACAACAAGAAATTCCACTTCATTTCCAAGCATTTCCCCAAGTTGAAACTCATCGCCCGGGGAAATTCCATAAAAGCGCTTGGAGAAGCCGAGCAAGTGGACGTCTTCGAACAGAAACTCTCCCTCCTGATCCAACATCTGGAAAAATACAACCAGCTCACGGAGAGCAATATCGAGCGCATCCTGCTGCAGGACATGGATCTGATGGAAGACAACGGCGGCAGTGACATTCTGGTGCACGGCAACCGCGGTTTGAAGGTCCGCGCGCGCACTGTCAACCAACGCCGTATGGTGGAATCCATCGCCGAAGACAGCATGGTATTCGCCATCGGACCCGCGGGCACAGGCAAGACCTACACCGCCGTGGCCCTCGCGGTGAGGGCGCTCAAGAGAAAGGAAGTGCGCAAAATCATCCTGACTCGCCCGGCCGTGGAAGCGGGTGAAAACCTCGGCTTCCTGCCCGGCGATCTCCGAGACAAACTCGACCCTTACCTGCAACCCCTCTACGACGCGTTGCAAGACATGATCCCCGCCGAGCGCCTGCGGGAATACCTCGACACCGGCGTGATACAGATCGCCCCACTGGCCTACATGCGCGGACGCACCCTGGACAAGGCATTCGTCATCCTCGACGAGGCTCAAAACGCCACTTTGGTGCAACTCAAAATGTTCCTCACCCGCATGGGCCCATCGGCGAAATTCGTCATCACCGGCGATCTCACCCAGGTCGACTTGCCCAAAAAGCAAAACAGCGGCCTGAAGAACACCCTGGAATACCTGAAGGACATCCAAGGCATCGGTTTCGTCCAACTCGACGAGAGGGACGTCATCCGCCACCCTTTGGTAAAACGGATCGTCAAGGCGTTCGACGACATTCTCGAAGGCGATGAATCGAATTGACGACACGATGAACATCCCCGGCCTCGAACTCATCCACCGGGGCAAAGTCCGCGACGTATATGCTTACGGCGACCGGCGATTGGTCATGGTGGCATCCGACCGCATCTCGGCCTTTGACGTGGTGCTGCCCCGCACCATCCCGTACAAAGGGAGCGTGCTCAACCTATTGGCGGCAAAATTCCTGAAGGCAACGTCCGACATTTGCCCCAATTGGCTCGAATCCGTTCCGGCACCACCGGTATCGATCGGAAAACGCTGCACTCCCCTCAAAGTGGAAATGGTGATCCGCGGCTATTTGGCCGGCCACGCCTGGCGCATTTACCGCGACGGTGGCCGTGAAATATGCGGCGTGCGGTTGCCCGAAGGCCTCCGCGAAAATGACCGACTGCCCCACCCCATCATCACCCCCACCACCAAAGCCGACGTCGGACACGACGAGGACATCGCCGCCGCGGACATCATCGGAAAAGGATTGGTCTCGGCCGAGGATTACGCCCAACTCGAAGCGTACACGTACACCCTCTTCGATCGAGGAACCCGCATGGCGGCCGAACGCGACTTGATTTTGGTGGATACGAAATACGAATTCGGGCATTACGAGGGCCGGATTTTGTTGATGGACGAGATCCACACCCCCGACTCATCCCGGTACTTCTACGCCGAGGGATACGAAGAGCGGCAATCGGCCGGAGAACCTCAACGGCAATTGTCCAAGGAATTCGTGCGCCAATGGTTGCTCGACAACGGTTTTCAGGGCAAGGAAGACCAGGTTCCCCCCGAGATGTCGGACGAATGGGTGGAGGAGATCAGCGGCCGATATTTGGAACTTTACGGGCAACTGACCGGCGAGAAGTTCGATACCGCCGCCTGCGATCTCACGCCTGAACAATTGGAAAACAAGATAAAAGAAGGGCTTCGCTCATTGGCTTCCCTGCCGGGATGAGCCACACCCACAAAAACCCAAATACGAATGCATCCATCCGCCGGCGCCCTGCACGTACGGAAGGACCAAAAGAAAACACCATGACGAAACCAGACTGGAAAACCGTAAAAAAGTTTGAAGACATTACGTATAAAAAAGCCGGTGGAGTGGCGCGAATCGCTTTCAACCGGCCCGAAGTGCGCAACGCCTTTCGGCCCCATACGGTGAAGGAATTGTACGAGGCTTTTCTCGACGCGCGGGAAGACCCTTCCATCGGCGTGGTGCTGTTTTCGGGAGAAGGCCCCTCGCCAAAAGACGGTGGCTGGGCTTTCTGCAGCGGCGGCGACCAGCGCGCCCGCGGCCACCAAGGATACGTGGACGATGACGGCATGCCGCGACTGAACATCCTCGAGGTGCAGCGCCTCATCCGCTTCATGCCGAAGGTGGTGATTGCGGTTGTACCCGGCTGGGCCGTAGGCGGCGGGCACTCCCTGCACGTGGTGTGCGATCTGACCCTGGCGTCGGAAGAACACGCCATTTTCAAACAAACCGATGCCGACGTGACGAGTTTCGACGGAGGGTACGGGTCGGCGTATCTCGCCAAAATGGTGGGCCAAAAACGAGCGCGGGAAATCTTTTTCCTGGGTCGGAATTACTCAGCGAAAGAAGCCTACGACATGGGCATGGTGAACGCCGTGGTACCTCAAGATCAACTGGAAGACACGGCGTACCAATGGGCTTTGGAAATCCTGGCCAAGTCGCCCACGTCCATCAAAATGCTGAAATTCGCCTTCAACCTCACCGATGACGGCATGGTGGGCCAGCAGGTATTTGCCGGCGAGGCCACGCGCTTGGCGTACATGACCGAGGAGGCCAAAGAGGGCCGCAACGCATTCCTGGAAAAACGCAAACCCGATTTCAGCGACATCAAGTGGATACCTTGACAACCACCTGAACTTCACGATTTAAAAAATTCACACAAAAAAACCCCCGGCTTTCGCCGGGGGTCGATCGCAGGCGTTTCCGCCGCGAATACATGCCTTAAATATGGGCTCTTTGCTTTTCTTTCTCCTTGATCAAAAGGATTTTCAAGCGATCGTAGGCCTGTTGGGCAGCCGATTTGAACGTTTCTGACTGCTGCTCCACAAAAATGTCTTTTCCCGGCAAGAATACGCGCACTTCCACTTTTTTATCCCGAGTCGGCGTTTCCGTCATTGATTTCAAATAAATATCGAGGCTGATGATGCGATCGTGAAACTTCGAAAGTTTATCAAAAATGGCACCTACGTTTTCGATGAGCTCTTGGCTGGCATTGAAATTTACGGGTTCTATGGTTTTGTCCATAAGTCTACGTTTAGGTTTCTATTAGGGCTAAGTTACGGAAGAATTTCCTTTAATACCCTATTTTCCCGCCAAAGTTGCACGCCCAGGCGGAAATTGCTCCCCTCCGGATTCGAAAATTCGCGCATATTTATATCAATTTGATTTACAATATTTTGGGCGCGCCTCCGCCCGAAAAAAATCAATTTCATGCAGAAGTAAAACGCTAAATGAAAACTTCCCCACATCGGGAAATTCGTCTTCAGGGCGGAGTCGGTGTTCGGGCTGTATCTTTCTCGGTCGTGGAGGCGGTTCCCACGCGCGCACACGCGTTCCCCCGTCACGGTATGCACGCTGCGATCCGCATCCCCCCGACCAAAAAAGGATGCCGCCCTTCCCCCTCACGCGAACGACCTCTCGCGATTAATTCCTGATAATCATTGTCCATGCTCTTGCAAAATTCGAATTATCGATTGCATAATGTCGCGTCGCACCGAACTTTCCATGTCACGCCGTCGAAGTTTTCCGAGAGGCGTTCAACAAAAATTCCCATTCGCGTGAAACCCAGCAAGGCTCATTCGCGTATCGAGTGCATACCGCCGACACAGCCGTTGGGAAATGCAGAAAACAAAAATCGGGTTGCGTGGATTGAACGCACGTCAGAAAGTGGAAAAAGCAAAACACATAGAAAGGTCGATGAGAGGAACCGCGCCGTTTGACCGGTCGAAGAAGGCCAAGGCCTTTTTGGACTCGCTGGGCGCCTCGAGAACCGCCCTCGAAAAAGCGATCGAGCTCGCCGAATACGGCGACAAACGCGCGATCGCCGCTCGAAATCTGTGTGAAAAGGACTTGGACGACAAGATCAGAACGATCGCGGGGTACGTCGACGTAGAAGCCGCCGGCGACCCAAACGTCGTGCTGAAAGCGGGATTCGAACTCCGCAAAAGAAACAACCAACCCCAACCGATGACGGCGCCCCAAACGCCGATCATCAAACGAACGGACACCGTGGGCGAAATCATCTTCCGCTGGAAACCCGTTCCGAACAGCAAAAATTACCACGTCGAAATCCGCCCCATCACGGCCGGCGGGACGTGGAAGACCACCGAATTTACGACCAAAGCGCGCTGCGTAATCTCCGGACTGACCCCCGGAAAGAAGTACGCCATCAGGGTAAAGGCTATGGGGGCCGATGGAATCGGCCCCCCATCGCCCGCCTTGGAATTTTTTGCCGCATGAAGACCTCCCCTACACACGATTTCACCCCTAGCATCCCCTTAAACGAACACGCGTCACGGATGAAATCGCAAAACCCCGACTAACGAGTCGGGGTTTTTTCGTTTGGAAGAATTCGGGCCTGGAAAAGCTCAGTTCATTTCCGCCGTGCGATCGGTTTCCCGAAGCTCCGAAAGGGGGATGTTCAAATAGGTGTAGCCTTCGCTGTACGCGGCCACCTCGTACGGATTGTAGATCATGAGAAGGGTATCGCCCACTACGGCCAAGTTCTCGGCCACGGTGAAGCGACCATCGGGAAACATGAGTCCCCTGTCGTTCAATGGCGCATCCGCCTCCAGGCCGCGCACCCGCCGAAAATGTTCCTCCGCCACGCGCTCCAACGTCGGGAGGTCGAACTCTCTCAAGACGTCCACTTCGTTGCCCGTATTCAAATCATACGTCTTCAGGATCACGTACGAATTGGGGTGGGCGCCGCCCATGTACTCCTCATCAGTGATGTGGAGGATGAAACGATCACCTGAAATTCGGCTCTCGTTGCCGTCGATGTGGAGGAACCACTTCTGCGTGGAGCCGGGAAATTCCAACTCGAACATCTCGAAACCTTGCATAAAACTGTCCATCATGACATCCCAAGGAGCGTTCATCGGTTCGGGCAATCTCGCCTTCACCATCTCCCGGAATTGCTCCTCCACCGCGGTGTTGATTTTCTCCGCCACGGCGTCGTCTTCACCGCGCAATTGGGGAATTTCGACCTTGATATTGGTGCAATCTTCCAATCCACAATCTTCTTCCGTTGCGGAGTAGCTCACGGTTTCGATAGTGAAGCGGGTGTTCTCGACCCGGTCCGCCGTCTCGGCTTCAGATAGGTTTTCTTCATCGGTGGACGGATTTCCGCCGCAGGCCGCCAAGAACAAGGCGAGAGCCGGAAAAATCGGAAGGAAACGACGGAATGAAATCTCCGCAGATGAACGCGGATGTCTTTTGGTAGTGATTTGCGAGCGCATGGTTAGGTGGGTTTTAGACGTTGTATTTTTCCTTGATCACCTCCTGCAGGCGGCGGAGGACTGAGGAATGCGGTGCGGCCGGGTTTCGATCCACGTATTCGTCGACGTCGAGGAGCATCTGCTGTAGCGTGTCCACGTCGGGTTGGTCTTCGCTGTTGTCGATGACGGTCAGCACTTCGAAGGCGACCATGTAATCGCCGCGCAACGCGTGCCGGATGAGGGTTTCGAAGTACTCGACGGGAAACAAGCCCGTATTCCAAAACAGAGAGATGATGTAGGCACGTTCCGAGTCGAACTCGGGGTTGTCCAAGGCTTCGATCAGCGTCGGCACGGCGGCTTCCACTTTGAGTTCCTTGAGAATTTTATCGATCGCGGCTTGTATTTCGGGGTTGTCGGGCCAAGCCAATTTCGTTTTGATCATGGGTTGGATGGCGGCGGCCTTCCCTTGTTTCGGCATGCGCGCCAAGGCATCCATGACGATCTTCGCGTCGGTGGAGTGCAAATCGGCGATAAGCGAATCGAACCGGCTCATTTTCTTCGATGAAGAGTTTTTTTCGTCTTTGGATTGGTCCTTGTCCATCAGTTTTTTCTGAGTTTCTGCGTAAAGATGGCCGATCCGATGCGCACCATGTTGGAACCGTGCTCGATCGCCAAGGGATAATCCTGCGTCATGCCCATACTCAGGATTTCCATGCGCATATTGCCCGGCAATTCAGCGGATTTCAAGCGCCGGAACAATTCGGCCAGACCTTCGAATTCCGCGCCGACTTTCGCCTCGTCGGTGGTATTGGTGGCCATGCCCATCAGCCCGACGACGCGGATGTATTCCAATCCGGCCGCTTTTTCCGAGTGGGTAATGTCCACCGCCTCTTCGGGCGACAAACCGAACTTGGCGCTTTCCTCGGCGATGTGTATTTGCAAAAGGCAATCGATCACGCGGTTGTTGCGCTTCCCCTGTTTGTTGATCTCCACCAGCAGCTTTTCACTGTCCACACCGTGTATCAAATGCACGTACGGGGCGATGTACTTCACCTTGTTGCGCTGCAGATGCCCGATGAAATGCCAACGGACGTCGGGCGGAAATCGGTGACGGCGCACGTCGAGGTCTTGTGCTTTGTTTTCGCCGAAGTCGCGGTGACCGGCGTCGTATGCTTCTTGAACTTCGTCATCTTCGCTGTATTTCGATACGGCGACGATGACCGCATCACCCACTTCATCTTGGATGCGGCGGATATTTTCAGCTACTCCCATGCCCTACATTTTTACCAGTTGACCCTCTCGGTAAACAGGAATGATTTCGGTTTGGTTTGGGGTCAAACAATATTTGATGTCGCGGTTGAGATTGAGGTTTCGGAGCCTTCTTCTGTGCGACGACGCTTTGAGGAATCCCCAGTAATTGCGCTTTGCCTTTTTAAACAGGAACAAGGAGGCGATGGTTGAGTCTTCATCGCTTTCGTACTTTCCCGATTCGAGCAGCGCTTCGGATATGGCGCCCGCACAAATGCTGTCTTCGAGGTTGAATTTTCCCTGCCAGCCCGAAGCGAGAAGGAGGACGTCTTGGGGCTCGCGGATCAGGAAATCGATCACCGCTTGTAAATTGAGAAAAGAAGCGATGAATACCCTATGCGTCTTGGCCGCTTTGTGAATGGCCTTGGTCCCGTTGGTGGTGGTGAGCACGATGGATTGGCCTTTCACGTTCTCGTTCATGTAGTCGTACGGGGAGTTCCCGAATTCAAATCCTTCCACCACTTTTCCGTTGCGCTCCGCCCCCACGATAAACCCCTTCTCTTTGTATTCCAGGGCCTCTTCAATATTCCTCACGGGGATGACCGATTCCGCACCGTGCTCGAACGCCGTGCAGATGGCGCTGGTGGCACGAAGCACGTCGATGACCACCACCGATTCGTACTCTTGTTTGTACAGGTCGAATTCTTCCGGTGAGAAGCAGACTTCCACGCGGAATTTTTGAGGATTTCCTACTTCAGACATTCACCCACCCTTATAAAACGGCGTTTTCACCACTTCTGCCGGAATTTTTTTGTCGCGTACTTCGATGAATATTTCGGTACCCGGTTGTCGGAAATCGGTTTTCACGTATCCCATTCCGATGGCCTTTCCAAGGGAAGGAGCCATGGTTCCGGAAGTCACGACGCCGATGTCCTCGCCGTTTTCGGTAACGATTCTATAAGATTGGCGAGGCACTCCCCTGCCTTTGAGTTCAAAACCGATCAGTCGTCGCTCCGTGCCTTCTTCCTTCTGTTTTTGAAGTCGTTCGGCATCGATGAAATCCTTGGTGAATTTGGTGATCCACCCCAGATTGGCTTCGATGGGCGAAGTGCTTTCGTCGATGTCGTTGCCATAGAGGCAGAAACCCATTTCCAGGCGGAGGGTGTCGCGGGCGGCCAGTCCGGCGGGTGCGATGCCGTATGGTTGGCCGGTTTCCAAAATGCGGTCCCAGAGTTCGACGGCACGATCCGCGGGCACGTACAATTCAAACCCGCCCGAACCGGTGTATCCGGTCGCGGAAATGATGGTGCCCTCGATGCCCGCCACTTCTCCCGTAGTGAACGTGTAGTATTTCATGCCCCGAACTTCGGTGTCGGTGAGATGAGCGAGAACGCTTTCCGCTTCCGGCCCTTGAAGTGCGAACAGTGCGATCTCGTCGCTGCGGTTCTCCACTTCGGCACCGAAGGTGTTGTGTTCGTTGATCCATTCCAGGTCCTTGTCGATGTTCGACGCGTTGACCACCAGCATATACTCCTGTTCACCCATGCGGTAAATCAGCAGGTCATCCACGATGCCGCCTTTTCCGTTGGGCATGCAGGTGTATTGGATGCCGCCTTCCTTGATCTTGGATGCGTCGTTCGTAGTGATGTACTGCAAAAGCGGCAACGCTCCTTCGCCGCGGACGAAAAACTCTCCCATGTGGGAGACGTCGAAGAGTCCGCATTTGGTGCGTACGGTGCGGTGTTCTTCATTGACTCCGGCGTACTGCACCGGCATTTCGAATCCGGCGTAGGGTACCATCTTGGCACCGCGTTCCACGTGCTTGTGGTGGACTGGGGTTTTCTTCATGGTGGATCTTGATTTCAGTGAGTGCAAAGGTAATGTTTTCCGGCGGGGGGGTCGGGAATGCCGGGTTGGATTAATCGTATATTTGAGCCCCTTACCGCCACAGCGAGAAATGCAGTTTTCAGGACAGAATCTTCCGCGTTGGACAGTTTTTCTGATCGATACGGCTTTGGTCATGTGTTCACTCTTCGGTGCCTACATGCTCCGCTTCGAATTCCGTATCCCTTCGTCCGAAGTAGGCCCTTTGGTTTTCGCATTTCCCATTTACATGATCGTGCGCATTCTGTCGTTTTTGATAGGCACCACTTACGCGGGCATTATTCGGTATACCGGCACGCAAGACTCGGTGCGGATCCTGAAGGTGGTGTGGTCGGGCACATTGCTCATGGCCGTGTTCAACCCTCTGAAATACTATCTGTGGGACGGCTCGTACTTCCTTCCGTTTTCCATTCTGGTGATCGACGGTCTGCTGGCCTCTGTCTTCCTGATCGTTTTCCGTCTGGGGGTTAAAATGGCCTATCTCGAATTGCGCAACCCGCGCAGCGAGCGGGAAAAAGTGGTGATTTACGGTGCCGGCGAGGCGGGGCTGATCACCAAGCGCACCCTCGACAGGGACGCGGGCACGAAGTACCGCGTAGTGGCCTTTCTGGACGACGACCCGCACAAGCAGGGCAAGCGCGCGGAAGGCATCCGGATATTCCACACCGACAGGATGAGGGAGGTGCTCGAAGGCAAGGACATCGCGCACTTGATCGTGTCGATACAAAATCCGCGTCCGGAAAACAGGCGGCGCGTGATTTCCACGGCATTGAAATACGAGGTGGACGTGTTGAACGTGCCGCCGGTAAACCGCTGGATCAACGGGCAGCTCAGCTTCAGGCAGATTCAGAAGGTGCGCATTGAAGACCTGTTGGGCCGAGAGGTGATCAAACTGGAAAACAGCTTGGTGGAAAAGTCGATCAAGGGGAAGACGATTTTGATAACGGGTGCCGCCGGATCTATCGGCAGCGGATTGGCGCGCCAAGTGGCGAAGCACCGACCCGGACTGCTCGTGGCCCTTGACCAAGCCGAATCGGCGATATTCGAGCTCGAACACGATCTGCGATCGGACTTTCCGGACTTGAATCTGGAAGTGGTCGTGGGCGATATCCGCAGGGAACGGCGAATGGACAACCTTTTTTCCACCTACCGGCCCGAGATGGTATTTCACGCCGCGGCGTACAAACACGTACCTCTGATGGAAAGCAACCCCTCGGAAGCGGTGATGACCAACGTATGGGGCACGCGCATCGTGGTGGACCTAAGCCTGGAATACGAAGTGGACACATTCGTGATGATCTCTACGGACAAAGCAGTGAACCCGACCAACGTCATGGGTGGATCGAAGCGCATCGCCGAGTTGTACTGCCGCAGCTCCAGCGGACGGGGAAAGACCCGATTCGTAATTACTCGATTCGGAAACGTCTTGGGCAGCAACGGCTCGGTGATTCCGCTGTTCAAAAAGCAGATCGAGAACGGTGGCCCCGTTACCGTGACCGATCCGGAAGTGACGCGGTACTTCATGATCATCCCCGAAGCCTGCTCCTTGGTGCTCGAAGCGGGAACCATGGGGAAGGGAGGGGAGATTTTCGTTTTCGACATGGGGGAATCGGTGAAGATCATCGACCTGGCCAAGCAGATGATCCGCTTGAGCGGACTGCGCTTGAACGACGACATCCGCATCAAAATCACGGGCTTGCGCCCGGGAGAGAAACTGTATGAGGAGCTGTTGGCCACGGAGGAAAATTCCCTGCCGACACACCACCCGCAAATCAAGATCGCCCAAGTTCAAGGGCGGCCGTACGAGGAAGTGAAAGAGGGATTGGAATCGCTGATGGAATACGTGGGACGACAAGACAACGACGCCTTGGTGCGAAAGATGAAAGAAATGGTGCCTGAATTCCGAAGCAACAATTCTGAGTTTAGTAAGTTTGACGTGACTTAAGAGGACACACCCACAAAAACCCTAACCCCACCCGTCGCCATGGAAGATAAGAACGTGGAAATGGCTCGCATCCAGAAGGAGATTGAACAGTTCATCGGCCTGGGCTCCAACGGATTGATATACAATTTTGAAGAAGCGAACGGCAAGGTGCAGCTGCACATCGTGACCCTGAACCCCCGGCACAACCAGTCGTTTCTGTTTCACGTGGAAACGGGCTACGACAAGCTCGATGCGCTGAAAAACATGCTGGCTTACGTTCGCAATTACAAGGACAAGGAAAGCACGTTTACCATTCAGTGGCGCAAGGCGGGGGACGGAAATCTGCACACTTCGTATTTCAGCGCGAAAAACGTACAGTCGGCGCTGGACAAATTGTTTTACGACCGCGACCCGAACAGCATCACGGTGTTCAGCGTGATCATGAACCCGATCACGTAAGGGTCCGAACCAAGGGCGAAATTGCCATGCGAACACCTTTGAGACGCAGCTATCCCTTGCACATTCGCTTCAACGATTTGGACGTGTACGGGCACGTGAACAACGCCGTGTACCTCACTTATTTCGAAGAAGGTAGACTGCAATTCTTCAACGATATCGCGGGTACGGCTTGGGATTGGGAACGGCACGGCATCATCTTGGCCCGAAATGAAATCGATTACAAAGCGCCGGTGCTGCTGAGCGATCGGGCGCACATTGAGGTGTGGGTTTCCGCTGTGGGCCGCAAGAGCCTGACGATCGAATATCTCATTTCGAAAGAAGTGGAGAGCGCGTGGGTGGAGTGCACCGTGGGAAAATCGGTGGTGGTGTGCATAAACCACGCAACGGGTGAAACGGTGCCAGTGCCGGAGGAATGGGTGAAGGCGCTCGGGTAAAGAGGGGCGGAGAATGTCGAAAAGAAGTGATTTCAGTATCCTCCACCAACAATGATCAGACTAGAATTCGATTATGAAGTTGCCGTTAAACTGCAAGAGCAATTGCAGGAAGAATATAACCCGACTGTTTTAAAGCTGCAATTCACTACATAAGGTAAAGCGGAACCATTTCTTCCGGAAATTAAATCAATCTTTATCAATAGCGTCCTAAATAGAAAAACGGAGGCGGGGTTTCTCTCGGATCAATTTTTTGATCTTTGAGATTGAAACAAACGCCCGACCTCCAATGGCAAATTACACATTATTTTTTCAAATCATCCGCAAAATAGACCGTGGAGTTTTTAAGAAGTTGGTCAAGGAAAGAAAGACGGACTACCGCAACAAGGGGTTCGACAGTTGGACGCACCTGGTTTCGATGCTTTTTTGTCATTTTGCCAAAAGCACTTCGGTCAGGGATATTTCAAACGGATTGCGCTAGGCCACCGGCAATTTGAATCACTTGGGTATTGAGCGCGCACCTTCAAAATCAAGCATCAGCTATCAGAACAAGCATCGCGACAGTGACTTGTTCAGAGATACGTACTACGCGTTGCTTTCCCAATTAGGACAGCAGGTGAAAAACAATCGCTCAAAACTGCGTGTCAAGGTGCCGGTTTATCTGTTGGATTCAACCACCATCAGTTTATGTCTGTCCTTGTTTGATTGGGCAAAATTCCGAACGACGAAAGGTGCCGTAAAAATGCACACGCTCCTTGATTATGACGGCAAATTGCCGGCATACGTGAACATCACCGACGGTAAGACGGGGGACAATAAAGGGGCCGAAGGCACTCCCTTGCAAGCCGGAAGCGTGATTGTGGCCGATCGGTATTACAATGACTTTCCCTTGCTCTCGCTTTGGGACAGCAAGGGGGTGAATTTTGTAATCCGCCACAAATCCAACTTGAAATACGTCGTAACCAAAGAGCGAGAGATGCCGCCGACAAGGGCGCAGCACATCATGATCGATCAGGAAATAGAATTGTCCAATACACTCTCAAAAGAGAAATATTCCGGCAAATTGCGTCGGGTAGCGGTATGGGATGAAGAAAACGAACAAACCATCGAACTGATCACCAACAATTTCAAATGGGCGGCACAAACCATCGGTGAGCTTTATAAAGCGCGCTGGGAAGTGGAGTTGTTCTTTCGGGTTATCAAGCAGTTGCTGCATATCAAAACCTTCATCGGTACATCAAAAAATGCCGTAATGATCCAAATATGGACGGCGTTGATCACCATATTGATTTTGAAATACCTGAAAAACATCGCGAAGTATCGTTGGCACCTATCCAATTTGGTCGCATTTATCAGGTTGAACTGTTTTGTGAAAATAGACTTGCTCAAATGGCTGAACAAGCCTTTGGAACCGCCCCCGAAAAAGCCATCAGAATACGCGCAGGGGGTTCTGTTTTAAATTTCAAGCGACATACCACGCCAAATGCGGCATTGGGATTGATATTTATGCCAATGTGTTTTGTTTAGGACGGCATTGGATCAAACCGGCAACCGGAATTGAGTTTTTAGAGATGCCCTACAGATAATCCGATGCAAAAATCCTGAACGCTCTCGCCGCGGCTTGAAAAAAATCATTTTCTCACCCTTCTAAAAACGTCTTCCCAAAAATCATAGGGATAGCCTTTGTATTTTTTGACCACCGATGAGTCGCGGGATCGCACCAATTGGGAGGTGGGGAAAATCTTGACTTTGTACTCCCCGCGTTCGGCGGGTACGCGTCGCACCTCTGCGCCCCGGTAGGTGGAGTCGGCATCGAGGATCCAAGCTTCGGGCGTGTCGTACTCCATGAACACCATGCGCAGGTTATCGGGGAGGTCTTGCCGCGCCATGTCCCGCCTCAGCAGTCGGCAATATCCGCACTTGTGGCTCGAATGGACGAACAGCAGGTAATCGATGTGTCGGTCGGCATGCGGATCAGCTGTCAATACAGCGTAGGACCCATCGAGGTCGTACACCTTTTGGGAAAACAACGAGAGCGGCAGAAGCAAGAACAAGAAGACCAAGTGCCTCACGAGTCAAGAGGTGTAGAGACGACCAAAAACCGACCGGGGGATTCCGGTCGGTTTGCCATCATGGTTAACTAAAATTTCACGGATCACATCAATGCACTTCATCGATATTCCGCAGTACGCATACCCATCGATTATTGCTTTTGCAACCTCGGGGGCTTTTCGGCTTATACCCTTCGTAAACAATGTCCTTTGCACCGACAAGGCCTCTCACCAAGCCGAGGATTTCCGCACTGTTCAGATATGGACGGAGCATGTCTATTCTAGCGCCGATGAAATATCCTTCATCATCAAAAACGAACGTCGATTCGAATTCTCTCATCACTTCGGCCGGCACTTTTTCGGTCAATGCGATGATTGCCTTTTCTTTGTGTCCATCAGCGGACACATTTGTGCTGAAACCAACAATTGAAGCAGTCGTCAGCACCCCGAAAAAGAGCAACTTTTTCATGACATCTAAATTTTAGTGAAACTTTCACGGCGTCGTCTCTCGGCGCCGGGGGCCATAACAAAGATCGATCTGTAAGCCATTCGAAAGAAAGAAAGAAAGAAAGAAAAAAACCAACTTTTTCCCAATATTGAACTTTCACGATGTCCGACAAGTAATCACTTCCTCTTAAAAAGCTGAAATACCGGATGCTTTTGTGACTGTCGGTTTTGTATTCGTCACATTCCTACCGAACGCTTTTGTATTCAAATGTGCCTTCGAAATTGTTTGAAATCCCATTTGCTATCCTTCACCTCCTCAACATCCTCACTTCCCTGCATTGATATAATACCCCTTGCAATCCAGAAAGTTGACAAGGGCTTGTTGAGTAGTTACCTTATTTTTTTATTAATTTACCTACTGACATCGTTCCGTGCCGGTTTATTTCATAAACATAGAGGCCGCTTGCAAGCTCTGATAAATCAAGAGTAGACCTGTTCGCAAATTGTCGTTCAAAGACCTTTCTTGATGACAAGTCATAAATTGTAATCAATGTATATCCGTCAGATTGAACGTATATCTTATCGGAAAAAGGATTGGGAAATATTCTATTGCCATCAATAGCGTCCTAAATAGAAAAACGGAGGCGGGGTTTCTCTCGGATCAATTTTTTGATCTTTGAGATTGAAACAAACGCCCGACCTCCAATGGCAAATTACACATTATTTTTTCAAATCATCCGCAAAATAGACCGTGGAGTTTTTAAGAAGTTGGTCAAGGAAAGAAAGACGGACTACCGCAACAAGGGGTTCGACAGTTGGACGCACCTGGTTTCGATGCTTTTTTGTCATTTTGCCAAAAGCACTTCGGTCAGGGATATTTCAAACGGATTGCGCTAGGCCACCGGCAATTTGAATCACTTGGGTATTGAGCGCGCACCTTCAAAATCAAGCATCAGCTATCAGAACAAGCATCGCGACAGTGACTTGTTCAGAGATACGTACTACGCGTTGCTTTCCCAATTAGGACAGCAGGTGAAAAACAATCGCTCAAAACTGCGTGTCAAGGTGCCGGTTTATCTGTTGGATTCAACCACCATCAGTTTATGTCTGTCCTTGTTTGATTGGGCAAAATTCCGAACGACGAAAGGTGCCGTAAAAATGCACACGCTCCTTGATTATGACGGCAAATTGCCGGCATACGTGAACATCACCGACGGTAAGACGGGGGACAATAAAGGGGCCGAAGGCACTCCCTTGCAAGCCGGAAGCGTGATTGTGGCCGATCGGTATTACAATGACTTTCCCTTGCTCTCGCTTTGGGACAGCAAGGGGGTGAATTTTGTAATCCGCCACAAATCCAACTTGAAATACGTCGTAACCAAAGAGCGAGAGATGCCGCCGACAAGGGCGCAGCACATCATGATCGATCAGGAAATAGAATTGTCCAATACACTCTCAAAAGAGAAATATTCCGGTGGTTTAGCCCACTATTAATCGGACAATTTGCTTTTTAAGGTTCCAAAGTAGTGAAATTCGTATTTACCTTTGGCATGCAAGGGACAACCGACGGCGAATTGCGCAACCTCCTCGAGGCCCACCTCACCGAGGATGTCGACAACCACGAGGTCATCTTCGAAGGCTTGGACCAATCTTATTATTTCGAAGGGTTGCCAAAGAAGTCCGATCGGTAAGTCCGCGGAATATTCAACGCCCAAGGTCCACCGCGACACGAATTTCTTATATTCACACGCTGAATTCCAATCCCCTGTGTTCTACCTAGGTTGAGTTTTTACACGCCCCATGAAAAAACTTCTGTTTACCCTTTCTCTTCTGCTGCTTGGGATTTGCTGCTTCGGACAGAGCAGGTACGTGTCGGAAATGACCAAAAAAGTGGTCTACGCCAGGGACAACGGCGTGTGTCAATGCTGCGGCACCTCGCAAAATCTGGAATTCGACCACATCACGCCGTACTCTTGCGGCGGCTCGAGCGATGCATCCAACATCCAACTGCTCTGCCAAAAGTGCAACCGCAGCAAATCCAACGGATGCTACTGCAAAGTCCACAACAAAAAAGTGGGCACCGACTGCTGCCG
This sequence comes from uncultured Cryomorphaceae bacterium, assembly GCA_964574635.1. Taxonomy (GTDB): domain Bacteria; phylum Bacteroidota; class Bacteroidia; order Flavobacteriales_D; family Cryomorphaceae; genus CAZNOG01. The sequence continues at coordinate 24,587 of CAZNOG010000011.1, read as the reverse complement.
TGGCAAAACCACCAAGAACAAAACGATCACCTACAAAACCACCACGCCGAAATCGACGGTCGCCACTCAATGCAACGGAACCACCAAGAAAGGGTTGCGGTGCAAAAACAGGACGACCAATCGCAGCGGACGGTGTCACCTGCATTGACCAAACCCCAATAATATGGCGGAAAACAAAACCTTGTTATTCTCGGTCGATCCCAAGGAAGAGGCCGTGCTCGTTTCCGAATCGGTGAAAGGAAGCCGGGAAATAAACTTCGTGGAGCGCATTCCCAGGGAGGCCAACGCAATGCTTTTCGACGCCGTCGCGACGCTCACCGCCATGGCGAAGTCTCCGGATTTCGATGCGGCGATATTCCGCGCCATGGACAAGGTTTGCCGGATGATCTACCTCAAACACCGGCAGAAAAACAGGGACGTCCCCGCCTGAGGGATCGGTCGACCGCTCCGGTAATTTTGTTAATTTTATACCGACGAGCCGTGAAGTCGCGGAACTTCCGGCACGGCTCCACGGTTTATATTCCGATCCGTCCGGACGCGGAAATTGCACGAAACCTACAGTGAACATGGACGCCCACGATTCGAATTCCGGTCACTCACACCACGGCCACTCTCACGAACACCACCACGGTGACCACAACGACGATCAACACGATCATCACGGACACGACCACGCGCATCACGTGGCCGACTACAAGATGAGGTTCGTCATTTCCCTCGTGGTCACCATTCCGGTACTCGCACTCTCCCCCATGATCCAAAAGTGGTTGGGCTTCGAACTGACTTTTCCGGGTGATTCGTACGTGCTGGCTCTGCTCTCCACCTTCATTTTCTTCTATGGAGGATACCCCTTTCTCAAAGGACTGTACGACGAAGTGAAAGCCAACGCCATCGGGATGATGACCCTGATCGGGGTGGCCATCACCGTGGCGTGGGCATACAGCACCGCAGTCACCTTCGGACTGGAAGGCGTGGACTTTTATTGGGAAATGGCCACCTTGATCGTGGTCATGCTCATCGGGCATTACTTCGAAATGAAGTCCGTGATGGGTGCCTCGCGATCCTTGGAATTGCTCGTTGAAATGATGCCCGCCGAAGCACACCGCATCGAAGGAGAGAAAGTGCTCGACGTTTCGGTAGACGAATTGCAAATCGGCGACCGCGTACTTGTACGTCCCGGTGAAAAAATTCCGGTAGACGGCACCGTGATCGACGGTGAAAGCTTCGTGGACGAAAGCATGCTCACGGGGGAAAGCAAACCCGTCAAAAAATCGAAGGACGGAGAAGTGGTGGGAGGCGCGGTGAACGGCAACGGTTCCCTGACGATCGAGGTCAAAAGCACCGGCAAGGACGGCTACCTCAATAAAGTCATCAAACTGGTGGAAGACGCCCAAAAGGTGAAATCCAAATCCCAGCATTTCGCCGACCGAGCGGCCAAGATATTGACCTTCGTCGCTCTGGGAGGCGGTGTCGTCACCTTGGTGGTCTGGCTCGCCTTGGGTCGCGAATTCGTGTTTGCGCTGGAGCGTATGGTGACCGTCATGGTCATATCCTGCCCCCACGCCCTCGGGCTCGCAGTTCCGTTGGTCGTCGCCATTTCCACCTCCATTTCCGCGCGACAGGGTCTGCTCATCCGAAACAGGACCGCATTCGAAAACGCGCGGTTGATCACTACCATCGTTTTCGACAAAACGGGAACGCTCACCAAAGGATCTCACGAATTGCAGGAAATCAAAGTGCTGAATCCCGGGTTGGAAGACCGCGAATTGATTCGCCTTGCGGCGGGATTGGAGCAACATTCGGAGCACTACATCGCCGCCGGCGTGTTGAGAAAAGCTGAGGAATTGCAAATCACCGTTCCCAAATCGGAAGAGTTTAAATACTTGCCGGGCAAGGGCCTCGAAGGACGCGTGGAGGGCAAGGACATCAAAGTCGTGGGACCCAATTACCTCAAAGAACGCAACATCACCCCGCCGGAAGGTACCGCGGAAATCACCGGAACGGTGGTCTATTTTCTTCAAAACGAAGAATTGGCCGGCTACTTCACCTTCGAAGACGAAATCCGACCCGGGGCCGCGGAGGCCATCCGCACGATAAAATCCGCGGGGATAAAAAACCTTTTGCTCACGGGCGACAACGAAAAAGTGGCTCAAAAAGTCAGCGAGGAGCTCCGCATGGACGGCTACATCGCAAACGTGTTGCCCCACGAGAAACTCGAAAAAGTGAAGGAACTGCAAGAGCGGGGCGAATTCGTCGCCATGACCGGCGACGGCGTCAACGACGCACCGGCTTTGGCTCAAGCCGACGTGGGTATCGCCGTGGGGTCGGGCACCGACGTGGCCGCGGAAACCGCCGATATCGTGTTGGTGCATTCCGATCCGGGCGACATCGCCAAACTGATTTTGTACGGAAAGTCAACCTATAGAAAGATGATGCAAAATCTGTGGTGGGCGGCTGGATACAACATTCTCGCCATACCTTTGGCCGCCGGCGTGCTGTACAACCAAGGCATCATGCTCAGTCCGGCAGTCGGAGCGGTGTTGATGAGCCTCAGCACCATCGTCGTGGCGGCCAACGCCCAACTTCTGAAGAAACGAATGACTTGATTTCATCGCTATTTTCCACCCGTGGTTACCAACCCACAAAAACCCACCCACACCCCCTGCAATGAAAACAGACGAAAAACCCATCGATGACCTTTTCACGAATCTCGCGCCTGAATACGCCGAACCATTCAAAAAGCTCCACCAAGCCGTGAGCGACAACTTGCCCACGGGTTTCGAAACGATCGTCGGCAAGGGCACCATCGAATACGTCGTTCCCCACACCCTCTATCCCGCCGGTTACCACTGCAATCCAAAATCGCCCCTGCCTTTCGCATCCATCGCCCCGAGAAAAAACTCCATCCACCTCTACCACATGGGCGTATATGCCGACCACGAACTGCTCGAATGGTTTCAAGCCGAGTACCCCAAGCACGACAAGCGGAAACTCGACATGGGCAAGAGCTGCATCCGGTTCAAAAAACCCGATGAAATCCCCTTCGACCTCATCGGCCAATTGATGAGGAAAATGACCGTAAACCAATGGATTGAACTCTACCAGAAGAACCTGCGCACACCCCGCTCGCGCTGAGCATCCTCCCCGCGGCGGCATAACCACCGCTCTCAATTCAAAAAGCGGTCTTCCAAATTCCGCCGGAAAAAAGATACCTCACACGCCTCTTCTCTCTTCCCGAACCAGTCGTACCGATTTCGCGCCACCCATTTGTACACCGCGTCGCGGAGAAACTTGGGCACGACCAGAAACACCATCGCCGTGGGCCATAGGCCCCTCAACTTCCCTGCGATGCGCAAAGCGGCACTGCTTCGGTCGTACACTTTCCCGTCGCCGTACAGCAACAAACTCTCCCCGGGAGTCGAATCATCGGCCTCCGAGGGCGGCTTTCCGTCCGATGCATTTCTGTGGGCGAGGACTTCCCGCGCAGCTTCCGAATCGAGCGAAGCGAAATAAAACTCCGCCCCCCGTTCGCGCTTGAGGATAAACCGCACGGAGCCGGTGCATAGGTTGCAATACCCGTCGAAAAGAACCAGGTATTTCCCCTTCGGAAGTCGCTCGAGCTCGCTTTTTCGCATACCCCAAAAATAGCGGGTATCCAATGATTTTCTAAATTTGAACCCGCGCGCCGCGTCACGCAGCCACACAGGACCGGGATCGTCCCGAGACCAACCTCTACCAAAGAAATCCACACCATGAAAAGAGATACCCTGGTTTTCGAAACCATCGAAAAAGAAAAGAACCGCCAGAAACAAGGCCTCGAGCTCATCGCGTCCGAAAACTTCGTAAGCGACCAAGTCATGGAAGCCATGGGCAGCGTCATGACCAACAAGTACGCCGAAGGACTTCCGGGCAAGCGTTACTACGGGGGGTGCGAATTCGTGGACATCACCGAGCAGCTCGCCATCGACCGGCTCAAGGAACTCTTCGGTGCAGAATGGGCCAACGTACAGCCCCACAGCGGCGCACAAGCCAATGCCGCCGCCATGCTCGCCGTTCTCAAACCGGGCGACACCATCCTCGGTTTCGACCTCAGCCACGGTGGTCACCTCACCCACGGTTCGCCGGTCAATTTTTCCGGAAAACTCTACCAACCCGTGTTCTACGGCGTGGAAGAAAGCACCGGACTGATCAATTACGACAAAATGGAAGAGGTCGCCCGCCGGGAAAAACCCAAGCTCATCATCGCCGGCGCATCCGCCTACTCCCGCGATTGGGATTTCGCCCGCATGCGCCAAATCGCCGATGCCGTCGGCGCCCTCCTCATGGCCGACATCGCCCACCCGGCCGGCCTTATCGCCAAAGGGCTCCTCAACGACCCCATGCCCCACTGCCACTTCGTCACCTCCACGACGCACAAAACCCTGCGCGGACCTCGAGGCGGCATCATCATGATGGGCAAGGACTTCGAAAACCCCTTCGGATTGAAAACCGCCAAAGGAAAAACCCGCATGATGTCATCCCTCCTGGATTCGGCAGTTTTCCCCGGCACGCAAGGAGGGCCCCTCGAACACGTCATCGCCGCGAAAGCCGTCGCATTCGGCGAAGCCCTTTCCGACACGTACACGAACTACACCAAGAGGGTCACCGCAAACGCGCGCAAAATGGCCGCAGCCTTCGTAGACCGCGGTTACAACGTCATCTCGTCAGGCACCGACAACCACCTGGTGCTCATTGATCTGAGGTCGAAAAACATCACCGGTCGCGACGCCGAAAACACGCTGATCCGCGCCGACATCACCGTCAACAAAAACATGGTACCCTTCGACGACAAATCGCCCTTCGTGACCAGCGGAATGCGCATCGGCACCCCGGCCATCACCACCCGCGGCCTCGGTGAAGAGCACATGGAAACCATCGTCGACCTCATCGACTCCGCCCTCACCAACCGCGAAAACGACGGCAAGCTCAACGACATCAAAAAAGAGGTCAACCGCATGATGGCGCCCTACCCCCTCTTCGGCGACTGACCCCTTCGATGACGGAGGGACACCCATACGCCCGAACCGTTTTTTTTAGTTTTTGTGGGTGTGTCTCACGCACCCCGATCAACCGATTGTGACAAGACGAACCTCAAAATGGAAATTACCGCAAACGACCCCCGGCGAAAATCCCGGGTACCCATTCCTGAAAACAGCGACTTCCCTATACAAAACCTCCCCTTCGGCATCTGCGCCGTAAACGGCGACAAAAGACCTTGTTCCGCCCTGGGCGATTACGCCATCGACCTGCGCGCACTGGCCGCTACAGGCGCCCTGGACTCCACCGGGTTTACCGCCGAAGACTTCCGGACCGACGTCTGGAATCCACTCATGAAAAACGGCAAACGGGCCATCCGCGCCTTGCGCAACCGCCTCGCCGAGATCTTCGACGCCGAAAACGACGAACCGGCAATCCGGAAAATCGACTTCGAAAAAATCCTCGTCCCCCTCAAGGAAGTCACCATGCACCTGCCCGTTCACGTGGGCGATTACACCGACTTTTACTCCAGCGAGGAGCACGCCCGCAACGTGGGCAGCATGTTTCGCGATCCCGACAACGCACTGCTCCCCAACTGGAAACACCTTCCCGTGGCTTACCACGGCCGCAGCTCCTCCATCGTGGTGTCCGGCACCCCCATCCGCCGGCCAAAAGGACAAACCCGACCCGACCCCGAGGCACCGCCCGTTTTCGGTCCCACGAAACTCCTGGATTTCGAACTCGAGACCGCCTTCATCACCTTCGACGGAAAACCCTTGGGCGAGCCGATCCCCATCGAAGAAGCCGCCGATCACATTTTCGGTTTGGTGCTCTTCAACGATTGGTCCGCCCGCGATATCCAAAAGTGGGAATACGTTCCTCTCGGCCCCTTCCTCGCCAAGAACTTCGCGTCTTCCATATCGCCGTGGATCGTCACCCTCGACGCATTGGAGCCGTTTCGAGTGCAGGGCCCGGATCAAAACCCCGAAGTGCTCGACTACCTGAAGATCGACGGTCCGCGCAACTTGGATATCGAGCTGGAGGTAGCCCTCTCCCCCGAAGGCGGAAAAGAAGAAACCATCTGCCGCTCCAACGCCAAGTATCTCTATTGGAACATCGACCAACAGTTGGCTCACCACACCGTAAACGGGTGCAACATCCGGCGGGGCGACATGATGGCGTCCGGCACCATATCGGGAAAGGACGAATCCAGCTATGGGTCCATGCTCGAACTCACGTGGCGCGGCTCCAAGCCCATCACCCTTTCCGACGGCAGCGAGCGCAAATTCATCTTGGACGGCGATACAATCATCATGCGGGGTTACGCCCAAAAAGGGGGAATCCGCGTGGGATTCGGCGAGGTGCGCACCAAAGTAATGTGAGCCAAGGAAGTGAGGAAAATTCACTGAATTTTCGTATCTTCATGTACCTAAAAAAGGGTGTGAAAAATGACGGTCCGGATAGACCCCGAAAAGGAAAAAAGGGAAATACTTTCGGCTTACCGCGGATTGCTCCGCGTGGCCAAACACGTCAAAACCAAGGAAGACAAAAAACTCGTCAGGAAGGCTTTTGACCTTGCACTGGAGGCGCACAGCGGCATGCGGCGCAAGTCCGGCGAGCCCTTTATTCTCCACCCACTGGCCGTCGCGCGCATCGTAGCCGAAGAAATCAAGCTCGGTACGACGGCCATCGTCAGCGCCATTTTGCACGACACGGTAGAAGACACCAGCATCACGCTGGAAGACATCGAACACCAATTCGGCAAAAAGGTCAGCGCCATCATCGACGGGCTCACCAAGATCAAAGACGTGTTCGACCACACGGCGAGCCTCCAAGCGGAGAACTTCAAGAAAATGCTCTTGACTCTCTCCGACGACGTGCGCGTCATCCTGATCAAAATCGCCGACCGGCTGCACAATATGCGCACGCTCGATACCATGCGTGACGACAAGCAGCTGAAGGTGGCCAGCGAAACGCTGTACATGTACGCCCCCCTGGCGCACAGGCTCGGGCTCTACTCCATCAAATCGGAGCTCGAAGACCTCGCCTTGAAATACACGCACCCCCAAGAATACGAGGACATCACCAAGAAGCTGAAGAAAACCCAGGCGGTGCGCACCCGGTTTATCAACCGTTTTACGTTGCCCATTCGGCGGGAGCTCGACGCACAGGGTTTCAAGTACGAAATCAAGGGACGCACCAAATCGGTGTACAGCATCTGGAACAAGATCAACAAGCAGAATATCCCCTTCGAAGAGATTTACGACCTCTTCGCGGTGCGCATTATCCTCGACAGTGAGCCCAAGGACGAAAAGGCCGATTGCTGGCGCGTATACAGCGTCGTGACCGACTTTTACCAACCCAACCTCAACCGGTTGCGGGACTGGATATCCACGCCCAAGGCCAATGGGTACGAATCCCTCCACACCACCGTCATGAGCCAAACCGGAAAGTGGGTGGAAGTGCAGATCCGCACCCGCCGCATGGACGAAATCGCCGAGATGGGATACGCGGCGCACTGGAAGTACAAGGGAAGTCAAGAAGCCGACAGCGGGTTGGACAACTGGGTGAAAAAGATGCGCGAAACCTTGGAAAACAACAGCGAGGGGGCCATTGACTTCATCGACGATTTCAAACTCAATCTGTTCAGCGACGAAATTTTCGTCTTCACCCCCCTGGGCGATCTCAAGACCTTGCCCGCCGGAGCCACGGCGCTCGACTTCGCATTCGAAATCCACACCCAAGTTGGCGAGTCGTGCATCGGTGCGAAGGTGAACCAACGTTTGGTTCCACTGAGCCACGTCCTGAAGAGCGGCGACCAGATTGAAATCATCACCTCCAAGAAACAAAAGGCCAAGGAAGGCTGGCTGAACTACGTCACCACGGCCAAGGCGAAGTCGAAGATTCGCACCGCCCTCAAGGAAGAGAGCAAAAAGGTGGCGGGCATCGGCAAGGAGATGGTACAGAGGAAATTCAATTCCTTGGGCGTGAACTTCGAAAGCTACAACATCGATGCCCTGGAGCGGCACTTCGGGTACAAAGAAACGCTGGATATGTACCGCGACATCGCCGAGGGAAAGCTCAACCTCAAGCGGCTCAAGGACTACGAGGTGGTGAAAAACCGGCTCGTGTTCAAAGAAGAGGAGTCGTCAAATGCGGCGGGCGGCGATTTGAAGGCGATCAAGACCAAATCGAAATTCGCCAAAAAAGACACCCTCATCATCGGCGACAACGAAGAAGACGTGCCGTACAAACTCGCCGTGTGTTGCAATCCCATTCCGGGCGACGACGTGTTCGGTTTCGTGACCATCAACGACGGCATCAAAATTCACCGCTTGAACTGCCCCAACGCGGTGCAATTGAGATCGAATTACGCATACAGAATCCTCCGCGCAAAATGGCTGAGCCAGAAAGAACGGGAGTTTACAGCCGAGGTGCGCTTCAAGGGAATCGACGACGTGGGATTGGTGCACAAAATTACGCAGACCATATCCAACGACCTGAATGTCAACATGAAATCCATTAGCTTCGAAAGCAACGACGGAGTGTTCGACGGCCGCATCACCCTGTTCGTTTACGATACCAACCACCTGAACGACCTGATGGACAGCCTGAGGGAAGTGGAGGGCGTGTTGACCGTAAGGAGGGGCGACATGGTGAGCAACTGACGGCGGCTCCTCCTCCGACCGACTTTCGATCGGAAGGGAAGTGCGAGCAAAAAGGGAAGCAGAGATCGGGAGAACACACCCACAAAAACCCAAACACCTCCGCTCGAACAGCCGATATGGCGAGATGCATTACCTTTGGGCGAAACGGCCGGCAACCACCCGAAAAAAGCTATATTTGAAAGCGGGACGCCACCGACATCGGACGCTTGACGCAAAACGGGCTCAAAACGGAAGAAGCGGACGTAGCGGTGGAAGCGAAATTGCGAACAAGCAGTGAAAACGGCGTCCCCAACACGGAAAAACGAGATTAAAGTGGCCAAAAAAGATTTGAAAGACAGAGTGAAGCAGATTTTTTCCGCGTATTTGGAGAAAAACGGTCATAGAAAAACACCCGAACGATTCGCCATTCTCAGCGAGATTTACGACTACGATGGGCACTTCGACGTGGAGTCGCTGTACATCATCATGAAAAACAAAAACTACCGGGTGAGCCGTGCGACGCTCTACAACACGATCGACCTGTTGCTCGCCTGCAATTTGGTGAGGAAACACCAATTCGGGAAAAACCCGGCGCAGTTCGAAAAATCCCATGAGTACAAACAGCACGACCACGTCATCCTCACCGACACCGGCGAGGTGTTGGAATTCTGCGATCCTCGCATCGAAGCCATCAAGACGACCATCGAAGAAATTTTCGATATCAAGATAATGCACCACAGTTTGTACTTTTACGCCATCCGGAACACGGGTGAAGATGGAAGCGAGGCGGTAGACGGCCGGGAGGATGGACAAAACGATGCGCCCAACGTGGTATACGACGGCGCTCCATGACATAGCAACCAATTGACAAACAGTAACTGAACCAAGCAAATGGCGTTTTCCTACAAAATGGACAAGGAGGGCGATCTGACCATTCTCGAAATGTCGGGTCGCCTCGTCGACAAAAGTGAAGCGGTGGATATCAACGCGGAAGTGGAAGAAGAACTCGCGTCGGGTACCGCGTTTTTCATCATCGACGTCGAACACCTGGAGTACATGAACAGCACCGGCCTCAACATCATGATCAACATCATGAACCGATCGAAAAACAACGGCGGTGAAGCTGTAATCGTGGGCGCCAAACCCCGCATCAAATCCCTGTTTGTGGTCACCAAACTCAACTCCGTTTTCACCATGAAGGAAAACCGACAAGAGGCGATGGCCTATTTCAACACCAAGTCTTCAACGGAAAAATGAGTTCAAAAACCGATGTCGTTCTCGGCCTGCAATGGGGCGATGAAGGCAAGGGCAAGATCGTGGACGTATTGACTCCGCGGTACGATATCATTGCCCGTTTTCAAGGTGGACCCAACGCCGGACACACTTTGAAGTTCAACGGCGCCACTTACGTTCTCCACACCATCCCCTCCGGCATTTTCCACGGAGACCGCCTCAACATCATCGGCAACGGCGTGGTGATCGACCCCATCATCTTCGGAGAAGAACTGCGCAAACTCGAGGATTTGGGCGTGGATTACCACCGCAACCTCAAAATTTCGCGGAAGGCGCACCTCATCCTCCCTTCCCACCGCGTGCTCGACATGGCCAGCGAAGCCGACAAGGGAAAATCGAAAATCGGATCGACGCTCAAAGGCATCGGCCCCACCTACATGGACAAAACCGGCAGGAACGGCCTCCGCGTGGGCGACCTCGACGGCGATGATTTCAGACAGCGGTACGAAGCCCTGAAAGAAAAACACAAGCGCATCCTCTCCCATTACGATTTCGAACACGACATCGAAGCTTACGAGGACGCGTGGTTCGCCGGATTGGAGAAGATCAAAGCCATCGATCGGATCGACTCCGAGCACTACCTCAACGCCGGCCTCGACGCCGGAAAACGCATTCTGGCCGAAGGCGCCCAAGGGAGCTTGCTCGACATCGACTTCGGGTCCTATCCTTTCGTGACCTCTTCGAATACCGTGACCGCCGGCGCGTGCACCGGCTTGGGCGTGCCTCCCAACCGCATCGGGGCGGTAATCGGCATTTTCAAAGCCTACTGCACTCGGGTGGGAAGCGGCCCCTTCCCCACCGAACTCTTCGATGCCGACGGCGACCGCATCCGCGAGTCGGGCGGCGAATTCGGCGCAACCACGGGCCGCCCGCGCCGTTGCGGCTGGCTCGATCTCCCGGCGCTGAAGTATTCCATCATGATCAACGGCGTCACCGAATTGAACATGACCAAAGCCGACGTACTTTCGGTTTTCGACACGATCAAGGTGTGCACCGCCTACGAATACCGAGGGAAAATCATCGATCACCTGCCTTACGACATTTCACCCGAACACCTCAAACCCATTTACAAAGAGATGAAGGGGTGGAAAGCCGACCTCACCGGCATGGACGACGAAACCGATTTTCCAGAGGCATTGAACGAATACATCGCCTTCGTGGAAGATCAACTCCGGAAACCGATCACCGTGGTTTCCGTCGGGCCCGATCGCAGCCAAACCATCCGGCGGGACCTTGCAAAAGCCTGATTCCCGGCACCGGATTTGCCCTGCGCGATGGCCATGACACGCATCCTGACATTCATCGCTTGCCTGCTCGCAACCGCCGCGACGACGTACGGGCAAACCGATCAATCAACGGAAAAAGCCGCGCGCATCGAACTCATCCGCGCCGATGTGCTCAAATACGACAAGTCTCTCGGCATCGAAGCCCAGAGGCTCATCGGCGACGTGCGCTTTCGGCACGCCGGAGCGTTGATGTACTGCGACAGCGCGTATCTCTACAACTCTTCCAACAGCCTCGACGCCTTCGGCAACGTGCGCGTGGTGCAAGGCGATACGCTGACCCTCCTCGGCGACAAGCTGTTTTACAACGGAAATACCCGCGTGGTGAACGTCCGCGACAACGTATCCCTTCGCGACGCGGAAATGACGCTGAAAACCCACACCCTCGATTACGACCGCAAAACCGCATTGGCGTATTTCCACGACGGGGGAACCATCACCAGCAGAGTCAACGAAAACGAACTGGTGGCGTGTGAGGGCATTTACGCCTCCGATACCGAGGTCTTTTATTTCCGCGACAGCGTGGTCATCAACAACCCGAAGTACCGCGTGGAGACCGACACCCTCGATTACGTAAACCACTCCGAAATCGCGTATTTCGTCGGGCCCACCTCCATTTTTTCCGACGAAAACACCATCTATTGCGAAAACGGTTGGTACGATACGCGCAACGACATTTCCCAATTCGAAGAAAACGCCTACCTCGACAACGGCAGCCAGGTCCTCCGCGGCGACAGCCTGTGGTACGACCGCAATATCGGATTGGGAAAAGCCTTCGGCAGCGTGCAGGTCATCGACACGGCGGGCTCTTACCTGATCAACGGCGATTACGGCCAATACCTCGACGACAAGGGCGAAAGCCTCGTGACCGGCCGCCCGGAAATGATACAGTACGACCGCGGCGATTCCCTTTTCCTCCACGGCGACACCCTCATGGCCATCCGCGACACCGTATACGGCGACCGAGTGTTGGCGTATTACGGCGTGAGATTCTTCGGGGAGGACTTGCAAGGCGCCACCGATTCGCTGGTGTATTCCAAAAACGACAGCCTCATCCGCATGTACCGGAATCCGGCCCTGTGGTCGGAGGAGCTGCAAATCACCGGCGATTACATGGAAATAAAGGCGTACGGAGGCAGCGTAGACCTGCTTTTCGTCCGCGACGACGCCTTTATGATCGATAAGGCGGCCGAGGGAAAATTCAACCAAATCAAAGGTCGGAACCTCACCGGCTATTTTCGCGACAACGAGCTTTACAAAGCCTTGGTCCAAGGCAACGCCGAGTCCTTTTACTACGCCACGGAAGAAAACCCCGACCGCAGCGAACCCGACACCACTGCTGCGGTTGAAACCGCTGCTCCGGATTCCTTGTCTCAACCACCCGCCGACAGTACCGATGCGGTTGAAAACGCCGCCCCGGACTCGTTGTCCCACCCTCCCGCGGACAGCACCGATGCGGCGATCGAAAATCCCCGAGACACTGCGGCCGCCCCCCTTCCCGTCAAATTCATCGGCGTGAACAAAGCCAAGTGCTCCAGCATCGCCATTTACCTGCAAGACAGAAAAGTGCAGCGCATCGTCTTCTTGACACAGCCCGACGGCACCTTCCTCCCCATGGAAATGTTGGGCGCCGACGACGGGTATTTAAAGGGGTTCTTGTGGGCGGAAGAGCGGAGACCCAAATCCCGGGCAGACATTTTCATCAAACCTCCGCGGGGCGAAAACCCCGAAGTCCAGGGCGGATAATTGGAATGCCAAACCATTTCACGACCACCTGCACCCAAAGGCTTTCGCAATATTCCGGTTATCTTCGCGATATAACCCAAAACCTTCCCGAAGTGAATCCTCATCCCGTGAAAAATTCCCTGCGCGCGTATTTTCTCGCTTTCATCCTTTTGCCATTGGGTCTATTTTCCACTTCTTGCGAAAAAGACGACGAGGATCCCGGCGACCGGCCCACGGTCGAATCCCACCTGAATTTTCGCGCCGTGGTAGACGGAGAACCCGTGGAGTACGACACCCTCATGTACGTGAACGAAGCGGGAAACGTGTTTGGCGTGGAGACGATTCGCTACTTCGTGTCCAACGTGGCGTTGGTCGACCTTTCGGGCGAGAGGGTTCCCGTCGATACCGCGATTTACGTCGATCATCGGGATGAAGCGTATACCCGCAAGTCGTACCCCGGCGCTTTCCCGAACGGAACCTACACCGCGGTGGAATTCACCTTCGGGCTCGATTCGGCCATGAACCGAACCAATGCGTTCATCAACTTTCCGGAAGCCGCGATGGAGTGGCCTGATCCCATGGGGGGTGGATACCACTACATGAAACTGGAAGGAAAATACGCGCTCGGCGAGGATTTCAATCATTACAATTTCCACACGGGACCCTTGGACGGAAACCACAACTATTTTCAGGTGCATGTGCCGGTACACTTCGAAATCGCCGACGGCCGATTCGACTTGACGGTGGAGATGGAAATTCAGAATTGGTTCAGAGATCCCCACACATTCGATTTGAGCGAAATCGACCACGGCATGATGGACAATCAAGAAAAGCAACAACAAGTCAAAGAAAACGGACACGATGTTTTCTCCGTCCAAATCGAATGATGTAATGCGGCACCTTTTGCATATCATCCTACCGGTAATTGCTGCCGTTGTGTTCATCGCGGGTTGCAAGAGCAAGGATGCCGATGATCCGGACGCCCCCCCCACGCACTCCGCCACGCCCGCCGATTTGAATTTGCCGTTTAACTTTCCCCGGATGGAAATCCCGGAATACAATCGCCCCACGGTTGAAGCCATCGAGTTGGGCCGTGAGTTGTTCTACGATCCCATCCTCCACCCTCTGGAAACCATGTCCTGCGCGTCTTGCCACGATCAGTCCGTTTCCTTCACCACCCACGAATCGAACGCCTTGGCCCTGGTGAATTTGGGATGGAACGACCGGTTTTTGTGGAACGGCAAGGTTGCGGGAACGCTGGAAGACATCACGCGTTTCGAGGTGGAGGAATTTTTCCAAACCGACGTGGACGCGCTGAACGCCAATCCCGATTACCGGGAGAAATTCAAAGCCGCTTACGGAGTAAACTCCATCACCACCCACGAGATCTCTCTGGCTTTGGCGCAGTTTTTCAGAACTTTGAACTCCCACGATTCCAAATACGACCGATGGCTTCGCGGCGAGGTGCAATTGACCGCCGAAGAATACGCCGGGTTTGAAATTTTCAATTCCGAAACCGGCGATTGCTTTCATTGCCACGGCACCATTTTGTTTCACGACAACCGGTTCGGCAACAACGGCCTCGATTTGGAACCCGACCCGGGGCTGTTCGAAGTCACCGGCGACCCGAATGACTTCGGAAAATTCAAAACGCCCACACTGAGAAACATCGAACTCACCGCACCCTACATGCACGACGGGCGATTCGAAACGTTGGAAGAAGTGGTGGACTTCTACAGTTCAGGGGTGCAGCACCACTCCCCCAATCTTTCTCCGCTCATGAAGTATTCGGCCGACGGCGGTGTGCAGATGTACCCCCTGCAAAAAGAATACCTCATCGCGTTCTTAAAAACGCTGACGGATACGTCGTTCACGGAAGACGAAAGATTTGCCGACCCGCGGTGACGTGCCCCTTTCCACGAATCACCGCTCGCTCGCGAATCGAATGGCAAACACTACCTTTGCACCGTGAAAAAACCGGTACTGCGCATCCTGTCCCTGCTGATGATCCCGTTGTTGATTATCGGCGCTCTGCCTCAGGTGGATCATCACGACCACGAGGCGGAGGTCCACTGCGACGGCAGTGACCCGACTTTGGAATCGGATGCCTGCCACGTTCGGCTTCACCACTTCTTGGCTTCGGAAAGTGAACAGTGCTCACATCCCACGCACGTGGACAAGGACGCGGTGGATTGCGAACTGTGCACCTTTCTGACAGGAATCAGATACCAAGCCCTTCTGCCCGCTGCGGAAAGCTCCACTGATTTTTCCGTCGTTCAAGCCGACCGAACTCCATTCGTTTTTCATCTCCTTTCCCGGGATGCGGAATCGTACGGAGTGAGAGGACCCCCCGCCTTATTTTGACCGTGCCGTCGGATCCCGCGTCCACAACCGGACTCGCGCGTGACGCAACGCCGCGTGAGGGCGGACGTCGTTATCCTTCGCGGTATTTCGGTTTGGGGATTCCCCCCGTGGACAGCGACGAAGAAGCTCGTTCGCGGGGTGGAAATACCCACCGAAATACGGCGAAGATATAGACGGTAGACCGACCCGACAGGGGCACGCCCACACCCTTTCCACTCCACAAAATCTCCGGCGCCTTCCCGACCTATACGAGGGCAGCCGAAACCCACTGAAATGAAATCAATTCTACCATTCATCTTTCTGATAATCGGGGCGTTGTCCGCACGCTCACAAGCCGTGCTCCACGGCAGCATTTCCAATGCGGAAACCGGCGAACCACTGCCGGGCGCGCACGTATATTTTCCCGACCTTCAACGGGGCGGCACCACCGATCTGCACGGATACTACCGCGTGGAAAACCTTCCTCAGGGCACGTTTTTGGTGGATTTCGGATACGTGGCGCATTCCTCTCAAGTGAAACGGGTGATGCTTTCGGGAGAAACCCGCTTGGACGTGGCGTTGGAGCCTTCGATCACCGAAATGTCGGAGTTCGTGATTACGGGAATTTCCCAATCGACCGAGAGGAAACTGAGTCCCGTACCTACGACCATCATCGAAAATCCCGGCGGGGGCGAAACCGCGGCGACGAACATCATCGATGCGGTGGCCGGGCATCCGGGCATTTCGCAGATCACTACGGGCAGCGCGGTGTCGAAGCCGGTGATCCGAGGATTGGGGTACAACCGCGTGGTGGTTCTGGAAAACGGCATACGCCAGGAAGGCCAGCAATGGGGCGATGAGCACGGCATCGAAGTGGACGAATATTCGGTGGACCGCGTGGAAATCATCAAGGGGCCGGGGAGTTTGATGTACGGATCGGACGCCATGGCCGGCGTGATCCACCTCATTCCGCCCAAGCCCGTGGAAAGGGGAAAAATCGTGGGATCCCTCTTGGGAAATTACCAGAGCAACAACAATTTGCAGGGGTATTCGGCCATGACGGCGGGGCATTTGAATGGCTTTGATTGGCGCGTCCAAGGAAGCGGAAAACTGGCGGGAAATTATCGGAACGCGTACGACGGACGCGTGTACAATTCGGGATTCGAAGAGTTGAATTTCAACGCCTCAGTCGGTCTCAACAAGGCGTGGGGATATACCCGCCTGCGATTCTCCAAGTTTTCACAGACCCTCGGCGTGGTGGAGGGCGAGCGCGACTCCGCGGGTTATTTCGTGAACCACGTGGAATCCGATGCGGGGCACGGGGAACTCCGGGTGGATGAAAAGGAACTCTCGAAGTACGGCATCGACGTGCCGTTTCAGGAAGTCAACCACTGGAAGGTGACTTCGTCGACCCGGTACTTTTTCGAAAATTCAAGTGTAGGGTTGAACCTCGCTTTTCAGCAAAACGATCGGAAGGAATTCCACGATTTCGAGGATAAGAACAGCGAGGAATTGCACTTCTTGCTCAATACGTTTAATTACGACCTCCGCTACCAAATGGCAGAATGGGACGGGTGGAAACCCTCCATGGGAGTGGGCGGAATGTGGCAGAAGAGCTACAACAGAGGCGAGGAGGTTCTGATTCCGGAATACGGATTGTTCGACGCCGGACTGTTCGTGCACGTGCAGAAAAACTTCGGTGATTTGCACTTGAGCGGCGGACTTCGGTACGATTACCGCATTCTCGATTCCAACCCCCTCTATTTGGATGAAAATGAAGAACCTACCACAAACTTTGGCGACGGTGTGGAAATCAAGTTCCAAGACTTCGGCACGAGCTATTCCAACTTTTCGGCCGCGGTGGGCGCCAGTCATCCCGCGGGTGAACGATCTACGGTGAAGCTCAACCTGTCGAGGGGATTTCGCGCGCCCAACATGGCGGAACTCGGGTCGAACGGGGTGCACGAGGGCACCTTCCGGTACGAAATCGGCAATTCGGATTTGAAAGCGGAAACGAGCCTTCAATTGGACGCCGGATTCGAATACGACGGGCGCCACCTCTCCTTGGAGCTTTCCCTCTTCGGAAATGCCATAAGCAACTACATCTCATTGGAGAGGCTGGGTGAACACTCCGATTCCCCCCTACCCGAAGAACTCGACGAAGGAGTGGATGTATACGGCTTCGTTCAAGACGACGCCCGGCTGTACGGGGGCGAAGTGCTGATCGATCTACATCCTCACCCCTGGCATTGGCTCCACTTCGAAAATTCGTTTTCCTTCGTGAGGGGCGTAAAAACGAACGTGCCGGACAGCGCCGAAAATTTGGCCTTCATGCCGGCGCCGCGGTTCAAATCGGAGCTCCGCGCAAACTTCTCCAAGGTAGGAAGTCGACTTGCCAAAGTGTACATCGGGGTGAACGTGACGCACCATTTCGCGCAGAATCACGTGCTCTCGCTATACGATACCGAAACCCCCACGGGCGCTTACACGCTCCTGAACGCGGGGCTTGGCGCGGACATCATCGGACGCAACGACAACAGGTTGTTCACCATTTCCCTCGCGGCCACCAACCTGCTTGATTTGGCGTACCAAAATCACCTCAGCCGATTGAAGTACGCACCGATGAACTTGGCGACGGGCAGGCGCGGGGTGTTCGACATGGGTCGAAACATCAGCGTGAAAATCCAAATACCGCTGACCTTCCGGGGGTAATGTCAGGTGAGGGTCAGTCCTCCCCTTGCTCTCGGATCATTTCGAGGATTTGCTCCTTTCGGTGATCTTTCGACCGGTCGTACTTTTTGTACATACCGTGCATTTTTCCCAGATAGATCTCGGGATTGGCCACGCCCCGATGGCACATCACGCAGTCGACCACGTAGACCTGATCGGGTTTGGGGTCGATGAAATGAGGACGGAAATAATTGGCGTTGATCTCGTCGGTCATTTTGATCATCCCTCTGGTGATTTCCTTTTCGATCTTTCCGTCGGCGGCAAAATCGAGTTTGCGGGGATTGTCGGCTTGGGGGGAATGGCAATGATCACAGCTCACCGAGAGCGCGTTGGCGTACTTGACCATGAGAAATTCCAAACTGTCCCTGGTAATGTCCTGAGGCAGCACCTTCAGGTTTTCCCATTGGGGGTTTTGGTCGTCGTATTCCATTTGATCCAAATAGGCGGAGTAGTCAGGACCCTTCTTGGATGTCACTCCGAAGCTCATGATCAAGAACGCGGAGGAGCCGAGTATCGACAGCGCAATCGCTGCCCTGAGGTTGGTTTTCATGACCGGTTAGATTTTTGGTTTGATACTATCTCCAAACTTAACCAAAAAATCGACCCGTATCTTCCACGCGGGGCCGAAAGGCGAATTTTTACGGGATGTTTAGGAAAATTCCCGAATTTCGAACCCGTAACCAATCGCCGCGCATGCCCGAAAACTACTCACGTCTTCACGGTACCGCCGCAGAAGATCAGGCGGTCGACTCGAGTCAGCCGCCGTCCGGACCCGAAAAGGCAAACCCTCCGCCCGTCTTCACTTCCTTCGATATACACCTCTTCCACGAAGGCAAGCACCGCCACCTGTACCAAAAGCTGGGGTCGCACATCGCGGAGGTAAACGGAGAAAAAGGCGTTCACTTCGCCGTATGGGCGCCCAATGCGGAAGCGGTGCACGTCGTCGGCGACTTCAATGGGTGGAATTCGGAATCCCATGCGTTGGCGCCTATCGAGAATTCCGGAATTTGGGCGGGCTTTATTCCCGGAATCGGTCAAGGCTGTTTGTACAAATACCACATCGCCTCCAAGTTCGGCGGTTACTGGGCGGAAAAAGGCGATCCATTCGCACTGCGATGGGAAACCCCGCCGCGGACGGCCTCCGTGGTCTGGGAAATTTCGGAGAAGTGGACGGACCACGAGTGGTTGGCCAAGCGAAAATCGGCCGACCACCACCGATCGCCCATGAGCATCTACGAAATGCATTTGGGATCGTGGAAGAGAAACCCCGAAGAAGGCAATCGATTTCTCACGTACCTGGAGTTGGCCGAGCAGCTGCCCGCGTATTTGCTCGAACTCGGATTCACCCACGTGGAATTCCTCCCCGTCATGGAGCACCCCTTTTACGGATCTTGGGGCTATCAAACCATCGGGTACTTTGCGCCCACGTCGCGCTACGGCACGCCGGAAGAATTCATGTTCCTCGTCGACAGCCTCCATCGCGCGGGCATCGGCGTCATTCTCGACTGGGTTCCCTCCCACTTCCCCGGTGATTTGCACGGGCTACACTTCTTCGACGGCACGCATCTTTACGAACACGAAGACCCCCGCCGGGGCTATCACCCCGATTGGAAAAGCCACATCTTCGACTACGGGCGCAACGAAGTGCGGTCCTTCCTCATCAGCAACGCCATTTTCTGGCTGGAAAAATTTCACATCGACGGCTTGAGGGTGGACGCGGTGGCCTCCATGCTCTATCTGGATTATTCCCGGGCTCCGGGAGAGTGGGAACCGAACGTGCACGGCGGACGCGAAAACTTGGAGGCCATCGGGTTTTTGAAAGAATTCAACACCGCCGTGTACGGGCTATTCCCCGACATCGTCACCATCGCCGAAGAATCGACCGCGTGGCCCGCCGTGAGCCGTCCCGTCCACACCGGTGGCCTCGGATTCGGCATGAAGTGGATGATGGGGTGGATGCACGACACGCTCAACTACTTCAAGCGCGACCCGATTCATCGCAGGCACCATCACCACGAGATCACCTTCAGCGCGGCATATGCCTTTTCCGAAAATTTCGTCTTGCCGTTTTCCCACGACGAGGTGGTGTACGGAAAAGGTTCGCTCATCGGGAGGATGCCAGGCGACGAAGAATCGAAATTCGCACACATCCGCGCGCTTTACGCGTACATGTTCGCCCACCCCGGCGCCAAGCTGCTCTTCATGGGCAATGAATTCGCCCAGTACGAGGAGTGGAACCACGACCTCAGTTTGGATTGGCACTTGACCGACCGGCCTCGGCACCGAGACGTGCAGGGGCTTATTTCGGAACTGAACCGACTCTATCGCCGAGAGAAAGCCCTGCACGAAGGGCAGTTCGAATCGTGGGGATTCAAGTGGATCGACAAAGACGACGCCGACAACGGCGTGTTGGCCTTCATGCGGCACTCCGCTCACCGTCGGGAGCATATTCTCGTGGTGTGCAATTTCACGCCGGTACACAGGCGGGGTCATCGCCTCGGGGTACCGCATTCGGGTGCGTGGGAACTCATCTTCCGCAGTGACGAAAATCGACCGGGCGGCAATCCGCAGACCGAAAAGACCATCGTTACCACGCAGCCCACGCCGTGGCACGGGCAAGCCCATGCCCTCGAATTCGATCTTCCCGCGCTTGGAGTCCTCTATTTCAAACACAGAGGGTGACCGCGGGAGCACAGCGCGTTCCGACTGCGGCGGGCGACGGGATTCTCGCTTTCACCGAATCAATAAAAATGTCGAAATTTGAGCGGCCGAAAAAAGCCCCCGACGAAAGCGGAAAAAGGCGCCCCCGGCCCAACCGAACCGAATGAATTCCAACGCATATAAAATCACAACACAACAAAACCTTCTAACGGAGCATTGACCATGAAAAATTTGGAAACACTCTTGGGCGACCAAGCGGAATATCTGCTCAACCACCGGAGCGAAACCATAGACAAATCGCGGCTTACCTTGCCCGGATCCGATTACATCGATCGGGTGTTCGTAAACAGCAACCGCAATCCCCAAGTGCTCAATTCCCTGGCCCGACTTTACAATTCGGGCAATTTGGCCAACACCGGCTACCTGTCCATCCTCCCCGTCGATCAAGGCATCGAGCATTCCGGGGGCAGCGCATTCGGCCCCAATCCCGATTATTTCGACCCCGAAAACATCGTAAAACTCGCTTTGGAAGCCGGTTGCAACGGAGTGGCATCCACCTTCGGCGTCTTGGGCCTCACCGCTCGCAAATACGCCCACAAGATCCCTTTCATCGTCAAAATCAACCACAACGAGCTCCTCACCTACCCCAACACGTACGACCAGATTCTTTTCGGAACCGTTAAAGACGCGTGGAACATGGGTGCCGTAGCGGTTGGCGCCACCATTTATTTCGGCTCGGAAGAGTCCGATCGGCAGATCGTCGAAATCGCCGAAGCCTTCGAATACGCGCACGAATTGGGCATGGCCACCATCCTGTGGTGCTACACCAGAAATTCCGATTTCAAAACCAAAGAACAAGACTTCCACGCCGCCGCAGACCTCACGGGTCAGGCCAACCACTTGGGCGTCACCATACAAGCCGACATCATCAAACAAAAACTCCCCGAAGGAAACGGAGGGTTCACCACCTTGAAGTTCGGCAAGACGTCCAAAGAAATGTACGACACGTACTGCTCCGACCACCCCATCGACCTCACCCGCTACCAAGTGGCCAACTGCTACATGGGCAAAATCGGCCTGATCAATTCCGGCGGCGCGTCATCCGGTCAAACCGACCTGGCCGAAGCCGTTCGAACCGCCGTCATCAACAAGCGCGCGGGCGGCATGGGCCTCATTTCCGGACGAAAAGCATTCCAGCGACCCATGAAAGAAGGCGTGGAACTGCTCAACCACATACAGGAAGTATACCGCGACACATCCGTCACCATCGCCTGATTCTTAGGTTTTTGGGCGTGACCCGACGAGCCGGTTACCAAAGTTGAACTCCGACCCCGCACCTTCACGGTTCTCCGGGGTCGGTCATTTTTTCGGCGGTCGGGTCGGTCTACCCCCTTTATCTCCACCCGGCTTCGGGGCGGGTTTTGCGGTGTGGGCCGAGCTCATAAAATCGCTGTCCCACACCGCAAACCCGCAGCCCGGCGCCGAGAGGAGGATACCGGGGTCCGCCCTCACGCGGTGGGAGTCCCGCATTTTGATCGACGGAACCTTTCCACGCATCGAACCAAGTGATGAAAATCACCTGTTTTCATGCGAGGGTATTGGTATCTTTGCACCCGAAAATTCACATCCCAGCACAACGATATGAGCGAAGAAATCGAACACGTAAAATGCCTGATCATCGGATCGGGACCCGCGGGATACACCGCGGCCATTTATGCCGCCCGAGCCGATCTCAAGCCGGTCATGTACCAAGGTTTGCAGCCCGGAGGGCAATTGACCATCACCACAGAAGTGGAAAACTACCCCGGGTATCCCGACGGTACCAAAGGGCCGGAAATGATGGAAGATTTCAAGAAACAAGCCGAGCGATTCGGCACGGATGTGCGGTTCGGCATGGCCACGGCGGTTGATTTCAGCGGTGGAAACGGTACCCCTCACCTCGTGACCATCGACGGAAAAAAGAAAATTTCCGCCGATGCCGTGATCATTGCCACGGGTGCCTCGGCCAAATGGTTGGGCATCGAAGACGAGCAGCGACTCAACGGCATGGGAGTGAGCGCCTGCGCCATTTGCGACGGGTTCTTCTACAAAGGGCAAGACGTGGTCATCGTCGGAGGTGGAGACACCGCCGCCGAAGAAGCTTCTTACCTGTCGAAGATCTGTACCAAAGTGTATATGGTCGTACGCCGTGATGAATTGCGCGCGTCGAAAGCCATGCAGAAACGAGTGCTCAACGCGAAGAACATCGAGATTTTGTGGAACCACGAGGTGCAATCCATCTTGGGCGAGCACGGCGTGGAAGGTGTGCGCCTGGTCAACAACAAAACTGGTGAAACCAGGGAAGTCAAAGCCACGGGCTTTTTCGTCGCCATCGGCCACAAACCCAACACCGACATATTCAAAGGCATCCTCGATATGGACGCGACAGGGTACCTCAAAGTAAAACCCGGAACGACCTTCACGAATGTAGAAGGCGTTTTCGCCGCGGGCGACGTCGCCGATCGGGTGTACCGACAAGCCGTGACAGCGGCCGGTACCGGATGTATGGCAGCCATGGACGCCGAGCGATACCTTACCGACAAGGGCCTGCACTGACGCACCGCCCGACGCGCCTCGAAAACCAATGAAAAAAAGAAAGTCTCTCTGCCCTAAAACAGAGAGACTTTCACGTTCATAGCAAATGCGAGACTCGTAATTATATTATATACGACCCTCGGTTGTCCGGGTTGCCCCTATCCGCGAATTTCTATCATGCGGACCAGGGGTCTTATTTTGTCGACCTGAGCCGGTCGATCATCGTAGTACAATCGGTTGCGTCGGGGCAAATTCGCTTTGGGATAATCCTCGCCGTCGGTCACGTTGTCCAGCAACTCCCGGATTTCATCCACGTGCAATACTTTCGATTTTCCTTCGGCATCGTCGTCTTTCACGATCACGCCCACCCACGTGCCGTAGCGACCGAAAACGGGTGCTCCCGGGGTGGAAACTTTCAAATCCAAATGCGCATATCGCTCACCGGTAGTCGACACGACACCTTGGGCGTAGTGAAAACCTCCTTTTGGATAGCCCACGGTAAATACCGTTTCACCCACGGGAGTGGCTTCTGTGGCCGGCATGTAGGGAAGGGGTTTCTCGTGGCCCATGGGGTCGAATACCACGGCCAGTCCCAAAGTGGTGTCGCTGTATATCACTTTCCCACGGATATCGGTACCGTCGCCACGCAGCAAACAAGCGGCTCCCCGGCTTCCCACTTCCGATGAAGTAATGTAATACCCGGGTGCGGCTACGGCAAAAGCAGTGTAATATGCGGGCTCGGCCGGCGGGGTCGGCTCGGCGATGCTGTCCATGCCCACGGAGGGGATGGCGCTCTCCACCACCGGTGGAGTTTTGGAATTTCCGTCCATGTGCAAAACCCCGAAGGAGGTGAGTGCCGAGATCACCATGGCGATGGATGCGACCGTCAGCACCAAATTCAATGGTTTCATTTTCTTTCCTGTTTTTCGGGTTCGGGTCACCGCTTGAAACGCCTCGCATTTGTCGGGAGTGTGGTACTTGCTCAACTCCTGCAAGCGCAACATGTGTTCTTTGCGCTTTACATAGCTGCGTATGATGGCCACCGTGCGTGCGATCAAAGCGAAATCCACTTTGTCTTCTTCCGAAGGAGAGACGAAGACTTCCTCCTCGTCGGGGCGAACCAGATGATCGACGATGGCGGCGAATCGCTCGTCGTCGATCCGTACCTTTCTTTTTTCGGTGGCTTCGATCAAGCGTCGGAGGCAGGCGATGAGTTTGGAATACGTGCGCTCTTTGTCGCCGGAACGCACCATGCGCATCACCTCTTCCAGATCCTTTCCGTGGCCGATGTACTCCAAGGTGAGGGTGCGCGCCG
>CAZNOG010000010.1:48432-120265 GCA_964574635.1 uncultured Cryomorphaceae bacterium | reverse complement strand
AAATGGGTGGCTTTTTTTTGTACTCCCAGCGGGATCACACAAGAAAAGTCACCCCAAAACAGGGTGGCTTTTTTTTGTGCATTTTTCATCCCCTTCTATAGATTCAAGGTTGTATATCCCAACCTTATAGAAGAATTCCTCAATTGCCACTCCCCACAAGCGGGTCCAATCCATCCTTCCGGCACCATTGATTAATTTGGCTATATACGTAGAGTATCGTCTTTTTTGTCTATATTTGAACGTCACGTAGAATACCAGTTCATGATAGCAGTAATCACAGGCGACGTCATCGGGTCCGTAAAAAGTACCGATGTACAGTCGTGGATGCGGCCCCTTACCACAACCTTGGCCGCTTACGGAAAAGAGCCCAAAAATTGGCAAGTCTACCGGGGCGATTCCTTCCAGGCCATGGTGCCCGCGCATCGAGGGCTCACCTTGACGCTGCACTTGCGGGCGGCGCTCCGCGCTTCCGGGTTCGGCCTGCGCATGAGTTTGGGATTGGGCGAGGTTTCCCACCGCGATCCCCAAGTCACACGCGCCAACGGCACCGCCTTCGTCCACAGCGGCCAAGCCTTCGAAAGCATGGCCGGAACCAAACGCACCTTGGTGATTCGCAGCGGCGACAAGGAGTTCAACCGCAATTGGGACGTGTATTTTTTCCTGCTCGAAGCCCTGTGCGACGGTTGGACCACGGGAGCCGCTGAGATCGTCGCCCTGCAATTCGATAATCCTCAGGCGGTTCAAAGCGATTTGGCCGCCAAGCTCCGCATCACCCAACCATCGGTCAGCGCCCGGCTCAAAGTGGCCCATTTCGAGCACATCCAAAAAGTGTTGGAATTGTACGAAGAAACCCTCAAATCCCTGACATGACACTGTTGCTCAAGCTGATATTGGCCCACCTGATCGGCGATTTCTTCCTGCAATCCAAGGCCCAAGTGGAGCAAAAAACCCGGGCAAAACTCCGCGCGCCCGCATTTTACCTCCACATCGCCATACATACGGTGGCGGTGCTGCTGCTCGTCGGGTACGAACACTGGCCCATCGCCGCCGCCGTAGGCGCCACACACCTAGTCATCGACGCCTGCAAACTGATTTTCCAGACACCCCCCACCCGCGTGCGCTGGTTCTTCCTCGACCAAGGCCTCCATTTGATCGCCATCCTCGCCATCGTCGATTACTTCGGCGACCCGATGAAAATCGCCCTGCCACACCACTGGTCGGCCGCCCTCGTCGCCGCCCTCTTCCTCACCCGCCCGGCCGCATTTTTCGTCGGTGTCGCCATGGCCCGGTGGAGTGCGTACATCGTCGACGAAGACGGAAAACAATCCGCACTTCCCAACGCAGGACTGTACATCGGCATCCTCGAGCGCCTCATGATATTCGCCTTCATCGTCCTGGGCCAGTGGGCCGCCATCGGATTTCTCATGGCCGCAAAATCCATCTTCCGCTTCGGCGACCTCACCCGCGCAAAGGACCGTAGATTAACCGAATACATACTCATCGGCACGTTTTTAAGCTTCGGAATCGCACTGGCCGTAGGCATGCTGTACCGCTATTTCACCGCCCAAGCCGCGCTATAGTCTCCCCCGAGAATTTTTATGATTCGGGTCCGCCGCCTTCTTAATCATCTATACAGATCGTATCGATTTTCAACCACTTCACATACGAACATTGGCCTTTTGGTCAGGGGCGGCCGGGCCGTCCACTATATCTTTCGCACGCAATCGCGGCGGACTGCATCGCCTCGACAGGAGCTTCCTCGCGGTCGCTCTGCCGCGGCGGCATCCGCAACGCATTGCGTACGAAAGGATGCCGTTCCCGTTCCTCGTACAAGGCGCATTATCGGCACCCCGGTCGGCTGTTCACCAAATGGCGGCAATTCGATATATCCGCAAAAGAGGGAAACTTACTGATCGACGGTAAACGAACCGTTGTGATTTTCGAATTTATTTCCGATCATTGAATTCCAATAACCTCGGATTCAATTTCTCCTTCTTCGGCTAATTACGTGACCTCCGAAAAGAACCAATATAACCGCGATTCGGACAATAATTCCTTGTTGGATGGTTTTCGCAAGAGCGACAAGCGAGCCTTGGAATCCCTTTACACCAACACTTACGGGAATGTAGAATCGTATGTGGTGCAAAACTCGGGGCGTGCCGACGATGCGAAGGACATTTTTCAGGAAGCCGTATTGTCGGCGTGGTTGAACGTACAAGAAGGAGCTTTCACGCCCGTCAACGGCGCCACCTTGGAAGGCTACGTGTTTCGGATCGCCAAATACAAGTGGCTGGATCGCCTGAAATCAAAAGCCTTCCGATCCACGGTGCGCATGGAAAACGACGAACTCGCAGTGACTGAAGGCGGTTCAGACGACTTCGACGCGGAGCTCGCCGGCATGAAGGAAACGGATGAAAAAATCGAGGAATTAAAGCGGATATTCGCACTCTTGGACGGCAAGTGCGCCGAAATTCTCACCGGCTTTTATTACGAAAAGAAAAGCCTGCAGGAAATCGGCAGCAGCCTAGGCCACGACGCAGCGACCATCAAAACATTCAAATATCGGTGTATGCGAAAATTGAAGGCCCTCAAAAACAAAATTTGAACTTCACGATCAATGACCGATCACACCAATAACAACGGATACCAAGACCCCCTGTGGGACCGCGCCGAGTGCTATGTTCTCGATAAAATGAATACCGACGAACGCAGGGCGTTCGAATCCGAAATGGCAGACAACGCCGCGCTGAAACACGCCGTGGAAGACATCCGCAAATCGGTGGCCGCAATACGGGTCGGAGGCATGGCGAAGGATTTGGAAGCCATCCACAAACGCAGAAGCCGATTCGTGAAGCGCTCCTATCGCATCAACCCCGGCATCGCAGCCGCCATCATCGTCGCCATGGGGATGTTGATCTGGCTGATCGCCCGCCCCAATTACAACGAAAAGTTGTTCGCCGAGTACGTCACCACCGAGCCCGGGCTACCCGTGCCAATGAGCGCAACCACCGATTACGATTTCTATGACGCCATGGTCGACTACAAAATGGAAGATTACTCCGTTGCCCTGGAAAAATGGCGGGCCATGTACGACGAGAACTCCTACAACGACACCTTGTCGTATTTCCTCGCTTCCGCGTATTTCAACACCGGCAAGTACGAAGAGGCGCTGCCTCTGTACGAAGAAATTACGGACCCATCCGTGTTTTACGATCGGAGCCTTTGGTACCGCGCCCTGATTTTCGTCCGCACCGGCCGGAACGAAGAATTGCAGTCCATACACCCCGATTCCAGCTCCATTTACGCCGAGCGAATCGAGGAATTGAAGAACCAAATGAAATGACGTGAACCGCGCGTGGCTTCTTCTGATCGTCCTGCTCCGGGCGATAATCCCGGCACAAGCACAAGATTCCACGGAATGGGCCTTCCGCGATTCACTCATCGTACTTCACTTCGAGGCCGACCGGTACGAGAAGGCCTTGGAACTTCTAAACGACCACCTCGCCTACCTCGAGGCCACCGACCAAACGGATTCGCTCTACCTCTACGCGTACAAAATCGCCCGATCGGAATGGAAAGTCAATGGGCCGGAATCCGGAATCCGACGCATGGAAGACCTTGTGGACGGAATTGAGAGAACCGACCCGGATACCACGCATATACTCATCGCAGTCAACGACCTTTCGTGGATTTATTGGGAAACGGGTCGTCCGGAAAAGTGCATCGAAGCCGATACGCGCTACTTGGAATTGTGCGACCGCTATTCCAAGTCTACCGTCTCCATGCGATCACAGGCACTGTACAATTTGGGGTACGACTACCTCAGCTTGGGCAAGGGTAATTTAGCCGTGGAATACTTCAGGCGCGCCCTTGAGCCCCTCGCCGAAGACGATTTTTCGGTGGTGAATCGAACCGTGGAGACGTACAACGCACTGGGCGCCGCCCTATTTCGCATCGGCGATCTCGAAGGTGCCAAAGCGGCCTACCACAGCAGCCTTCAGCACATTCCGCGCATAGAAGTCGAATCGAAAATCAACGGAAACCTCGCCAATTGCTACAACAACCTCGCACTGATCGCCGAATCGGTGGGTGACCTTATCACCGCCCGTGATTACTACGAAAAGATGATCAAAACGAGGATACTGGCCGCAAACGAAGCGATCGAAGTTTGGGACCGCGACCACCAGCGCAGACTCCTCTTGTCGGGTTACCGCAACTTGAGCGCCGCATACATCACCATGGGCGATTATTCCCGCGCCAAGAAACTCATTGACCTTCGCAACGAAATCAAATCGCAGGTGCTCGAACCCGAAGACCCATACAATTGGCACGATCAGGAATTGCGCGGAATGCTCAACCTCCTGATCGGGAACATGGACCGCGCCGAAATCCACTTTTCGGAATTCGCCAAACGCACGAGGGCACACTACGGTCCGGAAAATATTTTCGTGGCCAACGCCCACCGTAACCTCGCCGAATTGGCGATCAAAAGGGAAAACTTCGATTTGGCCGTCACCGAATTGGATACCGCCATCTCCGTAATGCTCAAGATCAGCTCGACCGAAAACGCGCAAGACTTGCCCGGTTTGTTTCTGCTTCGGGCGGAGTCGAATCTCGGAGCCGGCAACGCCCATTTTGCCGAGAAAGACCTCGATTTGGCCGAAACCCTCGTCGATCGTACGCGTCCCCCCACCGACCCCATCCGCAGCAGGATCTATTCCGACCGGGCAAAACTGGCGCGGATGGAAAACCGGCTTGATGAAGCCATACGGTACGCCGACAAAGCCATCGCCGTGATCGAAGATCAGTTGGAAAACCAAGTGAACGGCGTGCACAATCCGGTTTTCGTCAGGTACCTCCCCGAAGCATATCACGAAAGGGCCTTGTGTGAACTCCAACGCGACGATGGAGCGGCTTCTAAGAAAAAGGCCCTCGATTTTCTGAACAGGGCCATCGAGAATCTGGCCACCTCACGGAGGGGCATCATGAGCGACAACGACCGAAGCATGCTCTACGATTTGCACCATGAGATTTTTGACCTGACTTCGGAAATCAACTATGCCTTGTACGCCGAAGACCCCGACCGGAGCTATATCGAAGCGCTGCTCGACCTTTCGGAGGAGAACAAATCACTGATGATCAGATACCAACTCCATAGACTGTCGTCGACGAAGTTCGAGGGAATCCCCGATTCACTGATCGCGAGGGAACGCTTTCTGATCAAAAAACTGAGTGGACTGGAAACGCCGGAAAACGAAGAAGATGTCCACCAATTCGAGGAGGAATACAAAGTCCTTACCGCGCACATCCGTTCGGAATACCCCGAGTACTACGAGAAAATACACGACATACCCACGGTGGGCCTGACGGAAGTGAAAAGGGAGTTGGTCACCGA
The DNA here is from genome assembly GCA_964574635.1 of uncultured Cryomorphaceae bacterium. Classification (GTDB taxonomy): domain Bacteria; phylum Bacteroidota; class Bacteroidia; order Flavobacteriales_D; family Cryomorphaceae; genus CAZNOG01. The sequence goes on along the minus strand of CAZNOG010000010.1, from coordinate 114,870 downwards.
CGACAACACCGTGATCGAGTACATTTCTTCCCGAAACAACCTGTTCGCCTTGGTGGTGAGTCGCGACGCCGAAGCCGTGGTGAAATTGGAGGTCCCCGATCTCGGGGAAACCGTGGAAGCATACAACCGCGCCATCGCCGTCAACGATCGGGAAGCGTACGAGACCCTCGAGAAAAAGCTGTACCGGAGTATTTTCAAACCCTTGGAGCATCTTGTGGTTGGCGAAGAACTGGTCATCATCCCCGCGGGGCCTCTGTTCACCCTGAATTTCGAGGCGTTGAAGAATGACGAAGGCAGGTACCTGCTCGAAGAGTACGTCATTTCCTACCAGTTGTCGGCAAACGCCGCCGTGGAGTTCAAACGCAAGCATACCCCACGACGCAAGTACCGTGTGCTCGCCGTGGCACCGGGGTTTTCGGAAGGGATGAAAAAAGAGTACGCACGTCAAACCGGCGACTCCGCATTTTTCGATACGGATTACCTGAATCTGATTCGGCAGCCCTTCGCGGTAGAGACCGCCAAGAACATCGCCGGGCTCTTTCTGGGAAAGGGGCTCCTCGAAGACATGGCCACGGAAGCCAATCTGCGAATGGAAATGGTCGATTCGGACATCTTGTTTTTCGGCACCCACGCGGAGTTGAACAAAGAATCGCCGATGTTGTCGCGCTTGGTCATGTCCAAATCGCCATCCGTCGACCTCGCGGAAGACGACGGCAGCTTATACGTCTACGAAATCTACAGGCTGCAACTCAACGCGGGATTGGCCATTCTCACGGCTTGTGCCACGGGGAGCGGGAAAGCGAGTCCGAGCGAGGGCATTTATTCCTTGGCGCACGGTTTCGCCTACGCGGGCACACCCAATATCGTCATGTCGTTGTGGGAAATCGACGAAAAGTCTTCAGCCGAGATTACGGAGAATTTCATGAGGAGGCTCAAGAGGGGCGAGCGCAAAGACAGAGCCTTGAGGCAAGCCAAGATCGATTTTTTGAAAACAGCCGACCCCTACCTTCAATCGCCGTACTTCTGGGCCGGCCTGGTGCTTATGGGCGACGGCGAGCCTTTGGTCGAAAACCGTAACGACCATTGGCTGTGGATTTCATCCGGTGGATTCCTCTTCGTGCTCGTGGTCGCCGTGTCGATGTATCGAAAGCGATCCAAATCAGGTGAATCGGAACTCTCACGCGGGGATTGAAATCCCACGCAATTCCTCCCACAACCTCGAGTTCTCCGCGGCGGATCCGCCGATTCCATTCCTGAACTCCCGTCCCGATTCAACCCATTTTTCGAAGACGTCCTCTTCAGGCAAGTAGCGGTTCATGGTTTCGGGATCTTTTTCCCACTTTATAGCGAAGTCTCGTGAAATCATGCGGGACAAAGCGAAATCCGCCAAGTCGCGGTGATCGAAGCGGGTGCGGAACCCCGGCCTCATTCCCGGCGCTTCGGCGTAGCAAACCTCTTCCCCACCCCGAAGCTCGCCGAAATTCCATCCGTAGAATCGCGCTACACGCTTCACGACCTCCGCTTCGGAATCCAAATCGGAATAGAGTGCGTACCCCTTCACCGCAATCGGCAAGAACCACAGAGGAAGAGATGGGTAACTCACCCCGGTTTCTTCCGCCCATCGAGCCACCTGTCGACATTCCGCGGCTAGGGAATTTTCCTCCTCGGCGGTGGGAAATCCGATTTTCGCCGCCCTTCGGAGCAAGGGATGGTCGAACGCCGGCCCGTACCCTTCGGCTCCAAGCGCACCATGTACCCAAACCGCGGCGTACAAAACTTCGAAGTCTTCCCTCGAAAGATTCGTCAGCAGTAGTCCGGACCAGAGTTTTCGTTCACCCTCCCACTCCGCACTTATTCGGCTCGGCAAATTCAAAATTCCTCGCACTCCGTCGAAGATTTCAAGTGAATGTCCGGGATGGCCGTGGGAATTTTTCATGCCGATGGGTTTCAAACAAAGGTAAGTCCCCGAATCCGACGAGAGGCAAAGAACAGAAGGACTTTCCGGGCACCGGGGCTACAAGTGGATGAAAACGTAAACTTGCCTTATTTTAGCCAATCGTCAAGCGAGCCCGAATCCCCTTGACGACCATCGGATGAACACACCCCCAAAAACACCGCCGGTGAAAATGCGCGATTCCCGACGATCACTCGCGGAAGAATTGTGGGCCCTGTTGTTGCGAGAGGAGAAGTTCCACTTGAACGGCAGTCTGAACCTCGTGGCGGTGAGGGACGCCTGCCGTGGGAACGACCCGCGATTGCTCGAGCTGTTACTCGGCGATCCTGAAATTTCCGAGCGATTTTTCACGCGGGTAGGTTCGGTTGCGGTTTTCGACAAAGGAAAATTCCTGCAAATCTTGGAGCGCGGCCAGGGGAATCGCGATGGGTATACGTTGTTCAAGAACAAGATCGGATTGTCATTCGACGCCATAACCCCCAAAATCCCAAATCACGTCGTACTCGTGTGGCCGTACAAGGACTCGGTATTGGAGGGCGGTCAAACCAAGGAAGACCGATCGCGGAAAGAGCGGTTCCTCCACACGGAGGTGGACGCCAACGAAATCGATCGGCTTTTTGAGCCCAAGGCATTGGTGAACTGGAAGCGATGGGACGCCGACGGTTGCAAAGCCGCCGAAACGGTTTCGCGCACCGACAATATTCTCATCCGCGGCAACAACCTGATCGCCTTGCACTCCCTCGCCGCATCCCACCGCGGTGCGGTGAAGCTCATCTACATCGACCCACCGTACAACACCGGCAGCGACGCCTTTTTGTACAACGACCGATTCGGACATTCGACGTGGCTCACCTTCATGAAAAACCGATTGGAAATCGCGAGGGAACTGTTGCGGGAAGACGGGGCGATCTTCATACAGGTAGACGATTCGGAATTCGCCTACCTCAAGGTGCTCTGCGACGAAGTTTTCGGGAGGGACAACTTTCGGGAAGCCATCGTGCTGAAATCGGGAACTGAAAGTGGTGTGAACGCCATCAACGTGAAGCGCGGGGAGCGGCTTTTCAAAGTGAAGGAATACATATTGTTCTATTCCAAAACCCCGGCCTTTCGATTCAAGCCATTTTATACGCGGGCGCCTTACAACCTGAATTACAAATACCGACTTCGGAAAACAAAGGGGGGATACGAGGTGATGGATTTGCTGAAGAAATTCAAGAAAGACGCCGCAGCGAAAGGGGGCTCGGCGGCCGAGCGCAACCAAAGGGCCGGGAAAGCATTGGAAAAATACGCCCTCGCCCATCCCGAGGAGATGTACTCCTTGGAAAAGAACATCAAAAAAGCCGGAGCGAAATTCAAGGCCTTCGCCGCTTCGACCGTGGGCACAGGTCGGGTGGAATTTTACGTGAATTCCGCCGGGGTCCGCACGCCGGTTTACGACGGCGGCACCTTGGTTTCCTTGGCCGAGCGCGTGATCGAAGATGATAAAGGCCGGGGATTCGGCGTGCTGGCGAGCGACTTGTGGACCGACATCGGGACCACTCCTTCCCGGGAGGGCGGCGTGAAATTTTCCAACGGAAAGAAACCCGAAAAGCTGCTTCACCGCATTTTGGAGATGGGTAGCGAACCGGGCGATTTGGTTCTGGATTACCATCTGGGCAGCGGAACGACCGCCGCGGTGGCTCACAAAACCAATCGCCGATACATCGGAATCGAGCAGATGGACTACGGCGAAAACGACGCCACCCTCAGACTTTTGGGGGTGGTGCGCGGAGAGGCGACGGGCATTTCCAAACGGGTGAACTGGAAAGGCGGGGGAACATTCCTGACCTGTGAGCTGGCCAAGCAAAACGCGTCCTACATGAAAGCAATCACCTCCGCCTCCGACCGCGAAACGCTGGTTTCACTGTACGCCTCCCTCGTGGAGCGCGGTGACCAGCGCTACGAACTGGACGGGAAGATTCTCCGCAAGTACGCGAAGGATTTCGAAGCCCTCGATCTCGACGACATGCGCCGTGCGCTGGCGGAAATGATCGAATTCAACGACTTCTACGTCTCCCGCGCCCAGATGGACGATCCGGACAGCGGAATTTCCGACGTGGATCGGCGATTGACGGATGAATTTTACTCGTGATGGCCTCCTACTACAGCGACCGGCGGTTTACCGATTACGTCCACGGCCATTTGGCCGAACCCCTCATCTACGCCCCGCTGAACTGGAGCACGGTACCCATCGACGCGGAAGAATTGGAGTATCAAGACCTCCACCACGGTGTGGATTACCAGATGGAGCTCCACGACGGCAACATCGTGGGCGTGCAAGAGCGGTTTCGCGGAAGGGAGTACGCAAAATATTCCGACGCCACCCTTCGCTACCGACGCGACAACAGCACCGTGGCGGAACGCGTCAAATCGGAGTACCACAAAATCAAAGCGCGGTACTTGGTGTACGGAATCACCAACGGATCCAAACGGCGGACCGAGAGGGACAGCCTGACGGGGTTTCTCAAATGGGTGATCTTGGATTTGGACCTCTTTCGGGAGAAAGTCAGAAAGCGTTTGATCCTCGTGGATGAAAAGGGAGAATCCTACGGCCGGACCACGGAGGGAAAGCTGTACTGCCCGGTAAAATTCAATACCGACGGTTCGTCGAGTTTTCTGATCATCGACATTCCCCGGCTGTACCGCTTGTGGGGAACGGATTGCATCTTCGCACAAAAGGGCTTTTTGAAATGAAGGGAAAGGCTACGCTTGCGGAGGAGTTCTCCCGACCGGAAATGGCGGCCATGGGTGTAGACTTGCCGCACCGCGCGGTCGTCGACGCGCTGAACCTGAAATTTCCCCTTCGCCCCTACCAGCGGGAAGCCTTGCGGAGACTGGAACTCTACATGAGCCGTTTGAGTGAGGGAGAACATCCCGACCAACTGCTTTTTCACATGGCGACGGGCAGCGGCAAAACGCTGATCATGGGCGGTGCCATTTTGCAATTGTACCGACGGGGATACCGACGTTTTGTGTTTTTGGTGGACAGCACGAACATCATCGAAAAAACCAAGGACAATTTCCTCAACCCCCAATCCCAAAAATTCCTGTTCCGCTCACCGCTTTATCTCGACGACAAACGGGTGAGCATTGCCGAAACGGCGAATTTCCAAGCCATCGATCCCCAAGGCGTGAACATCCTGTTTACCACCGTGCAAGGCCTTCACTCCCAACTTTCCACGCCGAGGGAAAACATGTTGACCATTGAAGATTTCGCCCTGCATCCCACGGTATTCATCTCGGATGAGGCCCACCACATCAATGCCGCGACCAAGAAATCGAGTCACACCCACAAAAACCCAAAACCTACGGACGCACGCACGTGGGAAGAGAGCGTGGACAGGGTGTTTCGGTCGCATGCCCGCAACGTGTTGTTGGAATTTACCGCTACGGCGCCCCTCGATCATCCTCAGGTGGCGAAAAAGTACAGGGACAAAATCATAATGGATTATTCCCTGAAGCAATTTCGGCGGGATGGATACTCCAAGGAAATCAAGGTGCTGCAGAGCGATTTACCGCCCTTCGACCGGGCGCTGCAAGCGGCGGTGCTCAGCGTGTACAGGCAGCGATTGTTTGCCGATCACGGTGTGGCGGCAAAGCCCGTGGTGATGTTCAAATCGCGCACGATCGCGGAAAGCAGGAGGTTTTTTGAGGATTTTGTGGGTGGGCTGACGGGGTGCGAAAATACACTCATGCATTTGAAAAACAGCGCAAAGGGAGATCGGGTTGCGGAGGCTTTCGCCGATTTTGAACGCCGGGGCATGACCCTCGCGGATGTGGCGGTGGAACTCTCCGACGCTTTTTCGGTGGAAAAACTCCTGGTGATCGACAGCAAATCGGATGGGAACGCGCACCAAAAAGTGGTGAACAACCTGGAAGCGCCGGGAAATCCTTATCGTGGAATTTTTGCCGTGGATATGCTGAACGAGGGTTGGGACGTACTGAATTTGTTTGACATCGTGAGGCTGTACGACGTGGGTGGCGGGAGCGGGAAAATGCGCAAAAGTACCATGGCCGAGGCCCAATTGATCGGTCGGGGAGCGCGGTATTTTCCTTTTCGAATCGAGGAAAACCAGATCGCCGATCGGCGAAAGTTCGACTCGAACCCGGACCATCCCCTGCGGGCGGTGGAGGAATTGGTCTACCACGCATCGCACAACCCGAGCTACATCGCCGAGCTGGGCAGGGCGCTGACGCAAATCGGAATCCGACCGGCGGAGGGCGAAAGGAAAACGACGTACCGCTCTACCGTATCGAAGGCCAAACGCAAGGTGGATGCCGTCGTCGGACCGGTGGAGGTGGAAGTTTTCAAAAACCGACGGCGATGGGGCGACGCCTTCCCCGGTGAAGAGGAGAATGATGATCCCGACGTTCGAAGCGTGCGTATTTCGGCGGCCGACATCGATAAAGCGGTATGGAAAAAAGCCATACGCCTGAGGCGGCGGTTTTGGTTTGACGAATTAATACGGCGTTTTCCCGGCGTGGAATCGACGGAAGGATTTTTGACGGCGGATAAGTACCTGGGCGGCATGGAAATTTTGCTTCGATCGGACCTCGCCGTTTCCGACATGGACGTGCGCACGCGCCTGGATTTGGCGCTGCAGGTGTTGGATGGAATAGGTGGAGATTAAACCAAAGGTGAATGCGGCTTACTCGCCCATGGGCTCTTCGGAGAGCTTGCCCCGGGATGTGTTTTCGCGTTGGGAAGAATCGCCGTTTCTGCGCCGCACCAAGAGGTAGTACACCGGTATTGCGGCGATGAGGGCGATGATGATTTGTTGAATTTTGCCGGGATCCACGATGGAAATGATGTAATATCCACCCAAAAGGATCAAGACGATCATCGTAATGTAAAAGAAATCCTTTTTCATGGCCGGCGCTTGGTTTCTTACAAAGTTAAGGGAGAAAACCGGGGAATGCAACGCGGGGGGCCGGAACCGATGTGGACAGGGGCGGTTTCAGCGAGAACACAATCATCTAAATTCTTATCTTGGACGGCATTGAGTTCCAATTGAAAAAGATGGAATTGCCGCGTCCTCTGGCGATATTCAAAGTACAACGACCGTCGACATTGAAAAGTTTTCGCCGAATAAAAATAAGCGCATGAAAGTGTACGTCAATCTTCGAGAAAGCTATGGCAACCCCATCAAGTATACTCTCGGGCTTTTGTCGAGATACACCTGCGAGTCCGTCACTTTCGTGAAAAACGCCGAGGACGCGGATGTGGAATGGAACCATCTTTCCGACCGATCCAGACCCATCGCTTTGGATTTTTACGAAGAATTGAGTGCCCCTGAGGGTGAGATTCCTTTTCAAAACCACTTCAAAGACGACTGCGTCATACGCAATGAAGCGGGCCGACCCGACCATTTGGCCACCATTTTTTATATGGTGAATTGCCTGCAAGAGCTGAATGCCCCGGATGAATGTCTGGATGGCTTCGGTCGCTTCAAGTATGCGTCTTCTTACCAATTCAAATTCGGCAATATCGCTGAGAATGTGGTCGGCAAGTTGATCGACGCGGAACTGAAGGACTTAGGGTGGAAGAAAACGGAAGGGAAGACTTCCATCCTGCTGAGTCACGACATCGATACGATGTACGGGTCTTTGATTCAGGACGGGTTTTGGGTGCTGAAGAAAGGCCGAATCGATTTGTTGCTCAAACTATTGATGAATCACTTCCTCAAAAATCCCGATTGGAGAAACATCGATAAAATTTTATCCATCCATTCGGAATTCGATGTGCGAAGCACTTTCTTTTGGCTCGTGCTGCGGGGAAAAGGCGAAGGCGGTGTGCGCAATTCGGATTATTCCGTTTCCAAAGAAAAACACCTGATCGCGAAGGTCAAAGAAGCCGGATTTTCCAACGGCCTGCACAAGGCCGCGAGTGGGTTGAGCTTTGCCGAAGAGCTGAAACTCCTTCCCGATCGCGTGGTGGCAAACAGGTATCACTTCTTGAAATTCAAAGTCCACGACGCCTGGAGTGATTTGGCGGCGACACACGTCAAACTGGACGCCAGTCTGGGTTTTGCGGAACATTACGGATTCAGGAATTCATTCGGTGACGCCTTCAAACCCTACGATTTCGAAACCGGGAAAGCCCGGGATTTTGTGTCGGTACCCCTCGTTTTCATGGACACGACTTTCAAGAACTACTTGAAACTTCCGAAAGAAAATATTGCGGATACGGTCATCGCACATTTGGAAAAAAATTCCACCGATTGCTTGTACTCCATCCTTTGGCACAACAACTTCTTTTCGGACCATAAGTTCGGCGGTTATCTCGGCGAGTACAAGAAAGTACTTTCTTATATTTACGATGCGAAGATCGAAGCCAAATTGCCGGAACAGATTATCAACCAATTTCTTTCATGATCGAATATCGCCGTGCTGCGGCAGAAGATTATCCTCGGATAGTTGAATTTCACAAACGGGTCGACGGCAAAACCCGCACTTACGATGATTTCTTGTGGGAATTTTCCAAAGGACCGTTCGGTGCATCCATTTATATCGTGGCGGTGGATGGTGAGCGCATCGTGGGGACGAACTGCGTCATTCCGGTCGAAGTTCTCGACGACCGGGGGCAGCGCATTTTGACGGGCAAAAGTGAAGACACGTTGGTCGACCCGGAGTACCGAGGCCGGAACATTTTTTACGACCTGTATCAAGTGCTGTTTGCCGAGTGTGAAAAAGAAGGGATTCAGGCCATTTGGGGGTATACTCCGGCGATCAAACCTTTTAGGAAGCTCGGGTTTGACATCCCCTTTCATCACTCCCAAAGCATTGTGGTGTTTAAGATTCTGCCCTCTTTCAGGTACCTGAATGGAAAAAATGCGGAGAATTCTTTTTTGACCAAAGCCAAGATATTCGCGCTTTGCCTCATGTCTCGCTTTAAATTCTCGACGGGATCGAAGAAATCCACTCTGAAAATCGTGGATTCCGATTCGATCAAGCCTTTTATGGAACTTTGCAACGACTTCGGCAACTACCCCCCCAACAGTTTCGCGATTCATCACACCCCGGACTATTTCAACTGGAGATACACCGAAAACCCCAACCTCAAAGGTCTGCGGAATCTGGTGTGTAAAGACGAGCAAAACGACGTCGTAGCCGCCGTGGTCCTCAATATCACCGCGGAAAACATTTGCTATATCTCCCACCTGGCGTTCAAGTCGGGTTTGCGTTTCAAGGCCCGAAAAGCGGTGCTCGTCGCCATGACCGTGCATTTAAAAAGACAAGGGGTTGCTGCGGTTCGCAATTGGCATTTTCGCACGAATCCTTACAACGAAGAAGAAATCAAACTGTACGAAGAGAGCGCTTTCACCATCCTCGACAGAGGCATCGCATTCGTTTGGAAAGATCTGACCCAAAGTCAATTGGACCCGAACCGCTTTCATCTCTCCCGCGCTTCCACTCAGGGACTGTGGTAAGGCCCCGCGTGCGGTGATTGAGCACGGAAGTACCGACTATTTCAGCCTCACCAAATCCCCTTTTCGTCGGATAAGGTTTTTGTAATCCCACTGTATCGCTCGGGATTTCCCCAACCAGCGTTTGAGGGCCTCGCGATCGATTTCGTCGAGTGTGTTGAAGAAGATGGAAGCGTCTTTGAACTTCTTTCCCCTGACGTTCAAATCCGGTTCGTCGAATCCCGCTCCGCTCCAAAACATGAGTCGAATCCCCGGTTTCTGTTTGCTGTACCCCACGATGGGATTGTCATCGATAAACCAAACCGGATGCCTGTGCCACAGTTTGTTTTCGGCTTCGGGGAGGTGCTCGACGATCAGTTGAGCCAATAACCGGCAAAGCTCCCGATACCCTTCGGGTTGCGAATCGTTGAAATCGCGGATGTCATCGTGCAGTTGCAATCGTTTGTCGGTTTTGGTTGTTTGCGTTCCCGGTTTGGCTCCGTTCACAACCGAAAGATCGAAAAAATGAGATTAATCGACCCGTGAAAATATGTCGGGCAATTTATTCAGATTATGCGTGTCGACCACACGAATACAATCACCGCGTTCCGGCGATGCATACAAAACAGTCACGTTGTAAACCTCCAAGGAAAGCCGTTCCAACCTCATCCCCGTAACATGAGTGCAATCATACCCCTGGTTTTCCAGTGATTGGACAACTTCCGGATCAGTCGAAAAAAATTGGTAGTTGCGAATAGGTACCAAGGTTGGATTTTCCACCAACCAATCCAATGTAAACTCCACACAGGCAATACACCCATAATGAGTGATTAAAACAAAGTTTTTCGAAGTATCAAAAAGGGCTTGATCGAAGTGCGAGATAATATCTTGTCTCAATTTCGCACATGAATCAGATTCATCTACCCTATTGCAACTTTGCATTGCGATCAAACATGCACAAAGCGAAAATGCGATTTTACCACCACGCAACAAGATCATGGCCTATGGTTATCCGTTGGTTATCGGCATTTTCTTCCCGGCGAGTGAGCAGAACACCCTCGGGCAAAGGGATCATATCATACGGGTAATATGCGGAACCGCTCATGTCCAATGATGCAAGGAAATTGAATTCAGGATCATAAATAAGTATGTGCCAGTTCATCGCCTCAAGAGGCTGAGGCTTCCCCGGCCTTTTTCCCGCTTCATTCACTCCCATGTAAAACGACCGATAGTAACACTTTCTATACCTATCATAAACCAAGTTTAAATATCCCGGGCTGCGTTCCGAATATTTCCGTTTTTCGGCAAAATCACCCAATACTTTGAGGGCCGGCTTTGTGGAACTTTTAGGGGCCGACAAATCGTAATGTTTTGACTGAACGTCCGCCAGGTCCGAATGAATTGCTCCCACAAAATCATTGTATCTGAATCCATATATGATCGATTCATCATCCGTGTTCCAAACGGGCTGGGCGTAAAAGTCCACGGTTGGGTGCTCGGCTGTTTTGTACTCCGGCGGAAATGACCCCGACAATTTTGATGTGCCCATTTTAAAGTCCACAACCGCAATGGGATTTCGCGAAAAATACCGCGAATAATTGTGCGTGGAATCCATATCGATATTTTCGTATCCCACGGCGGCAATCATTTTGTGATCGCTTACACGGATTCTGGACCCGGCCGAATTCACGTAAGCGTATCGCAAACCGTTTTCCTCGATCTCGGTACGGCTGTATTGTCCTCCCGGCTGTATGACATAAAAACCCGAACTGTATGAGGAAATAAAAATCAGGGAATCCAAAGTCGGCACGACGAATATGTCTTCCAGTCGAGGTAGCCGTCTTTCTTCAAAAAAGTGGGATAACTCGAATCGCGTCCCTTCACGATCGAAAATACTCGTCACGTAAAATACGGAATCGGCACGGTTGAAATATTGAAAATAGGGACGACCGTTCAAAGCGATCGTTTCCGCTTGATGGATGGAATGACGATCGACATTTGTCGGTAAAGTCGTGGAATAAGATGCCAATACTTGGATTTCTTGGGCGTGATGACTTTCCCGCACTTCGTTGGCAGATGAACCACAAGCCCATACCGAAATAAGCAGCGCATACATCCAAATGGACTCAAATTTCGAATGGAAACGCATAGATAATATCTTCTCGGCCAAACGGAACGGAAACGGTTGAATCCACGAGTACAAAAATTCATTCGCCGGCATTCTTTGTTCCGACTTCTCGAATCTCGATATCTCCATCAATGAGGCGCTCATACAATCGGGGATTCTCAATCAAAAAAGGAAATAGGCTGCCCCAATCTCCGGTTACAAAAAAGTCGGGAACCATTCCGTTTTCATATGCATCTACAAAATCATTAAATAGTTTTGGCTGAGAAAGACCTCTGATTGTAACCGTGTTAAGACAATCAGTTGCAGGTGGAAAACAAGCGCACCCCTCTAGAAGAGCAATAGGCGATGGCTCGCAAATTAGCGTTCATTTTGGCTTGATCTGTTCATGTTTCATGGTATCCATCACTTCTACCATGTGTTCTTCTGGTTTGGAACACCCAAGGAAGAATAGCACAAAAACAAATTTACTTCCTAATCTTTTCATAGTTAGATTCTTATGAAAATCGAGGGTTTTTAGCACTCTCGACTCAACACAATTAAAACAATTCGAAATTCAAACAATTCGAATCCTCTATATTAGAGAATAAGAACCACAAAGAAAGTAAAGAAAACAAACGTCGAAAACTTCGTGGATTGTGGTAATAAAACCTAATAAATACGGTATGTTCAAATCCCTCATTCGGCCCTACGTTCGCCACCACCCTCGGGCTCACTCATCCTTCCACATAGCGCGCATCGGGTATGACCGCCAATTTTTCCATTTCCTCCGCTTCGATGCTCACGCAGTCATAGTCTTCCGTCACCACGCCCGTCACGCAGTACACCCCCGGGCCCCGGAAGGGAAATTTGCGGTACACCGGCGGGAAATGCACCGTGTCGATGAAGTCGCCCCGCCGGTCTACGAAATTGCCGAAACCCATCACCTCCCCCCGCGCCGTCACCGTAGGCCGCGCAGTGACCAAATACCCCGAAACGGACACCCGCTCCCCCACCATTTTCGGCAAATCCTTCGCGCGCGGCTCATCGCCCGGGGGCTCGGCCAGAAGCTTGAAAGGATCGATCAAAGGAAACCCCAACAGCTCCCACTGGTCGAAAGCGTCTTCCAATTCGGTGCTTTTCAGGTCGGGCACCACGTACCGTTTGCGCGGCTCGAAAAACAGCCTCGGTGTGTAGACTTCCGGTTCGAAAGTTCCCATCTTGCTTCGCGCGTACCATAGCAATTCCCTCTTGTTCACCCCGGTAAACCGAAATGCGTCCACACGCACCAATACATCCACCTGCTCCACCCCGATGGAAACCCTGTCCATGAAATCGTCCAAACCCTCAAAAGCTCCCCCCGCCTCCCGCGCACGCAAAATGCGGTGTATGGATTCGTCTTCCAACGTATTTATCATGCCCAGACCGAGGTAAATACGCTTTCCGCGCACCACCGCTTCATGGCGGCTCGTGTTCACGCAAGGCGCCACCACCTCCGCCCCCTTCATGCGCGCCTCGTGTACATAAAACTCACGGCTGTAAAACCCGCCTCCGTTGTTGAGCACCGCCGCCATGTACTCCACCGGAAAGTGGACTTTCAAGAACAAGCTCTGATAACTTTCCACGGCGTAGCTGGCCGAGTGCCCCTTGGCGAACGCGTAGCCGGCAAAGCTCTCTACTTGGCGCCACACTTCGGCGGTGAGTTCATCGGCGTAGCCCTTGCGTTTGCAGTTGGCGAAAAACTTCCCCTTGGCCTTGGCGAATTCCTCCCGCGACCGGAATTTCCCGCTCATCCCCCGCCTCAGCACGTCGGCCTCGCCCAGGGTGAGACCCGCAAACAGGTGAGCCACCTTGATCACGTCTTCCTGGTACACCATCACGCCAAAAGTTTCGGGCATGATCTCCAGCATCACGGGGTGGGCCTCTTTCCGTTTTTCCGGGTTGCGGTACCTTTCGATGAATTCGCGCATCATGCCCGAGCGCGACACGCCGGGTCGAATGACCGAACTCGCCGCCACCAGACCGAGGTAATCCTCCACCCGCAGTTTTTTCATCAGCATGCGCATGGCCGGACTTTCCACGTAAAAACACCCGATGGCGTCGCCGCGGCCGATGGCTTTCCGAATCCCCGGATCGCGCTTGAGACGCGGAAGGTCGTGCACGTCCACATCGGTGACTTCCGGCCTGTTTTCGGATATGATGGCCAGGGCGTCCTTGATCTTCCCCAAACCCCGTTGACCGAGAATGTCGAACTTGTACAAACCGATGTCTTCGGCCACCACCATGTCGAACTGTACCGTGGGAAAACCTTTGGGCGGCATCCACGTGGGAGAGTAATTGTGAATGGACGCCTCGGAAATCAAGATGCCGCCGGCGTGAATGCTCAAGTGGCTGGGAAATCCTTGGATCAGCCGGCTGTAGCGCAGCACCAACTCGCTCATGCGGTCCCAACCCCCCGTTTGGTTTTTCCCCGCCGCCAAGCGGTCGATTTCCTCTTTGGGCAGCCCGAAGACCTTCCCGAGTTCGCGAATCACCGCGCGGTATTGAAAAGTGTTGTAGGTGGCCAGCAAAGCGGCATTGGGAAAACGGTTGAAAATGTACTCGGTCATTTCCGGCCGGTCGCGCCACGAAAAGTCGATGTCGAAATCCGGCGGGTTTCGACGGTACAAGTTGATGAACCGTTCGAAGTACAAATCCAATTCGATGGGATCCACATCGGTAATGCGGAGGATGTACGCCACGATACTGTTGGCTCCGCTCCCCCGCCCCACGTAAAAAAAGCCCCGCTTCCTCGCGTGCGACACGATATCCCAGTTGATGAGAAAATAAGAGGCGAAATCTTTTTGGACGATCACTTCGAGCTCCTTCTCCACGCGGGCGTGCACCTCCTCCCCCGCGGCGGGATAGCGGTAAGAAAGGTTGTCGCGGCACAACCGCCGCAGCAGCGCCTCGTCGCCTGCCGGCGATCCCGTATAGCAGCGCAAATTTTTGTGTGGATACGCGTCTCCGAATTCAAATCCTATGCGGCAATCCTGAAGAAGATGCACCGTGTTGGCGATGAGTTGGGGCGCGTCGGCGTACAGGGCCATCAACTCGTTGCGGTGCATCCACACGTCGCCCGGGTCGCCCTCTTCCGTTTTCGGGAGCTTCGAGAGCAGGCAATTGTTGTCTATGGCGCGCAACAACCGGTGGGCGTTAAACCCACGCTTATCCAAAAAAGTAAACGGATGCCACATCACCGCCTTGTTCTTCGGGGCCCCGCGCCGAATCCGCCCAAAGCGCAACAAGTCGCGCGGGTGCACCCCCACGTATTCGTTCTCCCTCAATGCGCGTTCCTCCAACCCGAACTCGGGCGAAAAAGGATACACCACGTACGCGTTTTCAAACGGGGGCGCCACCTTCGGGATGGGTTTTCCCGAATGCAGATGCCGGGACAAAAAAGCGTTGATTTCCGCAAATCCCTCGTTGTTGCGCGCAATGGCCACAAAGCACCGCGACACCCCGTTGCGGAAGTCGATCCCCAAAACCGGTTTTATCCCCCGCTGTGCCGCCAGCCGCACGAAATTGATCGACCCCGCCGTAGAATTGATGTCGGCCAGAAGCACCGTTTCGTAATCGTAGCCCGCGGCCGCATCCAGCACCTCGCCGGGCGAAAGCGTTCCATAGCGGAAAGAATAATATGTGTGGACCTGCATCATTTCCCACTGCCTCCCGTTTTCCGTTTCCTACGGCAAAGTTACGCCACGAACACCGATAAGCCAATAATTTTTGCATGATGTTTTAATTTGCAATTCAACACCGCGATCCACAGGGAAATCCCCGACGGGCGAAGGTTTAGACGAATGCGTTGGAGGTGCCCGGAACCGACCTCGCACGGGAAGAGCTTCTTTTCCACGAAAATTTTCCGCCGGCATCGAATTTGCGCTCCCATCGTCCGGGACGGGTCGCCGGCTGTATCTCCGTCGCCGGCCGTCGGGGGTCGATAAGCCTCACCGCGGCTTCTTCGTCGCCGCGTCTCTGCTTTCGTCCCTATCGCCGCCCGACGCCGCAGGATGCCGCCTATGCCCCTCACCCGATACTCTCGATTCCGGCATAGTGAGGAGTGCAAACGTGGAAAAATATCCTCAGTACATACCCCTTGCCGTTGCGCAAAAACCCTTTACCACTTCTATTTCAAGGGTCAATAAATAAAGGTTTGATTTTTGCTAAGCTCCGTATCAACTCAACTTATCGCGAATTTCAATTATTTCCATCTTTTGGCCGAAAGCAACGTATGATTGGTGAATAATTCTTCAAAGTGTGGAGAAAATTGTAAATCGCGTCGAATTCCCCTCTTTCCGGCAGGTCGGAGGGGAAAAGGAAAATTCAGCTGACAATGAAAAATGATCTCATCCTGCTCTACAAACGAAATTTAGAAGGATATCGCGGGTATGAATACGCTGCCGAAAATATTAAAAACCAAAACTTTAAAAACTTTTTGGAAGCATATGCGCGCAAGCGAAAGCACTTCGCCGAAGAACTTGAAGACATCATGGGCGCACAGGGCATAAATCCACACTCCGAGACCACGGTTTTGGGCGACCTCCACAGTGGATTCATGAAAATCATCCAAAGCATCAACCCTCTTTCCGACAAAGAATTGCTCCGGGAATGCGCCCGTGGCGAGAGCGTCGCACTCTCTGATTACGAGAAGATTCTGAAGAACGAGCGCTTCATTCCCTCCGTGCTCAGTACCCTCATGAAACACCGCGATACCATCATGGCCGCCGAACGAACCATGAGAGAATTGGCACCGGTTTTGGAAGATGATAAATCGTAGGCCTTTTCGGAATATGTGAAAGGATCGTTTCCGGCACTTCAAACGATCCCAACCAAACACCAAGCCCAAAGCTGAAGAGGTTGCAATATGCGTAGCCCACGGACATGCCGTGGGCTACTTTTTTTTCCATCCCCCGCTCCCGATCACCCATATCCCCCACCTCCCCTTCCACACCTGTGGAGGCATATTCCACATTCCGGGGATTCGCATGCACGCTATTCCACACACCATTCCCGGGAAAGAAGGATTCCGGAAAAAATTAATGCACTTATACTTCACTGTAATCCAGAGCAATAACAAAAACAATGTGCGCCCTTCGAAGAAGAGCGATTTTTTGGATTCTAATTTGAATCACCACGGCAAAAGCACAACAACCAACCAAACAAATAATCATGAAAATTCAATTTGGAATACTCGCCTCAGTACTGATGATTGCCGTGGCATGTGATCCCGCAAATCGCGATATGCAACGCAGTGAAGCCATTAATGACTTGGAAAATTTCCGCGACAGCGTGGAGCGCGTTGTTGACAACAACGCGAACGTCGACTGGGCGGAAATAGAAAATGAATACGATCGATTGTCAGCCCGCGCCGAAGAAGCGTACACCGATGCGTCCGCGGAAATCCGCACCGAATTGGATAACGCCAGAGCGGAAGTGGAGCGCGACATCGAAGAATGGAGAATGGAATCCGAAAACCTCAATGCCGAGGCCGATCAACGTATGGACGACCTCGAGGAGTGGTGGCAAACCCGCACCGACGATGCCGGTGACGCACTGGACGAAGCGGGCGACGACATCGAAGAGGGATATGAATCGACCAAAGAATGGATTGACGAGCACTGGGAAGATCTCAAGGATGGCACGCGTGAGCGTTGGAACGAGCTTAAGGAGAAAATGGACCGCGACAACGCCGACAACGCCTGATTGGGGTTCTAACACATCCTTGGCATCTTTACGGTGCATGCTGAAGAGCGGAGGTTTCGACCTCCGCTTTTTTTATTCCCCCTTTCCATTCGGACTTTGGTCCGAACCGAGGTTGCGTTCACTAAATTTGTAAACCAATTCACAACACGCACCCCATGGAACACGTCGGCAAAATCACCCTCCGCCATTTGGAACCCGAAGACTACCCCGCCCTCAAAGAGGCCATGGCCGCGGCCTACCAGAAATGGACCTCGGGGTTGTGGAGGGAAGAAGACATCAAGCGCCTCCTGGCCATTTTCCCCCAAGGACAAATCGCCATCTTCGACGACGAAGTGCTGGTGGGCTGCTCCCTCTCCCTGATCATCAACTACGATCACTTCGGCGACGACCACGACTACAAGTCGATTACCGGCAACTACACCTTCGACACCCACTCGCCGGTGGGCGACGTACTGTACGGCATCGACACCTTCGTGCGACCCGAATACCGGGGCATGCGCCTCGGACGGCGATTGTACGACGCGAGACGCGACCTCTGCGAACGGCTCAACCTGCGCGGCATCGTGTTCGGCGGCCGCATCCCGGGATTCCACAAATATCCCGACCTCAGCCCCCGCCAATACCTCGAAAAGGTGAAGCAAAGGGAGATCAAAGATCCCACGCTGGATTTTCAGTTGGCCAACGATTTTCGCGTCGTCAAAATCCTGAAAAACTACCTGGTCGGCGACCACGAATCCCGGGAATACGCCGTGCTGTTGAAGTGGGACAATATCTACTACGAGAAAAAGTGGCCTACCCCGGGCACATCCCAATCCATCGTGCGCCTCGGACTCATTCAGTGGCAAATGCGCCCGTACGCCGACGCCGACGAACTTTTCAAGCAAATCGAGTTTTTCATCGACTCGGTGGCCGGCTACAACGCCGATTTCGCTTTGCTGCCCGAGTTTTTCAACGCCCCGCTCATGGCCAATTTCAACGACCGGGGCGACGCCGAAGCCATGCGAAAGCTCGCCGGCTATTCCGATGAAGTCCGAACCCGGCTACAGCAATTGGCGGTGGCGTACAACGTGAACATCGTGGGCGGGAGCATGCCCCACATCGGCGAAGACAACAAACTCTACAACGTGGGATACGTGTACCGGCGCAACGGCACCAACGAGAGCTACTCCAAACTCCACATCACTCCCGACGAGGCGAGGGCCTGGGGAATGTACGGCGGAAACGAGGTGAAAGTCATCCAAACCGATTGCGGCCCCATAGGCGTGTTGATCTGCTACGACGTGGAATTCCCCGAGCCGGCCCGGCTCATGGCGGAGCAAAACATGCGCATTCTTTTCGTTCCCTTCCACACCGATACGCAAAACGCGTATTCCCGCGTGCGGTACTGCGCGAGGGCGCGAGCCATTGAAAACGAATGCTACGTCGCCATTGCGGGCAGCGTGGGCAACTTGCCCAAAGTCGACAACATGGACGTGCGCTTCGCCCAGTCGGCGGTGTTTACTCCCTGCGATTTCGCCTTTCCTTCAAACGGAATCAAAGCCGAAGCCACCGCAAATACGGAAATGATCCTCCTGGCCGACGTCGATTTGGACCTGCTTCGGGAGCTTCATCGTTTCGGCACGGTCAGAAATTTGCAAGACCGACGCCTCGACGTGTACCGCGTTTACCGCGAAAACCTCCCCGGAAATACCGGGGCTTGAGCGGCGACGACCGGCCCTTGCGGCTGAACTGCGGAGGAGGGAAAATCGGTGCCCGGAAAAATTTTTACGCCTTGGTGCATTCGTACCGTTTTTGTTTTACCTTTGGCACTCATTTTTAATTCATTTATTTCAATGCAAACCGGAACAGTAAAGTTCTTCGACGAAACCAAAGGTTATGGTTTCATCCGAGACGAAGAAACCAACAAAGAGGTATTCGTTCACGTGAGTGGCCTCATCGACAAAATCACCGCCGATGACCGCGTAACCTACGACGTAACCGAAGGCAAAAAAGGCTTGAACGCCGTAAATGTGAAACAAGCGTAAGTACGGTGTTCTTCACATAAATTTGTACGCCCCCCGATTTTCGGGGGGCTTTTTTTTGCCTATGGGTCTCCCGACCGGGAACCTCTCCCACTTGGCGACAAAAAAAATCGCCCCGAAATTCGTTTCGGGGCGATTGGTTTCTGCGCGGAACGAAGCGCCTTTACTTCACGGGGAGATTGGAGTATTTCTCTCCGTATTCCAACATTTGCTCGGTGAAATCGTCGGGGTACTCCACCCGCACGTCTACGATTTCCCCGTTCTCTTCAACGGCAACCAACCGGGGATTGATAAATCCGCCGTAGGGTGCACTCTTGAACCGTTCGGTACGCTCGATGACTTCGTCGTAAATGTCGCCGTCTACGATCACACCGTAGGTTTCAACCAAATCCCGGCCGGCTTCGAAGTCTCCTTCCGATTTGATGCGCTGCACTTCTTTCAGCAATTCGCCGAAGAGGTCGCGCAGGGCGTCGTAGTCGCGGATGTCGAAATACGTCTTGCCGTCCCGGACCTCTTTGACGATCACGCTGTCGGCTTCGCCTTTTTCGAATACCCAAGCGGCTACCATCTGGCGGTTGCGCATGTGGTCTTGCTCGATGTTGGCCCCTTTGCTCAAGCGACGCAGTTGGAGCATCAATCCGTTTTTGATGTAGCCGTCGTAAGATGTTCGGCCCACGTCGAGGTCGTCCATCACTCCGAATTCAACCAGCTTCGGGTCCATGATGTAGTACAGGGCCACCAAATCGGCGCGGGCTTCTTCCAAAGTGGACGCGTAATTTTTCAGGGCTTCCTTGGGCGAGGCCACACCCGGCGCGAGTTTTCCACTGGCGTGCCCGATCACTTCGTGCAAAGCGGTGTGCAACTTGCCGGCTTGAGCCGAGTACAGGCGCGCGCGCTCCACCTCGGCCGAGTCGTTTCCGAATTCTTCCAAAAATCCTTTGGTGCCGGCTTTGTCGTAAGCCTCCACGATGTTGCCCAAGCTCACCGATTTGGACCCGTACTCTTTGCGGATCCAGTCGGAGTTGGGGAGGTTCACCCCGATGGGCGTGGTGGGCGACGCGTCACCGGCCTCGCCGGCCACGTTGATGAAGTTGTAGCTGATGCCCACGACGTTTTCCTTCTTGTACTCGTCGTCGATGGGTGAATTGCTCTCGAAGTACTGGGCGTGGTCGGCCAATACCCTCATCTGCTCCGAGGCTTCGAGGTCTTTGATCTCGACGATGGTTTCGTACGAACCTCTGTACCCCATGGGGTCGTTGTACACTTCGATGAAACCGTTGATGTAGTCTACCGTGCCGGTGGTGTCCTGCACCCAGGCCACGTTGTATTCATCCCAAGTTTTCAGGTCGCCGGTTTTGTAGTATTCGATCAACAAATCCAGGGCGTCGGCTTGGGCTTGATTCTCCGTGACGTCCCGGGCTTTTTCCAACCAGTACACGATCCTTTCGATGGCCGGTCCGTAGAGTCCGTCGATTTTGTAGACCACTTCTTCGAGTTGGCCTGAAGCGTTTTTGACCAGTTTTGAATTGAGTCCGTAAGCCACGGGTCTCTCGTCGTCGGGATTGCGCATCGCGGCATAGAAGTTTTCCACGTCATTTTGGGTCACGCCTTCACCGTAAAAGTTGACGGCGCTGCTCGCGACGAGATCCGCACCGGCTTCTTTGCTCACTTTTTTGGCGTCGACGCCGGGGTCGAAAATCGCGTCCATCACCTCTTCGTCGAGAGTGGAGCCGGTGGCGTCGAGCAATTCGGTCAGGTACTCACGCGAAAAGCCGGGTTCGAATTTGTCGTAAGAGTAGTGGTGGTGGATGCCGTTGGAAAACCAAATGCGTTTGAGATACAGCACGAAGCTGTCCCAGTCCGCGCCCGAGCGCTCGCCCTCGTAGTTTTTATAAATGTTTTCGAGGGTATTTCTGATCAGCAAGTTGTGCTTGTAGTTCTGGTCGTACATGATGTCCCGTCCGGAGAGTCCGGCTTCCACCAGATAATAGACGAGCTTCTTTTCGTTGAGCGAGAGCATGTCCCACGCGGGAATGCGGTAACGCAGAATCTTGACGTCCGCGAATTGCTCCGTCATGTACTCGAAATTTTCGTCAGAATCATCCGTGGAAGTCGAGTCCACGGCGGCTTTCGACGAATCGGAAGTATCGCCGGGGGTGCATGACGCCACGGCAAAAATCAGGGCCAACGCCCACAGAAGGTTCTGAAAGACGCTTAAGTTCACTTGGTTAACCGATGTGTTTTTCATTATATGACAAAATTTTGCGGGTAAATATACCGGAAAACCGGAATTTTCCGGGAACGAGGCCATCTCGTCCGGTACGACATGCATCCGATCGCAACGGGTGAGGGCGGACGCCGGTACCCCGCAACCGCCGGCCGTAAGCGGCGCTGCCGCCCGACAGCGACAGGGAAGCTCGTAGGGCGGCATTGCGCCGCAAGGCACGGCGGGCGCGGGTAAAGGCGGTAGACCGGCCCGGCGGAAAACAAAGGTGGTTTGGGAGCGGTTTTATGGCTGACGAAGTGAGTGCAGCACGCCGCCGGAATCGAAAGAGCCGGGACACCCCCGAAAACCCGACAAAAGGAAATGGCCAAATCCAATGTTTGCAAGGAGTTAAATTTACCAAAACGACGAGGCGGAAGGACAGGGAGGGCACGAAAACGAGCCTTTCGACATTGAATAGGCGTAACTTTGCGGATTGAAAACCCGAATCGCCAATTATGACGAAATTGAACAAACCACTGCTTGCTTCCGCATTACTTTTCACGCTGCTGTGCTCCTTTTCCGCGGTGGCGCAACGACTGGACATTCAGGGAAGAATCGTGGATTCCCGCTCGGGACAAGGCGTGCCGTACGCCACTGTGGCGGTGGTGGAAAGAAGTACCGAAACCATACTGACGGGGACGACCACCGGAGACGACGGGGACTTTGAACTGAGACTGGACGGCGCGGAAGGGAAATACATCCGAATCAATTTTTTGGGGTTTCAGGAAAAAACGGTCGACATTCCGGCCTCCGCTTCGGGCAGGTTGGATTTGGGGACCATCACCATTACCGAAGACAGCCAATTGCTCGAAGCCGTGGAGGTGACGGGCGAACGCTCGCGCACGGAGTTCAAACTGGACAAACGGGTGTTTAACGTGGGGCAGGACATCAGCACCTCGGGGATGAACGCCATGGAAGTGCTGAACAACGTGCCTTCGGTGAACGTGGACATCGAAGGGGAGATAAGTCTGCGGGGCCGCGCCGGAGTGCAAATCCTGATCAACGGGAAGCCCTCTGTGCTGACGGAAAGCGACAACAACGTGCTGGGAACCATTACGGCCGACATGATCGAGAGCATCGAAGTGATCACCAACCCGTCGGCGAAATACGACGCGGAAGGCACCTCGGGGATTCTGAATATCGTGCTGAAGAAAGAAGAGAAGCGGGGTTTGAACGGCTCGATCACCGTAAATACGGGGATCCCGGACAACCACAACGTGGGCGTGAGCCTGAACAGACGCACGGAAAACTTCAACTTTTTCACCCAAATCGGCGGCGGGTATCGGTCCATGCCCCGGGATCGGGAATCTTCCAACCACAACAAGCTGACCGACACGACTTTGATAAGCCTCGGGACGTCGTACCGAAACGAGACCTTTTTCAATATCACCCTCGGTACCGACTACCACATCAGCGATCGGGACGTGCTGACGCTCTCGGGAAGGTACGCCTTTGAAGACGAGGATCAGCCTTCGAATACTTCCTTCCGCCAATTGGGCCCCGGCGATGCGCTGATCTCGGCCTGGGAACGGGAAGAGGAAACGGAAGCTTCCAACCCGAAATGGCACTACGATTTGCAGTACAAGCGCGATTTTGCCGATTATGAAAACCACGATTTGGTGTTCAGCGCACTGGGGAATTCCTTCAGCAAGGAACAATCCTCTTCTTTTTTGAACAGCGACGATAGCGGCGTTTTGGAACGACAGCAAACGGAAACCAATTTCAGACAAAACGACTACACCTTTAAATTGGACTACACGCGTCCTTTTTCAGATCGAATTACGCTGGAAATAGGTGGGCAGTACCAAATGAACGACGTGGGAAACGACTACGAGGTGCGCAATCAGGAAGACGGAGAATGGGTGGTGGACCCCAACCAATCGAACAATTTCGAATACGACCAGTCGGTGCTCGCGGGCTATGCCACGGGAGGGTTCGAAGCGGACAAATGGGGCTTGAAGTTGGGTCTGCGCGCGGAAAGGACGGATCTGACCACGACCTTGGTGGATTCGGAACAGGGCAACGACCAAGTGTACACCGACCTCTTTCCCTCGGCGCATACTTCGTATAAAATCTCCGAACGCTTTTCGCTTCAAGCGGGATACTCCAAAAGAATCTACCGACCCCGGTTGTGGCACTTGAATCCGTTTTTCAACCTGACGGACAACTACAACATCCGCAGGGGGAACCCGGAACTCCAACCCGAATACACCAATTCCTACGAATTGACGGGGATATTCATTTTCGAAAAGTATTCTTTCAACGCGGGTATCTACCACCTTCACACCACGGGGGTGATGGAAAGGGTGAACCTTTTCGACGGGAACGTACGGACCTCCCTGCCGATGAACATCGGTGAAAACCACAACACCGGTTTGGAAGTGAACGGAAAATACAGCCCCACGGACAAGCTGTCCTTCAACGGGGATTTCAATTACGGATACTACACCCGTACCGGGAATTTCGAAGACGAGAACTTCGACTTTTCCGACGACCAGTGGACCGCCAAACTCACAACCCGGGTGAATTTACCCGCGGCCTTCGAGGTGGAATTGACCGGGAATTACCGCTCCGAACAACGCACCGTGCAAGGCATCCGCTCGGACCAGTTCTACGCCGACATGGGTGTGCGCAAAAGACTTTGGAACGGCCGAGGTGTGATCAACATCGGCGTGCAAGACCTGTTTGAAACCCGCAGATGGGAGATGACCATCGACAACCCGTCGTACGCCTCGTACAGTTGGGGCACGCGAGGTCGGTACATCACGCTGGGATTCAGCTACGGCTTCGGCAAGGGAGACGCCATGACCTACTCGGGCGGAAGGCGGTGATCCCCCACCCCGAGGGAATTCCGCAAATTCCCTACTCCTTCTTCAACTCGTACCGATACGTTCCCGTACCGGATCGATCCGCCGTGAGCTCGAGGTTTTCGCCGTCGTAAGTGAAGCTGTACGTCCCGTTCAGCACCAGATTCCAATCGAAATCGGCGGTGCGGAAATTCCCGTCCGAAAATCGGATGATGCCGTCTTCCACTTCGTAGCTGCCTTCGCCCCCGGCGGGAATGCGGTCGGGATTCGAAGAGCATTTGTAAGTGGTTTCCGACAATTCCAAAGTGACGGGGCCGGTGTGGGTTTCCTCTCCGTACGTCACGGTAAACACCCCGGAGTAGGTTCCCGATTCAGGTAAAGCGACGTTTCCTCCTCCGCAATTTTGTGCGGCGGCAATTACGAGGACGGCGATGGCTACGGATTTTAACATGGTCTATTCGATTGGTTGACAGTCGTTGCGAAGGTATCGAATTTTGAAGTCCGCAATACAGGGAGAGCAAAATATGCGGGAACCGGCGAAAGAAGCCCGATTTAATTCGGGAAAACAGGCGGTGCATGTCTAAGTTTGCAACTTTTCGCGGCATACCCTGTTAGCAATTTCATCTTGGAATCCAACAATTTCACCCAAGGAAGCATCCTCAAATCGCTGACCTCTCTGGCGGCTCCCATCATTCTGGCGAACATCCTCCAGACCACGTATCAACTGATCGATACGTTTTGGCTGGGGCGACTGGGCGCCGATGCCGTGGCGGCGGTCAGCGTGAGCTTCCCCATCTTGTTTTTGGTGCTGTCTCTGGGTGGTGGTCTGACCATCGCGGGCACGGTGCTGGTGTCGCACCACTACGGCGCCGGCGACCGCCAAGGCGTAAACCACAGTTCCTCCCAAACCGTGTTTATCCTGTTTTTCGTGTCGGTGATCCTGGCCGGGGTCGGATATTTCCTCTCCCCCCACTTGATGCGACTCATCGGAGCGGGTCCCGAGATATACGACGACGCCGTGGTGTACTTCCGCGTGTCGTCCTTGGGCTTCGTGTTTCTTTTCATGTTTTTCGTTTTCCAGTCGTTAATGCGCGGAATCGGCGACGTGATGTTGCCCATGTACATCGTGTTGGGCACGGTGTTCCTGAATTTGGTCCTCGATCCCCTCTTCATTTTCGGTTTCGGCCCTATACCGGCGTACGGCGTGGCCGGCGCGGCGTGGGCGAGCATCGCCACCCAAGTCCTGTCGGCCGTGGTGGGGTTGGCCGTGCTGTTTCGAGGCAAGCGGGGCATCCACATCAGCCTGAAAGACATGGGCTGGGATTTCGCTTTCGTCAAACGCCTGTTCGAACTGGGGTTGCCGGCGGGCATCGATCAGAGCACGCGGGCCGCAGCCATGACCGTCATGGTCATGCTGATTACCGGCTTCGGCAGCGAAGTGGTGGCCGCGTATGGGGTAGGCGCGCGCATTTTGAGCATCATCATCATCCCGGCTTTGGGGTTTTCCATCGCCACCACCAGCTTGGTAGGCCAGAACATCGGCGCCGGCCAATTCGACCGTTCCGAACGAATCGGGAAGCTCTCCGCGCGCATCGCCTTTTTCGGGTTGAGCGCCGTGGGGATTCTGTTCTTTATTTTCGCCGAGAACATCACGGCGATATTCGTTCCCAACGATCCCCAGGTGATCAAAGACAGCGCGCTGTTCTTGAAGATCATGTCCCCGAGTTTCGGATTGATCGGCCTCCAGCAGGTGATGAACGGGGTATTCAACGGCGCGGGATTCACCCAAGCTTCCATGCTGCTTTCCATCTTCGCGCTATGGATCATCCGCTTTCCGACGGCCTTTATGTTGTCGAACAATACGGATCTTGGGTCGGAGGGCATCTTTTGGGCCTTCCCCATATCCAACATCCTCGCAGCCGTGACCGGATACATCTACTTCCGCATGGGTTACTGGAAAGTGAGGGCGATCCGCAAACAGGAAGCGAGCTCGGAAAGCGGTTAATTTGATATCTTGCGGGGCAATTACAAAAAACCTTCCAGGAATGTTCAACTACGCGATCCCCGGCCGTCGAGTGGCCGCAAAATTCGGCGCCATCTTCTTTGTCGCCGCACTCCTTCTTTCGGTAAACGCCATTCGGGCACAAGGTCTCACCCCGGAGCACGTCGCCAAGATCAAAACGGTCACCTCGGCCGCCATTTCCGACGACGGGAAAGTCGTGGCTTACTCACTGAACGTGCCCGCCGATCCCATGAAAGAAAACGCCCGCGCTTCCTCCCA
Organism: uncultured Cryomorphaceae bacterium; assembly: GCA_964574635.1. Classification (GTDB taxonomy): domain Bacteria; phylum Bacteroidota; class Bacteroidia; order Flavobacteriales_D; family Cryomorphaceae; genus CAZNOG01. The sequence continues at coordinate 88,247 of CAZNOG010000010.1, read as the reverse complement.
CTTGTACGTGCTCAACACGTCGGGAGGTGAATCCATTCCCTACTTCACCCAAGCGAACGCGCGGCAAGTGCAGTTCCGACCGGCCAAGGGCACGCTTACCTTCCTCACCAAACTCTCGGGCGATTCCCACCAATCGCTTTACGAACTCCCCCTGAACGGTGGAGCGGCGACCAAGATATTCTCCCACGACACGAACATCCTATCTTACGCGTGGAATTCCACCGGCGACAAAATCGTGTTTTCCATCTCTGAAAAGGCCTCTACTCCAACCACACCATTGAGCTACTCGCCCGACTTCTACGAAGAGAGTTTCAGTGAAAGAAAGGCGTTCATCGCCGATTTGAACGAGGAAAACCCCACGCCGAAACCCCTCGAAATCGAGGGATCGGTGTATCAACTAAAGTGGAGTCCCGACGATTCGAAAATCGCGGTGTCGGTCGCGCCCACCTCTTCGGTGGATGATTCGTACATGAAACAGCAGGTCCGCATCGTCAACGCCGCCAACGGCAAAGTCATCGCCACGGTCGAAAACCAAGGCAAGTTGGGACAATTCGAGTGGAGCCCCGACGGCAAGCGACTCGCCCTGAAGGCGGCCCGCGACCTGTACGACCCCATCGACGGGCGCATCCTCATCGTTTCCGCCGAGGGTGGAACGCCCCAAAAAATCGACGCCGGATTCGAAGGCAAATACGAGCGCATTTCGTGGAGCGACGCCAACACCATCCACTTCCTGGCCAGCGTGGGCACCGGTTCGCTTCTGGGTACCATCAAGCCCGACGGCACGGGAAAAAGAGAGCTTTTCCGCACCGACGACATGCGCATCACTTCCTTTTCGAGAGCGAAAAACGGCGCCATGGCGTTTACCGCCAATTCCCCCCAACACCCCACGGAAGTGTTCACGCTTTCCGCCTCACGCAACGCCCGCCCGATCAAAAGAACGAACCACAACCCCTGGTTGGAAAACGCGAGCTTGGGCCGTCAGGAAGTCATTACATATCCCGCGCGCGATGGGGAGTATGACATCCAGGGAATGTTGATCTATCCGGTTAATTACGAGGAAGGTAAGCACGTGCCCTTGATTACCGTGGTGCACGGCGGACCCGAATCGCACTATTCCAACGGCTGGCTCACGGCCTACTCCATGCCCGGTCAGATGGCCGCCGCCAAAGGATACGCCGTATTTTATCCCAATTACCGGGGCAGCACCGGCCGTGGCACCGATTTCCTGTACAGCAGCCAGGGTGATGCCGCGGGCAAAGAATTCGACGACATCGTAGACGGCGTCGACTATCTGATCGCACAGGGCATTGCCGACGAAAACCGCGTGGGAGTCACCGGCGGTTCTTACGGCGGATACGCTTCCGCTTGGATGAGCACCTACTACTCCGACCGTTTCGCCGCCGCAGTGATGTTCGTCGGCATCAGCAACAACCTGTCGAAATGGGGTACCAGCGACATTCCCGACGAGCTCTACCTCGTGCACTCCCGTGAGCGCGTGTGGGACAATTGGCAGAAATACCTCGAGCGCAGCCCCATTTACTACGTGGATCGCGCCGAAACGCCCATTCTCATCATGCACGGCGCCGACGATCCGCGAGTGCACCCCGCGCAGTCCATGGAGCTGTACCGCCACCTCAAAGTGCGCAAACCCGAGGTGCCCGTGCGTTTGGTATACTACCCCGGCGAGGGCCACGGAAACGCGCGTTCGGCATCGCGATACGATTACAACCTCCGCATGATGCAGTGGTTCGACACCTACCTCATGACGGGCGATGCAGACGCTCCCCTCCCGTCGTTGGATCTTCCTACGGAAAATTAAATTTTCCACCGGCCGCGTCCCAAGGCGTGCAGGGTGTTTTGGGTTTTTGTGGGTGGGTCCTCACTTCGTCAAATCCCCGCCGGCGCAGCCACACGTGTTTTCGTTCGGTACAATGGTCGGGTCGATACGCTTTGCTCCGCGATACATGCGGATAAATGCGAGGGAATTGCGTTCAACCGGTGTATTTCGTCATCGGTGATGGACGCCCTCGGTTTATCTCATCGCAAAGTGAGTCGATCGGAGAATCGCCGTGCGGATGATCCCGGACTGAAATGAGATCCGGGAATGACTTCCATTGCCGAGTGCGATGTGAGGGCTCAATGGTTGCCCACAAAATTCCCACCATTCGAATACAAGGTCTCTCGCTGACTTTGGGGAACCAAGTCGCCGCCGGTAGACCATGCCACGTGGGTGGCCTTGGACATGTCCAGGCCGAGGGATTCCGCGTAGTCCGTTTTGGCCACCATTTCCGGGCCGATCAACCCCGCCGTGGCGGAGGGTTCGAGAAAGATGCCTTCCGAGTCGTACATGTCGCGGAGAAGGCTGAACAGCAAGTCGTCTTCGATGGTGTATTCCCCGCTGATTACGTGGTTGCTGATGTTGGTGGCGAAGTGCGACGGCCGACCCACGGCCAGCCCGTCGGCTTCGGTGCGGTTGTCTATGCCGAGGTCGGCCACGCTGAGGTTGCTCATTTCCCCGGTTACCAAACCGGAAAGCACGGCCGGCGAGTGCGTGGGCTCTACGAAAAAGCAGTGCACGTGATCGCCGAAGATCATGCGCAAACCGAAGGCGACCCCACCGGGCGATCCTCCCACGCCGCAGGGCGAATACACGAAGAGCGGGTGCTCTGAATCGACCGTAATATTGGCTTTCTTCAGTTGCTTCGCCAGGCTCAACGCCCCGACGGTGTACCCCTGAAACAGCAAGTGGGAGTTTTCGTCGTCCACGAAATAGGCCTTCGGGTCTTCCTTGGTCTTCTGTCGTCCGGCCAAAATCGCTTCGCTGAAATCACCGTCGAATTCCACCACGTTGATTCCCTTTGAGCGGAGCAGGTCCTTCTTCCACTCTTTGGCGTCGGCGGAAACGAACACGTCTACTCGAAATCCCAGTGCCACGCCCATAATGCCGATGCTCAAGCCCAAGTTGCCGGTCGATCCCACCCCGAGTTTGTACTTCCCGAAGAAGCGTTTGAACTCGTCGGAGGCGAACACGCCGTAATCGTCGTCCCGCTTCACCATGCCCGCTTTCAGAGCGAGGTTTTCAGCGTGGTACAGCACTTCGAAAAATCCTCCCCTCGCCTTGATGGATCCGGCCACCGGCAATGCGTTGTCGGCCTTCAGAAACATGCGTCCGTGCTTTGAGTTCCACCGCGCTTCCAGCACTTCCTGCATGCGAGGAATGGCCCGAAGCGGAGAATCGAGGAGACCCGTCGGGGCCGTTTCGGGAAAGGCCTTCACGAAGAAGGGAGCGAATCGCTTCCAAAGCTCCTCCGCTTCCAGCATGTCGGCGAAATTCAAGGGAAATCCGGGCATGTCATCCATCTTTTTTCGATTCGGATTGAGCCATACCACCGGTTTTAAGTCGATGATGTCTTTTAAAATCGGACTTTTTGCGATGAAGGATTGGATTTTATCGGCGCTGTACATATTCCGTGAATTTTAGGACAAAGTTATCCGTTATTTATGGATATTCCGAGTGTCCGGTATTGCCCATACAAAATACGGAGAATAGACGAGAATCGGGTGCGCGATAAAAACAATCTTCGAACCGCTCACCGCGGCAAGTGCGGGGCGTCGAAAGGACGAGAGCCCTTCGGTGTTCGCTCCCGGATCAGGTAGATGCCCAAAAAGATCATGGCCATGGCGAGGAAGAACCAAACGGTGATGCGCTCTCCGTCCAGTATCCCCCAAAAAGCCGCGACCAAGGGCATGAGGTAGGTCACGGAACCCGCGAACACCGCTGATGAAGACTGGATCAGCCGGAAGAAAAGACCGGCGGCCAGTGCGGTGCCCACCAGAGAGAGCACGCTCACGTAGCCCAGGCCCACCCACTGGTCGTCGGTACCGCGGAAGTCGGAGAAAAACCCCGACAGCCAGAGACAAACCAATCCGGCCGGCAACAACAGGGTGAAGATCCCGGCGGAGAGTTGGAGGGAATTCACTTCTTTCAACCGCAACTGAATCAACAAGGAAGATATGGCGTACAGCAGTGCCGCCACGACGGCGATCAGCGCGTAGCCGAAATTGCCCACGCCGATTTCACCGGAAGTGACGAGGAGGATAACCGCCCCGGAAAACCCGATGAAGGCCCCTACCCCTTGCGACCACCCTGTCTTGACGCCGAAAAGAAGAAAGCCCACGATCAGAGCGAAGATGGGCATCAGTGCGTTCAACACACCCGCCATGGAACTGCTGACTTCGGTTTGCGCCAAGGGAAACATGAACATGGGAAAGAACGACCCACAAAGTCCCGCCACCACCATCCATTTCACCACCTTTTTTGGCAATTTCCGCAAAACCGGGATGCCGTACGCCATGAACACGATTCCCGCCAAGCAGATGCGGACGGCCCCGACTTGAAAGGGCGTGAAGTAGAGAATGGATTTTTTGATCAGGATGAAGGAGCTGCCCCACACCAGGGAAAGGAAAGCCAGCAGAACCCATCGATTCAGGAAAAATTTCACCCTGCAAAGATTCACACCTGAGGTCGGAAATCCTACGATTCCCGGAAATGATTTTCACAAAACGGGCATGGTGTATATTCGCGAACAATTCACAGGTCGCATGAAACACCTCATCCGCATGTTGATTTCCGCCGCGGTGATCGCCCTCGCCTCTCCTGCGGTGGCGCAGTACGCCGACGGCACGGAGCTCACGGCGATGCCCGTGGAGTCCGTAATCCGATTGGACGGAAACCTCGACGAGGAGGTGTGGTCGGACGTGCCCCGCGCCACCAACTTCATCCAACGGGAACTCGAAGAAGGCGCCCCCGCAAGTGAACGCACGGAAGTGGCCGTGGTCTACACCGTCGAAGCGCTGTACATCGGCGTGTGGTGCTACGACTCCAACCCCGACAAGATCATCGCCAAGGAAATGCGCAGGGATTTCAACCACGATTTGGACGACAACTTCATTGTGGTAATCGACACCTACCACGACCGACGCAACGGTTTTATGTTCGTCACCAATCCCAACGGCGCCCGGGGCGATCGGCAAATCTTCAACAACGGAGGCTCTACCAACGCATTTTGGGACGGTGTCTGGGAGGTCGCCACCACACGCACCGCCGAGGGGTGGTTCGCCGAATTCCGAATTCCGTTTTCCACTTTGAAATACCGCAGTGGCGAAACCGGAGTGTGGGGCATCAATTTCGAAAGGAATATCCGCCACAAGCGCGAACAAGTAAGGTGGCAAGGTTGGCAGCGGAATTACGGCATCGAAAACGTCAGCCGCGCCGGCTTGCTGCGCGGACTTCGCAACCTCAGCGACGATCGGTTCATCGAACTCAAACCATACGGATTGGCGGGCGCACAGCGAGAGGCCGGCAAGAATACGGCCGTGCTGAACGCCGGCGGAGACGTCAATTATTTGATTTCGCCCACGTATCGCCTGAACCTGAGTTTCAACACCGACTTCGCCCAAGTGGAATCGGACGAGCAGCAGGTGAACCTCACCCGGTTTCCCCTGTTCTTCGATGAGTTGAGGGAATTTTTCCTCGAGGGTGAAGACTATTTCGATTTTTCCTTCGGCGGCAACCGCATCGTGCCCTTCTACTCCCGGCGCATCGGATTGAACGACGAGATGGAGACCGTGCCCATCATCGCCGCGGGGAGGCTGTTGGGAAAAGAACGCAATACCACGCTCGGGTTGATGAGTCTGCAAACCGCCGAGGAGGGATCCCAGCCTTCGACGAACTACACCGTGGCCGGATGGCGTCAGGATGTGGGCAAACAAAGCGTTATCGGAGCCAATACGGCCAATAAGTTCGCCGACGGAAGGTGGCATACGACCACCGGCGTGAACGGGCAATACAGCACGTCCGAGCTGTTCGGCAACAAGAATTTCGATATCGGCGGTGCGGCCATCGGCACCTACGATACGGACAGCGGATACGACGACATGGCGTGGGCTTATCGATTGTTCGCCAGTTTTCCCAACGATTTGATCAACGCCTTTGTGTCCACGCAGCGCAGCCCCGCCCCGTTCAATCCCGAAATCGGGTTGTTGAGGCGGAGCAATTTCCGGGAATCCTTCTTCCAACTGGCCATTCGACCCCGGCCGAAGAAGTCCATGCGGTGGATCAAACAATTCGATTTCTCGCCGGGAACGGTCACGTACACCCAATACGACGACAACCAAGATTTGCAGACGCTGGAGTACATCATCCGCCCCTTGGGGTTCGAAACCCGAACGGGCGAAGTGTTCACCTTGGAATACCGTGTTCTCGCCGAGGGATTTCGGGAAGATTTCGAGATTTTCCCGGATGTCATCGTCCCCGAAGGCACGTATTGGTGGCGGGATTGGAAGGTGGCCTTCAGTTCGTTTTCCGGTCGCGACCTCTCTGTGGCCTTCGACGCCAACGCCGGGGAATACCTGAACGGTCGCGCGGTGCAGGGCAACGTCGATCTCGTGTGGCGCACGTCCAAGCACATCAATTTGAGCGTGAAGTACGGGAAGAATTACATCGATCTGGAGAGCGGACGGTTTGAAACCGATCTGGCCGGGGCGCGCATTGAATACGCCGTGAACCCCAATATTTTCGGCTCCCTATTCGGTCAGTGGAATTCGGCCGCGGAGGAATTGAACGTGAATTTCAGACTTCACGTCATACCTAAAGTGGGGACGGATTTTTACCTGATCTACAACCAGTTCATGAACACCCATGACGGTGTGATCACCACCGACCGATCGACGGTTCTCGCCAAACTCATTTGGAGGTTCGTGGTGTGACGGAAGGTCTTTTCCGAATCAATCCTTGAACCGAACGGTGAAGGTGCTTCCCTCGCCCGGGGTGCTCTCCATTTCGATGGTGGCACCGTAATTTTCGAGTTGCACTTTGGTCATGTACAAACCGTAGCCTTTTGCGTCGTGGTTCTTGTGGAAAGTGCGTCGGGGTTTGAAGAGGTTCTCTCCGTGTCTTTCGAGGTCCAGCCCCATGCCATTATCGGTAACCGTGAGCAGGAGGAAGTCGCCGTCTTTTTTGGATGCGATCTCGATGATGGGCGGGCGTCCGGGTTGAGAGTATTTCAGCGCGTTGCTCAGGAGGTTCAGGAAGAGACTTTCGAGAAACTGGCCTGTGTAAATGACCTGCTCGCTCTCTTCGAAATCGTAGGATATGGAAGCTCCCTTGGCCTGAATTTCGGAATCGAGGGTGCGCAGCACTTTCAGCAAGGCGTCTTCGAAGAAAATGAAATCCACTTCCTCTTCGCCTTCCATCGCAGAGGTGTCGATGATATCGAGGAGGTCCGAACAGTTTGAATTCAACGAGTTGATGACGATCGGCAATTTGGACACCAACTCTTTCTGCTCCTCTCTGCTTTCGCTTTCCATGATGAATTTTATCAGCATGGTCATATTGGCCAAAGGTGCGCGCAGATCGTGCGTCATGATGTGATACAACTGCACGAGGCGGTTGTTTTGGGAGGTGAGCTTGTCTCTCTTGGCTTCGAGTTGTCTGCGCGCGGCTTCCAGGTTTTTGGTTCTTTCCGCCACCTCTATTTCCAGATTGTCTCGAAAAGCTTCCAAATCGCTTAGAGCGGAGTGTTTAAGTCGATACTCCCTCCAGAGGATCACCAGCAGGGCCAGAAGCAGCAAAACCCCGACCACCAAAATGATCACCATGCGTTTCTGCACCACCAAAACGGCTTCGTTGGCCTCGTTCACTTTTTCGAGTTGCCGCATTTCCACTTGGTGGAGGCGGTTGTGGAAGGACGCTTCCATCAATTCGAGTTCCCGTTGTTTTTCCTGAAACTTGAATTGGCTCAGGATCTCACTCACCTCGTCGAACTTGTCCAAGGCTTCGCGAAATCTTCCGCTTTCCTTGAGAAGGTCGAAGTCGGTGCGCTCCGTGAGATAGATGTATCGTGGAATTTTGCAGAGGTTGCTCATGTGCCGGGCCGAGTCCAAGTACTGCCGGGCAATGTCTTCCCTTCCGAGCTTGTGGTAGAGTTTGGCCATTTTGGTCGTGACCAGGGGGAGCTCGCATTCCAAGTTGTTTTCACGGTACAATTTCTCGGCCTTCAGGTACCTTTCTTCGGCCGATGTAAAACGTCTGTACAAATAATCGACGTATCCGAGAATCAAGTAATTAACCGCGTGGCCGGCGGTTTTGTGTCGGGGTTTGGGGCTGAGCTGAATCGCCGCTTCGGCGTTGATGGCGGCTCGGTCGAAGTCTTGCAAATCGAAGTAGCATTCCGCCAACTGCGATCGGATGGCGGAGCGATAATCGTTGCTACCTTCCTGGGAGGGGTCGATATAGGCCAATGCCTTTTCGAACTCCTTGATCGCGTCTTCGGCCCTTCCTCCGGCGCGCAAGGAACGTCCGTAGAGGTAGAGTCCGGCGTACGATTCGAGAGGAGTGAGGTCCGGACGGTCGAGAAAATCCGTGACCAATCTGTGGGCCGAGTCGAATTGAACGCGGTAAATCAGTTGATCCACCTGCGTTTGCAGCGAGTCTGCACGAGGAGTTTGGGCCTGCGTCGTCGTCGGGGTGACGGCCCCGAAAAACAGCAGCAATGCAAATAATTTCATAGCCATATGCATTCGCCAACCGAACCTTCAGCCACAGCCACCATGTCTACCAACGGCTGGTATTTGTAAAAGACGTTCCGCAATTTATCAATTCACGACCTGTTGGCGCCGAATTTTAGCCTAACAAGTATTTCCACGGCATAAAGAACGCAATAAAGGTCATTAGATATTCAGGGGATCCGGAATGATATCCACAGTTCCGGAATCGTGCAATGGTTTGTGGATTTTATCCCCGGTTCGGAAATGCCGACGGGCTTTTGAGCAGTGCGAAAAACAAAAGCCAGTATCCCGAAGGTCCTGGCTTTTGCGTATATATCGGACCATAGCAAAATCCGACGTGGGGAGTGATGCAAAACCCACACCAATCTCCGCAACCACGTCGGAGGCGCGTCGCCAAGGCGAGTAATCAACAAAAATTCAGCATTCGGGTAGATTCACGGCGATGTTGGTCGCCAAGCCGCCGAGGGAAGTTTCTTTGTATTTGCTGTTCATGTCCCTCGCGGTTTCCCACATGGTGCGGATGACTTCGTCGAGGGTGACCTTGGTGTTGTCGGGATTGGTTTCCAAGGCCATGTGTGCCGCGGTAATGGCCTTCATGGCGCCCATGGTGTTTCTTTCGATGCAGGGTATCTGAACGAGTCCTTTCACGGGGTCGCAAGTGAGGCCCAAGTGGTGCTCCATGGCGATTTCGGAAGCGACCATGGCTTGATCGGCGGAGCCTCCCAAAAACTCGGTGAGAGCGGCCGCGGCCATGGCACTCGACACGCCGATTTCCGCTTGGCATCCCCCCATGGCTGCGCTGATGGTCGAGCCTGTTTTGAACAATCCTCCGATCACCGCCGCCGTGAGCATGAATCGATAAATGTCCTCCAATCCCGCATCGGGGCGTGCGAAGGCCACGGCGTAGAGCATGACGGCCGGAATCACCCCCGCCGCACCGTTTGTCGGCGCCGTGACGATTCGGCTGTACGCGGCGTTTTCCTCGTTTACCGCCAAGGCGAAGCAGCTGATCCATTTGACGGTTTGCTCGAACTTGATGTCGAGCTTGCGGAGCTCGCCCAGCCACGATTCCACCTCGTCGTATTCGAGCAGGTCGCCGCCCAGACTGATGTACAACTCCGAGGCCCGGCGCGTAACGTTCAGGCCGCCGGGCAGCGTGCCCCGAGTATGGCAACCCCGGTAGACGCTCTGCAGCATTTCCATCCAGATGACGTACAGGCGCTGCTCGATGTCCACTTTGTCGCGCACGGAAAGTTCGTTGCGCATGGCGATGTCCCAGATGTAGGTGTCCTGAGCGTGGCAGTGTTTCTTCAGCGTTTCGGCGTCTTCGAACGGAAAGGGCACCTGCTCGTCGTCCATGCCCTCAATGGGCGATTCTTCGTTTTCCTTGACGACGAATCCTCCCCCCACGCTGAAATACGTACGGGTGAATTCCACCCCGTCGATACTCGCGGTAAAGGAAAGTCCATTGGGATGGAAATCCAGGGACTCGTCTTTGTGGAATCGGATGTCTTTTTCGTAGTCGAATGGAACTTTGGTGGTTCCGTTGAAGAGGATGCGGCCGGAATTTCGGATCATGTTGGGCACGACGGCCACTCGGTCGAGGGGCACGGTTTCGGGATTGTACCCCATCAACCCCAGCACCACGGCGAAATCGGTGCCGTGACCGACTCCCGTCAGGGCGAGACTGCCGTACAAATCGACGGCCAGAGACTCCATGCGTTCATGGTCGGGGTGGGTGCGCTTCAATTCATCGATGAAGAGCAGCGCGGCCTTCCAAGGACCGAGGGTGTGCGAACTCGAGGGGCCGATGCCCACTTTCAACATGTCAAATACCGAAATGAATTCCATAGAAATGTTTTGAATCGCGCGGTGCATCCGCGCTCCGTTACAAATATAGAAGTATACCACAAGCCGCGAAAACCGCGGTGCAGGGCAGAATTTACACGCGGTGCCGTGTATCCGACCCACGGAACCGGGTGATTGTGCGCGAGCTCTCCAACCCCATCCCCGAACGTTTTGCTCCATACGTGCTTACCCACCCACAAAAACCCAAAACCTCCGCACGTCCGGACGCTCGAAAAATCGCCTGCACGAAGCGGATGAACGCTCTTTGCAGGGGCGGTTGCGCGGAACTCAACGGGTGGCCTCGACCGACGGTTTGCTCGCGGAACCTTGGAACTCCGCCGCGATGCGACCCAAGGTGGGCACGGTCACCCCCAAATACGAGGCGAGGAAAACGTGGGGTACCGAATCGAGCAACGAACCCTGCTCACGGCGCAACCGCGCGTAGATTTCTTCGGGGGTGTGGTTGAGCTTTTCGAGGAAGTACCCGGTGGAGCGTTCGAAAATATTTTCAGACGCCAGGCGGCCGATGATGTTTCCGATTTTCCGTTGGTGGTAGAGTTGTTGGAGATCGTCGAAGGTGATGGATATCAGCGAGGTGGGCGCCAAAGTTTCGAGTTTGCACGTGGCGGGGATGCGCTTGAGGAATGAATCGTAGGCGCTGACGAATTGATTGGGAAACGCCAGGTCGAAGGTGATGTCGTTGCCTTGGTTGGGGATGTAGCTGCGCACGACGCCCTCTTCGACGAATGAGAGATGGTTTTCGGTGGTGCCCACGTGAATGAGCGTGGTGTTGGCCGGGTACGAGCGTTTGTTGACCCGGGCCACGAAGAGTTGCCAAAGGTCGTCGTCCAGTTCGATGCGGCTGTCGAAAAATGCGCGGATGCTTTTCATTGCAGTTTGAATTGTTCTTGTCGTTGGTCACCCCTGCACATGGCCGTTGCGGAAATCCGGCGCACCGATACCCACCCGTGCAAAAGTAATCGATTTTGGCATCGGCGAAAATAGGGGCGCGTCAATTATCGCCGCCCTCATTTTCGGGGTCGGGGTAGGAAATATCCACTACGCGGAGGGTGCGTTCTTCACCGCCCAGCCTCAAGGTCACCTCCTCGCCTACCCGCGCACCCGTGAGCGCCCGGGCCACCGGCGCGGCGAAAGCCACCTTACCTGCCTTGATGTCCGCTTCATCCACGCCTACGATTTGGAAGGTTTTTGTGGGTGTATCCTCACCTTGCACGTATGTGACCACGGCTCCGAAACGCACCTCGTCCCGGGGTTGATCGGCGGGGTCGATGACGCGTGCCGAGTGTATCCTGTCGCTCACCAGCGCGATCTTGCCGTCCAATAATGCCGTCTCCCTTCTCAATTCGTTTTCGTCTTCGATATCCAAGGAAAGTCGCTGCGCTTCCAGATCGCTTTTCTCCTTTTCGAGCAGGCGCAAACCGGTGGGCGTGACGTAATTCGTCTCACCCGGCGGCAAAGCGGCCCGCGGCGGCACGAAGATGGGTTCTTCCTGATCCTCTTCTTTTACGAATCCCCGGCTCATGGATCAAAGATAGGCCATCAGAATCTTTTGGACAGTCCGAAGCGCCCGCCGCTCAGCAGCATTCCCCCGCCGAATTCGAGGTTGATGCCCCAGGATCGGTTCCAGTAATACCTCCCACCGATTTGCAGGCCCAGATCGAGGCCGGAAACGTGGTGGTGGTCGTGGTGGTGATGAGGCGGGTGGTCGTGGCCGTGGGTACTCACGGCAAAACCGACGCTCAGTCCGGCGTACAAATCCCAATCGCGTGGAATGTCGAACACCGTATTGAAATGGTAATCACCTCGGCCCGCCACGGTGAAATAATCGAACTCCAAGTCGAGGCCCGTTTGAAAACCGAGGGATATGTCGGGATGCACTCCGAAGTCCATTCCGAAGTATACCGGAATGCCGTGGGAGTACAGTCCCGCGCCGAAATTCAACTGCGTACCTCCGTCGCCGATGGGGCTTTGCGCCTTGGTCAAGACGGGTAGGGATATGAGCGCGAGCAGGATTGCTATTCTGTTTTTCATCATTGGGAATGTATGTGATTGTTTTTGGGTAGTACGGCCCGGGTGGACGGGTTCCGTTCGAAAACGCTTCGGTGTCGGGAGGCATTACACCACCGCCCGAATTTTGTGAAGTCTTCCGTTTATCTCCGCCTGGTCGCCGGGCCCTTTTGATTCCAAAGCGTTGTAGAAGGGGGATTCCGTGGATACCCCCGCGACTTCGACGCCGTCGACCTTAAGGTTGTTTTGGGCAGCGCCGACGAGAACCAGCGAATGGTCCGTGAGCACCAAGCTGCCGAACCCCACTTCCTTCGAAGTGGAGGGAATGGGAATTTCCTTGAGTCGAACGATTTCCCTCTCCAGGTTGTCCATGTTGTCGTTGAGAAAATCGACTTCCGAAAGGGTTTCGTCGTTTTTGGAATCGATGTGCTTATTGTCGGTGTCTTCCCGGGAGGCCTGGTCCAATTTTCGTTTTTGATCGGCCCTGAAATCCGACAGTACGTTTTCTTTTTCGCGAATGAAAGCGGTCACCACTTTGGTTTTAAACTCTTCATTCAACATCTTTTCTTCAACTTCCATGATTCGTGTGGTTCTATCGGTCCTAGTGCTTCGGCGATTGTGGTTCGAAAGGAAGGCCGAAGGCGACAAAGACCAAAATTGCTTAAGGTTAAAACCAAAAAGCGTCGAAACGGTTCATTTCAATGGAAAACCTCGCGAACATCACGTGTCGAATCGAGGTTGTAGAGGCAGCGCAAGCAGGGGAATATTTTGCAGGGGCGAGCGTTGTACACCACCAAGACAAAAGGCAGATGACAAGACATACGTATGATTACGGACTCATCGGAAATTGCGCGATTTCCGCTCTGATCGGACGCGATACGAACGTGGAATGGATGTGCCTTCCCCGTTTCGACAGCTCCTTCGTTTTCGGGCGATTGGTCGGCGGGGACAAAGGGGGCGAATTCAGCCTGAAGCCCGTGGAAGAAAACTTCGGCAGCAAGCAGGAATACTTGCCCAACACCAACATCTTGGTCACGGAAATCGAACAGGGCGACAACGTGTACCGCATCACCGATTTCGCACCCCGGTTTTCGCAATACGGTCGGTACTTCCGTCCGAAGATGTTGTTGAGGAAAATTGAGCCGGTGAGGGGATTTCCGCGCATACGCGCCGTGTGCCGCCCCGTGGGAAAGTACGGTGAGGAAAGGTTGGCCCACGCCAGCGGGAGCAGCCACATCCGGTACATGGGCTTGGACGAATCGCTCCGGCTCACCACCAACATCCCGCTGGAATACGTCATCAACGAATCGGAATTCACCCTGCGGGAAACCTGCTACATGATTTTGTCTTACGGCGTGCCATTGGAAGGCTCATTGGAAAACACCACCGACAAATTCCTGAACCGCACCACGTCTTATTGGCGGAATTGGGTGAAGTCGACGAGCATCGGGGAGCATTACCAAGCGGAAGTCATCCGATCGGCTCTGGCGCTGAAAATCTGCCAGTACGAAGATACGGGCGCCATCGTGGCCGCCCCCACCACCTCCCTGCCCGAAGGGCCGGGGCAAGGCAGGAATTGGGATTACCGGTACAGTTGGATGCGGGACACGTATTACATCCTCAATTCCTTCAACAACATCGGTCACTTCGAAGAGATGGAGAAGTATTTCTCCTACCTCACCAACATCCCCATGCCGGATGAAAAGCGAATCCAACCCCTGTACGGACTTGGAGGTGAATGGGCGTTGACGGAGCGTGAATTGGACTTGCCGGGGTACTTGGGAAATCGTCCGGTACGAGTGGGAAACGACGCCTACACGCACATCCAAAACGACGTGTACGGTCAAATCCTGCTGGCCATCAAGCCCCTGTACGTCGATCACCGCTTTCACGGTTATCCCGGGGCGGATACCGACCGACTCCTCCAATCGATTCTCGATAAAATCGAATACACCATCGACGAGCCTGACGCGGGGATTTGGGAGTTCAGGAATTCGGCGTACCTGCACACCTACACCAGCCTTTTTCAGTGGGCGGGAAGTCACGCCGCGGCGCAGATCGCCATGAAATTGGGCAACGAAGCACTCGCCGAAAAGGCGCGGTCACTGCATCGCCGGGCCGCCATGCACATCGAAAGCAGTTTTATTCCGGAATTAAAAGCCTACGGGCGATCGGTGAAGAATCACCACATGGACGCGAGCACCCTTCAATTGATAATCATGGGGTACCTGCCGCACAACAGCGACATTGCCAGATCGCATCTCGCCGCGTTGGAAGACGCTTTAAAAGCCGGCAAAGGACTGTTTTTCCGCTATTTGGAAGAAGATGATTTCGGAAAACCCCACTCCACTTTCATCATTTGCGGCTTTTGGTATGCCGAAGCATTGGCTTGTGTAGGCCGATTGGACGACGCCATGGAGGCGTTCGAAGAGTTGACCGGATATGCCAATCACCTCGGGTTGCTCAGCGAAGACCTCGGCAAAGACGGATCCATGTGGGGCAACTTTCCCCAGGCATACAGTCACGTGGGTTTGATTAATGCCGCCGCGCGCATCAATGAGCGGATGGACTCACCCGGGTTTCTGATGAAATGACCTCTTCGCGTTCGTCGAGGGAGGCCAACTCGTCGAGCAGTCGTCGGGTTTCTCTCACGGAGTTCAGATTGTACCGCGCGAATGAATTTCCCGGTCCGACCTTGACGGTGTACGCCACGCCCTCCAAAGCCCTGAACATGTCTTCGTCGGTAATGTCGTCTCCGATGCAGAGGGTGAAATCGGGTGCGAATTTTCTGTGCCAGCGTTCCACCGCCTTTCCTTTGTTGACGTCGGAGGGCTTTACTTCCACCACGTGATTGCCCTCGAGCACGGTGTACCTGCCGTCCAACACTTGGCGCAAATGGCCGGTGAGCTCGCCCGCGCGAATGGCTCCCAGACAATCGTCTACGTTGCGGTAATGCCAAGCGAGGGAATGGCTTTTCTCCTCCCGGAAAGACCCGGGCGTGCGATCGACGTAAAAATCCATGATTTTCAACACGGTGTCGAGGGGACTTTCGTCCAAGGCCTTCAAGCGGTTGTTCCACTCCCCCGTTCCGGACCGCTCCCATACACCGTGCTCGGCGACGAGGGAAACCGCGCACTCACCCGCCCAGTTTTGCAGGGTTTCATGGTCGCGTCCGCTGACGATCACCACGTGGTTCTTAGGTGAGGATTCGAACCTTGCGATGAGCTTTTTGAGGGCGTGATCGGGTCGGGCCACTTGGGGATTCTTGGTGAAGCGCACCAAGGTACCGTCATAGTCCAGGAATATCAGTCTCTTTCGGGCGTTGAGAAAGTCGGTTTTCAATCGCTCGAGTATGCGCCCGCTCAGGTGGGTGGTCTCCCTTTCCCTCTGTTTGTTCTTGGCGTTTTGGAGATTCTCCATGAATAGCTTCACCCAACTGAAGATGTCGTACTTGCGCAGAGTGTCCTGCATTTTGGCCATGCTTTCCTTTTGGGCTTCAATGGGCATTTCCAAAGCCACTTTGATGGCCTCGACCATTTGCTTTTTGTCGTGTGGGTTTACGAGAACGGCTTCGGACAATTCTTTGGATGCACCGGCCATTTCGCTCAGAATCAAGACTCCGTCGCCTTTGTACCGGGAAGCCACGTACTCTTTGGCGATCAGGTTCATGCCGTCGCGGCGGGGGGTGATCATGGCCACGTCGCTAAGGTCGTAAAACGAGCCCAGGACGTTGAGGGGAAAACTTCGGTAGTAATAGTGGATGGGCGTCCAGTTCAATCGGCCGAATTTGCTGTTGATCTTCCCCACCAATTCGTCGATCTCCACTTTGAGTTTCCCGTACTTGGGCACGTTGTCGCGGGAGGGTACAACGATGAGAAGGAGGGAGACCTTTTTTTGGTACTCGGGATAGGCTTCCAGAAAATCACCGAAAGCGCGAAGGCGATTCGGAATGCCCTTGGTGTAATCGAGGCGATCCATGGAGAGGATGATTTTGGTGTCGCCCAGCCATTCCCTGTACCTCTTGGCCCTTCGGATCGTCGCCGGGGCCACCGCGTTTTCGGCGTATTTTCGGTAATCGATGCCCATGGGCAGGGAATCGGCGACCACCACGCGGTCTTCGAGTTCTATTTCTTTGGATTTGTGGGGGTATCCCACCAAGCGGTGCACGGAACTCAGGAAGTGCCGCATGTCGTCGAAGGTGTGGAATGCGATGTAGTCGGCGCCGAGCATGCCGTTGAGCAGATCGGCGCGCCAGGGAAGCGTACGGACGATTTCGTAGGAGGGGAAGGGAATGTGGAGGAAGAACCCGATGCTGAGGTCGGGTCTCGCTTCACGCAACATGCCGGGGAGCAAAAGAAGTTGGTAATCGTGAATCCAAACGGTGTCGCCTTCTTCGACGTGCTCCAAGACTTTGCGGGCGAATTTCCGATTCACTTCCACGTAGGTTTCCCAATTGGTGTGGTCGTAATTGATGTCTTGTACGAAATAATGGAATGCCGGCCATAGGGTTTGGTTGGAGAAACCGAGGTAGAATTCCTCTTCCTCCCTTTCCGTCAGAAAAACCGGAACCATCCCTCTCCTTCTCAGTCCCTCGTCGACTTCCTCCATGTCTTTCGGATCTTCGAAGGACATCCCCGCCCAGCCGATCCACAAATTTCCGCTGTCTTCCTTCATCAGTGAGCCGACGCCCGTTGCCAATCCGCCTTCGCTGGGCAGGTATTCCAACCGGCCTTCTGTTCTGGTGACTTTTACGGGCAGGCGGTTGGATACCATGATAATCTTCGACATATCGTTCTAATTTGGTTGAGACGCTTCAATCGGAAGGTCGTATCCCATCAATAAAAATTGATGCCGAAGAATGGAACTGCCGAGCCCCGCCCGCAGTCGATTGATTACATGAAGGTTACCAAAAGCCCGCAAATGGCCGGCACGGTGGAGTGCGGAAACGGATTCTCAGAGTGTGGAACGGCGGTTCCCGGTATGGAAGTCAGCCGCCAATTCGTCAAATCCGCACGCGGTTGATCAAGGTGTCGGGGAAGTACCGATTTTGCAATTCCACCATTTCGTCTCCGCGGATGTACATGCTCATGTCGATGTGATCGATGCTCCTGCCGCCCGTAGCGGCCACGAGTTCCATCACCGCCCGAAGGGTGTTGAGGTGAAAATTCGCCACGCGTTTGTATTTGTCTTCCACCACCAGCCCCTTCACGAGTTTGGGGTCTTGGGTGGCGACGCCGGTTGGGCATGCGTTGGTGTTGCACCTCAGGGCCTGGATGCACCCCAGGGCGAACATGAATCCCCGGGCAGAATTGCACAAATCGGCGCCCAAAGCTTTCATCTTCAAAATCGAGGCGGCGGAGAGGATTTTTCCCGAAGCGATGATTTTGATGTGTTTCTTGATGTCGAAATAATCGAGGGTGCGCTTTACGAAAATCAGTGCGGGTTCCAGCGGGATACCAACGGAATCGGAAAATTCCAAGGGCGCCGCTCCCGTACCTCCTTCCGCGCCGTCGACGGTGATGAAGTCGGGATAAATATCGGCTTCGATCATGGCTTCGCAGATTTCCAAGAATTCTTCGGTGCGGCCCAAACAGAGCTTGAAGCCCACGGGCTTCCCTCCGGCGAGTTTGCGCAATCGACCGATGAATTGAACCAAACCACGGGCGTCGGAGAATTCGCGGTGCCCGGGTGGCGATATCACCATGGTGTGGGGCTTGATGTGGCGGATGCGCGCGATTTCTTCGGAGTTTTTGACGGCGGGAAGAACCCCGCCGTGTCCGGGTTTTGCACCTTGAGACAGTTTCAATTCGATCATTTTCACT
Source organism: uncultured Cryomorphaceae bacterium (assembly GCA_964574635.1). GTDB lineage: Bacteria > Bacteroidota > Bacteroidia > Flavobacteriales_D > Cryomorphaceae > CAZNOG01. The sequence continues at coordinate 69,981 of CAZNOG010000010.1, read as the reverse complement.
TGATCGTGCTTGGCCTTTTGCGCGAACAGGTCGTCGTCGAACCGCCCTTCGGGCGTGCGGCAGCCGAAGTACGCGGTGCCCAGTTGCCAAACCAGATCGCCGCCCCCTTCCAAATGGTAGTCGCTGAGACCGCCCTCGCCGGTGTTGTGGTAAAATCCGCCTTCTTTGGCGCCTTTGCTCAAAGCGAGGATGGCGTTTTTACTCAGCGCACCGTAACTCATCGCCGAAATGTTGAGGAGGGATGCGCTGTAGGGGCGTTTGCACTGCTCGTTGCCGATGACAACGCGGGTGGGCTCTTCCAATTCGTTGCAAGGGTAAATGGAATGCCGGATGCCTTCGTACTGGGCGTGCATGATGTGCAATTCGGTACCGAATGGGTGGGTGTCGTTGACGCTTTTGGCGCGCATGTACGCCAAGGATCGCTGATTGCGCGTGAAAGGAACTCCGTCGGTGCGACGCTCGATGAAATACTGCTGAATCTCGGGAGAGATGGACTCGAACATGTACCGGAAATGGCCGATCACGGGAAAATTGCGGAGGATGGTGTGCCGCTTTTGAAGCACGTCGTAAATTCCCAAGGCGAAGAGAGGCAAGACCAAGAGATACACCCACAAAAACCCTGAAAAAAAGTATCCGACGATTCCGACGCCAAGGATGGCGACAAAGCTGATTTTGAAAAATAATGGTCTCATGCGTTCGGCGATTAGTCGTCTCAGTAGGTCGAAGATAACAACAATCCAAAGGGGAAGCAGTTGAAAATGACCTTGAATTTCGGCGGGTCGCGGCGCTTCCGCTCGCGGAGTCGTTGCTTGAAAGAGCGTGGTCCCGCTCGAGGGGCGGGTTACGGGTCCAGATGCGGGAAAGGAAGGCCTTTTGAAAAAACCATATGAGATGGCTTGTGTTAGGTACATCCGAATTCAGGAAAAAAACATAGCTTTGATAGAGCATTCAAAGTATTCACAAAGCGCATACCCGAAAACATGACGGTACACGAAGTTGAAATACTCATCGAAGAAGCGGAGAAGGCACTGAGCGCAGGGAAGGATGAAAACCCGCGGAAACACGGTAAATTAAAGCGCAGCGAGATTACCGAGATCGCGAAGTCGCTGCCGGTAGACGGTGTTTTGGCCGACGAACTGTACGGAAAACCATCGGAAGAACTGCAACTCATCGCGGCGATGATCGACGACCCTGAAAGTTATACCCTCGACGAGATCGAGTTGAGATCGGAGCAATTGCACCCTACGGAAATCGGCACCGTGTTTTGCCGAAGGGTCATGGCCAAGTCGCCCCACGCGGTTCACTTCATCAGCAAGTGGATGGATTCCAAGGATTCGGCGCGGAGGTGTTTTGCATACCTCACCCTTGAAGAGTTGGCGAAAAAAGACTGCAGCTTGTCACAAGGTTTTTACCGCGCGCATCTTCGCCGCATCGCCTCGGAAATAAAGACGGAAACGCCCAGTGTGCAGGAGGCCATGTCGAAGGCGGCGGCCGCCATCGTCAAAAAAGTTCCCGACCTCGAGTCGACGAACAAAAAGGAATTGGATGCGGTGAGGCGCTTCGCGACGTAAAATTGCGCCCTTATCGAATCATGACGACGTGTCCGCGGTACAATTTCGGGGACAAGTCTTCGATGGATTTGACCTTCAGCAAGTACAAATAGATGGTCGGCGAGGTGGTGTAGTCCCCATCCTCGGTGGTGCCGTCCCACACCTCCTTGGGATTTTGTGAGGTGAACACCACTTCGCCGTCCCGGTTGCGGATGGTCAATTCGTAGACGTCGATTTCCGGCCCGGAAATGGTGGGCTTGAACACGTCGTTGTGACCGTCGTGATTGGGTGTGAAGGCATTGGGAATAAACACGTTCAATTCCCGAACGAGAGGGTCTTCCACGCTTCCCGAAGAAGTTTGTGCGAAAGTATTCACGGACGCGAGGAGCGCCACGCATAGCGTCACTTTGGTAATGAGTTTCATAGCAATCGTGTCTCTAGTGGGGTTCATGCCCGGGAATTTGACGACAAAAATACGAAATGGTTGTTTCTGCTGTTGGGTCACGCGATTGTGCTTTTCGAACCGCCGTTTCCCGCGAACGAAATGATTTGCGAACTTTGAATCGGCGAATAAAAACATACGAGTGATTGTATTAAACTTTTCAACATGCGACTTAATTACGTTGTAATTCTGATTTTGTTCATTCCCATGACCTTGAATGCGCAGTGGGGCTATGAAACCTATTCGACCACCGAGGGTCTGGAAATCGCGACCAAGTGGGGAACCGCCCGCAATGCCGAGGGTGAGCGCAAGCCTGCACTGCTCTTCCGCATCGAAAACAAGAACGACCACGCGGTGGAATTCAGCTTCGACCTCAATTTTTATTACGAGGGCATCTTACGTGAAACCGGAGGGGTGGAAACCGAATGCGTGGACGGACTGAAATCGCGAATCGGCCGGTTGAACGGCATTTATTTCATTCCCGAGAAATTCACTCCGGACCAACTGAAGAACGTAGACTTCCACTATACCATCGAAGAAATTACGGTGCGGGAAGTGGCCGATTGCACGACGGAAGATTCCGGAGAGGAGTGATTCCGGGACCCGCGAGGGCTATGGACCTCAACTTGTAATCGAGCGTGGGCCGATTCAGGAAGCGGATTCCGCCTCGAGTTGTTCGTTGAATTTGCGGATGAGTTCTTCGTCGGTCAAGTCCAAGCTTTTCAGCCTTTCTTCGGCTTGTACGGCCCAGTGGTCGCCCCGGTACTTGTCGATGACCCTTTGGTAGGCTTCCCGCGCGCGATCCTTCTCGTTCATGTCGTCGTACATGAATGCGATCATGAAGGCCGTTTCGGGCGATTTTTCCCAGTCGGGGTAATCGGTGAGGATCTGATCGTAGAGCTTGAGGGCCTTGACGGGCAAATCCACGGCTCGCGTGAGTGCGGCCGCTTTATAAAGGTATTCGGGGGTGTGTTCTTTGTCGGACACGAATATCTTGGTGTAGCCCAAATAGGAGCGCAGGAGTTCACCCACGGCAGGGTGGTCTACGTCAAAATCGCCTGTATACACGATATTCTCCAGGCTGTCTATCTCGGCCAGCCATTGAACGCGGGTACGCGTGTTCTTCTCCGCGTGCTGCTCCGCCACTTCTTCTTGTCGGTCTTCGCCGCAGGAGGCCAGCATCACGGCTGCGGCCATGAATGCGGTAGTGAAAAATGCATTGAATTTCTTCATGTTCAACAGGGATTTATCTTTTGATTTTCAATTTTGGAAACCTCATCTTGTAATCCACTTTGGTGGTACCCATTGAGATTTCATTGAGTTTTCTCTTCAGCATTCGCCTTTTCAAAGGATTCAACTTGTCTGTAAACAGCACCCCTTCGATGTGGTCGTATTCGTGCTGGATAATGCGTGCGGCGTAGCCGTCGAATTCTTTTTCCTTCAGGTTCCAATCGGCGTCGTAGTATCTGATTTTGATCACCTCGTCGCGCACGACTTCTTCCCGGATATTGGGAATACTGAGGCAGCCTTCTTCGAAGGGCCAGGGCTCTCCCCCTTTTTCGATGATTTGAGGGTTGATGAAGACTTCCTTGAAATCTTTCACCTTCAGCGCATCGGGGTCGTCGGTGTCTTCGCCGAAAGGGGTCGCGTCGACGATGAACAAGCGCAGTGATTCACCGATTTGGGGTGCGGCCAACCCGACTCCGGATGCGGCGTACATGGTTTCGAACATGTCTTCGATGAGGCCGTCCAGGTTGGGATGGTCCTTGTCGACCTCCTTCGCGGGTTTTTTGAGGATGGGGTCGCCGTATGCCAGGATGGGTAATATCATGGCGCAAAAATACATATAATGTGCTTTCCGATAAAAGCAGGGATGACTTTGCGTGCATGGTCAAAGCGTACGGATACTGCGGGAGAGAGGCGGCTCGGCGGACGCGTGGGCGGGGAATATCGGTCGTTGGGGATACGCGGGAAGATTTGCGGTAAGCCGATGGGCGGGCGACCGGGCGGAGGAGGCGGTACGGGAAAGTGGATTGAGCAAGAAGTTCGGGAAAAAATTTTCGGGGGGGTGCTCAACCGGGTCGGGCGGAGGATCCCGCGGGGGATCCTAAGTACCGTGTGTCGTTTACTCGGCACCAATTTATCGTCTAACTGATGTGTTCCGCCTTTCCCTGATTGAACTTCCTCGGGGTTTGCCGCAGATGTCGTTCGTCGAATTCGAACGTGGGCACTCACCCGGGAACCACTGCATTATCACCGTTCCAATGCGTTTCTGTCGATGGTCGGGGTGGCCGATAAAAGGGGGCGGCTAATTGCCGCCCCCCGTATAGTGGGGCTCCCCGCACGTTCATCGTCAGTCGTCTTTTTTGCCGAGGAACACGAAGTCGTTGACCACGATGTCGGTGGTGTAGTGCTTCACTCCATCTTTGTCCTCGTAAGAATTCGGCACCAATCTGGCGGTGATGGCCAATTGTTTGCCCTTCTTGAAATGATTTTCGGCCACTTCGGCCAATTTATCCCACGCGGTCAGGCGATGCCATTGGGTGTTGTCCACTTTGTTTCCCTTCGCATCGCGGTAGCTTTCGTCCGTGGCGATATTAAAGTTCGCCACTTTTTTTCCTGTTTTGGTTTCCCTTACTTCGGCATCCGCACCGAGGCGGCCGATGAGTTGAACCTGATTCACGAGATTTTTCATGTCTTCGATTTTGGTCATTGATTGGTTTTAATTCTCCGAAACATTGTCGCATATTGGTTGTCAGAAGTTTCGGATTTCACGTATGGAATTTCTTTTTCAATCTCATGAATGGGATCGCGATGCACATTCCGCCATGCATCCTGGTTTAAGGGGTAATCTGCGGTCGCGACGCGGACGTCGCCGGTGGTGTTTCGGGAAGCACCGCGTGGCGTGTCTCCCTCCGAAGTGCGGCCCGTTTTCTGCGGGTTCCACCCTTCGTTTGGCCAAAGTTCAGCACGCCGTTTGAATTTACCCGTGCCGTAAACGAGTATAATCGTTTATAAACGGTTATAAATGGTTATAACCGTATATACCCAATATTGATAGGGGTTTCTGTTTTGTTGGCTTTTCAAGAATCGCAAGAAAAATTCCGCATATTGGGGTATTTTACCCCAAATCCCATTCGGTATCGACACCTTTTTGCGCCCGGAAGTGGGAGTTAAAATGAATCAAAGCCTGCATTTTGACCCAACCGAAATCGACAAGCCGATGCGGTGATGCGCCTTCTCGGAAGCGCTAACGCCTTAACCGCCTTCACCCGGAATGCTCGGTAAGCGATATCAATACATGGGACTTCCTCAACCGCTAGGTCGAATGCGCTGAGCCAGAAGACGGAAGGGATTGAAGCTCGCGCCCCGGTTCCCACGCCCGATCCCCCGACTTCAATTCGATGCCAAAAGTCGTTTGCGCCCGAGGGTCATTAGCTTCCCTCCCCAGCCACACCCACAAAAACCCTCACCCCCTACCTCTCCGCCCTTCGCTTTTTCGCTCGAATCGCATCGCGACATCCCCAATAAAAAAGCAGCCGCCTTCCATTCGAAGCGGCTGCTCATTTGAGGGACACCTTGCCGAATCGCGGTTTCGCTGACGGCCGACGCCCTCCTCGGGGATGGGTTTACCGACTCACCACGAAGGACTTCGATCCCGTATGGGCTCCGCTGCTCACTTCGAGGACGTAGATGCCGCGGTGGAGTTGGCCGACGGGTATGGTGGCCTCCTGAAAGACGAAATCGCCCTTGGTTTCGTACACCACCTTGCCGGTGATGTCGAATACGCGAATGCGATTGATGAGGCCATCGCGGAGTTTTACGTGCATGCGGTCCGACGCGGGGTTGGGGTACAGTTCGATGTCTGCGGGCTTCAACTCCCGATCTTCCGTGCCCGTTTCAAAATCTTCGTAAAACAAGGTGACTTTCGCATCGGCGAATAACATGGGCTTGTATTCGGTTCCGTTCCACGATTCGGAATAGACTTCTTCAAAATGCCCGAGATCCGTGTAGGAGTAATAAAACTTCATGTATTTCTGAACACTGGCGGAATCGGGATTCCACCATTCCATCTCGGCGGTGATGCAGTGATGGTCGTCGTCGTATTCAAAGGTGGACACGCCGACTTCCAGCCACTGATCGTCTGCCCAGGTGTAGGTAATCCGAGAAGTTTGATCGCCGGAAGCATCGTATTGATAGGACAATTTGGTGGTGTTCACCCATTGGTCACCGGACCAAACAAGGGAGGTGTAGGAAGTGATGTTGTCGTTATCGTCGTAGTCGAGGAGCCATCGATCGGTGTACACCCATTCCCCGTCTATAAACTGCTCTCGCGTATCCGTCACCCACAAACCGTCTTCGAAATCCATGTTAAATCGAGAAAAATCGTACCATTCTTCGGTATCGACGTCCCATGCGGTAACTTGAAAACTCACCAAATGGTTTTGGTCGTCGTAATTGTATACCCAAGTCCTGACGGGCACCCATTCATCCGGTTCACCGCCGACGTGGTAGGTTGTGCCTATATTGTTTCCGTTCTCATCGAATTCGTAAAGTGACCACTCGAAGTTGTGCCATTCGGAATCCGGGTTTTTCAAGGTGATTACTTCCGCAGGATACCCGTTGTCGTCGAATGCATAAGTCACTATGTAATCCACATAGCTGACGCCGTCGAAATAGGTTCCCGTCATGGTGTCTGCCGCCGTGAAATTGGTTGTGTTGAACCCGGGTGTATTCAAGGGCGTGAAAGGATAATCCGGTGCCAAACGATAGACCAGAACCAAGTCGATATCCTCTTGGTTGCGACCCTCCGCCCAATGGTAGGTGGCCTCTTCGCCCAAAAACGAGTAATCGGTCTGGTCGTACACATAGGTGATGAAACCTGTCAATCTCGATTGGAGGTCTTGGATTCCGGAATGGGACTTTGGAGAAGAACCATCGAACCTCTGTGGAACCCGATAGTCGGGTCCGCGTGTGGGCAAATGGTGACTGTGGTGCCACAGGTCGGTGGCGGGCCGGTGAAGCTCCGGCAGATCGTTGTTTTGGCCATAACCGCTTGTTGCAAATGCAAGGATCAGGGCGAAAAGCGAGGAAAGCTTTCTCATTGTATTGGTTTTTGAAGTGAATGGATCGTCGGATGGTTCGGTTGACTTTCAAGCTTTTCATCCATCGAGCCGCGCCAAAACTATTGCACGCTTTCCTCGGCGACGAATTCCGGGCGTAACAAAAACGTAACAAAATGAAAAAGCCCCTAAATCAGTGGGACACAGAGGGCAAAACCCTTTGAAAACGGCATGCGGCCGGGGCCAAGAAAACCGAAAATGCGGCACGGAGGAGCAGTCGACGGCACCCGCGGAGGGAAGAAAAACCTACCGACCCTACATTAAGAACCGGTGTTCGGTATAATGTCGGGACTCATTCCGAGGTTTTGGGTCTCACTCTTCCCCACCCTGCTCGACGTCGAAGATTCCGCCACCGCCATCTCCGTCGACGGAAGACAAATCGATTTCGTGATCGACCGCCGGCAGCAAAGCCTGAATGAAGGCATTCCTGAGCAAGACCCACACGGCCTCGAGGGTGCTAACGGAGGTGTTTTCAAACTCTCCTTCCAGCGGTACCTTGGTGGCGATTTGGTCTTTCGCCTGGTTGCGGAAGATGGTCCCCGCCGCTCCCACCACGCCTTCCCACACCTTGCGAAGGGCGTTTTTGTCCCTGTCCTCCTTGGAAACTACGTCCAAATCGTGGATGAAGGGCTTGACGTAGCCGGTAAAGCGTCCGTCCTGCCCCGCCGCTTCGCTGTACATCCCGAAGGTTCCTCGATTTACGTCGAATTTCCCGTAGGCTTCGAAGTAGTCGTTGAACTTGGTCAAGTCGGTGTTTTTCACTTCGACGGTCAGGTCGAAGGTGGGGTGTTCCTTCAGCAGATCCATGCGCAAGTTCAAGTCGAAGGACCCGCCGTACACGTTGGCCGAAGCCACTACCGAGGATGGCAGGACGGCGGTATCGTTTTTCACGTTCGACAGGTTCTCCATGGTGACGTAGAGGTTGGTGACTCGCAGATCCACCGGCGGTTGTGCGCCGGGATCCCGGTACTGGATATTGCCGTTGACGATTTCCACGCGGTTGATCTGCAAGGGCATGAAGTTTTCCAGCACCTCCCGGAAGCTCGCCGTGTCTTGACTGATTTCCTGCGGTTCGGCCTTCTCTTTGGTGAAGCGCACCATGGGGTTTTCGGCGTAGACCTCCCCCTTGATCTTTCCGTGCAGCAGGGCGTTCCAGTGGAGGGAAAAGCCCACGCGGTCCGCCGCCACGAAGGGGACGTGCTCTCCGGAAGCCGAATCCACTTTGTCGATGAAGAAGGATTTGATCAGGTACTCCCCTTTGATGAGCGCCAGGTCCACGTCGTCGATATGTCCGGAGTACCCTTCGAGGTTTTGGAGGTTTTTATTGGCGAAATGCAGCACCAAGTAAGGAAGGGCGAGGCGCACCGCGACCAGGACCACGGCCACGACGATGACCGTTTTCCAAAATTTCGAGAGTCCCTTTCGTTGTTTCCGTTCCATGTATTGCGTTTTTGATCTTGACCGCGGACTCGAATCCTTTGTGCATTTACGGATTGAGCGAGCGTGGGCGTGACTTGCTTCGTGACGATTTCCTATAACACGGTTGGTCGGAAATTGGTTCTCGGGAACTCGGGTTTCGAGCGCGGGACACGGGCGGAGGATGATCGCGATCATTTCTCCCCAAACATTGTTGAGGTAATGAGTAATTTGCGTTGAACCCAAACCCAAAGACATGACCTCCAATCCAAGAAAAGTAGTTGACGAGATGTTCGAGGCCTTCGGTGCCGGCGACGTGGACGGCATTTTGAGAACCGTATCCGAGGACAGCGAGTGGATTTACCACGGCACGCACGTCATCCCCCGCTCCGGCTTTCGGGGTCGGGAGGAAGTCCGCGCTTTTTTCAGCAACATATTGGAGCGCACGGAAATCCTGGCTTTCGAGCATCGGCAATACGTGGTACAGGGCGACACCGTGGTGGTGTTGGGGAGTGAGCACCAGCGCACCAATCGGTCCGGCCGTGAGTTGAAGCAGGAGTGGGTGCAGGTGTACACGGTGGATAAGGGCCTGATCGTTCGGATGGAAGAGTTTGCGGCCACGGTTTACGACAGCGCGGCGGTCGGGAAGTGAATTACGGATTACGACGAATCAGTTTGCTTTGGGCAAAGCCCTCGCAATGATGTTCATGCAGTGCCTTTCCGCCCTTGCCTCCCAACGATGTGGCGAACCGGAATACGTCAATAGCCGGTCCAGGTACATCGCCGCTTGGCCTGAGTCACATGCCCCCCATCAACTCAAACCCACCTCCACAACTTCCTTCACCTCCTCTACCTTCTCAACTTCCTCTACCTCCTCTCTACTCCGTCACCACCAGAGGTTTGGAAATCAGTTTCGCATCGGCGATGACCGACACGAGGTAAATACCCGGTTTGAGTTGGATATCCACTGGTGAGGACACGCCCGCTCCGTCCACTTGCACGTATTCGTGCATGAGTCGTGCTCCCGACAGGTCGGAAACGGACACTTCCACTACCGCGTCTTTGGTTAGGGACATGCGGAAGTTGAACCTACCCAAGCGCGTGGGGTTGGGATAGAGGACCATGTCGAAGGTTCCTTCCGGCAATGCTTTGTAGAGGCTGACGATTTGTGGAGCATAATTTTTGCTGCCGTTGAAGTCCACTTGACGGAGTCGGTAGTACACCGTTCCGAAAGGCGCTCCGTAATCGGTGTAGGAATACAAGCGCTCGGAGGTGCTGTGCCCCGCGCCGGTCACCCGCGTCACGAACTCCCATGAGCGTCCGTCGATGGACCGCTCCAGCTCGAAAAAGTCGTTGTTGGTTTCCGTGGCCGTGGCCCAGGTCAAGAGGTGGTCGGGCCCTCGGTTCTCTCCTTTGAAGTACAACCACCCGACGGGGAGGGGGTTGACCATGCCGTCGGTGGAGCCGATAGTAAGATAACGTCGACTGAAGCTGATGGGTTTGGCAACCTCGCTTCTGAAAGTACCGAAGTTGGTCGCTTCATTGTACGAGAAATTGCTTCCACCATGGCTTTCCCAAAGTTCGTTGTTACTGTTATATGCGAGAATCACGAGTTTACTTTGGTCGGCGGTATTCTCGGAAACCGCAGAATTGTCACCCCAACTCAGACCAATTCTGGCAGTCGTACTTCCGGCATCGGTTTCCACGCGCCAAAACTCTTGGACACTAATTGTTTGGAGAGCAGGCATTACTTCTTCCAAATCCATGGACACGATTTCGGGAACGATTCGGGCCGAAGTATCCGTGTATTCAACCTCCCACGTACGGGCGGCGCTTCGAGCAGAAACGGTAAGCGGCCGATATCGATCATCCTTTCCTACAGGAAAAACCCTATCAGCGTTTGTACCCGTTGATGAAGACAGGGCCCATTGCATCGGTCCGTCAATATAGGCCGTTGAGAGGCTAGGTGTTCGATCAATCACTGCCGACTGATTCGTCAGTTTCAGTATTTTATCCGCGGAAGTGAAAATTTTCCCATCCGTTAGGATCAAGTTCTCGGATATATCAACGTTACCATCCAGAAGCAGGCCTTCGGGATTATCGAGCTCCATTGTCGGGATATCGTGCATTCCCGTGAAATCTCCCGTGATGGTTTGTTGAACCGGTGTTTCATCCTCAGTAACATTGAAGACGAGTTTCGCACCGTTGGTTCCGCCTTGAATGGAACCAGCGGACGGATTAGTGGTTTTGGACACATTACCATGGACGTGCGTTTCGCGAAACACCGTGCCCAGGTTCATACCACGACCACCGATTTCCAGATCTCCTTCGATTGTGAGTTTCCCATCATTTCCCGATGTGACCATTCCACTGCTTGGCGACTCCCCATTGGATATGATTAGATCCCCTTTTACAAGAGTTTCGCCTTGACGCAGGTCCAATAATCCTCCGCTGACGATAACATCACCATTCACGGTAAGGACAGCCGAATTAGAAGCCCGAACGTACACTGCATTTCCTGAACCCGAACTTTGTATAAATAAGTTGTCGCAAATATTCACCGCACTGTTTGCAATTGTCAACTCCCTGTTACTAGTGCCTGATATGGTAACCTCTTTGATTGGAGGCATATTGGATAAAATCTCATAGTCTTTGGAAATAGCATTGAATTTCAACTTCCCGCCATCACAGCCAAAGAAATCGGTATAATTACCCGAAGGCAGAAGACCGGTATTTTGCAATTCGATCGTTCCCTTTCCTGTTACGCGACCCAGACGGTGCAAGCCGGTATTGGGAATGACTATCGTAGCCCCCTCCTCCAATACCGTACGATAAAAATTCACTCCTTCTTCACTGAAAAACACGGTATGACCGGTATTAACGATAACTACGGCACCCGAAGGGGCACCGCCAGGAGGAAGAGGTACATAAATAGGCGCTGCGACAGGACCGGATCCTGTTGTCTCATACACGGGTATCGTATTGGGTATGGCCTCATCGATTCCCGCAAAATAATCTCCATCGATATCTCCAACAATAGGAAATGTAATGATATTGTTCTCCGTATCCACTAGCTCAGCGTCAAATTTATTCACCGAGGTGTTGTCCGCCAATATCCTGGCAGGTATATAATCTTCTTCCGTGTATGGATACACATAATTAACGTATAAATCGTGGTAGGTCATTTTCAAATCAAATCGCAAATTATCTCCGACGTTGTTTCCTTCCATGGAAAGAAACATGCCCAATACGTTATTTTCATCAGACTCATCCGTAATCACTCCTACGACACCTTCCGTCAAACGCATAAGAAAAGAGCAATCTTGGGTACCACTGCTAAAACCGGGTTGTGCAAAATCGAGGTTGATCGGCAAATACCTCTCGATACCCACCGGAATGAAAATATCGTCGATAGTATTTGCCGGAATGTTCAGTTTCAAACCGGTATTCGCAAGACTACCACCGGTTACGATCATATTGTTTTCCCCAAAAGGTGTAACTGCGGTAAACACGGCACCCAATCCTAATTCGAGCAAATTTCCATTCAATGAAAATACCCCGAGCTCCATACGCAATTCCTTATTAATCTTAAACTCGTTATATGCTGTCGGTGTGGTAACCCCGAATATATTGTCGATTGTCATAATATCGATCTCAGCTTTCCCCAAATTTTGCGATTGAGTCAAAATTTGATTGGAAGATCCTGAAAGTATGAAACCTTCGGATCCGGAATTAAATCTCAAATTACCGTCTACCGTTGCATTTCCCTTAACAGTGAGAGAGTTGTCATCGAACTCCATTTCACCTTCTTCATGCAAGAAGTTATTCTCGACAACAAGTGATTTTTCGACGGTGGTCACCCCACCTTCCCCCACACGGACAAGGTCAAATAATTGGAAAGTTCCCGTTCCGGAAACGGAACCGAATACGGTATGTACCAAGCGAAGTTCTCCATCAGTATCGAAAACCAGGGATCCATTGTTAATTAGATCACTATGCAAAATAATTTTCCTCGAACCACCGCTGAGTCTTGCGCCGCTCTCAATGGTTAAATCTCCTTCAATCTCGAGATTGTGCGTAATTAGATGAGCTCTCGGACCGTTGTTCGAACGGATAGTTAAGTTGTTAAGAGGGATATTGCTCTGAATTCCAAAATTTCGGATTTGTGCGCCGGTAGGTGAATTTTCATTTCCGATGAAAATTTCAGAACCGACGCCAACAAGAGTGTTGGTAGGTTCTAATAGAAGTGAGGGCCGTGTATTGAGACTTACACCACGTACGAAGGTAAGTGTACCTCCTGTGTGTTCAAAACGGCTTCCGCCGTTGAGTACTTCCAGCATTCCCCGGTTGGTCGCCGGTGCCGCGTACCTACCGATAACCACGTCTCCCCCCGTTTGTCGATAATCCAGTGAACCTGCGGTACTGGAAAGTCCTCTGCGAATTTGGCTTCCAACGATCAGCGTACCGTCAGAAATTTTTAGCTTGGGAATTCCGGCCGCACCGTATTCTATGTAGTTATTCATCCCCTCCGTATCTCCTATAGTCATGTTACCGCCATTGATTTCCATCAATCCGGAAAGGAGCATTCCTGTTTCGAAACCATGAATTCGTATATGACCAGCCTCCAATTGCAGCCCACCTGTCGAGGGAATATAAAAGTCGCCACCACCCGAGGAAAGGGTAATATCGATATTGGGATGATTGAATACCAATAGCCCGTTACGGATTTCAATTGGTTTTTGTGCTTCATCTGCCGGGCCCACTACGGCAATTTCAGAATTAAAAGAAAATCCCGAATTGGTGTTCAATCCTTTATCAACTGTCACTTTCCAAAACCTGGGCATGGGACCACCACTATTTTCGAAAGCGTGTTCACCGGCACCCGTCAAAACCAGATTAACGAAACGGTCTTCTTGTTCCGTATTGAATAATTCAAGGCCGTTTTCATCTACACTATTATTAGACAAATTCTGGATAATATTTCCCTCCACGATCAATTCGGGGCTGGTAACCTCAACTTCGTCTCCCACATAGGGAATTTCGTCTTTATAAGGATGACTGGACTGGAGCTTTGATGTAAAACCCCATTTGTGCGCTAAATATCCTTCTAACTTTTGTCTTTCGTCGGTGGATAGAGTGCGCTTCACAAAAATGATTTCACCTATTTGACCTTCCAAGAATCTCGCTGTTCCTTCCGCGGCACTTCCAATCGAAACATTCTTGGTATTGCCGGACATGTTGGTATTTGCATTATTGTATGATTGATGCAGTCCCCCTGTTGTGTTATATCCATAAGCTTCCGCACCTTCCCGTCTCATCCAATTTAATGTTGCCGCATTATTGGCATTACCTGAATAAATATCCATCTTTCCAACATCTACATATACCCGATTTCTCCTTCCGGTGAGATAGAGTAGAAAATCTCCCGGTCCAACCTCTCCTTTTGCGAAGATTCCGGCGGAAACCGTATAATGAACGTTGTAATTATCCACCTGAGTTACCGTAAATAATTCAAAATCTTGTCCTGCATTAATATTGAAGATCGGATTGTGATCAATGGACAAGAAATCATCCTCTCCATCGAAGTTCAATGTAGGTAATCCGTTAATTCCTGTTTGAAGTACAGGCCTCTTGGAATCATCGGTTTGTACTGCTTCAAAAGAGCTGGAACGGGATGGCCACGACGAAACTTTATTGCCTATGGTTGTCACGGAGTCAGAATCCAGCCAAAGGTCGGCCGATATTTCCTCCGGAGTCCATGGTACGGGTGGTGGTGGTGGTGGACCGCTGTTACCAATGGTGATATGGGCTTTGGTACCCTGCAATTTCAAATCCCCCTTGATATGTAGGCGTTTGAATATACCTTTCGCATTGAAATGGATACTTGGTTTTGATGTGGTGCTTTGATATTTGTCCAAGATCAAATCTCCATCGACTTGAATATTCCCGAATTCGCTTTCGCTGAAAAGAAGTTGAGCAGTCCCCGCGATTTCCAGATTCCCACGTACACGTATATCGTTGGTGAAAGTAACGGAAGACCTTGAGATGAATATATTTGGCACTACCGCAGGCAGATAGTTAACCATATTGCTAATGGAGGAGCTCAAATCTAGCACGACTATGGAGGAGTCTTCCGCCATAAACGCACCGACATCCGTCACATCTAGGTTTACATTATCTTTGAGCAACAGTGCTCCCTCACCACTAATTGGACCGCATTTTATTATATCCGTGGTGTTTGATACTTGAAGTGTTGGTCTTAAAATTCCCAAATCACCGGGGGCACTTCCTTCAAATCGGGGCAATCTGATGCCGGATACGTCCTGCATAGGTGTGAACATGATCTGGGCAACTTCAATTCCTCCACTCGGCGCTCCGTATACGTGAGGTCGAAGAGATCCGTTTACGTCAAATCCGATGACCGCAATGTCACCCGGCCCGGGAAAATCCGTTGACGGTGTTCGATCGGTGTTGTGCACGTAATAAGGATCTACCTCGGTCACGCTCAATTTATTCCAGTTACCTGGAACATCCCATGCCGCCGAATTCGCACCTGTGGTGGTTTTTCGTGAAAAATAGATGTCCGGCGAGCCCGTGAATCGATCGGCGGCTCCGGCTGTATAATCGGCGTCTACCAATGGAATGCCCACACCGGCGTTAGTGGCCATGTCTTGAATAGGATCGTTGTAGTGTATGAGGTTTGAGTTGGTGTTTATATGGGAGTCAGACGGAGAATCATCTACACTTCGCGTAAAGGGCATTGTAGAAAGCACCCTTCCGGGAACCCATGAACTCTCGGCGCCGGATCCACGGACATCATCGTCGTGGTATTTGAAACGATGATTGACATTCGGTCTGGTTTCGTAACCGGTGGCGCGTACACGCCAATAAAAGTTGAGGTAATCGCCTATTCCGTCGAGATTGGCTGTAGACAGCAGGGTATCCACGGGAGTGATATTTATGTAACCCGGTCCTGTCCACCCACTGCGCACGTATACGTTTGCCAATGCGTATTTCAGAGTGTCGCCGGTACTTACACCAAAGGGAAAGACCAGTTCTTGTGGCGTTTTATGGTTCAATATCTCAAGTCCTCCCGCAGACGCAGATCCACTACACACCACCATTCTTTGTTCTGATGCTGAATTGGCCTGACCCACAATGGGACTCGAATAATTAGATGCGATACGAAGCTTATTATTTCCAATATAAAATGAACCGTCATTCAAACTCAAATTTCCTTTTATGGTAAGTCCATCGTTCACCAATGAAACACCATCAGGATTGTCAATAACCAATCGGTACACAGTACCCCCATCTGATCGTAATTCTTGGCGCCCGTTAGACCCTACCATTCTGAGTTCTCCGCTGAAATAAGTATCATCGCCAAATTGGGTGGAGATATTGGCATTACCTCGCAACAGCACATGACGTTTTCCGGCAAAGTATCCTTTCTCCAGTGTAAAATTCCCTTCGATATCCATCGCTGGATGACTGGGTGATTGCTGCTGAATTCTAACGAAGCGTCCTTCCAATTCTTTTCTTACCACCACGTGATGAAAAGGAAAAGGAGCAGAACCATTCAAGGTCAACTCAGAGTTGGTTGTACCCACAAAAAATGTGGTGTTTTTATTGGGGTTGTACGTTATATTATCATCAAAATGTAAATTTCCATGCACGTATAAGTCCGTACTTTCATCTGAATCACCCATTTTAAGCGTAGGGTTATTCAGTCCTGTAATAGTCAAATTATTTCGTACCACCAAGTCTTGAGGATCCATGACAGCCGTGTTGTCATTGGCACCATCCCCTGAAATCCCACCTGTTACGACAAAACTTTGGTTCGTTGTTGTGGTATTGGATCTTGTCAATGTCAGGTTCCAGAATGCAGCTCGACTCATTATGCGGTAGGGTTTATTATTCGTCGACACATCGAGATTGACATCGCCGCCGGTTACATTGGTATTCTGCGGATCGGAATTAATGAAGACTAATCCTCTATCGGTGGCGCCCGTTACGTTCAACACTCCACCTGTCATTCGAAAAACGTTCCCGGGGTACGTCAAGCTGAGAGTTGCATATCCTTGTCGAGCACCTTCTGGACGGGCTCCATTAATGTTTACAATTCCATCATTGATAATCAATCCACCTATGTTCTCAGGACCCAAATTTGAAGTTTGGATCTGATTTGCGTCAGCGGTTCCCCCATCCACCTGAACAACACCGTTCCCACGGATTGTAAACCCATTAAAACCATGTGCTTTAATAATTCCCGAGGTGACTCTTATCAAGCCATATATGACAATTGCAGATCCATTCCCGCTTCCACCCAGCTTGCCTCTTTCTACTGTCCCACCGTTTACCCAAAGTTGAGCAGAATGATTGATATTGTAATTCCCGCTAGTGTTATTTGTCAGTAACGGTATGAATATATTCTCTTTGATCTCCGCTGTTCCATTTATCAGTGCAAATGAATTCCTATTGTAATTATTAGAGCCGCCGTCGTCGGCACTTCCTAAAGGTATGTATTCATTTTCACCCATTACTCGATCACAACGCCCCAATAAATTAAAATGATCTGGATCGTTGGCCGAAATGGACAAGACATAGGTCGCATCATTCCCTTTATCAACAACTATTCTAGAAAAATTACTGGGACCGTTGACTCGAAGTTCCTGATTTTCATCATCGCTTTCAAATCGAGCCATGATATAATGCTTAGTCTCCCCGCTTGTGTACAAACTATAATTATTCGAGCCTGGTACTCTGGTTGTGAATTTTATAGTTCCACCGTTATTTACAAGATCCTTATAAAAGTACCAATCATGGGCAATATTATTGTTATGCGACCCAACGGCCAATGTCCCATTGCTTTCAATCAACACATCGCCATAACTGCGAAGGGTTAATTTAATTTCAGTATTAGGAGGCTTGATATATACGGTTCCCGTATTTATGTCAAAAAGGCCGTTGTGGGTGAGATCATCTTGAAATGTCAGTACACTCGATGGCCCTGAAAGATTTACGGACAATCTATTTACTTTGACTTCTGTGCTCTGGGTAATGGGCCCGGCACCATAATACTCCAATGTACCACCAAAGTTCGGGTCTGCGAAGCCATCGGAGTTTCCACTGGGAAAATTTCCCGCCGCGCATCTGATCATTCCCGAACCTTCAATGGTGGCCCAGACGAGTTGGGATGTGGTTGTACTCATATCCAAGGTGCCGTGAACGATTAAGCGGTCGTAAGTAGTCGTAGTAAGATTCTGATCTATGGTAACCGTTTTTCCCGCTCCGATAAACACATTATCGTGTGCGCCGGGAATATCTCCGTCGGGATTTACATATGCGGGGGTAGTGCTTCCATCCAACGTCCATGTTGCCGGATCCGTCCAATCACCGGTATCGTATGAATACCATGTTCTTTTGGTGGAACCTGTCAAATCCGAACTTGCATCAGTGGTTCCAATGGTAAAATATCTGTTATCGGTCTTGAATTGGTTGACCTTGACTCTAAAAACCATTTCATCCTCCAACACGGACTTTCCTTCCACGGGCACTATTTGGAAAGTTCCTGAGGTCGGGCTGTTTCGAGCCAGCAGCACATAATTTTCAGGATATTGTGGAATGTCACCATCTATCCCTTCACCAAAGTCAAAGGCAACCTCGAACACTTGGCTATTTCCGTCCGTCGTCCTAATTTCCCATAACCGTTCCCATCGTTTTATCACCCCCGGAGGCAAATCAGTTTCGACAATATGGTTTGCATCCACATCAGTACCGGGATAAGCAAGGGTCTTGAAGTCCCCATATGTTCCTGCAATTAAGTATGCCCTAGATTCCGTCCATTCATCATCCCGCACTCTAAGTACCAAACCGTGAGATCGCGCTTCGTTAATCGATCCCGAGTTTGGTGAAGCGTTATCCCTACCAATTCCGATAGGCGCCCAGTATTTCCCTCCCCAAGGTTTACCCGCGGCGATATGCATATTCCCATGAAACTTATCCCAACCGGAAGTCGCTCCATTTATGCCATACTTTATCCAGAAATAGGTTCGCAACAAGCGGGTGGCCGGTCGTGAAATCCGTCCCTCAAAAACTATGATTTCCGCAATGTTCATTGAATAATCATTCCCATCCACCCCATTAAATTTATAATTGTGCTCCGAGGGATAATTTTGATTTTGAATATCACCGATGATGATCTTACCATTAGATGAAATCGTCACACCATCGAATCCTAGAAAACCATGACCTCCATCCGATTCGGTTTGTCTGTTATAATGCCAGTTGCCCGTGCCGGAATTTCCCCATACGATTCCACCATAATTCCAACTGTTCGTACTGATATTCCCAACAACGGACTGTTGAAGTTCACTCATCTTCAATTGAATCCCGCCAGGATTGTTGTAAATCAATACTTCATGATCATTTGTTGGGGTAGCGTAATTGAAGAATCCGTAATAATTATCATTAGATTTGATGACGAAATAAATAGAAAAGCCGTCCGATGGCATATCAAAATCTTCACAAAC
The DNA here is from genome assembly GCA_964574635.1 of uncultured Cryomorphaceae bacterium. Classification (GTDB taxonomy): domain Bacteria; phylum Bacteroidota; class Bacteroidia; order Flavobacteriales_D; family Cryomorphaceae; genus CAZNOG01. The sequence goes on along the minus strand of CAZNOG010000010.1, from coordinate 50,918 downwards.
CAAGTACTTTCCCGGATTCTGCTCAGTCCCTCTAAATCCCACTGTGGGCCGAGTGGGTGCGTTCACGAACGTACCTTTGTGCCCACCCGTAGGAAATACGGTCGGATCCCATTGTCCCGGGCCTAAGGTAAAGTTGTGCCCGTTGCCACTTTTATCGTTCCATTGAATTAAACTGGCTTGCGAAGTACTCAAAGTAGGTTGAACGCTGCTTCCGTCCAACCAGAGCAATACTTTGGGATTGTCACCTGCAAAAGTACTTTGACCACTCCCGTTCCCGATGCCCATGGGGCCGGTTTGCGCGGATACGGAAGACATAGTCAACAGCGCGGGGATCAATAGTATCAGGATGCGTTGGGCGAGGGAAGTCATAGCGGGGAGGTTGGTTGCCGAAAAGTCACACAAATTTCGGCATTGAAACTGAAATATCAATGGGTTACGGAACAAAGGGGGGCACATTGTTGAAAAAATATTTGGTTGGTCAGCCACTCCATTACGCAAAAACCGCAATTCGGTTCAGGAATGCGGTGAATAGGAAAAAGCCCCGACCTGCTTTCAAGCAAATCGGGGCTTTCCTTACAAACACAATCCCGTGTTATTTGGCGATCATGAATTTCTCAATGATCGTCGAGGTCTCCGTAGTCATTCGGTACACGTAGATTCCGTTGGGAAGGTCTACGGCGTCGAAGTTCACGGTGTAGGTCACTCCGCCTTCAGCCACTTGGTTGAAGAGGGTGGTGATCACGCGACCGTTCATGTCCATCACTTCCACGGTGGTTCTTTCGGTGTCTACCGTCTTGAACACCACGTTGGATGCACCGGCCGTGGGGTTGGGGAATGAGCTGAGCTCTCCCGCGGCTTGCTCGGGTACGAGGGGTGCGGGTGCGGGTGCAACCGCGCTCACGCATACCACACCGTCCACGTCGAATCCGTCGGGTGAATTAGACAGCTCGTCGTTGTTCACCAGCTTCACGAAGTTCACGAAGGGAATCTCACCTGCGTCGCTGAAGTCCACGAAACGGTCTCCATGGCATACGGTTTTGGCGAAGTGCCACTCGATTCCGTCGATCGATACGTATACGTCGGCGTACTCGGGGTATGCTTCACAAGACTGGAAGTTGTACGTGGTCTCCACGATCTCGATGTCCGCACCCGGTTGGTTCAGGATGGAACCGTCGAAGGCGAGTACCAAGCTTCCGCCGTAACCCAAGCTCACGAATACGGGGGCATCCGTTCTTTCGGGCGTACCCAACGCTTGTGAGGCATCGGCGCGGTCGGCCGGGAGGAACATGCCGTTCTTCATGGTACCGGGGGTGAAGGATACTACTTCAGTAGCTACACAGTCGGAGGAAGTCGAGGTGAAGGGTCCGTTCTCACATCCGTGGATGGCTTCCACACCGTCTAAGTCGTACCCGTCGGGCGAGTTAGTGGCGGCGCTGTTGATGACGCGGATGGCGAACACTTGCGACAATCCGGCGTCGGCCATGTCAACCTCACCGTCGAGGCAGATGCTGCCTACGGGGTAGAAGTTGATTCCGTCGGGCGACAGTTCGATGTCGGCTTGCTCGTTGTTGGAACCCGAGCAGTTGTCACCTGCGAAAGAAGTTTCGAAGATGCGGATGTCGGCACCCGGCTCGTCGTAGATGATTCCGTTGAAGGCGAGGGTAATGTACCCGCCTACACCCAGGGATACGAATCCACCTGCGGCATTCGAGCGGTCGGGCTCACCGAGGGCTTTGGTCGCGTCGGAACGGTCGGCCGCAACGGCACCACCGCTGGTAGTGGGTCCTTGAACGAATTCGAGAACTTCCACTGCGTAGCATCCTTCTTCGGGCTCTTCGCAAGCGTCACCGATGATTACGATGGGCTCGGAGATGTCGAAGCATCCTTCCAGTTCGGAGAGGTTCACTTCACCCGTGCTGAGGTACTGGTCACGCAGTGCGTGAGCGTTGCTTTCGGCGGGCAGGAAGCTCACGATTTGCAAGTGGTGCGTACCCAATCCGAGGTTGTCGAAGTCGTACGACTCCACGGCCAACTCATTGGCGGTGTAGCTGATCACGTTGCCCAAAGCGTCGGTGGCAACCCATACGTAGGGTGCTGCGGCCGCGGGGGCGGTGGTGATTTCCACTTCGATGGTGCTGGGCACGCCGTCTACTGCGCAGATCACGATAGACATGTCGCCGCCGGCCAAGGAAATGCTACCCGCGTCGGTGATGCACTGGGGAACTACGTAGGTACCTTCGCACCCGCAGTTTTCCGTGATCACGTCGTTAATCGTGTTGTCGTCACCGTCGTCACAGCTGTCGCCCACGTTGGCTTGCAGTTCGGGGCATTCGTAGATTACTTCACCCTGGCACTCGCAGTCTTCGGTGATTACGTCGCCTTCGGTGTTGTCGTCACCGTCGTCGCAAGGATCGCCTACGTTAGCTTGCAATTCGGGGCATTCGTAGATTACTTCACCCTGGCACTCGCAGTCTTCGGTGATTACG
>CAZNOG010000010.1:0-48332 GCA_964574635.1 uncultured Cryomorphaceae bacterium | reverse complement strand
TCGCCTGAAGTGTTGTCGTCACCGTCGTCGCAGGGATCGCCTACGTTAGCTTGCAACTCGGGGCAAGAGTAGGTTACAGGTACACATTCACAATTTGCATCGATCACACCATTCTCAACTTCGTCAGTGCTGCAAGAATCACCTTCTTCAACACCCAAGGTCAAATAAATGATGCTGGTGCTTTCACAGGGAATTCCATCCTCTTGGAAAGTGTAAACAATCGTATCTGATGCAAAGAACCATTCACCGGTAACCGGGTGTGACCAGAAAGTTGCACATACGGTGAACCACTCTTCATATACCGGAGCTTCGAGAACCGTCAAATCCAATTCATATTCTTGGTCGCAGGCTCCATTTTCTCCAGCCACAACGTAGCTGTATGTTCCGCTTTCAGTGTAGGACTGTCCTGAAATAGCCCAGTCAAATGAACCACAAGCAGACTCGGTAACAACGATTACATCACCGGGCTCATCAATAATCAAGTTCAAGGTGTCGGAAGTAGGACAGCCATTGTTGTTGGTGCCATCTACTACGTACGTACCTGACTCGGTGTACTCGGTGCCCAACCAGAAGTAGGACTCACAAGCCGTCACATTAATACTTGAAGTGATAACAGGAGTTTTGGTGATGGACACTTCATCCCATACTTTGTTTGCATTGACAGCATTGGCATGCGCCGTGTTCGGGTGTGACCCGGGAGCACCAATCAAAGTAGCCTGTACTTGGATTGTTGCACTCTCACCGTCCGCCAATTCTCCAACTTCATAACTCAAGGTATTTCCGTTCAAGGTAGCTCCGGCAATGGGTCCATTAACGATGGCTACGTTTGAATAAGATGCAGACAAAGTGTCGGTAACTACTACACCTTCAGCAGTGTAGCCATTGGCACCACCTGTATTCTCAACAGTGATCGTGAAAGTGATTACTTCATCGCTGCATACTTGTTCAACGTCAGCAGTTTTAGTCACCGAAATCTCGGTACCGCAAATAGCGTTCAATCCAGCAGCCAAATTGTCTTTCAAAGCTGCAAATGAACCGATCAGGTAGTCGTCCGTATAAATGCTTCCGTTCAGTGCAAAGTTTCCATTGCCGGTGATTGCTTTGAGGTTATCCTCATAGATGTAGTCACCCACGCCGATACCGAACATATGGGAACCGTTCGTTTTTAACGTATTGGCGGCAATAATCGCTTTTTCCAAAGCAACGGCACCACCTTGTATGATGTACCCGCAATCTGTTTCGGGTGCGTTGTAACCGAAAGGCTCACCGTCGGTCAAGAAGATCACCAGGTTGGGATTCAACGTCGCAGTGAGTTCCAAAGCGTCTTCCCAGTTGGTGTTTCCGACCGGACAGGGCAGGTTCACCCCGTCCATGCTCGGGTCGTACTTCTGACTATTGTACTCGCTGTACAAAAAGTCATTGAGATTCTGCAAAAAAGTTGCATTGACATCAGTACCACCGAGGTCAACCAGACTGGCTTGAGAATCAAATTCGATGATGGACAGCGTTGCTGCCGAACCTTCAAATACTTCCGCCAGGCCCATAACGGCTTCACGTACTTGATCCACACCGTTCCTATTCAGGATTGATCCGGATTCATCAAGTACGAAAGTCACCCGAAGATTGGCACAGTTCATCAAAGAATCCAAGTCAGGATTCGTAATAGGTTGCGTTCCGCTTTTAGCCATATCATATACGATAGGCTTGTAAAACTCCGCTCCGGCGTTTTGGCTGGGAATTCCGTCGCCAAAGAACATAGGTGCGGTCGAACCCGCCGATGATTCAGCCGAAGATTGAGTAGATACCTGCCCAAACCCGGTAGTGTAACCAAAAAGAACCATTGCCGTAGTAAGCAAAAGGCCCGTGAGAAAATTTCCAAAGGACCGTACATCCTTGGAACAACAACTTGAGAGAGTAACGTTTTTCATGGCACTTCTTTTAGTTTATCATTATTTGTTTGTCTCATTCCAATTTGCCGTGCCGACAAACCGTGTTGAAAATCTTTGCAAATATAGGGGCGGCAAAAGTAGTTGTCAACTATTTGCACTCTTTTTTTTTGCATTTCGTCGATGATAAACCCAAAACCGTCTATGATTTCTTGGGTTTCCTCCTTGCCTGAATCTCGCCTTTTTTCCCGTTTTACCTGCGTTTTTCCACGCTTTTCCGCCTACTCACGCCCTGCGTGAGTACTCCAATGCCATTGGTAGTCAATCCACACATTTTTCTTTGGTCGTAGAGCGTTTCCGGCCATTCGTCGAAACGTTTTCCCGCCGCAGGGTGGATTGTTAAGGGTTTTTGTGGGTGGTTCGTCGAATGGTCGTTCCCGACAAAAGACGGTATTCACGGCTGCCCCCGCGCCATAGTATACGCATTCTCCCGAGACTCCCCACCCAAAACTCCCTCTCCGAACCGAGGTCGACGGCCACCTTGCATCTCTTTCCGGTGATTTTCGCATCCGCGCACCTTATTATATAGGAGTGCCCCACTCCCACCCTGCCATTTTTCCTCCCCGCTTTGAATTGATCGATAAAAATCGCACTTTCATCCCGCCGGGACACGCCGCCTCCCGGCAACCAATCGTACCACCAATACAGAGTCACCATGGAGGCAAGCATCCAACAATTGGCCCTCGTCAGCTCGGTGCTGGGCGGGTTTTCTTTCACCTTCCTCAGCGCATTGCTGGTTTTCGGCACCGAGAAAAAAATCAAGTTCTGGCTGGTCCTCGGATTCGCCCTGGCGTCCATGTGCTTTCTGTTGTCCGCCGTGGGCTGGTCGCTGCTGGGCTTGCGCAAACCGACGGAAGGCATGGAGTCACACCATCAAAGTCTCGTAAAACTGCTCATCCTCGGCCTCGTCACAATCATCGCGTCGCTGGGACTGAGCGGTTGGCTCAATGGCAGAAAGACCGGCATCGCCACCTGCGCCATCAGCATCCCGGCCCTGCTCTACCTGGTATTCGGTATCCTCGGTCGCTACATCACCATATGAGCACGGGGCTTCCCCCCACCCGTCCCCGACGTCACCCGCGTAAAATCGAACATTTCACGTTACCCCTTGTCTAAGTGTAGTACTTACACTATCTTTAGACGAACCAATCTACAAGAACACCCGGCCCATGCGCAGAATGCACTCCGTACGACGGCTCTTCGTATTCACGGTCTCGATGCTTTTGTTCTTTTCGGGCGCCACTCAAGACCCGATCCACGAACCGGATGGCTTGCGTCTTCCGGGTACTTGGAACAGCTGGGCCACACCCTTTCCCTCCGATTTTATACTCGAGAAAGACAACAGGTCCGGGTACCTGTATTGGAGCACGACTTTCCACTACACAGGACCGTCCGAGCCCCAATATTTTTTGTTTGTAAGCGACGGAAACAGCGGCACTTATAACAACAAATGGTACGGCACTGTTTTTACCCCCAATCATGTGCACTCGGTACAGTGGGCCACTTCCGGTGGGAATAACAATTCAATTGGGGCCACGCAGGGCAAGTATTACACCGCGCATTGGCACGACAACGGATACAACACCACAGAGGCCGTACTGATGGAAACCGGCGCTCCCCCTCAACATTTTTCGGCTACCGACCCCGTTCTTCCGGCGACACCCCAGGTGGCACCGGCACAGGATGTCCCTATTACGGTTCATCTCGACGGTCCGAAATCGCCGCAAGAAAGAGCGTACATCAGATACTCCAAAAACAATTTCACCTCCTCCGAATTGGCGGAGGTGGTTTTTTCCACTTCGACCTCGGAGTCCGGAACCGCCACCATTCCCGGTTCTTTTAACCAAGCCGGAAATACGGTACGGTATTACGCCTACACCACTACGGTGAATGCCACGGCGCAGTCACCCCACGACCTGATCGCCCTACACATGGCCACCAACAACGGCAACAATTACTCGTACACCGTGGCTTCCGCATGGGAAAGCGTCGCTGACGGAGACTGGTTCGAACCCGAGACCTGGGAGGTGGGCGAGGTGCCTTCCCCAAATCAAAAGGTCGTGATCTCCAACAACACCATGGTGACGATTCCCGACGACGTGACTGTTCAAGTCCACGACTTGGAAATCGAAGCCAACGGAAAATTGATTTTGGGAGAAAACGCCACCCTCGAATTGGGAGGATTTGTAACAAACCACGGCGACATGTCCGCTTTCGAAGCGAGTGAGGGCAGCGTGGTTCACATTACGGCAACCGTAACCCTTGAAGGCCCCTTCAAATTTTACGACCTCTTCGTGGGAAACAACGTCCAAACAGATAACTACCTATACATCGCTGATTCGGTGGCGGTGGAGCACGACTTGCAGATCATGACTTCCGGTAGGTTGCTTACCGGAAGCACGGGCGGGAACGGTTCCCTCGCTTTCGTCGGATCCGATTGCAGTTTTTACAACAAAGGAGAATTGTTCCCATCAAATGGAGATGGTATTTTGAGGATATACTTCGCTTCCGGAAGCAACACGGTTCTCAGGTCGAATACGTTGGCACCGAACAGAACCGGATTCAATTATTTCCACGTAGAACAAGGTGCGACGGTTTCCGCCGACGCAACGGGAGTTCTGAAGATCAACTTTGGCGGCAACCATCCCGTTGGATTCGTCAACCGAGGAACGGTCAATTTCCTGAACGGCATGGGAGGAGTGGAGGTATACGTAGGTGCAAACACCACTTTGTACGTGGATCTGCAAGATGCGATGGAGAGCGTGTTCGGCAAAATCGAAATCGGAAGCGGGTGCGCAATCCGCCCAAAACCCGGCACCACGAACAACCTGACCGTTACGAGGGACTTGCACCTTTTCGGTGTTTTCGGTGCTTCGGGCGGCCAAGGAAGTATCAACCTCTCAATGAAAGGTACGTCGCCGCAGTTCATCCGCACTATGAACGGTCAACCCCCAAGTTCCATCGCTCTCTCCAACCTGACCATCGACAACCCGACGTACGTGCAACTCACCGAACAAAACGGGGATAACCCGAACACGACCTTCACGGTTTCGGGCGAGTTCAACCTCCTCCAAGGGGTATTGCGCACCATCGACACCCTGGAAGCGGGACTCGCGGACGATGTGCGATTTGACGTCGCCATCCTCGACAAATCTTTGATCGGGGTCGGGGGTAATCAGAGCACCACCGAAGTTGCCGACACGTATGTCGATGGCCCCTTGTCGATTCGAACGACCGACGACTCGGAGATCCTGTTCCCTCTGGGCGGAAACCAACAATACCGCCCGATCACCATAGAGCCCGAATTGACATCCACCGGGCCCGTGGTGTTCAAAGCGGAACACTTCAACCGCTCCGCCAACTTCACGGGCATGGAGCTTCCCGAAAACGTCATCAATATCAGCGACGTGAGGTTTTGGAATGTGAAGGTCGATTATCCCGAGAGGTTGGTGAATACCAGGTTCACAGTCGGGTTCGGCGATGAGTACGGGGACGGGGTGACCATGCCGGAGGCGCTCCGCGTGGTGTGGGCCGAACAAGACGCATCAGTCGACGCCGACCCGAACAACGACTCGTGGTTCAGTCTGGGACCCCAAACCGGCGGAACCGAAACAGAGATCACTTCCGGCGATTTCAGCTTCAACCTAAATTCCGAGCTGAATAAAAATGTGTCGATGATCGATTTGACCCTGGGCAACGAAGCGCCCCATCAAAACCCCTTGCCCGTAGAATGGCTCTATTTTAAGGGCCGGGCGATGGGTAACGTACACGTTCTTCATTGGGCCACGGCCACCGAAAGAAATACGGATCGGTTCGCGATCGAGCGATCGGTGGACGGGGTACTGTTTTCCGAGATCGGCTCCGTCCCGGCCAGGGGATTTTCATCCGGACTGTCGGAATACCGTTTCGACGACCACACCCCGAAGGCCGGGATCAACTATTACCGCCTGCGTCAAATCGATTTGGACGGACGGTACACCTTCAGTAAAGTGGTGGCCCTGAACACACGATCCGAGTCCATGGCGGTGTTCCCCAATCCTTTCGACACCTTCATCGCGGTGGATCGCCCCGACGGGGAGTCGGGTTGGTTTGAACTGCACGGCATGGGAGGCAGGGTCATTCTCCGTGGCCGCACCACGAAAGGCAGGACCACCGTCGACACCTCCGATCTGCCGAAGGGAGTCTATTCCCTTCGCGTATTCGACCGCGACGGTACGGGCGAGACGTTCAAAGTCGTGAAGTAAATCCTCAACCCTCCTTCAGCTCTTCGAAAAGTTTGCGCTGCTTGGCGCTGAGTTTGGTTGGAATGGACACGTCCACTTCGACGATCAAATCGCCGAACTTCCCCTTCTTGCCGTATTCGGGCATGCCCTTGCCTTTCAACCTCAGTTTTTTTCCCGGCTGGGTGCCGGCGGCGATGGGGATGGATAACTTGCCATGGGGGGTATTCACGTCGACCTTTCCGCCCAGGACGGCGGTGTACAAATCGACCTTGAGCTTTCTGCGCAAGGTGGTGCCGTCCACTTCGTATCCCGCGGGTGGAGCCACTTTCAGCGTGAGAATCAAATCTCCGCCATTGGGTCCCTTGCCGGCTACTTTCAACTTTTGTCCGTCGTACGCCCCCCTGGGAATGTTCAGTTTGATCTTGGTGCCGTTGAAGTTCACCACTTTCGATATTCCGTGAAAGGCCTCGTCGAAGGACAGGGGCAGCTCGGCGCGGGCATTTTGCTTTCGGCGTTGGAACCCGCCCCTTCCGCGCTGTCCGCCGAGGTCGTCTTCGTCGAACGCGCCCCCCGTGGCTCCGAAACCGCCGAAGAAGGTTCTAAAGAAATCCGAGAATCCGGATCCACCTTCGAAAAATTCGTCGAAATCGCCGGAATACCGGTACGTACGTCCTCCCCCGCCCTGACCGTAACCGGCGTTTTTCATGGAGTCGTAGTGCTTCCAGTTGGCGCCCAATTCGTCGTACTTCTTCCGCTTCTCGGCGTCGCCCAGCACTTCGTACGCCTCGTTGACCTCCTGAAACTTTCCTTCCGCGGTGGGGTCATCGGGGTTTTTGTCGGGATGGTACTTCAACGCCAATTTCCGAAACTGCTTTTTGATGGCCGCTTGATCGGCATTCTTGTCGACACCCAATACCTTATAATAATCCTTGTATTCCATATTCCACTTAATCTATCATTCCATATTCGTTCATTCGACGGCAGACCGTGATCACAAAATTACGACCTCCCGGTGATCGCAGAGGGTGTAAACGAAAAATGCGGACTTCGACGGTCCGCACTTTTCACTTACTCTCTTTAGCCGTCCGATTAATTGATGGCTATTTTACGCAATTTGGGGTTCTCGTCCACTTTGGTTTTGGGAATCTCCAAGTGGAGGATGCCCTCTTTGTAGCCGGCTTTGATTTTGTCGGCCTCTACGTTCTCGGGCAGTCGGAATGACCGCACAAAGGAACTGTAGTTGAATTCACGCTTGGTGAATTTTTCGTTCTCGTCCGTTGTTTCGGACTTTTGCTCCGCGCGAATGCTGAGCAAATCTTCGTTTACTTCAATTTCGAAGTCTTCCTTTTTCATGCCGGGCACGGCGAGCTCCACTTCAAAGCCGGTTTCGGTTTCCTTGATATTGGCCGAAGGAACATTCGCCGAACGACCGGTTCGTCGAGGAAGCATTTCCCCTTCGAAGAAGTCGTTGAAAATCGAATCGAAGGGATCGAAAATCGAAGGTGCGCGATTGAATTTTATAAGTGACATATGCTTAGGTTTTTAAGTTGTTGTGTTTGAATTCCGCTCACCCATCAACAAATTAAATACCATCGCCGAATGGGCCCCGCGCATCCGACAAATTGACGGAAGAGAGGACGCCACACTGTCATAATGTCTGACCTACAGGATTTTAGACTGTAAAATTGGCCGAAGTGCATTCCACACCGGATCCTCGGGAGGATCGTCGGTAATAGTGATTTGCGCCTTGCTCACCGGATGCACGAATTCGAGTTTATAGGCGTGCAAATGAATCGATCCGTCGGGGTTGGTTCGGGGCGCGCCGTATTTGACGTCTCCTTTGATGGGACATCCCATGGCGGAGAGTTGCACCCTGATCTGGTGGTGGCGCCCCGTGGCGGGGTGCACGGACAGAAACCAATACTTGTCCGAGGTGCCCAAGGTCTCGTAACGAAGTTCGGCGGGTTTGGCGGTTTTGTGTCCCGGGGAGACGACCTTGGATTTGTTCTTGTCCCTGTCGCGCAAAAGGGCGTGTTTCAGGATTCCCGCGGTTCGTTCGGGGGCGTTCACCACCGCAGCCACGTAGGTTTTAGACACTTCCTTGTCTTGAAACATCCTGTTGAGACGGGAGAGCGCTTTCCCCGTCTTGGCGAAGAGCACCACTCCGCTCACCGGGCGATCCAAGCGGTGCACCACCCCGACGAACACGTTGCCGGGCTTGTCGTATTTGCGGCGGATCCATTCCATGACGACTTCGCGGAGGGGCGTGTCGCCGGTTTTATCGCCTTGGACGATGTCGGAAGACCGTTTGGAAACGGCGATCACGTGGTTGTCCTCGTACAATACCCGCAGCGTGTCGGGCGTGGAAACACCCATCGTCAATACTGTTCTTTTTCACCGGGGAAATCCACCGCGCGGACGTCGGCGACGTAGCGCTCGACGGCTCCCTTGATTTCGCCGTGCAATTCGAGGTACCGGCGCAGGAAGCGGGGGCTGAATTCCTTGGTGATACCCAGCATGTCGTGCAGCACCAGCACTTGCCCGTCGGTGTCGGCGCCGGCGCCGATGCCGATGGTGGGGATTTCGATGGATCGGGACACTTCGCCTGCCAGAACGGCGGGGATTTTTTCGAGCACCACGCTGAAGCAGCCTATTTCATCTAGGAGAGCGGCGTCTTCGCGGAGTCGTTTGGCTTCGGCCTCTTGTTTGGCGCGTACGGTGTACGTGCCGAATTTGTAGATGCTTTGTGGGGTTAACCCCAGGTGTCCCATGACCGGTATTCCCGCAGACAATATCCGCTCGACGCTTTCACGGATTTCCTTCCCGCCTTCCATTTTCACCGCGTGGGCGCCGCTTTCTTTCATGATTCGGATGGACGAAGTCAAGGCCTCCTTGCTGTTTCCCTGATAGGCCCCGAAAGGGAGGTCGACCACGACCAGGGCCCTTTTGACCGCTCTGACCACGGAAGAGGCGTGGTAGATCATTTGGTCCAAGGTAATGGGCAGCGTGGTTTCATGGCCGGCCATTACGTTGCTGGCGGAATCGCCCACCAAGATCACGTCGATGCCCGCCTCGTCGACGATTCCGGCCATGGAAAAGTCGTAGGCGGTGAGCATGGCGATTTTTTCACCCTTGTTCTTCATTTCCTGAAGGGTGTGGGTGGTAACCCGTTTTACTTGAGAGTGGATGGACATAATCGACGGTGATTGAATGGGATTTTCTCCCGGCATCGCAACGGCGTGTGCGGTAGGAATGCGGGGAGTATTGGATTGCCAAATTTCTCCACAAAGCTACCTATTTGGCCGAAATTGCCGTTTTCCTTCGCGAATGGTTTAAATTTGCCGTTCCGAAAAAAATTCGTCACCCCAGCAAAGAATCCACTATGCGATCATTCCGAGTTTCCGCCTTTTCATTGTCCATGGTCATCGCCCTGTTTACGCTGAGCGGGTGTGAAACGGATGTCGACATCATGGCGCCGTACAAATCCACACCGGTGATATACGCCGTATTGGATCACACGGTGGACACCCAGTTCGTGCGGATCAACCGCACCTACCTCGGGGAGGGCAACGTGAGCGACTACGCGGCCATCAAAGACTCGGTGGAGTACCCCGTGGACATGGTGGAGGCGAAGTTGTTCAAATACCGTGGAAACAACCTTCTCGACTCCATACTCTTGGAAACAATCGAGGTGCCCTCCCGATCGCCGGGGGTGTTTTACCGTCAAAACGTGCTGTTCTATTACACGGCCGAACCCCTGTTTACCGAATCGGAAATCGCCCAAATCGAGGAAATGCGGTACGAAATGCGGGTGAAGATCGATGACAAGGTGTACACGGCGTCGACGGATTTTCCGAAGACTCCGGCCAACACCATTAAGACTCCCCCACTGCCTGCCACGCCGTTCAAATTGGCGTTGGTGACCGCTTCGGGCGTGAAGAGTCAAACGGATTTCGAGATTCGCATGCACCCCACGGTATTGGAATACGAGAACGTGTTTCGGTTGAATTTCGATTATTACACCCACTCGGGTGAGACGCACGAAGATGAGTACATCGACTTTAGGTTGACGAACGTCGAGAATCCGAACCGCATGACGGGCGAGAGAAAAATTCCCTTTTCGACTTCCGACTGGTTCAATGTGCTCCACACGCGTTTGGGCAACATCGACGATTTGAAGAACGTGCGCATCAAGAACGCGGAATACCGGGTGACGGCTGCGTCGGCGGATTTGGTGTTGTACCGGCAGGTGGCACACCCTGTGAGTGATTTTACACCGGTGACGGGCTCCTACAGCAATTTTTCCGGCGACGCCATCGGCATCTTCGCGTCGAAATCGCAGTCGGTTCGGGTGGTGTGGTTTACCGACCCCGTCCTCGAAGCGCTGAACAACTCACCGGAAACGGGTGAGTATTGTTTCTGCACCGAAAACTGGGGTGGAAACACGGATTGCGCGAGTATCGCGGGTTGCAACTGAAAGCGGGCCAAAACCAATTTTCCCCATTGATTTCTTATTTCCGTCCACAGACGGCGGATATCGCCGTCGCAACTTCCAACAACACCTATATATAAAGGTGTAAGACGACCACCGTGATTGTGGCAGGAAGACCGGATTGTGTAAGGTTGGACGCCGGCATCCTCCGCCTCGGGGTGCGTTGCGGTGACGGTCGAGTGGGTGGAGCGACGAAGAAGCTCCCGCCCACCGTCGACACCGCCGCACCCCGAGGCGGAGATACAGGCGGTAAACCGACCCGGCCGGAAGGACGGGATACACCCGAAAACACGACAGGGAATGTCAGCCGACGGGTAAACGGGTCTGCTTTGGCCGTCATTTTGTCATATCATGCCGGACAAAGAGCGCACATTCGGGGTTGGTATGGTGCTTGCTAAACCCAAAGCGAAAACTTTTAAAGCAACGAGAACCAATGAGCAAAATTATCGGAATCGACCTCGGTACAACCAACTCCTGTGTATCGGTAATGGAAGGGAACGAGCCGGTGGTGATCACCAACAGTGAAGGGAAGCGCACGACGCCTTCGATCGTGGCGTTTACCGACAACGGCGAGCGCAAAGTGGGCGACCCCGCGAAGCGCCAAGCGATCACCAACCCGAAAAAGACGATTTTTTCCATCAAGCGATTCATGGGTAACTCGTACGACGAGGTATCGAATGAAATAAAACGCGTGCCCTACGAAGTGGTGAAGGGCGACAACAATACCCCGCGGGTAAAAATAGACGACCGCAAATACACCCCCCAGGAAATTTCAGCCATCATCCTTCAAAAGATGAAGAAAACCGCCGAGGATTACCTCGGAACTTCGGTGAGTGAAGCGGTGATCACGGTGCCTGCGTACTTCAACGACTCTCAGCGACAGGCCACGAAGGAAGCCGGTGAGATCGCCGGATTGAAAGTGAGACGCATCATCAACGAACCGACCGCCGCCGCACTGGCCTACGGGCTGGACAAGAAGTCGAACGACGTGAAAGTGGCGGTGTTTGACTTGGGTGGTGGTACGCACGACCTTTCCATTCTGGAGTTGGGTGACGGCGTTTTCGAAGTGCTGTCTACCGACGGCGATACCCACTTGGGTGGGGACGACTTCGACCACGTGATCATGGACTGGCTGGTGGACGAGTTCAAGCAAGACAACGGCGTGGACCTTTCCAAGGACCCCATGGCCCTGCAAAGGCTGAAGGAAGCCGCCGAGAAAGCCAAAATCGAGCTTTCGAGCACGACCTCGACGGAGATCAACCTTCCGTACATCATGCCGGTGGACGGTGTGCCCAAACACTTGGTGAAAACGCTGACCCGCGCGAAATTCGAGCAACTGAGCGACGAATTGATCAAGCGCACCATCGCGCCTTGTGAGAAAGCCTTGAAAAGCGCCGGTTTGAGCAAATCGGACATCGACGAGGTGATTCTCGTGGGTGGATCGACCCGCATCCCGGCGGTGCAGGAAGCCGTGAAGCAGTTTTTCGGTAAAGAGCCTTCAAAAGGCGTGAACCCCGACGAGGTCGTGGCCATCGGTGCCGCCATCCAAGGGGGTGTACTGACCGGAGAGGTGAAAGACGTGCTGCTTTTGGACGTAACGCCTTTGTCGCTCGGAATCGAGACCATGGGTGGGGTGTTCACCAAATTGATCGAGGCCAACACGACCATTCCGACCAAGAAATCGGAAGTGTTCTCGACGGCATCGGACAACCAGCCCTCGGTGGACATTCACGTGCTGCAGGGTGAGCGGCCCATGGCCAGCGGAAACCGCACCATCGGTCGTTTCCAACTGACCGACATTCCGCCGGCACCCCGAGGTGTTCCGCAAATCGAAGTGACTTTTGATATCGACGCCAACGGAATCATGCACGTGTCCGCCAAAGACAAGGCGACCGGCAAGGAGCAGAGCATCCGCATCGAAGCTTCGAGCGGTCTGACGGACGACGAAATCAAGAAGATGAAGGAGGAGGCCATGGCCAACGCCGAAGCCGACCAAAAAGCCAAGGAAAAAGCCGAGACGCTGAACAAAGCCGATGCGTTGATTTTCCAAACGGAAAAGCAACTCAAGGAGTTCGGCGACAAGATTCCGGCCGACAAGAAGAAGCCCATCGAGGATGCTTTGGCGGAATTGAAGAAGGCGCACGAATCGCAGGATACGGCCTCCATCGAAACCTCCATGGAAAAGCTGAACACGGTATTCCAAGCCGCTTCCCAAGAAATGTACAACGCCCAACAGAGCTCCGGCGACAACGGCGACGGACAGTTCTCCGGCGAAGGCGCTTCGGGATCCGACGAAGAAGTGACGGACGTGGACTTCGAAGAAGTGACCGACGACAACAACAAGAAGTGACGCTTAGGCAGTCGCTGACTGAATACGAAAAGGGCCTCCCCGATTTAGGGGGGGCTTTTTTTTGTCCGGATTGCGGATGTGGATGGGTTTGAGTCGATCGTGGGACTCTCCGAACGCAAATCGGGTGAGAGAATCGGTGAGGGTTTATTTGGCTTGCGGATGTGGATTGGTTTGACTCGATCGTGGGACTCTCCGGAAAGCACTCGCACCCGATCACCGGTCCCCGATCCCTACAGTTCCACCTGATCCTTTGATCCGATTTTAGTCGGCGCAGAGTCTCCTGTCCGGAAAGCACTCGTACCCGATCACCGATCCCCGATCCCTCCAGTCCCACCTGATCCCTGATCCGATTTTAGTCGCCTCGGAGTCACCTGGCCGGAAAGCACTCGCACCCGATCACCGGTCCCCGATCCCTCCAGTCCCACCTGATTCTTTGATCCGATTTGAGTCGGCGTCTCCTGTCCGGAAAGCACTCGCACCCAATCCCCCCAAATACCTAAATTTGCACTCCGTTCATCCTACGAGGGTGCAGCCCTCCCACACACCGCAGACCATGCAGATTTTCAAAAGCTTCACTTTCGATTCAGCGCACTTCTTGCCCCACGTTCCCGAAGGACACAAATGCCGCAGGATGCACGGGCACACCTACTTGCTCACCGTGTATCTGGATGGTGATTTGGATGAGCGACTGGGATGGGTGGCCGATTTCGCCGAAGTAAAGTCCGTCGTGAAACCGCTGGTCGATGCCCTGGACCACCGAGTTCTCAACGACATTAAAGGACTGGAAAACCCTACCTGCGAGCACATTGCGGTGTGGCTATGGGACAAAATCAAACCGAAACTCCCACAACTGTCCAAAATAAAATTGATGGAAACCCCGACATCGGGCACGATTTATTCGGGGAATTAATTTCATTTTATCATATATTGCCGCCCAAACCGGGCGCAAATTCGCGCCGATACCTGAATGAATCGAGTTTTGAGACGTTCACCGTGCGCGCATTATTGCCCACCACGCATCGGAGCGACACACCATAAACCTGGAGCGGATACCGCAAACAGTCTCGATAAAAATAAAATGGGAAGCGCAGGAAATGCTCCTTCCATCGTGAGGAGGTTGACCTCCCCACACCAACCCCACGACATCCCTTTTTTCTTTTGCGCCCGAATTCTCGCGGGCGGTTCATACTTCGGATCCCGACGAGCGGCATCCGAGGGTCATTTTTTATCAACCAATCTAAAATCCCAATCATGTTTAAAACCAAGTACGCGGTGCTATCCATAGGGCTCGCAATTTTCGTCGCACTTTTCGGATGCGAAAAAGACAACAACGGCAACAATAACGGCAACGGTAGCGGCGATCCGGATGACTCACTTTTCTCCGCCGACGGTTGCGAAGTGGCGATGCTCTTTCTCGATTCAATGCAAACCATGCCGGAAAATTCCTGCGAGCAAATCTGGGGCTTCCAAGCCTCGTGGTACAATGAAAAATGTCTTTGCGATCAAGGCTACCCTTCCGAGGTTCAAGCCGAAGCCTCGGTGGAAACCATGAATTCCTTGCGCGACTTGATTTTGACCATGTATGGCACAGGGGGCGAGGGTCCTTACGGCTTTTGTGGGCCGGTGCCACCCCTGATGCAGTCCTGCCCCGTCATCGAAGTGGAGGGTGAAGACTGCGGCACGGGCGCGACCGAAATCGTAGAGGTGTACAATCCGGCGACCGGGCGCACTTGGATGGACAGGAATTTGGGCGCTTCCCGAGCGGCGACGAACGCCGCGGACGCGGAGGCTTATGGCGGACTTTTTCAATGGGGTCGAGGTGCCGATGGCCACCAGTGCCGCGATTCGGAAGTGACTTCCGACGTCGGCAATTCCCCCTACCCCGGTCACGACAAATTCATCATCGCAGATTACGTGACTTCGTACAACAACTGGTATACACCCTCGGTCGACGGGTTGTGGCAAGGGGAATCGGGCACCAACAACCCATGCCCCGACGGATACCGCATCCCCACGATCGAAGAGTGGGAAGCCGAATTGGCGAATTGGTCGCAAAACTCACCCGCGGGCGCGATGGGGTCGCCGTTGAAACTTCCCATGGGCGGATACAGGGCTTCGTATACGGGCATGATCGCTCAAGAAGGTACGAACGGAAGGTACTGGTCGAGTACGTTGATGGACGTGGACGGAGTGGAGAAACGCGGATCCATCCTCACTTTCGGAACCAACTCCAACGGAAGCCACTACGCGTCCATCCAACAAGGGGTGAGCGGAAACACTCAGGCCGCGGGGCTGTCGGTTCGCTGCATAAAAGACTGACGCGCGTAAGGATTTTCGACGTCGCGGAAAATCAAACGGGGTGGAATTTTTTCACCCCGTTTTTAATTCCCCTCCGGGCAGAGAGTCAATTCATGGATTGCTCACGGGCTTTGGCCCTGCTCACCACGTGATCGAAGCGCGCCTGCAGCACGTTGAAATCCGTGTAGCCACGTGCGATCAATCGGGGCTGGCCGTCGAATTCGAAGTACACCGTGGGGTAGCCGGTGGCACCCAAATCGACCGTGCGCTTGAAATCCCTCTCCGCTGCGGCGATGGACTCTTCGCCTGTAAAGAGGCGTTTGAATTCCTTGGCTTCCAAGTCGAATTCCGCGGCGACGTCGATGTACGGAAGAGGATTGGAAGGGTCCATGCCATCGATGAAAATCGCCTTTTGGATTTCGGTGGTGTAGGCCAGAGTCTGAGCGGGATGGAGCATTTTGAACGCCGCCACGGCGCGGGCGGGAATGTCCGAATCGAAAACCGCCGGGGCGTTGCCCTCGAGCATTTCCAAAAAATCCTCTCCGAAGCGGGCGCCGGTTTTGCGTTGCACCAGAGGGTACCCGTCGCGGATGTATTGACCCACCTCGGGCAGGGTGCCTTTCCGCTCGTGGCGAAGCATGCCCCCCGACACCACTTCGAAAGGTAACCGACGGCGGTATTCGTCGTGCAGCTCCCCGATGACTTCGGAAAATCCGTAGCACCAAATGCACAGGGTATCGAAAACGTAAATCACTTTCATTGTCGGGGGATTGAATTTCCGGAAAATGCGGGAATCACGAATTTACGATCAATAATCGGATAAGAAAAAAAGGACGAGAACTCAATCGGTGACTTACACCCACAAAATCCCCCTTCTACCCCGCCCCTCCGCGACCACGGTTTGCGCGGAAAATCATGCACAGCGATAAGATTGCGAAGAGGTGAACCATGTCTTTGTGGCTGAACCACACGGGGTCGACGTCCCATTTGAACACGTACAGGAGACCGGACAACAGCGCGGTGAGAAAGGCGCGGAAAATCCACTTTGCGTACGTGGTGCGTCGTCGATCCGCAAAGGTGAGCACCAGGATGGCGGCGTAACTCAACCCCAGATCGATGGCGGCGGGCAGAAAGGAATACGTGAGAAAGAGAAGGAGTACGGCG
Organism: uncultured Cryomorphaceae bacterium; assembly: GCA_964574635.1. Classification (GTDB taxonomy): domain Bacteria; phylum Bacteroidota; class Bacteroidia; order Flavobacteriales_D; family Cryomorphaceae; genus CAZNOG01. The sequence goes on along the minus strand of CAZNOG010000010.1, from coordinate 31,859 downwards.
GTGAAGGCTTTTGCGGCAATGGCCACCAAGTAAGTCGTTTGCCACCGCGTTGGAACGTACGCCGCGCACGCCAACAAGGCGAAAAAATCGGCCAAGGGCACGCACGAATTTTTTACGGCCCATAAGAGGTAAAAAGCCCGAGGGGAAAACAAATGGGGAAAGCCGTGCACCCACATGCCGCCGGTGGTGCCGAGGGCGAGGAACATTGCGAACAGGCTCCACCGCCGGGAAATTTCATCTCCCCGCTTCCGCAGCGCGAAGAAGACGATCCACCCGGTCATGGCCAAAGCGAAATTGCTCAACAAGGCGCCGGGTTCGTGCACATACACGCCCCCTATGCGGAGGCCGTCGAAGATTTCGGGATACAAAGTGCCACTATTTGCGGGAAAAGGCGCGAAGGTAACGCGAATCGATTCGATAGCAAATTCGAAATTTCCCAAAATAAAAGAGTAATAAGTCCTAATTAATCCCTAATTTTGCCCCGATCGAATAGCCCTATACTGCGCGACATACGTGAGTAAATCAGGACATAGCAAAAATCACGCACGGAATTTCTCAGGAAAAACAACAAAAACATGTCAAAAGGGAAAATGGATTTCAAACACGCCCAAGGACATTGGATCCTCGCGCAAATGGGGAAGAAAGTTTTGCGCCCGGGTGGAAAAGAACTGACCATGAAAATGTTGGACGGACTGGACATTTGCTCCTCCGACCGCGTGGTCGAATTCGCGCCGGGCACCGGATTCACGGCCGGTATCACTCTGTCGAAAAATCCCGTCTCGTACACGGGCGTGGAACTCGACGTCAAGGCCGCCGAGCGTTTGAAGCGCCTCGTGTCGGGCAACGGCCACCGCATCGTGATGGCCAACGCGGCGGAATCCACCCTGGAATCGCAGTGCGCCGACAAAGTGTACGGCGAGGCCATGCTCACCATGCACGTCGACAAGCGAAAATCCATGATCATCAAAGAGGCGCACCGCCTGTTGAAGCCGGGCGGCCTGTACGGAATTCACGAGTTGTGCTTGGAGCCGGTGAGCCTCGACGAAGACTCGAAAGCCGAAATTCAGCGCACCTTGGCCAAAGCCATCCATGTAAACGCGCGGCCCCAAACCACCCGGGAGTGGCACGCCCTGCTGGAAAACCAGGGGTTTGAAATCGTGCAAACCTACCACAACCCCATGCACTTGCTGGAAAAGAAGCGCATGATCGACGACGAAGGCCTGTTCGGCGCTCTGAAAATCGGCTTCAACATCGCCACGCACCCCGAAGCGCGGAAACGCATCCTCCGCATGCGCGCCGTTTTCCACCAATACCGGGAAAACCTCAGCGCCATTTCCGTAATCGCCAGAAAAAAGCTCGACGACTGACCCTCAGCCCACAAGCCACACCTTAGGTCAGTCTCGCCACCCGTCGATTTAAAGTTGACCTTACCCCGACCGAGGAAAAATTTAATTTCCGATAGTAAGCCACTTCGGCACCCCGCTATCGTCTTGTGGGTATGAGAGACAATTCCCTCGGAAATTCTACACCCGTAAAGGAGAGGTTCGCCATCGGTTACGGCCGCGCGACGACTCCCTTCGGGCCCGTGCTTGCGGCCAACACCCACAAAGGCGTGTGCTACGTGTCTTTCATCGACGAAAACACGAACGATCACCAGGAGATCGCCGCCCTCTTCCCCAACGCCAAATTGGTGAGGATGGATCACTATTTCCAAGAGCTCATGCACTGCGCCTTCGCGCCCTGTCCCAAAGATTGCGACAAAGTGAAACTCCACCCCCTGGGCACCCCGTTCCAGAATCGCGTGTGGAGAGAATTGGTGAAAATTCCCTTCGGAACCACGCGCACATACGGCCAGATCGCCCGCGCCATCGGCGAGCCGGGCGCCACACGCGCCGTGGGCACCGCCATCGGCAAAAACCCCATCGCCTTCCTCATCCCCTGCCACCGCGTGGTACGTTCCGACGGCAACCCCGGCAATTTCAAATGGGGCGCACCCCTCAAGCAGCGCATCCTCAACTGGGAAAAAGCCAACCTCGTACCCACGACCTGATTCGCCCCCGCGGTTTTTACGTGCGTGCGTGTTTTTTTTGTGTTTGTGGGTGGGTCGGCACGCAGCCCATTCCCTTTCCGAGTATCCCAATCCACACCCCGCTCTCAATCCCCGGGTAGCCGCGCACCGGACCTCATATTATTTTTCGAATCCGGGCCAAAGTCATTGCCCCGTATCGCGAGGTTTGATACATTCGCGGCAAATAACAGACATCTTAGTCCTAATTACCCTTTTCATCTTTCAAACCTTCGGGACATGAACAAATCAACGGCCCCAACTCTGTCCACGGCAGAGCTTTACAAAAAAATCAACGAACTCAGGCGAAAGAAGAACGCCGTGATTCTCGCGCACTATTACCAAGAGCCGGAGATACAAGACATCGCCGATTACGTGGGCGACAGCTTGGGATTGGCACAACGCGCCGCCGAAACCGACGCCTCCATGATCGTTTTCGCCGGCGTGCACTTCATGGCCGAAACCGCGAAAATTCTCAACCCCGACAAGCTGGTGGTCATTCCCGACGCCGGCGCTTCCTGTTCACTGGCCGAATCGGCTCCCCCCGAAGAATTCCGTCAATTTGTCGATGCCCACCCCGATCACGTGGTGGTCACCTATGTGAATTGCTCGGCCGAAGTAAAGGCCATGAGCGATATCATTTGCACCTCGTCCAACGCCGAAAAAGTCATTGCCTCCATTCCCCCGGAAAAGCCCATCATCTTCGCGCCCGACAAAAATCTGGGGCATTACCTCATCGGCAAAACGGGCCGGGACATGGTGTTGTGGGACGGCGTGTGCATAGTGCACGAAGCCTTCGCCCTGGACAAGGTATTGGCTCTGCACAAGCAATACCCCGACGCCGAGTTCATCGCCCATCCGGAATCGAGTCCCGAAATTCTGGGCGTCGCCACGTACATCGGCTCCACGTCGGGCATGATCAACCACGTAAAACAAAGCGACAAAACCCAATTCATCGTGGCCACCGAAGCAGGAATTCTGCACAAAATGTGTGAAGAAGTGCCGGGCAAAACGCTGATCCCCGCCCCCGCCAAAGAAGACAACACTTGCGCGTGCAGCGAATGCGCCTTCATGAAAATGAACACCCTGGAAAAGCTCTACCGCTGTCTTTTGAACGAGTTCCCCAAGGTGGACGTGCCCGAAGACATCCGCGTGCGCGCCTTGGTGCCCATTCGTCGCATGCTCGATCTGTCCGCTCCTTCGCCGGTCGGTGCGTAAATCACATTTCACCACGCCACCCCCACCCCAGGCATGAATACCCACATCGAAGCTTCCCGACACCTCATCGTCGGAACCGGAGTCGCGGGCTTGATGTACGCCATCAAAGTCGCCCAATTGGAACCCGGCGCCCGCATCACCATCCTGACCAAGAGCGAAGCCGATGAGTCAAACACCCGCTACGCCCAAGGCGGCATCGCCGCCGTAGCCGACGAGAACGACTCCCCGGAAGTCCACTTCGGAGACACCATCCGCACCGGCGACGGCTTGTGCGCAATGGACGTGGTGCAGACCGTCGTTTCCGAAGGTCCCGAAAGACTGCTGGAGTTGGCGGAGATCGGCGCGCGCTTCGACCTGACCGAAGACGAGCGATTCGATTTGGCCTTGGAAGGCGGGCACTCCCGTCCCCGTGTGGTTCACCACAAAGACAGCACGGGAAAAGAGATCATTCGCGTATTGCTGGAAAAAATCCGGGAATTCCCCCACGTCCACATCCATAGCGGCCAACTGGCCACCGAACTCATCCTCGACCACGGCGACGGCCTTTCCACACGCTGCGTAGGTGTGGAGGCGTTGGACACTCGTACGGGCAAAATCAAGTGTTACTACGCCGAAAACACCTTGTTGGCCTGCGGGGGCGCGGGGCAATTGTACGCCCGCACCACAAACCCCGTCATCGCCACCGGCGACGCCGTGGCCATGGCTCACCGCGCCGGTGCGACGGTAGAGAATCTCGAATTCGTTCAATTTCACCCCACGGTATTTTTCGACGGGAAAGGTCACCCGCCATTTCTGATTTCAGAAGCCGTGCGAGGCTTTGGCGCCACCCTTCGCACCCTGGCGGGAGAGCCTCTGATGAAAGGGCGGCATCCATTGGGGGATTTGGCACCCCGGGACGTGGTGAGCCGCGTCATCTCGGAGGAAATGACGCGCACCCGCGCAACTCACGTGTTGCTCGATTGCACCGCCTTGGAAACCCACGCTTTCCACGCGGCATTCCCCGAAATTACGCGCCGCCTTCTACGCGGCGGACTCGATCCCACCATTCAACCCATTCCCGTGGCTCCCGCCGCGCACTATTTGGTGGGCGGCATAACCACCGACTTGCACGGACGCACGGATATTCCCCACCTCTATGCCGCCGGGGAGTGCGCACACACGGGTCTGCACGGCGGCAACCGACTGGCGTCGAATTCACTTACCGAGGCACTGGTCTTCGCCCACCGCGCGGCACTCCACGCTTCCAAAACGAGTAACGACATCCGGCACCTCGGTGAGAATCACAACGCGAAAAAACCATCTCCCGGCGCAGAAAAACCAAACCCGACGGCGGTTCTCAAAATCAAATCCCAAATCCAATACTTGGTGTCCAATCACTTGGGCATCGTCAGAACCCAAAACGGGCTGGAATTCGCGAAACGGGAATTGGGGATTTTAGGAAAGCGGTTGAAGAACGCAACCGCCGGCACACATCCCGACGCGCTCAGCGTCGAAACGAAAAACTTGTGGCTATTGGCCGGCCTCATGGTCGACGCCTCCCTCGAGCGCAAAGACAATTGCGGCGTTTTTTACAAGACCGAAAACGCGGTGGGCACGCCACCCAGGGAGGTTGCACTGGCAACTTCTCCGCCCATCTTGGCCGAGAGACCGTAAAAAATTCAGTTCCCATGTAGCTTTTCTCCGGGAAAAGCCCACCTCATTACCTATATTTGAATCTTCTCTCACCAAACCCGTACGCACTTATGCCCCACGCCCACACTCTCCACAGCGCGACCCGAGGATTGTTTCTAATTGCATTGCTTCTTTCGGGTCTGGGGTGCAGTGCCCAGAACGGTTTGGATCACGGCGACGATTTGTCGTCCAAAACCCGCCAAGAAGCGCTGGACTTGGTGTACAAGGAATGCCCCGGCGCCGACATCCTGGAAATAGAAAACAACGAGGACTACATCGAGATCGACTTTCTGTGCGATGGGCTGTATTACGAAATCGGCATCGTGAACGGAAAGGTGATTTACAAGGAAGAAGAGATCAAAAAGAGCGATATCCCCTACGACAAGATTTCCAAGAAAATCCACAAGTCCTACCCGGGGTACGTCATCGACGAATTTTCCCGCATCATCACCGCCGACACCACATTTCTCCACGTGGAAATCGTGAAGGAAGGCATACAGCGCAACATCTATTTCACCGAGGAGGGAAAGAAATACTCCACCGAGTGGAATTTCACCGATTCGGAATGGAGCGAAAATACCTTGGCCCGGTACCGGGAATTGGATTTCGATTACGACTTGCTCTCCCCCACCAAAATCATCGAAGTGCCCGAAATACTCCGGGAAATTTCCGGCATCGTCGCAATCAGCGACACCAAGGTTCTCTGCGTGCAAGACGAACTCGGTGTGGTGTTCGAATTTGACTTGAACGAGGAAAAAATCACCGCCACGCACCGTTTTACGGATACCGGCGATTTCGAAGACCTCGCCGTGAAGGGCGACACCGTGTTCGTCCTCCGCAGCGACGGCGGGATATTCAGCTTCAATTTTCGCGACTACCGGGGAAACGCCCGCATGTTTTTGATTCCCACGCAGAGCCTGAACTTGGAAGGGCTGTACTACGACGAGTCCAAGGAGGAATTTCTGGTCGCCAGCAAAGAGAATGAACATTCGGGCTCCTCCGATTTGCGCCCGGTCTATCGCTTTCGCTCCTCGGCTCCTCATTCGGTGAAGACGGCGTGGTCGATCGATACGGAGGAAGTGGAAGCCGCTTTGCACGAAGCGTTTCCAGAGTTTTCGAGAACGAAGGTGAATTTCAACCCATCGGCCATCGCCATGCGGCCCGGAACGGACGAAATATTCGTGCTGTCGGCAAGCGACCGCGTATTGGCGGTGTACGAAAAGGGAAAATTGAAATCGGTTTTCCCCTTGTCGGAAAACGGATACTACAAACCCGAAGGCTTGGATTTCCTCCCCAACGGGGACATGCTGATTTCCAGCGAAGGCGATAAAAAGGGCATGGCCAAACAGAGAATCATCCTTTTCAAAAAGAAATGATCGGAAGGAGTCCCACGTCGAAATTTGTCATCGCGGCCGTGGGAATCGCCATCGCGGCGTATTATTTTTTGGTAGATCCCGCGTCGTACTCACTCTTTCCGACTTGTCCTTTTTATTCCGCCACCGATTTGCTGTGTCCCGCGTGCGGAGGGCAGCGGTCCATGCATCACCTCGTCCACGGCCGCGTCGCCATGGCGTTCGAGGCCAACGCGCTGTTGATTCCGGGAGCGCTGTACGCAATTGTGGGGATGGTCTTCAACACCGGCAAGGGCAACTCGGAGTCCGGACGGGGCGTTTGGGCCAAAATTTACGGGCCGCGGGCTTTCGTCGCAATCGCCGCGGCGGCCTTTGTTTACGCGGTAGTGAGAAACTTGGTCTAACCCATTTTCCGGCCTGACCTGAAGGGGTCGGGCATAAAAATTGAATCGCGTGAAAAGGACTCCCGTCGGAATCCGGAATGCCCGAATTTATTCTTGAGAAGATGGATTTCATACCCGAACACTTGTTTGAAGATTTCGTGAATCTCTTTCACGTGGTACTCGCCGCCGTACTTGGCGGTATCGTAGGCATGGAGCGCGAATGGCAGCAGAAGCCCGCCGGATTCCGCACCCACATGGTGATATCGAGCGCGTGTTGCGTACTGATCATACTGGGTCGAATCGTGACCCACGATTACGGCATGCTCCACCCCGAAGAAGGTGTGGAATACAGCGCGGACCCCATACGGGTACTTCACGCCATTATCGTGGGCGTGAGTTTTATCGGGGCTGGCACGATACTCAAGAACACGGGATCGGCACAAATCCTCTACCTCACAACGGCAGCCACCATTCTGCTCTCCGCCTCCATCGGCATGGCGGTGGCGTTGTACCAGTATGTTTTGGCGGTGGGCATCGTGGTTTTGGTGCTCATCATTAACCTCGCCATTCGTAAGATCGATCGCAAGATCAACAAGGAGAGCGTAGAAAGTACCGATCACAACCCCCGGGATTGACGCCAAACCGCGTGGGTTGCGGGGATTACTCCTATTAAGAAGCGTTTCGCTCCGTATCGAAATGGAATGGCCGGAGAAAAAAAAATGCCGGATGAAAACCACCGGGCGGTGGCCTCATCCGGCCGGGTACTTGTGTCGTGTTAAGAAGTGACACAAGTGGGGGGGCGCGTTCAAACCCGAATCGGGTTCTTATTTTCTTTGAGTTCCGAATGCGTCTTCGTACTCTCTCTTTATTACTGTGGCAAAGTACATACCACAAAAACCGCCCGGTCCCTCCCCCATGCGAAAAGCAATCTATCCGAATCGAAACACGGGCAAAATCAGCGAGTAGCAAGTCGAAAGTCTCAAAGGAAGTTCGGAAAATTTCGACTCGCCACCGCCGCGCAGAAAATCCGGGGATCGCGATCGGGTAAAGATTTCCCCGGTTTATGGGGAAATTCGACTATGTACGCCACACCCACAAAAACAAAAAAACCGCCTCCCCGCCGAAAAAGATGGGAGAAGCACCGAGGACGGTTGCACTTCGAAACGGGGAGTCCGGGGCTTTACGATTATCGATCGGATTCTTCCGGCTCGATGTGTTCCCGTTTTTTGTCGCCGATGTGCTCGGTGGACGGTGCGTTGCCGCCTTCATTGCCCATGCCGAATCGCCGGTGAAATTTGTTGATGAACTTCCCTTTGGAAGAGGGCGTCGAACTGTCCCATCGGTCTTTGTCGAAGTCGGGTAGTCGTCGCCACAAGCCGTCGTCGACTTGAAGGACGCCTTTGGCGTCGGGAGTGTCGATGTGAAGGGCGTGCGTGGGAACGGCGACGTAATGCGGCTTTCCGTCAGGGTCGGCATCCTCTTTTTTCAGGATGGCGAATTCGATGTAAGAGTTTCGCGCGTCGATGACCAAGTCTTCCACCCGCCCGAGGTACTCGGCGTTTTTGCCGTAGACTTTTCTGTTTTTGAGAGTGGATAAGGTAATCAGGTTGTCATCATCGGGCTTTTCCATGGCGGCGGGGATTCAGACCGCGCGGCGACGTACCGCTTGGGGCTGAATAAAAAACAGTTGGCCGTGGAAATTGTTTCGGGTATTCAACGGAAGCGGGCGGCAGGAACATCGAAGAATCGCGCCGGTGGGGCACGCCTGCAAATTTGCTTATTTTGTATACCGAATTCCGTGAGGACGACCGCCATGCCCGACATCAAGCACATTCTCAAAAAATACTGGAATTACGACGACTTCCGCCCCCTGCAAGAGGAAATCATCCGATCGGTGTTGGGCGGTCGCGACACGCTGGCGTTGCTCCCCACCGGCGGCGGAAAATCCGTGTGCTTTCAAGTGCCCGGCATGGCGACGGAAGGGCTGACCGTGGTGATCTCACCTTTGATCGCTTTGATGAGCGACCAAGTGGAACAGCTGGTACGCCGCGGCATCAAAGCCGTGGCCGTAAACAGCTCCATGTCGGCCAAAGAGATCGACATCGTGCTCGACAACGCGGTGTACGGGGATTTGAAATTCCTGTACGTTTCGCCCGAACGCCTGAAAACCGAGGTGTTTTTGGCGCGATTGCCGAAGATGAACGTGGGCCTGTTGGCGGTGGACGAAGCACACTGCATTTCGGAATGGGGACACGACTTTCGACCGGCGTACCGGGAAATCGCTGATATCAGGCCCTTGATTCCCGAGGTGCCTTTAATCGCCCTCACGGCCACGGCTACGGCGGAAGTGGTTAAGGATATTACGGAGCGTCTGGAGATGAAATCTCCCGAGATTTTCCGCAAGAGCTTCGAGAGGAAGAACTTGATATACGTCGTTCAGGAGGAAGTCAACAAATTGAACCGCATCTTGCGCGTGGCCAAAAATCCCGGCGGGTCGGGCATCGTGTACGTCAACACGCGGAAAGACACCATTCATTACGCCGAGTACCTGCGATCGCACGGCATTTCGGCGTTGCCGTACCACGGTGGGATGGACAACGACGAGCGCGCCCGCACACAGGCGATGTGGGTGGAAGACAAGGTGAGGGTCATCACCGCGACCAACGCCTTCGGCATGGGCATCGACAAGCCCAACGTCCGCTTCGTAGTTCACCCCATGTTGCCCAACAGCATCGAAGCGTATTTTCAGGAAGCGGGCAGAGCCGGAAGGGACGGGGAGCGGGCCTACGCGGTGGTGCTCACCGACGAGCAAGACAGGGAGTCCCTGCGCCGGCGCATGGAAGAGCAAATGCCCGACCTGAAAATGGTGCGCAGGGTGTACCGGGCCGTGACGAATTACTTCGGATTGGCCACGGGCAGCCCACTCACCGATCCACAACCCTTCGACGTTCAGGGTTTCGCGCAACGGTACAAATTCAAGATCGTCGAAACCATCCACGCGCTGAAAATCCTGAGCAATTTCGAGTACCTCACGTTGACCGACGCCGTTTTCAGTCCGTCGAGGCTGAAGTTCGTTGTATCGCCCAAAGAGATCTACAGTTTCGAAATCGGCTACCCCACGTTCGAAAAGTTGATACAGCTGTTGATGCGTTCGTACGAAGGACTGTTCGACCAGCCCATATCCATCGACGAATTCGAGATTGCGCGCCGCATAAAAATGCCCGTGGAAGAGGTGCGTGAAAAACTTCGCCACCTACAAAAGTTGCGCATGGTGGCGTACCGTGAACAAACCGACCTGCCCTTTCTGTCCATTCCCAACGGGAGTCTTCACCCCGACTCGTTGATCTTTCCCGGCGACTACATCAAGAAGCGCAACAAAAGACTCCGATCGAAAATGGAAGCCATGATCCACTACGCCGTCAACGACGTGGTGTGCCGGAGCATACAGTTGACCGCCTATTTCGGCGATCGCGCCACCAAAGACTGCGGCTACTGCGACGTGTGTTTGTACCGCAAAAGGCGGATTTTGTGGAACAGCCATCCCACGGAGGCCCGGGAAGCCATCATTTCCACCCTGAGGTCGGGATCGATCCGGCTGGAAGAATTGCGGGAAATCCAACCCGACAGGATCCCCGAAACCATGGAAGCCCTTCGGTGGATGAGCGACAACGAAGAGGTGATCATAGACGGAAACAATTTGGTAAAACTCAACGCCAAATTCTTCAAAGAAAAAAACTGATCGCGGCTCGAATCGGGGAATGCGTACCTTCGCCAAAAGGCCACGTTTATGAAAATCGTTTTCATGGGTACACCGCAATTCGCGGTTCCTTCCTTGGAAAAAATTCACGCCGAACACGAAATTGTCGCGGTGATCACGGCACCCGACAAACCGGCGGGGCGGGGAAAGCGGTTAAGCGAATCGGCGGTGAAGAAAGCCGCCATCGCCATGGGACTTCCCGTCATGCAGCCGACGAATTTGAAGGACGAAGACTTTCAGGCCGAGCTCAAGAGTTTGGGTGGTGAGGTTTTCGTGGTTGTGGCTTTCCGAATGTTGCCCGACGCCGTATGGCAAATCCCGCCCAAGGGCACGATCAACCTCCACGCCTCCCTTCTGCCCCAATACCGAGGGGCGGCTCCTATAAACCGCGCGATCATGAACGGGGAGACGACCACCGGGCTGACCACATTTTTCATCAAAAGGGAAATCGACACCGGTGCCATTATTCAACAGGTGCGGATGGAAATCGGCGCCGACGAAACCGCCGGGGAATTGCACGACCGCATGATGGTGGAAGGCGCCTCCCTCCTGCTCTCCACTTTGGAGGATTTGAAACGGGGGGAGGTGGAGCCCATCGCACAGGAAACGCTGTACGAAGGGGGAGAGATCAAACAGGCGCCGAAGCTGTTTCGGGAAGACCGGGAGATCGATTGGAACCGTCCGGACCGAGAGGTACACAACCAAATCAGGGGATTGAGCCCGTACCCCGGCGCATTCGCCGTCACGCGGGACGGAAAGGAGGTGAAAATTCTACTCACGGCCATGGTTGACGACCGGGGGATGAACGGCGAAGGTCCCGGCGCAGTGCACTTCGAAGAAGACCGCGTGTTCGTTCAAACGCAAACCCGCCCATTGGAAATCCTCCGCATGCAGATGCCCGGAAAGCGGGCCATGGACACGCCCGAAATTTTGAGGGGGCTGCGCAACCGGGAAGAGTTGGATTTTTCCCGGGGGTGAAGCGTCGGATATTTTGCATCGCCAACCCGGGGATATCAACGACCGGGTTCGTGATTTGGCCCGTCTGAAAGGCTTGTATATGGTAAGTCCACAGCGCGTTTGACCGATTTTTGGGCCGATTTACGCCTTAGTTATCAACAATTGGGTATAGTTATTAACAAATCGGCGCTCAACCGCCGCAACGTCTTGTCCCGCTTGGTTATTCGTGTAAATTTGCTATTGAACAACGACCTTTTGTTTAACTAAAAACCATTACAAAATGAACAAAGCAGAATTGGTGGAAGCCATGGCAGCGGAATCGGGCTTGTCAAAAGCCGACGCGAAGAAGGCCCTCGACGCCTTCATCAACACCACTACCAATGTATTGAAAAAGAACGACCGCGTTGCATTGGTTGGGTTCGGATCATTTTCGGTATCCGAGCGCGCCGCACGTAAAGGCCGCAACCCCCAAACCGGGAAAGAAATCAACATCAAAGCCAAGAAGGTTGTAAAATTCAAACCGGGTGCTGAGCTGTCGGAACAAGTAAAATAAAAACGACACTACCGAAAAATTCAAAAAGTCTTCCCGATTCGGGGGGACTTTTTTGTTTTCCCTCACTAGAGCGGAGAAGCCTTCGTCCCGTGGGACGGCCCAAAGTGGACGAGCGCCGTAAGCGGCCGAAACGCCGTGGCTCCCGCCTCGTTCGTCCTTCGAAATTCGTATATTTGTTAGAATCGCATTCGGGGTTGGCGCCTGGTACGGAAACGGCCGGCCAAATCCTCGGAGACGGTTTTTTCATTCACTGATTAATCATTAAAAGGAATTCTGCAATGGGAAAAGGTGACCGCAAAACAGCAAGAGGAAAACGTTTCATGGGATCGTACGGAGTGACGCGCCGACGCAAACGCCGAAAAACGTCCTTCATCCCCGATTCGGCCCAGGCCGAAATGACCGCCCCGAAAAAACCGGCCGCGGCGGAAGCCGTGGATACCCCGGTGAAGAAGAAACCCGCGGCGAAGAAAACCACGGCCAAAAAAGCGACGAAGACCACCGCCGCCAAAACGACAAAAGCGGCCAAAGAAACCAAAGCGGCCAAAGAAACCAAGGAGACCAAGGAGTCCAAAGAGTCCAAAGAGACCAAGGACTCGAAAGAGGATTGATCGCCACGAAGGGCGATCGCCGTTTGAGCGCTCACGGCAATCTCCGCGCCGATACCAGCTTTCCTCGGGCCGACTTTTCTGTTCCCGACCCAAAGCACGTCCATGCATGCATCCAAGGATGCACGGCGACTAATTGACTGAAAACGAGAAAGTATGAAACTGCTCGGAATGATCGGAGGCACCTCGTGGCACTCCACCGTAGAGTACTACCGCATGATCAACGAGGGAGTGGTCGAACGCACCGGCCAAAACCCCGAACTGCTCCTGCACAGCATCAACTCCTCCATCATGGCCCAAGGCCAAACGGACCGCATCCAAGAGAAGTACCTCGACGTGGCGCGCTCGTTGGAAAATGCCGGCGCCAAAGCCATCCTCATCTGCGCCAACACCCCCCACCTCGTATATGACGAGGTACAACCCAAAATCGGCATACCCATCCTCCACATCGCCGATGCCACCGGCCGGGAAGCCCAAGGAAAAGGACTGGACAAACTCGGCCTACTGGGTACGTTGCCCACCATGGAAGGCGAGTTCATATCCGGTCCGCTCCAATCCCGATACGGCATCGAAACCATCCTCCCCCGAGAGAAGCACCGCGAACGATCCCACGCATTTATAGCGCGGGAACTCACCAAAGGCGTATTCTCCGATCAGGCCAAACGCTTCTTCGTCCAACGCATGGAAGAACTCAAAACCGACGGCGCCCAAGGCATCATCCTCGGCTGCACCGAACTTCCCATGTTGCTAAAGCAAGAAGATTTCGACCTGCCCCTGCTCGACACCACAAAGCTCCACGCCCGCATGGGAGTGGAATTCATTTTGAGCTGAGAGTCAGGCCTTCGTACAACAAAAACTCATTTTCCCGGTCCATGCGACACCGCCAAACCCGGCATCGCAGGTCCCTCGCTTCCACCCGGAAAAACCGTGGGTTATTCCTGCCCGTCAGGATTTTCCTTTCCCGTCGTTGTCGAGCTTATCCATCTCCTTGGCGGTCAGAAATGAAGCCGTGAGTTGGGTCAGCATATCGCTCGCCGCATTGGGCGTATTCGGCAGCAAAATCAAGCTGCTCTTGCTCTTTTCGGCCACGGCGTGCAACGTGTCGTAGTGCTGCGTCACAACGATCAGCGCAGATGCTTCCTGGCTATTGATTCCCACCTTGTTCAGCACGTTCACCGAATCTTCCAGCCCTTGAGCGATCTCCCGCCTCTGGTCGGCGATTCCCTGCCCTTGCAGGCGCTTGCTCTCCGCTTCGGCCGTCGCTTTGGCCACGATTCGAATGCGCTCCGCCTCCCCTTCGTGCTCGGCCGCCACGCGCTGTCTTTCCGCCGCGTTGATTCGGTTCATCGCCACCTTCACGTCCTCGGCCGGGTCAATGTCGGTCACCAGCGCCTTGATAATACCGAAACCATAGCTGTCCATGGCCTGCTCCAACTCGCCCTTGATCGCCAGCGCGATATCGTCCTTCTTCTCGAACACGTCGTCGAGGCGCAGCTTGGGCACCTCCGCTCTCACCACGTCAAAAACGTAAGAAGTAATCTGTGCGTGAGGGTTTTCCAGCTTGTAAAACGCATCGTAAATTTTCTCGGGCAGCACCACGAATTGCACCGACACCTTGATTTTCACGAAAACGTCGTCCTTGGTTTTGGTTTCCACATTCACGTCGAGTTGCTGAATGCGCAGGTTGATCCGCCCCGCGATGCGATCGACGACCGGAATGCGCAGTTGCAGCCCCGATCGGCGGATGCTTTGAAACCTACCGAAGCGCTCCACGATGGCGGCACTTTGTTGCTTCACCGTAAAAATCCCGAGAAGAATGAGAATCACCCCCAGGATTATTAGAATAGTCATCGTTTCCATTTTCCGTATTTTTGTTTGCAATGTACGCATTTCGAGAGCGGGTGGCGCAGTTTTCAGGGGGTGCCGGCCGGAATAACGGCTTGGGGATATAACCGAGTTGCATCCCGATGAATTTCCCCTATCTCATCCAACCCCTAACCGGCCGTCGGGCTCTACGCTGTATCTTCGTCGGGCAAAAACGAAGCCCGACGAAGGATGCCGCTTCGATCCCTCACCCGAAATCACGTCCGTTCTCGCCGATCGGTTGTACCGCGTAAAAGTCGACGGCAGACCCCCAAGTTTTCCCACGTTTTTTCTCTTTGGATTGTTCGTATTCCTTATTACATTTGAATCGGACAAAGAAGTCCGCAATAAATCTCACCGCCATGGAACACGCCAAATTATACCACATAGGATGTGCCCAATGCGTGATCACCGAAAAGGAACTCGCCTCTTTGATGGACTCCGATCACCTCGACGTGATCAACCTGTCGGAAGAGCGGAGCCGCGTGGAAGAAGCCATCATGCACGGGGTGAAATCGGTGCCCGCCTTGATCACCCCCAACGGACTGGTGCTGCACCTCAACGCCGGAATGCAAACCGACGATTTGGCCGGTGTGGCGTTGTAAAATACCCCGGGCGAAGGTATTCTACCCCCCGAGCCACGCTCGCACGAGAGAGTGGAATCGTGTGAGGGCGGAAGCCGGCATCCTGCCATCGGGGGCGGGTTGCGCGTGGGGGCCGAAAGGCAGCGACGAAGAAGCTCGCCTTCCGGCCCCCACGCGCCCCGACGCCCGATGGCAGATAGAGGCTGTAGACCGACCCGGGCCTTTTTCGGGCCGGGGCACACCCCCATGATAAAAACTACAAAACGACACAATATGAAAGTTCAGGTTTTCGACACGTACGTGCACCGCGAGGACGGTTCGGTGATGCACTTCGACATCGTGGTCGACGAGGCGGAACGCGACGAAAATCGCGTATTTGCGTACGGCCGTGAATATTTGCTCTCCAAAGGCGAACGGGCCGTGGAATTGGATACTTCGCGGTGCCGATTTTGCCACGTGGAGACGCCTACAGACGAGATGATCGACGACATCGAGCGCCGCGGATACCACATTATCGAAATGGACGACATTCCGGCCGAACTGCCGGAAAACCCCACGAGGCGAGATTATATTCTGCATCTGCGGGGCCACTTTCCGGAACATCGCTTTGCGGATATGCGCTCGAAATCGCAGGAAGAACTGCAGTCCTTGGTGGGCCGGACGGTCTGATTGCCCACGTAGGCGCCGGGCCTCCGATGTAGAATTTGTACACCTTCGGCCAAAGGGTTATTGGCATATTCCGTTTATCTTTGGGCCTCGATGGAATTCTTGTACCCCGGTTTTCTGTATGCCTTGGCCGCGCTGGCCATTCCGGTCATCGTGCACCTTTTCAATTTTCGCCGATTCCGGAAAATCCCCTTCACCAACGTGCGCTTTTTGCGCGAGGTGAAATCGCGCACCCAATCTCAAAACCGGCTGCGCCACCTCTTGGTACTCATATCCCGGCTTTTGGTCCTGGCCTTTTTGGTCCTGGCCTTCGCCCAACCGTACGTGCCCACCGGCGATGCGCGTGAAGTGGATCACCGCCGCGCCGTGTCCGTCTTCATCGACAACTCTTTCAGCATGGAGGGCGAAACCGAGGAAGGGACCTTGCTCGACGTGGCGAAAAACCGGGCCATCGATATCGCCATGGCCTTCGAACCCACCGACAGGTTTCAGGTGCTGACCCACGATTTTTCCGGCCGCCACGGCTACTTCGTGAGCCGCTCGGAGTTCATCGATTTGGTTCAGGAAATCGACTACAGCCCCCACTCCCGCTCGTTCGAACAGATCGTGGCGCGACAAAAAGACCACTTGCGGGGAAGTGCCCGCGACGCGGAGTGGAAGGCCTATGTGGTCAGCGATTTTCAGAAGTCGCGCTTCGACCCGACCACCCTCGCGCCCGATTCGACCGTATCGATAGACTTGGTGCATCTTCGCCGCACGTCGCCCGCCAACCTCTTCATCGATTCGGTGTGGTTCGCCAATCCGGTGAGGAAGTCGGGCCAAGCCGAGCGCCTGATGGTGCGAGTGGCGAACACCGGCGATGATGACGTGGAAAACGTGCCGCTGCAGCTGGCGGTGAACGGCGTGCAGCGCGCCATCGGTAGCGCGGCCATCGCGGCGCAATCCACCGCCGATACGGTTCTGCATTTTATACACGAGACTCCCGGGTTGAAAAACGCCGTGATTTCGGTAGACGACTACCCGGTGACTTACGACGACACCTACTACTTCGGGTACGAGGTGTTCGAATACATCGAAGTGCTGGAAATCCGCCCGGATCCATTCACCGGCCCGGATTATTTCCGGGGTATTTTTCAAAGCGACAGCGCGTACAGGTACCATGCGGTGCCCCTGAGCTCCGTCGATTACGCAAGCATCCCCTCCTACGATTTCGTGATTTTGAACGGTTTGCCCTCGGTGCCGGGTGGGTTGGGCGCCAAACTCGAAGAACAAGTGAAAAACGGCGGATCGCTGTGGGTGATTCCCGGTGAGGACATCGAGTTGGAATCGTACAATACCTTTTTGACCGGCTTGGGCGGGGGCGCCATTACCGGGAAGGTCGAGGCCACCAACGAGGTGAACCGCATCAACGTAGACAATCCCGTGTATCTGGGTATTTTCGAAAGCATCCCCCGTAATCCCGATCTTCCGAAAACCACGGAGTATTACCGCATTTCTTCGCCCGTCGACGGGTCCGGCGACCCCTTGCTGATTCTTCGAGGTGGTGACCCGTTTCTGGAGGCCTATCCCTCGGGGTCGGGCCGGGTGTATCTCACCGCCGTTTCTCTCGATGCCGACAAAAACAACTTCGCCCGGCACGGACTGTTTGTGGCCGGGGCCCTTCGCATGGCGGAAATGAGCAGGGCGACTTCCCTGTATGCGTACACCTTGGGCGAAGAGCGGCCCATCTCACTGCCGGCATCGTCGATCGGCGAAGCGGTGGCGCACCTGGTGTCCACGGATTCGAATTTGGACGTCATCCCCTACCAGCGCAACGCGACGGGTAGGCTGGAGATCGACCCCGGTCCGGATCTCAACACGGCCGGAAATTTCCACCTCATCGCCGGGGAAGACACCCTGCTGGCCCTCGGATTGAATTACAACCGACTGGAAAGCGATTTGGACTCGTACACCACCGCCGAACTCGGGGAGAGCATATCCCAGGTGCCCGGGCTGGCCATATCCGTTATCGACGGCAATACCGAGAGCCTCACCTCCGAAGTAAAACGACTGAGGACCGGCACCGAGTTGTGGAAATACTGCCTTATTTTGGCGTTGATCTTTCTGATGGCCGAGACGTTGCTGTTGCGCCTCGGGAAAAAACAGACCGCATGAAAACAAAATTATCCGCCGTCACCATCGTCGATTCCCGGCATTCCCTGAATGGCCAAAAGGTAGACATGCTGATCGAAGACGGCGTCATCACTTCCATCGGCGAAGTCGGTGCCGGGGGCGACGCCGACGTGGTCATCGACGAGGAGGGATTGTGCGTATCCATCGGGTGGATGGATATGCGGGCCAACTTTCGTGATCCCGGCGGAGAATGGAAGGAAGACCTGTCCACCGGATTGGCGGCGGCGGCGCGGGGCGGTTTTACCCGGGTGGCACTTTCACCCGACACCCATCCGCCGGCGGATCACAAGGGGGCGATAGAATACGCGCTGAACAGAAGCAAGAACAAGCGCGCCGGCATCGTTCCCATAGGCGCCCTTTCGAAAGGCATGGAGGGGCGGGAACTCTCTGAAATGTACGACATGTACGTGGCGGGGGCGCGTGGATTCGGCGACGACAAAAACAGCTTGGGGGAGACGGGACTCCTCCACCGTGCCCTGCTCTACACCCGCCGCTTCGACGCGGTGGTTTTCCATTTTCCGCACGAGCCTACCTTGGTGCGCGATGGACAAATCAACGAGGGCAGACAATCCGTCTTGCTCGGCATGAAGGGACTTCCCTCCATCGCGGAGGAAATGGTGGTGTCACGCGATCTCACTCTTCTCGCCCACGCTGAAGGTCGTTTGCACCTCGGTCCACTTTCATCGGCAAAATCGCTGGCACTCGTGCGCCAAGCCAAGAAGGATGGATTGCTGGTTACCGCCGAAGTATCGGCTGCACATTTGGCGTACACCGAAGACGATCTCGGCGATTTCGACTCCGATTATAAATTCATGCCTCCCCTGCGTTCGGAAGAAAACAGAATGGCATTGGTGGAAGCCCTGAAGAACGGCGACATCGACGTGATCAGCTCCGACCACCGCCCCGAAGACGAAGAGAGCAAAAAGAGGGAGTTCGAACAATCCGCCTTCGGTTCGGCGGGGATCGAGACCTTTTTTCCCCTTCTCTACGACAAGATTGGCGGGAAAGTGGATTTGGATGCCTTGATCGAAACGTTCACTACCGCGCCGCGCCGCATCCTCGGGATGGAAATCCCCGAAATCGCCGAAGGCAGCGAGGCGGAACTCACCGTTTTCAGCACGGCCCTGCAGACGGAGGTCACGCGAAAAAATCTCAAAACCAAAGCGTACAACGTCACCGAATTGGGCAAAACCCTGAAAGGCCGTGTGATCGCCACTTTCTTTCCCGAAGGCATGCGGTGAGCCCACGCCGAAAGGCAAAACCAGGTCGATTGCACCCGGTCTACCCGATCACCCTAATACGTCTTCCATCTTTTCCAGTGGCACCGGATTTTCCAACATGGTGGGGATCAGCTCCGACACCGTGGGATGGATGTGCATGGTATCCCTGATTTGTTGATAGGGCATTTCGGCGTTCATGGCATCGACGATCAGGTGAATGCACTCGTCGGCGCCATCGCCCAGAAAGGTGGCGCCGAGAAACTCATCGGTTTCCGCGTCGATGTACGCGCGCATAAACCCTCGGGTCTCCCCTTTTTCAACGGCTCGGGCCACGTCTTTCATGGCGATTTGCGCGACCAATGCTTTGCGACCCGATTCCAAGATTTGCGCCCTGTTCATCCCCACCCGCGCCAGGGGTGGATCCAGGAAAGTCGCGTGGCAGTCCACCCTGCTCGCCAAGGTGCGCGACCCGTCGCCGAAAAGGTGCGATTCCACAATTTTAAAATCCTCGTAAGACGTATGGGTGAAGGCTCCCCTGCCGTTGCAATCGCCCAAGGCGTAGATGTGTTCCACGTTGGTTTTCAAGGCGTCGTCCACTGAGATATATCCACGGTCGTCCACCTGTACTCCCGCCCTGTCCAATCCCAGGGCATCCGTATTGGGTACGCGCCCCACGGCGAGCAAGAGGTGACTGCCGGAAACCGATTTCTCCGTGCCGTTCACGGCGTACTTCGCGATGATTTCCCCCTTCTGCTTACTCGCCTTCACGTCCTTTGCACCCGGAACCACTTCCACGCCTTCCGCCTTCAAAACGGAAAGGATTTCCCGACCCACCTCACGGTCTTCATTCGGGAGGAGGGATTCATTGCGATCCAACAAAGTGACACGGCTGCCGAACCGACGGAACATCTGAGCGAACTCCAGTCCCACGTTGCCCCCACCCACGATGAGGAGGTGAGGTGGAATATCTTCGAGAGCCAACATTTCCCGGTTGGTCAACACCCCCAAATCCCCAAAACCTTCGGGAATCCGCGGGCGACTTCCCACGTTGATGAATATCCGGTCGCCCCGCATGGATTTTCCGTTCACCTCTATGGTGTGTGCGTCCGCAAATCGCGCCGTTCCACGGATCAAATCGATGTTCGGGTGGTCGAGGGACTCGTTCAGACTTCGGTGTTTATCGCTGATTATGGCGTCTTTGCGTGCTTTGACTTTCTTCAAATCCACCGCGATCGAACCCCGCAATTCCACGCCGAGTTCACTTCCCGTGCGCATGGCCCAAGCCCGTCGGGCGGAGGCGATGTACGCCTTGGTGGGTGTGCAACCGTCGTTGACGCAGGTGCCGCCCAAACTTCCTTTTTCGATGACCGCCACTTTGCGGCCGTCGCGAGCCAGCGCACCCGCGAGCGGTACGCCTGCCTGTCCCGTACCGATGACAATGGAATCGTAATGCTTCATACCCCTTTGAAATTATGGAGTAGGAACAAGTGCGGCGGAAACAATGTTCCGGACGGGCGGGCGCAGAGAGGTGTGGGTGAAGGTTTTTGTGGGTGTGGCTCAGATGTATTTCTTCTCCGCCAAATCGATAATCGCCTGAATGGTACCCGAATCGTCGGTGCCCAATCCTTCCCGTTGGTACTGCAATACTCCGTCGCGGTTAAACACGCTGATGATGTTTGAGTGCGAAAAGTCTATGGGGGAAATGCGGCGGTAACCCACGGCAAGCACGGCGGCGAATTCTCGGGTATCCTCTTCCGAGCCCCTGAGGAATAGCCAGCGGTCGTCCTCCATTTGATTCTCCTTGGCGAAAGCGCGCATGCGTTCGGGGGTGTCCACTTCCGGGTCGATGCTAACGAACACGTATTGCACTTGGTCATCCAAGGTTTCCGGGACTTGTTGATCGATGTTCCTCATGTCGGCCACCAACCGGGGGCAGGCCGCCTGACACGAAGTATAGATCATGACCACGACCACCACTTTTCCCCGAAGGTCTTCAAGAAGAAGGGTGTCCCCTTCCTGGGTTTGCCAAGTGGAGGGTAAATTGTAAACCGAAAGTTCGGGCAGTTCACCCACGTCTTCGAGTCTCTCGGTTTCCGGCGTTTCATCCGTGGCGTTTTGCTCTTCCGGTTGTCTTGGGGAGCAGGCGAACAGCGTCGTTGCGATCAAACAAACCAGCGGTATTTTGAAGGTAGTTTTCATGGTGTCGTATTCGGCATCACGTGATCGGCATCGACGGCGCACCGGAATCCCAGATTCCGAATGGTGTAATTGCTCTTGAGGCTTCCGCGGAAGGCGTACCTCATGAAAGCCGCGTAATTCATTAGGTCCGTGGCACCCACCGCCGCTCCGCCGCAAAACAATTCCGTTCGTCCTTCCACGTCGCCCCGTGACTCGCCGGAAATAAGCACCGAATTGTAATCGGAGGTCCATTCCCACACGAGTCCGTGCATGTCGTGCAATCCCCAGTAGTTCCCCCTTCCCTCACCTACGGCATTGCGGTAGGTGGTGGGAGTTTCGTACCAGCTCAGTATGCGTCGGTTGTAGCTTTCGGATTTTCGGGCGTCGATGATTTTGTCGTCCGCCATGGCGGCGTATTCCCATTCATCGACACTGGGCAGGCGCTTTCCCAAGGAGGCGCAGTATGCTTTGGCGGCAAACCACGACACGTTGGTGACCGGGGCGTTCGGATTTTCCCCTTTTTTTAAGGTCAGGTCCGTTTCGAATTGGGCGAGGTAGTTGTCATCGGCGTACAAGGCGATGACCTTCGATTTCCTCCATTTCGGATGGTCGTACAGGAATTCGATGAATTCGGTATGCGTTACCGGGTGCGTGTCCATGTAGAAATCCCGCACCTTTACCAGATTGGAATCACTGTTGCCGTAGAGCGGCACGTACGACCCGCCCGTGATTCGGACCATTCCCGAGGGTTGACCCATCGCCACGGAGGAGATCAATAAGCAAAGAATCATGGCCATGGGAAGGGAAAACACCTTCCGGGCATGCGCAATCAGGTACTTGGCTTCGATATCCTCGTCATTCATCATCTTCTGGCCTTCACCATTTCTTCGGTGACGACGGTGCCGTTGTTGCCCCAGCTGTTGTACACATACGTAAGGACGTTTGCGGCCTCCCGATCGGTAAGGGTTTGTGCGGTCATTACGCTGTTGTACGTTTCGCCGTTCACCACGATTTCTCCCGTAAGTCCGTGCAGTACTGCGTCTATCGCCCTTTCCACGTCGGCATTCAGGTAGTCGGATTGGGCGAGTGGCGGAAACACGGATTTGATTCCTTGTCCATCGCTCTGGTGGCACGCGAAGCAAGTTTGCATGTACACGTTTCTACCCATTTCCATCATTTCGTCCTTGCTCAGCACTTCCGAAGGTCGGGAAGCGATAAGTCTGGCGGTGTCGACCGGCATTTCCTGAATTCGACCACCTTCGGGGAGATAAATTCCCTCGACGATTTTTCCGGCGAAAACGCCTTCTTGGTCTTCACCCGATACGTTGAGCACGCCGAGTGCACCTTTATTAAACGCCCGGAAAACCGAGTGATCCACGAGGTGGTACTCCCCGGGAGCGTTTACTTTGAATTCCACCATGGCGGCTCCGCCGGCGGGAATCAGAGTGGTTTGTACGTTTTCGTTTACGGTGGTGCCACCATCCACGTACACTCGGTCGAATATTTCACCGATCAGGTGAAAAGAGGATACGAGGTTGGGGCCACCGTTTCCGACGAAGAGGCGGACGGTTTCGCCCACTCTCGCGGTAAGTGCGTTTTCACCGGTCAGTGCGCCCACTTTTCCGTTGAACACCACGTAATCGGCATCTTCACTGACGGCCTTTTGCATGTCGAAGGGTTGCAAACCCGGTTCCCCGAAATCCCCCTTGGTGTAAAAATCTCCTTGCATCACGTAGTATTCACGGTCGACGGGGGGAAGTCCTCCCGGGGGCTCGACCAGTATCAAACCGTACATGCCGTTGGCGATGTGCATTCCTACAGGAGCGGTGGCACAGTGGTAGACGTAAAGACCGGGGTTCAGTGTTTTGAAGGTGAAAGCCGTTTCGTAACCGGGAGCCACGAAAGAGCTCGCGGCGCCTCCACCGGGTCCGTTTACCGCGTGGAGGTCTATGTTGTGGGGCAATTTGTTGTCGGGGTGGTTCATCAAGTGAAATTCCACTTCGTCTCCTACCCTCGTGCGGATGAAGCTCCCGGGCACGGTACCACCGAAGGTCCAGTATACGTAGCTCACGCCCCCTACCATTTCACCTTCCTCTTCTATGATTTCCATGTGCACCAAAACCTTTTTTGCCGATCGGTCGCCAACCGGCTCGGGAACGTGCGGTGGCGCGGTCAGTTCGGCCATAATGAGCCCGTCGGTTTCGATGGTTTCGGGCGAATCGACCTCTTTGCCATTCGTATCGGTTTCACACGACCAGAGTGAGACACCCATTGCCAGTGCGGTTAAAATCGTACATGCCTTTTTGGGGAAACTATTCAATTTCGAGCGGTTCATAAGTTCCTTTCGATTTAAGTCCGGGAATTCGTTCCGTGCAAATATACGAGGCATGATCACTTTATTAAAATTCGCAAATCATAGGACGATGTACAACCGGCATTTATCCACATACACAACGCCGTGAATCACAGAGATCAACAGCGGATAAAATTTTGATTTTACATTTATTTACACCCATGATATTGGGCAAATTTTTGGCAATGTCCTGAAAATTCACTATAGGCGAAAGGGAGTTCACAATAGGTTTCGGTTCCGATTGTTAAATCCCAATCCGTTTATCCGCATATCAGCCAAAACATGTTAAACAACATGTAGCCTCAGCCGCTATTGCCCGCAAATAGGCTGGTTTCCATCGTTGCCGAATTTTGAAATCTTGGCTAATTCGGTGCGCTTCCCGACCGGTTGCCCCAAAAAAACAAAGTCAACCGGCTTGAATGCAGTGAGTTTATAGAGGATTTTCGTCTGTACGTCGGATTAATTGACTCACTGATAAGAAAAGCCTAACTTTGCTTTTATCATTTTAAAAATTCATACGGATGCTTACACACAGACCCAAATTCCTGGGGACAATACTGTCCTTTTTGCTCCTTTTTGGAGCGCTGGGCGCTCAAGCCCAACCCGGATGCGGTGACCTCTGGTTCGATTCAGGGGGACCCTCCGGCAACTATTCGTCTAACGAAAACTACGTCACGACTTTTTGTCCTGACCAAGAAGGTGACATCGTTTCCCTTTATTTCACTTACGTCGATATCGAATCCAGCCCATTCGGATCGGGGAACCAAGGATGCTGGGACTACCTGCGCATTTACGATGGCCCCACCGCGAATTCCCCGCTGATCGGAATTTTCTGCGGCGAAGGTGATGGAGACGGGGACTTTCCGCCGAACGAAGAGAATCAGCTCGCGGCGGGTGACGTTATTTCATCGACCTCCGGTTGTTTGACGGTACAATTCGTATCGGACGGCAGCGTACAAGAATCGGGATGGGAAGTGAGCGTGCTTTGCGGCAGCGAGCCCACCTGCACCTCTCCGGAGATGATCGTGGAAACCAACCGAAACTGTGATGACCTGACGTACGACGTCGACGTGACCGTCGATGTTCCCGCGGATCCCGAAACGGCTCCGCTGTTGATCGTTACGGCCTCCGTGGACGGCATCCAAATCGACGGTGGAACCGTCCCGAACTTGGTCGGTCAGAGCATCAATTTGGGACCGTTCGCCATGGATCAAATGGTGACCATCACTACGAACGTTCTCGGACTTACGTGTCCCACTTTGAACAGTGCGTTCGAAAGTTCGGTCGGATGTCCGATAATTTTGGATTGTGTGGAAGCTTTCCCGCAGTCTTATTGTTATGGCGACAACGACCAAACCGTTTTCGCCTATTCCAACGATTCGGATCAGCCGATCACCCTCCTTTTCACCGGTGGGAAGATGGAAAGCTGCTGTGACGATGTTATTATTTACGATGGTCCCGATGCGAATTCACCTATATTGTACTCGGGAAACAACTCCGGATTGTCTTTGCAGGGAATAAGCGTCACTTCCACGGGGGGTGCGCTGTTCATGGCTTTTGATACGGACGGTTCGGTAAGCTGCCAGTCGGGTTCCACCTCCGCCGCTGAGTTGACATGGATTACCGGATGTGTCGGAGGCGAATTCCCCGGATGCACGGATCCCACGGCACTCAATTACATGCCGGAGTTTACGGTGGATGACGGTTCATGTGTTTACCCCATTCCCGGCCAAGTTTGTATTTCGGCTCTCGAAGTAACCGAATTGCCGTACGAACACAGCGGAAATACCGGAGAATACTTTAATGACTATGTGGCGGCCGATCTTCCCCCCGCGGCTGCGAACGTGATCGGCGAAGGATCCTTCAGTGGCTCCTACCTCACGGGGGCGGACGTTGTATACGCCTACACTCCCACCGAGAATCAAGTGATCAATGCATCGGCTACAGGTGTCGGTACTTGGACGGGATTTTGGGTGTTTACGGGTTGTCCCTTCGACTTGACCTTGGGATACCACACGTCAAGTTCCAGCGGTTCACGACAGATCAATGATCTGACTGTTCTCGAAGGTGTAACGTACTACTTTGTAATTTCCACTTATACTTCCCCCGAGACCACACCTTATACGATTCACATCGAGGCGAGCGATTCGGGGTGCGAGGGCACACCTATCGCGGGCACGATCCCGACGGACTTGAACATTTGCCCCGGTTGGGATCTGGAATTGAGCAGTGATGGTGCTTCCGAAATCGGTTCCGGCGTGATTGCCTATTGGGAGTCCTCACCTGCCGGTGAGAACGACTGGACGGAAATCGCCAACAGTGGAGAGAACAACTTCGTACTGGTGGACGGCATTCTCGAGGACACCGACTTCCGTTTTGTGGTTACCTGCATTATCAGCGGCGAAAGCGATACTTCCAACGTAATGCAAGCAACCATCAACACGAATTTTCTGGAGTGCTATTGCATTCCTACGGGAGCCTCCAACAACGCGGATGAGATCGTAAATTTCAGTCTCAGCAACATCAACCACACCTCCCCCCCGAGCGATGGCGTGAACGGTTATTCGGATTACACCACCACGGTTCCCCCCGCCGAATTGATCCCCGGCGATTCTTATGTGGCGTCATTGACTTCGGGAATCGGAGGCGGAAGCCACGGAGCAGCCATTTGGATTGATTACAACGATAACGGGGCGTTCGAGGAATCCGAAAAAGTAACTTTCTTACCTTCGAGTATTTCCGGTAGCGCCACGGTCGACTTTCCGGAATTCGAAGTGTTGGATGTGCCCGGCATTCACAGGCTTCGTGTGCAGTACACATATCTTCAATCGGGAGCGGATTTGGCTCCCTGCAATGTCAGCACCATTTTCTCCGAAACGGAAGATTACCTCGTTCAAGTAATCAACTTGGTGGCCTGTGAGGGAACCCCCTCCGCGGGAACACCTTCGTCGGATAGTTTTTCCGTCTGTTTATCCACCCAATTCACCGTGGCGGTCCAAGGATCTTCGGATCCCGCGGAAGGGCTAATCAAGAATTGGCAATCTTCACCCGCGGGTGAAAACGATTGGAGCGATATTCCGGGAGCCACAATGGCTCAATACACCCTCGTGAGCGGCATCGAGGCGGCAACCGATTTCAGGTATGTCGTTACTTGCACGTACAGCGAAGAAACGGTTGTATCCGATGTCATAAGCGTGGAGCTGAATGCACCCAACGAGTGCTATTGTACCCCCACTTACGAGTGGGATGTAGAAGCCATCACGAATGTGAGCTTCGGATACATTAACAACACCACATCGGCATCGTCGTCCGTATTTTATGAGGATTTCACCTCGATGTCGACGCCGGTATTCCCCGGGGTATCCGTACCCATTTCTTTGCAAGGATACACCGGCGGCAGCTTTACCAACTACTTTACCGTGTTCATCGACTGGAACCAAAACGGGATTCTCGATGATCCGGGAGAAGTGTATCCGATTGGAAGCATTGCCGGCTCGAGTGGAACAGACGGCCAGAGCGTTGAAGGAGATATTTTGCCTCCGGAAGACGCCCTTCTTGGCGAAACGCGAATGAGGGTCGTTAAAAATTACTTCGAATCACCATTGGAACCCTGTGGCTTATACGGCTATGGTCAAACGGAAGACTATACCGTAGTCGTTACTGAATTGTTGGGATGCAGCGGTACACCTACCACGGGCACTCCGGTTGAAGATTGGTTGCTCGTATGCGCGGAAGAAAATTTCTTCATCGAACTCACCGGTTTCGACGGACCCGCAGATGGTCTGAACCAAATCTGGCAATCTTCGCCCGCCGGTGAAGACAACTGGACCGACATCGAGGGCGCCAATACACCCCAATTGAATATCTCCGACGGAATCACGTCGCCTACGGATTACCGTTATAGGATGGAATGCGAGAACAGTGGCGAAATCTCGATTTCCGATGTGATCTCGGTTGAAATCAATTCCGATCCCTCGGCGTGCTACTGTATACCTGAAGGTACCAACAGCGCACGGTACATCAATAACTTCTCAACCACCGATGCCGCCGAGAACGTATGGAACTTTTCTTCCGGCTTCTCAACAGGCGGTTACGGTGACTACACCGACATGGTGGTGTCTCAAGTTCACACCCAAGAAGTTCACTTCACGGCGGACATCCAAGGCGGTAGCGCCGGATTCCGCGTATGGGTGGATTGGAACCAAGACGGAATATTTGACACCGAAAACGAGGTGGCTTACCATTCCACGGCTTACTCAGCATCGCACGCGGGAAGCTTTACGGTACCCGAGAGTGCACTGGTGGGTTCAACCCGCATGCGCATCGTGAGCCATTGGTTGTCGTCGACCGGCGACATTGATCCTTGCGAAACCGGCTTCACCTACGGAGAGTTTGAAGATTACACCTTCGAAGTAACCCCTCTGGAAGGTTGCCAAGGAACACCTGAAGCGGGAGAGCCTTTGGAGACCGAATTGATGGTTTGCGCCGGCGCACCGTTTACGGTAGGCGTGGAAGGAGCTTCGGTTGTAGCCACGGAACTCACCCGAATCTGGCAATCGTCACCTGCGGGTGAAAACGATTGGACGGACATCGAAGGAGCAAGTGCATCGCAACTTGTTCTTTCCGAAGGCATCATGGTACCCACGGATTTCCGATACCACTTGTATTGCGCCAACAGTGACGAAACCTCCATTTCAGACGTAATATCCGTGGAAATCAACCCGGATGCGACGGAGTGTTATTGTATCCCCGAAGGAACCAACACCGCACGGTACATCGACAATTTCTCAACCACCGAAGCCACGGACAACGTTTCGAACTTGTCGACCGGCTTCTCAACCGGCGGTTACGGTGACTACACCGACATGGTGGTGTCTCAAGTTCACACCCAAGAAGTTCACTTCACGGCGGACATCCAAGGCGGTAGCGCCGGATTCCGCGTATGGGTGGATTGGAACCAAGACGGAATATTTGACACCGAAAACGAGGTGGCTTACCATTCCACGGCTTACTCAGCATCGCACGCGGGAAGCTTTACGGTACCCGAGAGTGCACTGGTGGGTTCAACCCGCATGCGCATCGTGAGCCATTGGTTGTCGTCGACCGGCGACATTGATCCTTGCGAAACCGGCTTCACCTACGGAGAGTTTGAAGACTACACCTTCGAAGTGACGCCTCTGGAAGGTTGCCAAGGAACTCCCGAAGCGGGAGAGCCTTTGGAGACCGAAATGATGGTTTGCGCCGGCGCACCCTTTACCCTCAGTGTGGAAGGTGCTTCAGAACCCGCGGGGAATCTCACGAGAATCTGGCAATCCTCACCCGCGGGTGAAAACGATTGGACGGACATCACGGGAGCTACCGAACCGGAACTTGTTCTTGCCGACGGCATCGTTGAAGCCGCTGATTTCCGATACTACGTTCACTGCGCTAACAGCGACGAGACCTCCACTTCCGACGTAATCTCCGTGGAGCTCAACCCGGCAGTGACGGAGTGCTACTGTGTACCCGAAGGAACCAACAGCGGACGGTATATCGACAATTTCTCAACCAGTGGAGGAACCGAGAACGTGATCAACAACGCCACGGGGTACTCACCCGGTGGTTACGGTGATTACACCGATTTGGTGGTGTCTCAGTTGCACACGATGGAAGTCCAATTCTCAGCAGACATCATCGGCGGATCCGCCGGGGTGAGAGTTTGGGTGGATTGGAACCAGGACGGCATCTTCGACACCGAAACCGAAGTGGCTTACAGCTCTAACGGCTACTCAACGTCACACTCGGGGAGCTTTACGGTGCCCGAGAGTGCACTGGTCGGTGCGACGCGACTGCGAATTGCCAGCAACTGGTCGTCGTCGACGGGAGACGTTGATCCCTGTGCTACCGGCTTCGCCAGCGGAGAGTTTGAAGACTACACCTTAGTCGTGACTCCTCTGGAAGGTTGCCAAGGCACACCCGAAGCGGGAGAGCCTTTGGAGACCGAAATGATGGTTTGCGCGGGCGCACCCTTTACCCTCAGTGTGGAAGGTGCTTCCGAACCCGCGGGAAATCTCACGAGAATCTGGCAATACTCACCCGCGGGTGAAAATGATTGGACGGACATCACGGGAGCTACCGAACCGGAACTTGTTCTTGCCGACGGCATCGTTGAAGCCGCTGATTTCCGATACTACGTTCACTGCGCTAACAGCGACGAGACCTCCACTTCCGACGTAATCTCCGTGGAGCTCAACCCGGCAGTGACGGAGTGCTACTGTGTACCCGAAGGAACCAACAGCGGACGGTATATCGACAATTTCTCAACCAGTGGAGGAACCGAGAACGTGATCAACAACGCCACGGGGTACTCACCCGGTGGGTATGGTGATTATACCGATTTGGTGGTGTCTCAGATTCACACTTTGGAAGTCCAATTCTCAGCAGACATCATCGGCGGAACCGCCGGGGTGCGAGTTTGGGTGGATTGGAACCAAGACGGCATATTCGACACCGAAACCGAAGTGGCTTACAGCTCTAACGGCTACTCAGCGTCGCACTCGGGAAGCTTTACGGTGCCCGAGAGTGCACTGGTAGGTGCGACGCGGTTGCGAATTGCAAGCAACTGGTCGTCGTCGACGGGAGACGTTGACCCCTGTGCTACCGGCTTCGCCAGCGGAGAGTTTGAAGACTACACCTTCGTCGTGATTCCTATGGAAGGTTGCCAAGGCACACCCGAAGCGGGAGAGCCTTTGGAGACGGAAATGATGGTTTGCGCCGACATACCCTTCACCCTCAGTGTGGAAGGTGCTTCCGAACCCGCAGGGAATCTCACGCGAATCTGGCAATCCACACCCGCAGGTGAGGATAACTGGACGGACATCGACGGAGCCAATGCGCCGCAATTGCAGGTGTCCGAGGGAATCACTTCCCCGACGGACTACCGTTATGTATTGGAGTGCACGAACAGTGGAGAAATTTCGATTTCCGACGTGATTTCGGTGGAAATCAATACCGATCCGACGGAGTGCTACTGCCTACCCGAAGGTACCAACACCGCACGCTACGTCAACAACTTCTCTACCTCGGAAGCTGCGGAAAACGTTTCCAACCTCGGAACCGGTTTCTCACCGGGCGGATACGGCGACTTCACCGACATGGTGGTGTCTCAAGTACAAAGTCACGAAGTTCACTTCCAAGCGGACATCCAAGGTGGTACCGCCGGATTCCGCGTGTGGGTGGACTGGAACCAAGACGGTGAATTCGACACCGAAAACGAGGTGGCTTACAATTCCACGGCCTACTCAGCATCGCATTCGGGAAGCTTTACGGTGCCCGAGAGTGCACTTGCCGGCTCAACCCGTATGCGCGTAGTGAGCCATTGGTTGTCGACAACGGGCGACATTGATCCGTGTGCAACCGGATTCACCTACGGAGAGTTCGAAGACTACACCTTCGTGGTGACCGTTCTGGATGGTTGCCAAGGCACACCCGAAGCGGGCGAGCCTGTGGAAACCGACTTGAGCGTATGCGCCGGCACACCGTTTACGGTAAGCGTGGAAGGTGCTTCGGATGTAGCCACGGGACTCACGAGAATCTGGCAATCTTCGCCCGCCGGCGAAGACAACTGGACCGATATCGATGGAGCGACTTCCACTTCGCTCGAGATCTCGGGAGGCGTATCCGCAGCGACGGATTACCGATTCTACGTGAACTGTGAGAACAGTGATGAATCGGCTACTTCGGATGTAATATCCGTGGCCCTCAACCCGGCCAACGAATGCTACTGCTCACCGAACATCACAAGCACCGTGGAGCCCATCACGCACGTGAGCTTCGGAGACATCGAGAACTCTTCCCCTGTTTCCTCTTTGGAGGTACTGGAAGACTTCACCCACATCTCCACCTCGATTGCCCCGGGCGATGTCGTTCCGATTTCACTGGAAGGATACACGGGTGGGTCTTACACCAACTACTTCACCGTATTCATCGACTGGAATGCCAACGGCGTTTTGGACGACGAAGGGGAGATGTATGAAATAGGTTCCATCAACGGCTCGTCCGGTGAAGACGGAATCGCGGCTACGGGATCCATCGAGGTACCGCTCGACGCGGCCCCCGGCAGTACACGCATGAGGATCGTAAAGAACTTCAGTACTTCTCCCACGAATCCTTGTGGATCGTACAGCTTCGGACAGATCGAGGATTACACCGTGAACGTTGTAAGCGTAGCCCTCCCCGATTGTCCGGACTTGGGTCTGAACATCGGTGATTCCTGCGACGACG
>CAZNOG010000009.1:139410-141019 GCA_964574635.1 uncultured Cryomorphaceae bacterium | reverse complement strand
GCCATTACAGCCAATACACGGGGTTGAGCGCCGCTTTTTGATACATCCGGGCACAAAAAAAGCCCTGAACGCAAGGTCGGGCGGAAAACTCCGCTCTACTGGTTGACTTTGACGGCTCTAATGTACGCATAATTTTTTCTTTTGCAAGCTTGGTGATAAAAAAGGGTTTTGGGGTTGGTATTTAGTGGTTTGTTGTGCACAATTTTTGCACGGCGGTTGATAATTAATTGTCAATTGTCAGTTGTCAATGGTTATGAGAACAAAGTTAGTTGTCGAGATTCCAACCATTTCACCAGCCTTGACTTGTGAAACCCAATTGGAATTGGGCCAATTAATTTGAATACGAAAGTGTCTTCCGTTTCACCTATTACCACGGTTTCCACTTCTACCTGCGACCAACCATAGTAGCCTGTTTCCTCGTCTACTACATACTCGCCTCCGTATTGGTTATAGCGCGCTTTTAATGGCTTGTCGTATGGTTTGTAATTATACATCATGATTTTTCATTTCGATCAAGACACTCAACCATCGCGACGGCCACGGCGGCCACCTGAATGAGCTCAGCCCGGTAGGCTTGTAGTTGCTTCCGTATAATCTTCTCATCCAACGCATCGTCTCCGCGATGCCCGATTCGGAAGTGGTAGTCGGTGGCCTCTTTGGCCGCCTCTCCCACCTCTTCGATGAGAATGCCCTGCCACTCCATCGGTGAGTGGTTCTGGACACCCCATCGCGCGTCTTGGCGCTCCCTTTCGGCCTTGATCTCTTCCAGTACCTTCCCGGTCGCATCCGTGTCGGGAGTGATGGCGTCATCGAGCTGCGCGATGTACCTCAAGCACTCATGTATGAACTGATACGCGACGATGACCGAGCCGGCCAGAAACAGCAGCAAGGCAGCCCAAAGTGGAACAGGCAGATGGCCGCGCATGGCCATCGCAATGGCGACGAAGGAGAGAAGGTAGGCTATCATGGCGATTTTTGTTCGTGTTTTCCAGTTCATTTCGGTAGAATGAGGGGGGTAGGGTCGATGACCTTTCCGTGTTGGTACAGCTCGAAGTGGATGTGATTAATCATGCGCGCGTCGAAGCGCGCGGTGATGTCGGCCGCCTTGGCGAGCACTTCTCCGCGTTTCACTATCGTGCCTACCGGCACCATGTCTGTCACGTACATGATCTTGGCCGTGTACGTGAGGTCGCCGGTCTCGCGGATTTCAACCAGACGATACGACAGGTCCGCGTATGCGTATCCGTGCCTTCCCACGACGCAGTCGAAGGGTGCGTAGACATCTTGACCGGCTACGGTCACGAGGTCAATGCCCCTGTGCCGTCTCGTGCCTCTGGAAGCCATGAAGGTTCCGTCACCCCACGGGTCGGAAATGCGCACGATGCCGTCGCCGTTGGGCGGAAATAGTTCTGATGGTTTCATGTTTTCATTCTTTTCGTTTTCACTTTCATTTCGAGGTCGCGCGCTACAGTGGTCTTCGCGATTCGCTCCGCCTCTTCACGTGAACGCGCGGGGATTGGAATTTCCACCGTGGCGATCTTTTTTCCGCGCAGCGTGATTCGACAGGTCGCGAAGAAGGTGGGGAGCTTGGGTCGGTCGACTTGGTCGT
>CAZNOG010000009.1:0-139310 GCA_964574635.1 uncultured Cryomorphaceae bacterium | reverse complement strand
AGCCGGCCGAACAGCGGCTTTCGTTGGAGGCGGTGAAGCACGAGGTAGAGGTCTTCGATGGTGAACCAGTAATACTCGGTGATCACCGTGGCGGCAATGACCCCCGCCTGTTGGCGGGTGAACCGCTCCGCGAAGCTCTCGGATGCCTCGATGATCAGCAGGGTCATCACCTTCTCGACCTTTTCGGCACCGTAGGTGTTTCGTAGTCCGGCGATGGGCGGGTAGCCGCGCTCGAGAATGTGTCCGACGGTCAGATTCGACCAGTGGCGAATCAGGTCGCGCGCGGTGGCACCTTCCAGCACCTGCCTCATGATTTCCTTCTTGGGCTCGTATACCGCGATATCAGAGGCTTCTGCGGATTTTGTCTTTTTCGCTTTCGGTTTGCTCATTTGTGTTGAGATGTGCGATTATTTCGTTCAGTTTGGCATTGATAAACACGAGGTCGGCCTTCTTCCTGTAGAAGTCGGGCAGCTCGTTCCATCGTGAGAGAAGTGCCTGCCACGTGGCTCTGGCGTCTTCGCCGTATGCGCTGACGAGGTGCTTCTCGATGCCCTTCATGGCTTTCCCGTCGACGCCGCTGAAGCGGTATTCGGCTCGGAAGAGGTCGAAGTACATCATGAACCAATCCGACACGAGGTACTTGTACAGCGAGCCACTCGGGGCGTCCCTGTTGGCACCTTGTCGCTTGTATTGAATCGCAGGCCACCTCTCGGCGTATGCCTCGATGTCGGTTTCGGATTTCGGCACCCACTTCGCGATCGTGGGCCACGCCGCTTGGTGCTTGGCGAAGGAGCCGCGACGCACCTGAAGCTTGGCGACCGTTCCGCCACGGTACCACACCCAGAGGGTGAGGTCGGGATGAGTGATTTCGTACTTGTTCATGCGGGAAGGGTGTTGACGAATTGGATGTTGTGCGGGAAGATGCCGCGCTTGTCGTCGGTCACGAAGGTGGCGAGCTTCAGACGGTAGTGGCACTGATCCACGATCACTCGGGGCGCACGTGCTTGGCAGTGAATCTTCATGTCGTCGGTCCACCACCCGATGTTTTTCAGCTGAGCCGGGCCGTTGTGACCGAAGCGAATCGGGTACCGCACGTTCGGGTTGGAGATGTAGAGTTGATCAACGATGTTGGAGGTCGAAGCGTCGGCGGATATGTAGATTCCGGCTTCCGTCGGGGCGTGCTCGAGGTGGAAGTTCTGGATCATGAAATTCTTCACGGTAGGCGATCCCTTCGCCTCGAAGTTCACGGCCCGCTTGTTCGCCCACCCTTCAGAAATGCAGTCGAGCAGGCGAACGCCGTTGCTGTTACGGATGTCGAAGCTGTATTCGCCCTCAACGCTTCCAGAGACGTACACCCGGCACTGGCTCAGTACCGTGTGGTTGGATTGGGAGTTGACCTTCGAGGCACCGGACCAGTCGCCGTCCAGCACGCGAATTCCATAGCGCCGGGGGTTGGTTACCAGCACATTCTCGACGCGCGACATGAGCGCGAAGCGCAGCTCAATCGCCGCATGGCTCTGCCCAATGAATTCGCAATTGCGGATTACAGAGTTGAACGTGCCGCCAAGGCAGACACCGTAGGCACCGCCGACTATGCGGGAGAAGTTCTCAATTCGGTAAGAAGTGTTTGTGCTGAAATTGAGAGCTTCCTTCTGGTTGCGGGGACTCGCGTGAAAGCCTTTAGACAGAAGCGGGAAGTATATCGTGGCACCACGTCCGTCGATTGAGATGGTTCGCCTATTGGCGCGATCTGCCGTAGGCAGGGGCCAGTCGGGCAGTGTGTAGGGGCCCGACGCAAGGGTCACGTTGACGTCGTCGCCTCCCGACATCATGATGTCTTTGATGCCCGCGCGGAGGCTATCGGAATCATGGAAGTAGAAGTTCATTTCGCGTGTATGAGTTGATGAATGGTGACGGGCATTTCCGTGTATGTGGCCGCGCCCTTGACTTGGTAGTGGTGGGATCGGCACTCGGGGCAGACGTGCTGCCCCGTGTCGCCGTCGCGGAACCCTTCAATGAGGTTGGGGTTCCGTGGTGATTCGCCGCACTCGCGGCCGCAGTGCGCGCAAGGTATCGTCGGAAAGAGCTCAGCCATGTTGTGCGGATTTCAGCTGCATCTCCATTTTTCGGCGGTCGAGGGCGTGTTGGCGCACTCGGTCGGCGGCGAAGATCAGCGCAGACAGTTCGGTCGAGGTGTGGTCGTTGAACTGCTTCTTGAACTTCTGCCTGCGCACCCACTGGTGGATTCCCACCATGTCGGGAGTGCCGTCGGGATTCACGTACCCCGCCTCGGCGAGATGGGCGATCACCCGCTTGCGCTTTCGGTCGCGGATGTCATCCGTGTTGTTGCGCGCGAGCGCACGGAGGTTCCGGAGCAAGTCATCGCATTCGCGCACGGTCATCTCGCTGGAGCGGATGGTGCGGTTTCTAGTGTGCTCGTACACGAGAGCTTCTTTGGCCTCGATGTCGAGCCCGAGCCGTGAGAGAAGCACGTGAAGCTCTTTGTTTTGTTCGTTGGTTCTTGTGGTCTGCATGGTGTTGGGGTTAAGGGTTAGTAGTTTTCGATGCCGATGTTTTCGCGGAATAGCCTCTTGGTTCTGCCTTGCGTGTGTGTCTTTTCACGCAGCTCCCGCGACCAATCTCTAAGCATGTCGTGGGCCTTGCCATGTCGGACGTAGCCGTTCCGCTCGAGGTCATTGATGATCTCCTGCAGGAAGAGTCGGTCGGTGATATCACTTGTCAGCTTCATCGGGAACCGGTATTGATGAGAAATTGAGATCGATCGATCGGTAGTTGCCCGAGGCGTCCCGCTTGAAAATGCGGAAATAGGTGCGGGAAGACGGGCGTCTTATCGCCGTCTCTATGAGGTCGACGGCCTCGTGGTAGTTGGGGTACTTCTTCGCAGAGATCTTCGACTTGTGCTTGATTAAGTTCATGATTCGCTTCGGGTCCAGTTGGCCTCGATGGGTCGTGAAGGCGTCCATGATCAGCGCGCGAATGAATTGGTCCACGGTGGCGGTGTTGGCCTCCAGAAACTCGTCGAACTTCTCTTTAGCGGCCGAGATCAGGGCGTCGTCGAAGTCGATTCGGTCGCTCACGCTGCGCTCGATCTTGATCGATCGGTCGAAATTGTACCACGTGTGGTTGCCCTTGCCGGATGCTTCGACACCCGCCTCTTGCAGGGTTTCGAGCCACACGCGGTGGCACACGTCGGCGAGGTCTTTTTTGAAGTCCGCGAGAAGGCCGTGAATCTTCTCCGCCGACTTTATGATCTTCGCGGCTTCGCGCTCTCGGGTTTTCTCTGCTTTTGTAATTCGTGAGACGGGAATTTCGAGTCCTGTCTCGTCAGTCCAAGTGTTTTTCTTTGCCATGTTTTTTAGGGGTTTTGGGGGTGTTTCTGAAATCGTTGAGTTGCTCACGCAGCGAGTCTCGCTCGGCGGTGAGATATCTGTAGCGTTGTATTTGTGCCGACCAGTTCTCTGAGGTTCGTCGGGCAAGGAAGGCGAAGTCGTGCCTCCTGATCTCGGCGTTCAGCTGCTTGATGCGGGTCAGTATCGTGGCCTCGTCGAGGGCGGGGAGTGTCTCGGTAATCATGCGAACAGGGTTTCGGATTGGTTGATGAAGTGCCTCAATCGATCTAAGATCTCTTCGCGTCTGGTCCACGCCGAGAGCTCTTCGTAGTAGTTCGATCGAATCATCTCGGGAGACCAGAGTGAATCCACCGGGAATCCATTGAGCAGGCCGTACGCACGAGCAAACTCGAAATCGAAAGCGCGCTTCTGGTTCACTAGCCACGGCCAGTAGTTATGGATCGGCTCGTGCAGAAGCTCGGCCTTCCATTGGATGCGCTGCTCTTCGCTCACGTCGGAGAGGTAGAGATCGAGTAGTTCGATGCCGCAATCCACCTCGAGCTCGAAGAACTCGTCTTCGTCGATTTGCGTGAATCCACGGATTCGCTTGGTGGTGTCGAGTTCGGCCTGAAGGCGGAGCTTTGTGCGGCTCGGCTTTGCGGGGAGTTTTGGTGTCATACTTGCTGGTTTTTGGAGGTGGTGCCCCAGTGGCTCATTGCCGCCTCGGGCCAGATGTCGTAATGGCCGGTGTCGCCGATATATCGGCCCTTTGAAAATGCGCGGTATCCCTCCACCCAGATTTTGAGGGAGGCGTCGAACATCACCCTGTTGGCCGTGCGGCCAGCCGGTTGCTTGCCTTCGACCTGAGAAACGAAGACCAGTAGCTTGTTCGTCATCCGCCGCTTCAATGAGAGGTACTCGTTGAAATTGATACCCGTATACTGGATAGAGTCGACAATGACGAACTGCGGCGACTTGTGCTTGTCCATGCGCGCGCGAAGGGCGTCCATGTCTTCGTGAAGTAGGATCATCCGGCGGCGTTGCTGTTGAGAAAGCTCCAGCCGCGCGATGGCGTCTTGCAAGGTCTTGTCGTATCCTTCTTCCAGAGAGTTGAATGCCACTCGCCCGAACTTCGTCAGCTCTCGGCAGAGCTGAAGGACGAAGCTCGTCTTCCCGTTTCCACTATCGCCCCAGATGAACCACACGCCGTGTCGAGTCGGGTTGCCGAAGGCTTCGTGAAACGATTCCGACCACTCGAGGGTGTCGTACTTTTTTCTGAGAAGGGCTTCGACGGATAGGGCACGAGGGGAGGACATGAATACGATGACGATTAGGATGAGCACCCGCCAACGGCGCGGTGAGAAACGATATGTAGACTTGAAGATCATTGCTCGCGGCTTAGGATCAGCAGTGATTCAGCGCGGCGGAGGCCGCCGATTGCTCCACCATCGGCGGAGGTGAGGCACTTCTTCACGAGCGCGGGGATCTTCGACTTGTCGTCGACGTTCGCGTCGAGCACGTCGCCTACGAGTTGCCTGTAGAAGTCAATGCGCTGCGTACGGTCGCGGGGCACGATGGACATGTAGTTGGACGAGAACCGGGAGAAGATCTCTCGGAAGCCGACCTTACGGCGGTTGATGCCGCTTTCGATCATGGTCCGCAATCCATCGGCGCCCATCATGTACCATCCGCAATTGCCGTCCGTGGCGTTCCAATACTCTTTGACATCGAGAAACGCGGTGTAGGTCAGGTCTCCCGCTTCGTCGAGTATCACGACCACCTTGTCCATCGTGTTGAGGGCAAACTTGATGTTCGCCTTCATGTCGGCATAGGTACCGCTCTGGTCAAGGCCGATCGCCCGTGAAAGAGCGCGGGTGAAGAGCGACTTCGTCTTGGACTGCGAGCAGTCGATGTAGAAGCAGTTGGGAAGGGTCCGCGCGAGGTACTTCCCGGTGACGGTCTTGCCTATCTCGGGTTCGTCGACGAAGATCAGCGATTTCGACTCCCGCTGGCAGAACTCGACGTCGCTTCGAATAGCCTCGAAGACTTCAGTTCTGGCGAGGTTCCACTTCTTCTCGCGTGGTGCCACGTCGAGCTCTCTTGCGAGCTCGATCCATTTGCTGGATTTCAGAAGCCCGTGCATGTCGCCGCGCTTCTTCAAGACGGAGTAGGTGGTCGGGTTGATACCGAATTGCTTTGCGAACTGCGTGTCCGTTCCGCCGAAGAGCTGTCTCTTTCGGAAGAGGGCGTCGAGCGTTCGCTCTTGAAATTCTGAGGTGATTGTCATGGCTTAAGTTTTGAGTTTATTTGAATCGCGCGGCGGTGCTGACGTCGCGCTTGGGTATTTGAAGTGGTTTTGAATCGTCTTCGAAGTCCGTTGAAAGCGGCATCGAAGGGCGTGGCTTTTTCGGGCGGTCCTCGAGTCCTGGCATCACGAAAGACTTGCGTCGATCCGGCTTGGATTCGGGCTTCTCGATCAGCAGCACTCGGTTGATCTTGGATGCGCCTGACTTGATATAGTTCGAGACCGTCTCGCTGTACCGGGCCGTCAGGGCCTCGTTCATGCGGTCTTCGGCGGTCTTCTCGATCTCGGCTCTCTGGTATGAGAGGTCGCCGAGCAGCTCGCAGACGTGGCGGCCGCTGGTGTCGTAGACGAAGGCTTTTAGAACATCGCCGTTGTGGTCGTCGAGCCAGCGGACCACGACCTCTTTCCCTTCTATCTGCCTCATGATGTTAATCAGTGGGGGTCCGATCGCCACCTCGCCGTCGAGGCCAACCACCCGGTGGCGGTGCTGGAGTGTGATTCGACCGGCGTTCATCGACGTGGTCGTGGTGTAGCCGATGCCTTCGAGAACGGCCTTCCAGTTGGTCTCGGCGAGTTGGGGGTGTTGGTTTTCCAGTTGTACGTCCCAACGGCTCATGCCCGGGTACTTCTCTTGATTCGAGTGGAGAGCGTTGTTCCAATTTTCGATGTCTCGAAGGGACGCCTTCACGATCTCGTCGGTGGGCAGTTGGGGCACCTTGAGCGGTCCGGCTTGGTTGGCCTCCGAGATCGCGTGAGGTCGGGCGAGCCACCCCTCGCGGTCTTTTTCATAGTTGTATCGGAGGTTTCGGTAGTACGCCTCGATGCGCTTTCCACGTGCGTTGTTGGCTTCCATGCGCACTTTCTGGAACATTGTTCCCTCCTTCAAGAAGGAGTCTCGAAACGATGAGTTGAGCGACATCTCGCACTCGAGCTCGTATGGTATTCGGAAGCCCCACGCAGCGTAATTCCGCACCATCTGACGGTAGAACTCCATAATGATGCCCTCTTTCGAGTCGCCGTAGACCCACACCGTGAAGGCTTCGGAACCAAGGTCGATGCCGTTGTAAAACCAGATGCGCTGGCCTTGGAGGTTTTTGAACGGCGGCTGGCGGTCGTCGATCGAGAGCATCGACCCTGCGTAGTTAGGCTGCAGGAACTTGTGGTAAGGCTTGTAAATCGCCATATTCTTCTGTCGGTCGCCAGATCGCTTGGTGTGGGTGATGGCTCGATGCTGCCAGTCCGATTGATAGAGGTGGACGGTGCGTCGGGACACCTTTCTGAATTCGGGCGAGGTGTGGTCGTAGACCTCCCCGGAACCGTCATTAATTAGGACCTCCAGCACACCACTAAGGAAAGCGCAGTAACGCTTATACACCTCGGTGTAATCGGGTTTCCGGTTGCCCTGCCCTGCGTAGATGTCACGCCAGATATCGAGCATTGCGGGAGTCACGCGCTGTGCAGCGGTGTTCTTCGCCCGCCCGTCGATTAGGGCTGCGTACGAGTGATTTGTGTAGTCGGCAACCTTCGCTTTGAGCTTCACCGAAGTCGGTAGCGTGTGCTCCATGTTTAGCGTGTGCCGGAGGGTATCATTGAAGTTGGTCAGGTCAGCGCGGAGGGATGGCCAAAGACCTCGGATAGAGGTTCCGCGCATTTTGCGCGAGATTTCTCGCTCACGTCGGAGAGAAATCACGGCGTTGAGAACCGAAGCGTTGAGTGTGTACTGTTCGATCTGCTCTGGTGTGAGGTACTGGTCGTCTTCGAATCGGTAGTCCGAATACCACTGTCGTGCTTCGTAGCTCAGTTCGAAGTGTTGGGCTAGGGGGTTGGTAGATGGCGCGTGGGGCGCCCCGAATTCGCAAGTGAGAGCTTCACGCCAATCCGTGGGAAGGTGCTCCCACGCGAGAAGCACAGGGATACCGAAGCCACGCCCTGCGCGAAGGCGAAGAGCCGGATTGCGCTGAATGCGCTTCTTTAGAGCTTCGTAGGTTATCAGGTCGACGCTTTCTGGCGATCTGAACTCCGAATCGGAGACAATGTAGCCGAGAATCACACCCAATTTCCCCCCGTGATTTTCGAACGCTTTCATCGTACCGTCTTCTGTATTTCTTTCAGCGTTCGCACTTGCGAGTCCTTCATCTTCTCATGCGCGCGGAGAATCTTCCTCCCGATTGGCGTGTCTTGCGACCTCTTTCCTGAGAGCACGCGTGACACCGTGCTCGGCGAGCAACCAACCAATTCCGCGATTGACTTTCTTGTTAGTTTTTCCATACCTTGGCAATTATTATTGACAATATTAAGCAAGATATTTCACCCATGCAAGAAAAATCGCCTGATCTATCAATTATCAAGCAAAATATATTGTCGTTCCTTGACCTTAAGGGGACTAGTCAATATCAATTTTACAAGGAATCAGGTGTTTCTCGCGGCATCCTCACGCATAAGGGCGGGTTGGGAGAAGATAATATAACGAAATTTCTTGCCTATGCTCCCGAGGTCAACGGCCACTGGCTACTCACGGGAGAAGGCCCGATGTTTCGCGCGAAGGCAGAGAAGGTTGAAAAAGGTAATCCACCGATGCTGCCATCGAGTGTGCCGCTTGTCGACATCGACGTCGCTGCTGGCTTCTCGTCGGGAAGCTTCCGGATCAGCGAGAACGACATACTCGGTAACTACGTAATTCCTGATTTCCGAGACGTTCAATTCATGATCCGGGTACGCGGCAACTCGATGTTTCCGCGATTTAGCTCTGGAGACGTCATCGCATGCCGAGTGCTTCGCAATCCGAAATTCATACAATGGAACAAAGCCTATGTAATCGCCACCCGCGACCAAGGCCTATTAATTAAGTTGCTCAAGCCCGGCTCCGACGAAAAGCACTATTCGTGCGTCAGCGAGCACCCCGACTACGACCCATTTGAGATACCTATTTCAGAGGTCACCGGCCTTGCAATGGTGGTCGGAGTTGTACGCATTGAGTGAAATCCACGCACCCCTTCCTTTATAATTTGGCATTATAGATTTATAAGCCAATGATTTATGCCAGCCATACCCCGGTAATATAGGGTACTAAGGGGGGGGGCAATATGCGTTTTTACGGGGTCAATCGCCGATTTTCGGGTATTATCCCCCTCGATTTTGGCACTAAGGGTAATAACATATGTCCCCCCTAATGTCCCCCCTAATGTCCCCCCAAGGGGTGAAAATGGCATTCCGGTGGCATTTCGGCCTCGTGCGGTTTTCGCCTTACGACGTCCGTAACTTCTGACGACATCAACAAGTTAGGCCGCTCAAAGGCGGCCTAACGGTGATTGCACTAAAATGGTTGGAAATGGTACTTTTGTTACCGTTGGATTTTCACAGCGTGATGCCGAGGAAACGCGTCAATCCCTTGCGTTGTCAGGCGTTGCGCCTATTTTCACTCAATTTTGTTTTTGAACCTTTCGTTTTTCCCCCCTTACGTTTCCTTCGTCTTCGACGGCGCGGAAATTTCCGGCGTGAACATCCACGCCGATCTCGGCGCCGTGAGCCTCATGGGAACCGTGGAATACTTCAAGGACGATCCCAAGTTCGGCAGCGGATTCGATGGAAGCCTTGACCTGACTTTCCTGGA
Source organism: uncultured Cryomorphaceae bacterium (assembly GCA_964574635.1). Taxonomy (GTDB): domain Bacteria; phylum Bacteroidota; class Bacteroidia; order Flavobacteriales_D; family Cryomorphaceae; genus CAZNOG01. Next base: position 130,045 of record CAZNOG010000009.1, on the reverse strand, counting down.
GACCATCTCCCTGCACGGAGACATCCTCTTCGGCTCGAAGGGTACGGGCAGCGACAAGTTTTACTATTTCTATACCTATGGGCTCGTCACCCTTGGCAAAACGCCCATTCCCATGGCCACACCCCTCGACATATATGGCTTTGGCGGCGGGCTCTACTTCAATATGGAAGTGGACGGAGACATGGACGACCCCTCCAAAATGGGCGGAACCGCTGCGGATGCGCGTGAGGTGTTCATCCCGAAAAAGGGCATGGCGGGGATTCAGGCCTCGGTGGTCCTCGGACTTACACCCTCTACGCACACCTTCAACGCGGAAGCCACGCTCACCGCCGAAATCAATTACCAAACCTTCGGACTCAATGCCGTGTATTTCGCGGGCGCCGGGTATTTCATGCAGAAAATCGATGAAGGCGATAAAGAGGGCGCGATGGTCTCCGCCTCGATTTTGGTCACCCTCGATTTCGCCAACAAAATATTCAGCACCAATGCCGCCCTTCAGGCCAAGGTGCCGAAAGATACCCCCATAATAGAGATTACCGGCGAGGTGTCCATGTACAGATCGCCCGATCTGTGGTACATCAAGGCCGGCGTCCCCCTCGACCCCATGAGTGCGGAAATGGATCTGGAAATATTCCAGGTGGAAGCGACGGCCTATTTCATGACTGGCGAAGCCTTGCCCCCCCCTGTCCTTCCCCCCGATGTGCTGGCTTTTTTCCAAATCGACAACACGGCCCTGGGTGGTGCCGCCACCGACTTGGGCATCGGCTTCTCAGCCGGCCTCCATTTCGACATCGATCACGAATTCAAATTGGTGGGCACCGGGTTCGGGCTGCGGGTCATGGCCGGCGCCGATGTGGCCATCCTGCACTGGTACGCGGCCAAATGCTCGGATCGCACGGAGTTTGGGGTGAACAAATGGTACGCCATGGGACAGGCCTACCTGATCGGGGAAATTGACGTCACCGTCCTGGGCGTGGAAGTGGCGGGCGCCGGCCTCGGCGTAATGATTCAAGGCGGATTTCCCTCACCCACCGGCCTCGAAGGCATCCTGGCGGGGTACGTACGGGTATTGGGGGCAAAGGCGCCTTTCAGCCGAAAATTCAGGTTGGGCGAAATATGCAACATGGTGCCCATGGACATAGACGAGTTGATCGCCGCCGGATACGGCGGATTTGAAATTGAATTGGACTTCATTGGGGAAATGACGCCGCCGGGGGCGAGCACCGGGGTCTCCACCCTGGCGAAACCCACCGTGGAATGGCTCACCCAGGCCGGCCAAGCGGAAGAAATGGCCTACGGCGACGGCATGGGAGGAATGGTCGTGAAAGAATACAAAAGCGAACACCAAATGTCTTGGCACCGCGAATCCGATGACGGTTCCTGGGCGCCCATCGACTTTACCACCGAACACAACGCCGAGTCCAATGTGACCACCCTTACCGCTTCGGGTGGAGACGGAGGCCCCGGCTTCCTCTCCGGTTTCACCCGCTACAAGGTCACCGCCAAGGCTTCCGTACTCGAAAAGGTGAACGGCGCTTGGGTTTCGGTAATTCAGGATTACGGCGAACATCAAGGGGAGCCCCTGATACAAGAGAAAGTGGTGTTCTTCACCACCGGCACCAACCTCACGGAAATAAGCCCCGTCCACGTCGACTACACCTTCCCCTACGAGCGGCAACGCTTCTACCCATACCAACATTTGGATGAAGGTCGGTTCAAATTCAATATCGACCACAAGCCCAAATTCGACGATTTCAAAGACTGCGGGTTTGCATTCTTCGCCGATTTCCAACCCGTCGACGGTGGGGAAACTCAACGCGTGGAAGTGGATGTCGACCAACTCCTGCACATATTCTACGAAATGCCCAGCCTCACGCCCTCCACGGTCTATTCGGCAAAAATCCTGGCCGAAAGATACATATCGCCCGAAGACCTCGCCGCCGAAACCACGCCCCACTGTATGATTCAGCATCCCGATCTGATCCTCGCCCTCAATTCCATGATCGACCCCGGCATAAGCGCCGGAATCCCCCCGGGCGGATCGGCGACCTCCCTGAACCAAGGTTTTACCCTGCCTGAATTTGCCGATGGATTTGGTGGCGGCTCTCAAGCGGAAAACGTCATTCAGACCAAGGAGCTCTTTACGCTCTATTTCCGCACGAGCATGTACCCGACCGTTCACGCCAAGCTGAATGCCACCCACGTGACGGGTGTGGAAAATGACTCCTACAACTTGCTGATCGCGGGAACGCCCCAAACTTTCAAACGATACCGCGTGTCGATCTCCAACGGTGAGGGCTTTGACCGGTATGACATCCTGGGCCACGAGATGACCGAACAGGCTGGAATCACCAATGGATTCTTCAAGGCCAGGGGAGCCCACCAAAATAATTACCACACCCTTTCGGGCGCTCCCCACAGCTGGTACCAATACGCCTTTGACGTCATGTACGGCATCGATGTACCCGGAGCCACCGGCACCGCGGGACCGGGTTCCCAATCCCAGTCCGGTACCCAAGCCCTTCTCGGCGGCATCCAGTCCGCACTCGACGGCCTGCCGGACATCGTGATGATGCCTCCCGTGCACGATCCTTCCGCTCCTGCCGGAATCAAACACCTCAAACCCCTCCTCAGTGATGGGGAAGTGGGATTGGACGCCGCTTTAGTCTTCACGGGAGGATCGTTCTCCCTTGAATTTTACGGCATGATAGAAACGGGATCGGGAGGCACTTCGTCCGGAATCGGTTCCGGGGGAGGTGGGTTTTCCGGAGGCACCCCCGATTTCAACACCCAGTATTATGGAACAAGCGGAGGAGAAATGAACCCGGGAAATCAGAACTTCAACTCACCGGGAGGATGGACCACCGTTTTTGATAACAACGGAGGAGATACACACCTGGAACTCGTGGTCAATTTCGACCGGAATGCCTATGACGCGCGCCAAACGGCCATCAATGTGATTAACAACAACCCTTTTGTGAACATCAACTATTCCGAGTCGCTCATGGATGCCTATATGCACATGCCTGCCGGGTCCTACCGCCTCGAACTCATGAGTACGCACAATTTGCCGAAGGTATACTCGGAAGCGACATTGTCCAAAGTCCTGAACGTCACCTTCGATTAATTGCCCCTAAAAAAACCGCATGAAATACCGCATACTTCTAGTGGCTCTCATGGCCACCCTGTGTTCCACCATGCTCCGGGCCCAAGAAATGCCGGCGGAGGAACCCATATACTTGAATGTGGGTCTCCGCGATGGGAATGTGCTCCTCAAGGCCATCCCCGTCGATCGCACCACTTGGTTTCACGCGACGAGAAAGGGCTTGGACTTTTCGGTTTCGGCATGGGAAAACAATGCTTGGACCGATTACCAACCCATTGGAAACACCGTGCTCCCCGCACGGGAATCGGCCTTCGCAAATTTTGACGGAAATCGGGAACACGCCGAAACCATGAGCAATATCCTCTACAACCAAAGCTATGTACCCGAAGGACAAACTTATGCGGACATTCAGGCCATGAACGAAGAAATGATCATGCACTTTCTGGCATATACGCTTTTTTCGTGCTACGACAGCGAACTCTCGGCAATGAGCGGACTCCAAACCCGATTCAACGGGTCTCCCTCGCGGTACCGTTTTCGGGTGGAAGTGTCGGGAATGCCCGAATTGTACGGGACCATTGTCGGCGACACGCGGAATTTGGCCGAAACCTTTACCGGACCGAAACTCTTGGCAAAACCGCTGGACAAAGCGATAAAACTGAGTTGGGAACACACGCCCTACCAAGATGAAATCGCCGCTTACCAAGTCTTCAGATCGGATGACGGAAGGGATTTTCGGGCGCTGGGAATCCCCTTGGTTTTCAATAGTGAATCGCCTTACGGTGAGGTGGGCATGATCGAAATAACCGACAGTATACCGCAGAATTACACGAATTACCACTATATCCTCCGCGGATTCGACGCCTTTGGGCACCTGACCACAGCCAACGACACGTTGGTTGTGGCAGGGAGGGATATCACCCCGCCGAGCGTGCCCATGGGTTTCAGTGTGGTGCACGCTACACCCACCGAAGCACGGTTTTCTTGGCAAACAGAAGCCAAGGCCGATCTGCTCGGATTCCAAATCATCGCTTCGGATTCGGAAACGGGAGAATACAGCAGAATCCATTCGGAATTGTTGCCCCCCACTGCCCGGGAATACACCTACGACCTTACGCAGCGGTTTTTCAGGTTTTACCGCCTCCTCGCCGTTGACACCGCGCGCAATGCCGCCGTATCGGACCTTGCCTACCTCGTGGTGGTGGATACCATCCCCCCGCCTGTGCCGGTGGGTCTGACGGGAACCTGCGATACTTCTATGGTGGTGACGCTCAGTTGGGAAGCCCCTGACGTGCTCGACCTCAAGGGCTACCGCGTGGACAGGGCCTATAGAAAGGAGCACGGTTTCTATCCACTCACTTCCGTACCGATTTACACACCCGAATTCAGGGACACCTTGCCCCGCAAGCTCGACAAAGAGGTGTATTACAGGGTGGTGGCATTGGACAACAATTTCAACCACTCCAAACCCTCGGAACCGCTCCGAGTGGTGATTCCCGATCTGATTCCGCCAACGGCACCCTTGCTGGAAGGCGCGGAAGCCATCGCGGACGGCGAAACGGAACTGACCTGGCGCCCGAGCTCCTCCCGCGATGTGGAGCACTACCGCGTCGAAGTACGGGGCGTAGCCGATTCCGAATGGGCGGAGGTAACGCGAACCGCCCCGAATGTACACCAAGTACGGGTGGCGAATTCCACATTACTCGCCGGCAATTTTGTGATGTACCGTGTGGCGGCGGTCGACTCATCCGGCAATAGGGGCAAACCGTCCAATACCGTGCGCGCCTTCTCCGAAACCCGGCGGGAATCGAACCGAGGGGAAATTTCCTCCATTACCTATGCCGACGGCAATGTGGAAATTATATGCCCGGAAAACCATACCGACAACCAAAAGGTGATTCTGGTGTACCGCGCCGTGGAAAATGGTCGTTTCCGCAACATCGGTCGCTCGGCCTCTCCGGACTTTACCGATGCCCACGTGGCGCCGAATACGGAATACCGGTACCGCGTGGCCGTGTTGGAGCCCGATGGCAAGCGGTGGGAACTGAGCGATGAAGTGGGTATCCGAACCGAATAAGTCGGGCAGCGTTCCCATAAACCCGATAATTCGGCTATTTTTGTTCGCAAACGCCATATTTTGCCGTGTTTTAAGGGATTTTTGAGCCTCTTTCCGATTGCTTTTGCCTTGTGGATGCCGGCCTCCGGTTGGGGGCAGAGCCATACCGCCGCCCAATACGGACTCGAGAAATACAGGGCGTTGACCGCCGACGACGGGCTTCCGTCCAATACGGTGATGGAAGTGTGCATGGATAGTGACGGCCTCCTTTGGATGGGTACCCCCAGGGGTTTGGTGCGTTTCGATGGGGGCATCATACGCATTTTTGTATCAGACGAGCGGAATCCGGCCACAATTTCGGGAAATGTAGTGGGTGAGTTGGCCATTGACGCGGAGGGAAACCTCTGGGTGGGAACTTCCCCCGGCGGGATTTGCCGATACCGAAAGGATTCGGGTGATTTCGAGCGTTATGAGATTTTTCCCGAGGTGAATTCCCGCGAGCGGATTACGGAAATTACGCAATTGGAAAGCGGATTGTGGGTAAGCGTGGATGGGCAGGGGGTAGCCAGACTCGACACCGAGACAAACGCTTTCCAAACCTTTGTCCCACCCGCCGATACCAGTTCCTTCCGGCACCGACAAAGAAAAATCATCACCGATTTTCTTCAAGACCCGAATGACGTGGACTTGGTGTGGATGCCCTCCTTGGACGGACTGTGGCGGTTTCGCATCTCCACCGAAGAATGGACGATGTTCGACGACGTGCCTCCCGGGCATCCGGTGGCACACCCGGAGGTGCGAAGTTTCAGAAATGGCGCGGCGGGCCCCGACGGAAGACTGTACCTCGCAACTTTCAGACGGGGAATATTTGCATTCGACACCCAAACCCATACTTGGCGGGCAAACTCCGAAAAGAATTTCAACCCGCTTCACCTACGCGAAAACAACTACCAAAAGGTGGTGCCGCGGGACGAAAATTCCATGTGGTTGGTGAGCAATACCCGGGGAATCGCCGTGCTCGACTTGGTTGAAGAAACCATATACACCATCGGCGATTGCGCCGGGACGGGTCCCTCCGACCTCTGTGGCCTCTATGCCTACGACATGATGATCGATTCGCGGGGAAATACCGCCATCGCCACGCGCGAAGGGGTAAGGCTTTATCCCTCGGCGGGGAAAATGTTTTCCAAACTGACCATTCCCATCGCGTCGAACCACTTGAAGGGTCGATTCAACATGGGTGTGGTGTTCCCCCTCGATTCCATGGAGGTGCTCGTGGGCGGATATGCAGGGGAGGGACTTTACCTTGCCAACCGCAGCAACAGGAGCATAAATTTGGTGAAGCCCCCGCCGGGACACCGCGTGGGAGAGCGGCGGGAGATGGTTTGGATAACAGACATCAAACCCCATCGCGATGGTGAACTCCTCGTTGTGGGCGCTTTCGACCTCTATACTTACGATGTGGGCCAAAAGCGTTTGCGGCTCGCAGAAACAGACTTGCACCAAACGCCAAACATGGGGTATTTCAGTAATATCCACCGACATACGGACGGTCTATACTACCTGTCTACCCGCCACAACGGGGTGTTTGTGCTCGACTCCAACCTGCGCGTATTGAACAACCTGGTTCACGATCCCGACAATCCGAATTCGCCGGCTTCGTCGAGCTATATTTTCGGGTTGGACTCCGACCCCCTCGGGCGGCTGGTCATCGCCTCCGAAAAGGGCGTGACTTTATACGATTCCGAACATGGCACTTTCGTGAATTCCGACCGGGAAACGCGGAAGGACTCGTCCACTTCCCTCCGGGTGGTGTACCAAGCCAAAGTAAACCCCGCCGACAGTTCGATGTGGCTGTTGGACAACAGAAACGGTGTGGGCATACTCGATTTTCCCTATGACATGAGCTTGGGTGACGTGCGGATTCCGGGGGAGAAGGAGGGATTCTCCCGCGAGCGTGCGCACGGAATCCACCACTTGCCCGATGGGGAAACATTTGTGACGACGGGGGAGGGATTGGTCCGGTTTGCCGGGATGGAGCGCAAGTTTTCGTTCCCCAATTCACTCGGATTTCCCGTCACCGGGCCCTTTTCGCCATTTGTTCAAGTTTCCGATTCGGTATTTCTGGTGGGCAACAGGGAGGTGCTCACTTGGTTTAATATGGGCGAAATGAATGTGGGTCCGAATGATGCCAGTCTTTACATCGCTTCAGTTCAGGTGTTTCAAAACGAGCTGCATCCTTCCGGGATTTACCACAATCTGCGGGAGATCACCCTTACTTATCTTCAAAATTTCTTCTCTATCCAAGTGGGCATTGTCGACGTGTTCAACCCCGACGTGCACACGCTCTGGTACCGGCTCCGCGGTTTCGAAGATGAATGGGTGGAGGCCGGGCCGGACCGCAAAGCCATATTTACCAATGTGCCGGGAGGGGATTTTGTTTTTGAGGCCCGGGTGGCCGATTTCAACGGACGCTCCACGGTGACCTTGGTTTCGCTACCCATCACCATTGTGCCTCCATTTTGGAAAACTTGGTGGTTTGTCGCCCTATGTGTTCTTTTTGCGGTGGCAATGGCCGGGAGCTTCCACCGGGTGCACATCCGCAACGTGCGGCGGGAGGAGCGCTTGAAAATGGAGTTTGACAAGAAATTGGCCGATACGGAATTGGCTGCGCTCAGGGCACAGATAAACCCCCACTTTCTCTTCAACAGCATCAACGGAATCCGCCATGAAATAATGAAGGGACGGTCCTTGGAGGCGGAGCGGTACTTGGTGAAATTCTCCAAACTCGTGAGGATGATATTGGAAAATTCCACACGAAGCACCGTTCCCCTCAATGAAGAGTTGGAGGCGTTGAGGTTGTACATCGATTTGGAATCCCTTCGGTTCGACAACCGATATGCATTATCGCTCGATGTGGCACCGGGGATCGATACCGAAGGGCTGCGCATTCCGCCCATGCTGATTCAACCTTATGTGGAAAATGCCATATGGCACGGGCTGAGGCAAAAGAAAGGGAACGGAAGAGTGGAGATTACCCTCGCGGTCCGTGGCGAGAATTTAGTGGTTGAGGTGGTGGACGACGGAGTGGGACGTGAAATGGCGGCGAAGATCCAAAGCAAGTCGGCGCTCAAGAAAAAGTCGGTGGGAACGGAGATTACCGGCAATCGCCTTGAAATCATTGAAAAAAATTACAATATTCGATGTAGTGCCGAGATTATCGATTTGAAAGATCGATATGGAGCCGCGGTGGGAACGAAAGTTGTGATCACACTTCCATTACTGATAAACAATGAAGCTGGCCATACTGGATGACGAAACCCACGCGGGGGAAACAATGCGCATGCAGCTCGTGCGGCTGGGTCGCAACGAACCGGATATTCACGTGTTTTCCGATGTCTTCAAAGCCCTGGAGCAATTGCCGGCCCTGAACCCCGACGTGCTGTTTCTCGATATTGAGATGCCCGGAATGAACGGGTTTCAGTTTTTGAAAGCGCTGAACCGCAAGGATTTGAAAGTAATTTTCACAACCGCTTACGACCAATTTGCCATCAAGGCATTTCGCGTAAATGCACTGGACTACCTGTTGAAACCCGTTGAGGATTCGGCCTTGAAGGAGTCGTTGGAGCGTTTGGATACGGGAGCTGCGGTGCTGCGGCTGGAAGATGTACGATCGGTTTTCAATGCGTTTATGGAAGGTAGGGACGGAAGTGATAAAATTGCACTTCCCACCGTTTATGGTTTGGATTTCGTGCGCAAGGAGGACATTCTCTATTGTGGGAGTGAAAGCAATTACACGCGTTTGTATCTGACAGGCAGCAAGCGGATGCTCATCGCCAAGACCCTCAAGGAAGTAGAGCATTTACTCGGGGGATTCCCGTTTTGCCGTGTGCACAACTCTTATGTGGTCAATACCAGTCGGATTGAAAAGTATTTGCGCTCCGACGGTGGCAAACTCCTGATGGAAAATGGCGTGGAAATCCGAATTTCCCGCAGCCGAAAGGAGGTGGTTCTGAAGATTTTGGGCGTAAGTTAAATCCCGTCGATTTTCGATTGGGCTCACGTGTAGGGAACCCAATCGACCGATCTCACGCGATAATAAGCACCGGGTCTTCCATGTACTTGCGGAAAGTCTGAAGGAACGCGCTGCCCACGGCTCCGTCCACGCTGCGGTGGTCGCAAGACATCGTCACCTTCATGCGGTGCCCCACCGTGATCTGTCCGTCCTTCACCACCGGTTTTTCCACGATGGTGCCGATGGCCAGAATCGCCGAATCCGGCGGGTTGATCACCGCCGTAAACTCCTCAATGCCGAACATCCCCAAGTTGGAAATCGTGAAGGTATTGCCCTCCCAATCCGCCGGTTGCAGCTTCTTGTTCCGCGCCTTTTCGGCCAGGTCCCTCACCTCGTCGTTGATCACCGTCAGCGGTTTCGTATCCGCAAAGCGCACCACCGGCACCAGCAGACCCTCGTCCACCGCCACCGCCACCCCGATGTGGATGTGGTCGTTGTAGCGGATCTTGTCGCCCATAAACGACGCGTTCACTTGGGGGTGCTTGCGCAGCGCCGCGGCCACAGCCTTGATCACCAGGTCGTTCACCGAAATCTTCGCCGGCTCTATCGCCTTGTTGATCGCCTTCCGCGCAGCCATGGCCCTGTCCATGTCCAGCTCGATGGTCAGGTAAAAATGCGGCGCCGAAAACTTGCTCTCCGAAAGCCGCCTCGCGATGGTTTTGCGCATCTGCGAGATATTCTCGTCGCGGTAAGATTCTTTCCCTACCGCATACGCAGGGGCGTGCGTGGTTTTTGAGGTTTTGGGGGTGTAGCTTTCTATGTCGCGTTTTACGATGCGCCCGCCCTCGCCGGTGCCCTTCACGTCACCCAGGTCTATGCCCAGCTCCTGCGCCATTTTCCTCGCCAGAGGAGAGGCCTTCAGGCGGCCGTCCCGCGATTCCGTCTCCCTCGACCCGGAGTCGCCCGAGTCTTGCCGTGCTGCGGGCCGCTCTTCCGCAGTTTCTTCTATGTCTCCGCCGTCTTCCTTTTCCTCGTCTTTCGCAGCGTCGTCGCCCTCGGCTTTGGCCTCGGCTCCGTTATCCCCGCCCTCGCTCTCAAGCAGGGCCTTGTAGTCTTCACCCTCCTCGCCGAGAATGGCCAAAATGCTTTCCACCGGCTTGGCCTCGCCGGTTTCCACGCCTTTGTACAAGAGCACTCCCTCCTGAAAGGATTCGTACTCCATGGTGGCTTTGTCCGTTTCGATTTCGGCCAAGAGGTCTCCCGCCTTCACCATGTCCCCCACTTCCTTGTGCCATTCCGCGACCACGCCTTCGGTCATCGTGTCGCTCAATTTGGGCATGCGAACTATTTCTGCCATAATGCTGTATGTTTTCGGCCGGCTATCGGCGGTTTCAGTACTTCACGTAAGGGTAATCGGCTTGGATGTACACGTCCTCGTACAGCTCTTCCGGAGCAGGTTTGGGCGAGTCTTCGGCGTATTGCACGCATTCTTCCACCCGTTCCTTGATGTCCTTGTCCATGGCTTTGAAGTCCTCCTCGCTCATCCAACCCTCTTTCTTGATGGTGTGCTTCACCCAGAGTATGGGGTCTTTCTCCTTGTATTGGTCCACCTCTTCGCGGGTTCTGTACTTCCCGGGGTCCGACATGGAGTGGCCCTTGTATCGGTAAGTGCGGATTTCCAGCAGGTAAGGCCCCTCTCCCGAACGGGCGTGATCGGCGGCCTTCTCGTACGCCTCGTGCACGTCTTCGCACTTCATGCCGTCTACCGACATGGAAGGCATATCGTAAGAAAGGCCCAATTTGCTCAGGTCGGTCACGTTGCTCACGCGCTCCACCGAGGTGCCCATGGCGTAGTTGTTGTTCTCGATCACGAACACCACCGGCAATTTCCAAAACATCGCCATGTTGAAGGTCTCGTGCAAAATGCCTTGACGCACCGCCCCGTCGCCCATGTAGCAGAAGGTCACCTGGTCGCCGCCCCGGTACTTGTCGGCGAAGGCGATGCCGGCCCCCAACGCGATCTGTCCGCCTACGATGCCGTGCCCACCGAACATGTGCACTTCCTTGTCGAACATGTGCATGGAGCCTCCCTTGCCTTTGGCCAATCCCGTGGTGCGGCCGAACAACTCAGCCATCACCCTCCGCGGGTCCGAACCCAACGCGATGGGGTGGGCGTGGTCCCGGTAAGCCGTGATCACGCGGTCGTCCTTGCGCTTGGCGGAGGCCAACGCCGCCACCACCGCTTCCTGACCGTCGTAGAGGTGGCAGAATCCGCCGAATTTCTGTTGGATGTACAACTGCCCGGTCTTCTCCTCAAAGCGGCGGATGAACAACATCATCTCGTACCACTCCAAATACGTCTCTTTGGAAAAACCCTTCTTGCCGGATTTGCCGGTCTTCGTCGGTTTCGTCGATTTGGTCGACTTCTTGGCCGACTTCGCGGTGCCCTTGCCGTTGGCTTCGGCTTTCACCTCGGATTTCTTCCGTCCTTTGTTGTGTGCGCCCTCTTTCTCGGGGCTCTCCGCTTGTGATTTCTTCGTTTTCGTGGCCATAATATCAGCGTTGGTACAGACCTAAATACAAATGTGGCTGCAAATATACGAAACGTATCAGCCCTTGCAGCCTTATTCCCACCCATCCATCGAAGCGGGTTCGGCGACCCCGAGCGCACATCACTTCCGTGCGACAGCCAACTAAATATCAGTCTATTGCCCAACCCTCTTCGGCCGTTCCTTCTCACAATTGCGACCAGAACGCCAGAGGCATCAGCGACCCGGCGTCGTCGGAAATCGTGATCGGACCCTCGCTCGCGCCGCAGAGCACCCTCAGGGGACGCGCTTGCTTCCTTTCGTATTCCACCATCACCTGCCGGCACCCCCCGCAGGGCGAAATGGTGTCGGCTTGGCTTTCCGTTTCGGACGTCCCGTGTGGGGCAGGGGCTTCTCCTTCTTCGACGGCCTCGTGGTCGGTCGCCACCGCCAGCGCCACCATGGCCATGCCCGGGTACTGCGCCGCCGCGGCGAACATCGCCACCCTCTCCGCGCACAATCCGCTGGGATACGCGATATTCTCTTGGTTGCTGCCGGTCACCACCTCGCCGTTTTCCAGCAACAAAGCCGCCCCCACCCGAAAGTGGCTATACGGGGCGTGTGCGGTTTCCTTGGCTTCCACCGCCCGGGAAAACAGGCGCCGGTCTTCCCCGTCGAGCCCCTCCGGGGTATCCACCACGTGGAAAGTGAGGTTCAGTTCTTTTCGCGTCATAAGCTGCAATGTACCGCAAAAGTAGAAATGCCCGCCATACATTCAACAATCCAACCGCCCTCCCTCTTTCCCCACTTCCTCACCCCACACTTACCGCTTCGGCCCATCGGTACGACTTTGAAAATTAATGCCAAGCAATTGCTTTTCCCTAAAAGAGTTGTAATTTAGTTGGCTATGAACTTGATTGTGAGTGGGGGTGAACGCTATGAAGCGTGTTTTGCAATAGTATTCTCCCTTGAAGGGGAATGTGACCACCGATTTTTCGCTTAAATGAATGTTTGGTGGATTTGGGTTTGGAGTAATATATCTAAACTGCTGATGGGTAGTGAGATAATAGATCGTTTTGTGAAATTAACTTAAAAGTATAACAAAAGACTGTGCAATTCGTTTAAAAGTGAATACCTTTGCATTGGAAATATTTGACGATCATGGGAAAGTATGCACGTTTTACACCGTGAGGTGGTTAGATGCACAGCTTTCCGAAACCGATAAGTTTCTCGTAAAATATGAGGACAACATCGAATTTCAACGGCCGCTCCAAGAATTGGCAAAATTTATTTCCAAAAAGATCGGCGATGAAATGGGAGCGGTGGAAGAATTCTTCAGATTTGAAAATGCAGCGCAGGCACTTCCCCCGTCAGGTACTTATGAAGTGGAAGACCTTTACATTAATTATGGCAATTTCCCCCTTCGTTTATATTGTCTGCGAATCTCGAAAACTTTGGTGGTACTCTTTAACGGTGGTGAGAAAACAGCCGGTACTGCCCAAGGGGGAAAGACGAGTATGGTGTTTCAAGAAGCCAATACTTTTGCGAAACGCATATTGGATGCGTTGAGAGACAAAGACATATACATCGATGAGGACCAACGAACATTTCGTTGTTTCGACGGCGGAGAGGATATAACGATATAAAGAGCAAACAAAATGAGAAGCGAGGTTTTCCAAAGAATATTAGATAACACCCCAAAGGATGTTGAGATATTCGTGGATTGGTATGCCGACTTGGTGGTTCGCATCAACCAGCTTTTGCTTGAAAACAAAATCAGCAAAAAAGAACTGGCTGAAAGGATGGACAAGCAACCATCCGAAATATCCAAATGGCTGAACGGAGAGCATAATTTCACTTTGCGCTCTCTGGCCAAATTGTCGGCTCAACTGGGTGAGCCCTTATTGGAAGTGCCCAAGAAGAAAGTAAAGACGGAATTTGTAGAGGATGGCTATGAGGTCAAGGTGCATACCTTTGTGAGTATCAGAAAACTCGACACAAAAACCAGTGGTAAAGCTTGGCGAAGTGCTCGAGGGATAGAATCCTATACTGAATTGAGCCATGCAGGGTAAAAACGTTTTCGACCCGGAAAAGATCATTTTGATTGAGTTCAAAATGAAGAAAGGGCAGGTGGACACACCGGAAAATTTTGACGTGGACAAAGTAAGGGGTCACCAATTGAAAAAGACTTTTCAGTTGGCTTTTAACATTGAAGAGAAATTGGCGAAGGCTGAATTCAATGTGAGTCTGAACACCGTTAGCAAAGGCGAAAATGAAACGGAAGCCAAAGGAGTTTTCCATTTGATTTTTATATACGGTATTGAAAACCTCGAGGAGCTCGTCATGGAGGGAAAAAACAAACGAATGAACGTAGATCCCACATTGGCAAACGCACTTTCAGCCGTTACCTATTCCACATCGAGAGGGATTTTATTAACCCGTTTACAAGGCACGGCACTTCAAGACTTTGTATTGCCCATTATTAACCCGAACGAACTTTTTCGCGATAAGTGAAACTAGAATAGCACGAAACACTTAATACCATAATTACCGGGATACGCAGCCCGTTTCACCTGATCTTCCCAATCCCACATTTTACACCCGCTCTACGCCACATAGAGCACAGAATAGGGGAAGTTCGCTGTTTTTCGGTTGTCGGACGTCCACTCCACCCTACGCGTCATTCCGAACTTGTTTCGGAATCTCTTTGTAGCGGAGGGATCGGGTTGGATGACATCGTTTGAAGCGCAGCGCCAAATCTATGCGAACTTCTGAAACCTCCGCATGATTCCACACCCTTGCGTAAAACCCTATGTGCCTATGTGGTAAAAAAAACGGCGCCATACACGTTCGAATGATACCACACCCTACGCAATCCCAATATGGTAAAACCCCGCGGGGACACGAGACCGGCAACCAATGCGTCATTCCGAACTCGTTTCGGAATTCAACCTTGGTACGGAACTTGCTTCAGCCGATCGAAATCCCCTCCAAAACACCGTACCCAGAAAAAAAATGGATACATTGCAGACTGGAACCCAAGGTGGATTTTGCGAGTTGCGATACACCCACAAAAACCCAAAAAACCCTGCGCGTCCGACGAGTGCACGTCTTTTCACCGCCGCCGGAGGCAAGGAAAACCGACCCGTAGTCGTAGGCAACTTTGGGGTGGACCCGCCGTACAGGAACCATGGATTTTCGATACAAACACAGGATTATGCATACAGTTAAACTTTCTTTTCCCCTCATTTTCATGGCGCTGATCGCCATGACCCGACCACACCCCGGGGATACGGCGCTCGAGACTACGCCCCCCGCCAAAGTGGTGAAAACCGGACAGGTGGGCCTGGAGATCGGCGATACCGCACCGGAACTGGCCTTCGAAAACCCCGACGGCGAGGTGATGAAACTCTCTTCCCTCCGCGGAAAGGTCGTGCTCATCGATTTTTGGGCTTCCTGGTGCGGGCCCTGCCGACGCGAAAATCCCAACGTGGTGAACGCGTACAACAAGTACAGCAAGGCGAAATTCAAAAACGCCAAAGGATTTGAAATTTATAGCGTGAGCCTCGACAAAAGCCGAGACAGATGGGTGGCCGCCATCGCGCAAGACAACCTCAACTGGCCCTACCACGTGAGCGACCTCGGAGGGTGGCAATCGGAACCGGCCGCCATCTACGCCGTGAGATCCATTCCCTACAGCGTTCTGATCGACGCCGAGGGCACTATCATCGCACGAAACCTGCGCGGCCAAAACCTACACCTCGCCCTCGACGACCTGGTGAAGAGCTTCTGACCCATTGAGTTTTCCTGTGTCATCCCGTCGTCCAATCGGTCGGCGAGGATGGTTATCGGGGGTGGAAAAGCGCTTCGGCTTTTCCACCCCCTTTTTTTGCCCGCCCCCAAAACGCCACGCCACCCGCGACGCGCATTCCCCGGCTCTTGCATTTCTATTTCGGCCTCGGCGGTGGGGAAAATCCGATTGCGATTGTATTATCCGTGCCATCGCGTTTTTTTTGTATTGCTAAACATTGTAATCCCAATGAAACCGTCCACAGACCTGTTTGACCTGATCAAGTCACTCACCAAAAGTGAAAAACGATTTTTCAAGTTGAGCTCTTCCCTCCAAGCGGGTGAAAAGAACTACCTGAAAATCTTCGACGCCATCGACAAGCAACAGGTGTATGAGGAAGCCGACATCAAAAAGCAGTTTGCCGGCGAGCGTTTCGTCAATCACTTCCCCTCGGAGAAGAACCACCTCTACAAATTGATCTTGAAAAGCCTCCGCGCCTACCACGCCGACAACTCGGTGAGCAGCTTGCTGAAGCAGGAGATCAAAAACATTGAGATACTGTACAAAAAGGCGCTCTTCGCCGAGTGCAACCGCTTCCTGATCCGCGCCAAGAAAATGGCCGTGGCCTACGAGAAGTTTTACTACCACTTCGAACTGCTCAACTGGGAGAAGCTCTTGCTGGAAGAGGCCTACGAAGCGGGGGAGTTCGGCAAGGACCTCGACGCGCTGATCAAGGAGGAGCAAGACGTGATCGAAAAATTGCGCAACCTGGCCGCCTACCACATCCTCTACAGCAAAATCAACTACGTGTTCCGCAGCGGTGGCTACGTGCGCAGCGACGAAGACCGTGCCTTGGTGGAGGAGATTTCCCACCACCCCCTCATCCTCGGGCGCAACACCGCGCAAAGCGACCGCGCGGCCACCATCTGCTACTACATCCAAGGCTTCTGCGCCCGCGCAAACGTCGACAAGGAAACCGCCTACGTGAAATTCATGCGCGTGCGCGCCATCCTCGACAAGAACACCAACCTGCGCAAAGACCTGCCCAAGCGCTACGTGCGAACCCTCGCCAACATGCTCAACCTCGAAATCGAAATGGGCAAGATCGACAAGGCCAGGGAAACCATTCGCGCCATGCGCGACATCGGAAAGCAGACGGAATTCGCCTCGGAAGACATCGCCCTGATGATCTTCAAATCGACCTACCGCGGTGAGCTGCGCATCTATGAACACACCGGCGAATACGACAAGGCCATGGACGCCATGGAGGGCATCATCGAGTGGATGAACGAAAACGAAACCAGAGTGCACAAGGAGCAGGAACTCCTCTTCCACAACACCATCGCCACGGTGTACTTCGGCGCCGGCCGATACAAGGAGACCCTGCACTGGCTCAACCGCGTGCTGAACGACAACGAAACCCACCTCAGGCAAGACGTGTACGGCTATGCCCGACTCTTCAACCTCGTGGTGCACTACGAACTGGGCAACTACGACCTGCTGAACTACATCATCAAGTCCACCACCCGCTACCTGAGCAAGCGCCGCCGCGACCACGAAATCGAAACCGTGATCATCAACTTCATGAAACGCCTTGCGAAAAACCCCGGCCCCGACGAGGAAGCGGCGATCTTCCGGGAGTTTCAAACGGCCCTCGACGAGCAGCTCGAAAACGACGGCAACCGCATTCTCATCGATTTCTTCGACTTCGGCACGTGGATTGCTTCACACGTGGAAGACGCGCCCTTCGGCGAAATCCGCCGACGAAAATTTTTGGAAGGAGGCAGGAACAAGAAGCTCGCGCTGCAATCGCGCGGGTAAGTGCCGCAAACCGGTGGCCACGGGGATGAAACAGCCCGTGGGCACACAACAGAAAGCCGCGCGCCGATTTCGATTGGCGCGCGGCTTTTATTTTCCTCCCGGGACACTGCCCGAATAATTACTTTCCGCTCAACACGATGAATTCCGCGCGTCGGTTTTGCTGGTGCTGCTCGGGGCTGCACTCCACGCCGTCCACGCATTCGTTCACCGGACGCGTTTCACCGAATCCCTTCGCCTTCAATCGCGAGCGCTCCACGCCCTTGCCCACGAGGTACTCCACCGCCGAAGCGGCACGCCTCTCGGAAAGGCCTTGGTTGAACGCGTGAGTGCCACGGCTGTCGCAGTGCGCCTGCACCTCGATGGTCACGCCGGGATTGTCTTTCAGCAACCGCGCCAGCTTGTCCAACGCGGGCTGCTCGCTCATGCGGATGTCCGCCTTGGCGAAGTCGTAAAAGATCTCGCCGATGTCGTACACCTTGGCGGCGATCCCCGTGCCGTCACCGCTCTTGCCGCTGCCCGTGCCGCTTTCGCTCTCCACGATCTCGTCGATCTCAAAGGAGAAGTCGATGTCCTTCTCCAAACCTGCCTGGCCGGTGGAGAATTCTTCCGACAGCGTGAAATACCCTTCCTTCTCGCCGATGACTTTGTATTTCTTGTTTGGCAACAGGTGGAACGTGAACTTCCCGTCCTCGCCGGTGCGCACGTACGCCGTGTCTCCGTCGGTGAAGTTGATCAAAGTGATGTGCACGTCTTCGATGGGCAATTGGTTGGCCTTCAGCTTCGCCATGCCGTGCAGCACGAAGATTGGGTTGATCTTGGCGAAGGTGTAAATCATGTCTACCCCCGAGCGGTCCGACGACACCAATCCCGTCGTGTCACCCTCGTCGATCCAAATGCCGAAATCGTCCCGGCTGGAGTTTAAGGGGTAGGCCAAGTTCTGCGGGGTGGTCCACAAATCGCCCTGCAATTCCGATACGAACACGTCCAACCCACCGAAGGTGATGTGACCCTCGCTGGAGAAATAGAGTTTGCCCGAAGGCGAGACGTAGGGAAAAACCTCGTTGCCCGGCGTGTTGATGGTGCTTCCCAGATTGATGGGTTCCGACCATCCGTCGCCTTGGCGCACCGACTTGTACAAGTCGCTGCCCCCGAATCCCCCCGGCATGTCGCTGGAGAAGTACAGCACCTGGTCGTCGGGACTCAAGGCGGGGTGCCCTACGCTGTAGTGGATGCTGTTGAACGGCAGCTGCGTGGGCTCTTGCCACTCCCCGTCAATCTTTACGCTGCGGTAGAGGGAAAATTGGTTTTCGTTTTCCTCGTTCACCAGCCTTTTCTTTTCCGTGCGCATGGTGCTGCGCGTGTAGATGATTTCCGTCTGGTCGCTGTTGAAGGTCGCCGGACCGTCGTGGAAGGGCCCGTTCAGCACGGTGGAAAAATCCCGGGGGATGTTCCAGTGCCCCTGATTGTCCCGGTCTATGTAGTAGAGGTCCAAAAACGAATACCCCGTCCAGGGGTTGGTCGAAGCGGCGCGTACGATCTCCGTCTCCGCGGGAAACACGAATCCGTTGCCGTAAGCCGCCGGCGAAAACATCGACACCAGGAAGTCCAGGGGCAGGGGCTTCAGCTCGTACGCCATGGTGTCTTCCTTCATCTCGGGCGCGCGACGCGTCGACAACAAGAGGTCTTTCGCCAATTCGTCGTCGGGGTGGGCGTTCAAATACTCTTCCAAATAGGGAATGGCCAAGTCGTACTTGTCGTTTTTCATGAGCACTTGCGCGTAGTGCAACTTCTCCTGCATGGGGAGCTCGATGGTGTCGGCCACCTCGGTGTAGTACTTCTCCGCCGCCGGGGCGTCGTTGAGGATGCGGTGGGCGTTGGCGAGCTTCAGCTTGAGCTCGGGGTTGTCGGGCTGCCCCCGCAGTGCCTTTTCGTACTTGCGGATGGCCTTGGAGTAGCTCAGGTTTTCCATCTCGCGGTCGCCGGACTTGATCAGTGCGTTGCTGCACCCGGTGGTGACGATCAAAAGCAAAATGAATGCGACGGAAAGAAGAGGATTTCTGTGTCTCATTGGTCTTAGAAATAGCGTGGGGATTTGGTTCGGATAGGGTCTTTGGCGAATTTGTAACTCAACATGAACTCGTGCGACCCGTTGCTGTGGTTCCCGATGTCGGTGGTGGTGAAATCGTAGGCGTAGCCCACCCGGAAATCATCTCCGATGTTGTATTCCAGCAACCCGATCACCGCGTCGCCCGTTCGGTAGGACGCTCCGATCCAAAAAGTGTTTTTTATCAGCAAGTTGCAGTTCAGGTCGGCCTGCACCGGCGCCCCGGCCAGGTACCGCACCAAAAAGGAGGGCTTCAGCCGGAGGTTGGGGTTCAGGTCGAATACGTATCCCGCCGTCAGGTAGGAGTGGGGCTCGAAGTACCGATCGCCCACGTCGTTGATGTTGAACCTCACCTTCTCGTCCCCGGCGAAGATCGTCGGGACGCTCACCCCGGCGTACCACTTCGAGGTGTACAGGTACAGGCCCGCGCCGAACTTCGGCACGAAGGCGTTGCCCACGTCCTCCATGAACACGGGGTCGCCCTCGTCGAACACGTACGTGTCGCTCAACTTCGAGGAATAATCTGCGAAACCGGCGCGGATACCGAAACTCAACTTCATCTTCCCTTCCGGGTCCATGAACAAGTGGTAGCTCCAGTTCGCGAACACCTCGGTTTGCCGGGTGTCGCCGATCTTGTCGTTGATGAAGGTCAGCCCGAGCCCCATCATGTCGGAGGCGATGGGCCCCTCCACACCGAACGTCTGGGTGGTCGGCGCACCGTCGAAGCCCGTCCACTGCGTGCGGTACAGCCCGGTGGCCTCCGCGAAGGAGTGGCTGCCGGCGTAGGCGGGGTTGATGAACAAGCCGTTGAACATGTATTGGCTCACCAGCATTTCCTGTTGGGCGCTCAAACCTGTCGATGCCAGGATGGCGATCAGGGCGCTAAGGGTCGTTAAAATTCTTTGCATATCCGTTTGTGATTAGCGTCTTACCTCCAAGTATCCTTTCAAAGTGTCGTGTCCTTCCAACTCCACGATGACGAAGTACGTCCCCTCCGGGATCTCGTCGCCGTCTTCGTTGGTGCCGTACCAAGGATTGGAATTGCGGTAGTTCTTTTCCTCGTATACCTTGTTGCCCCACCGGTTGAACACCATCAAGTGGTTCACCGGGAAGCCTTCCAAGCCCCGCACGTGCAGGTAGTCGTTGAACCCGTCGCCGTTGGGCGAAATCCCGTTGGGCAATTCGATGGGCACAGGCTCGGTCAACCTGATGCGCGCCGTGTCTTCACACAGGTGGGCGTCCAAAACCACCACCGTGTAATAGCCGGCTTCCAACCCGCCTTTGTCTCCGAAACCGGTCGAGGTGTAGCCGTTGTCGGCTTCGTAGAACAAGGTGTACGGCTGAGTACCTCCGGTGATTTCCGGCTCGAAGATGATTCCGTCGTTGCCCTGGAAGGTCGACACGTGGTGACCGTTGCCGTGCAATGGGCTGAACAATTCCGAAATGTACAGGGAGTCGGGTTGATCCAACACGTAGGTGCCCGTGATGTCACAGCCGTTGGCCGCGGTGGCCGTCACCGTGTATTCCCCGGCGGGTATGCCTTCCAATTCCGCTCCCGTGGCGGTGAATCCGTTCGGACCCGTCCACGAGTACTCCATGGGCTCTTGCCCTCCGGTCACGATCGCCTCGAGGGCGCCGCTGGATTCGCCGTAGCAACCCGGCTCCTCGCCCGCGAAGTCAATCTCCAAGTCGTTGATCGATTCCACCTCGAAGGTGGCCGTGGCCATGCAGCCGTTGGCATCGGTCACGTTGATGTTGTATTCGCCCGCGGGCACGTTGGTCAAGTCGGTCGACGTGGCTCCGTTGTCCCACAACACTTCGTACGGTGGGGTGCCGCCCTGAATGGTCACGTCCACCTGTCCGATGGAGTCCTCGCATCCCGAAGGCACCGTGGTGCCGGTGATCGCGATGGGCGCGGGGGCTTCCAGAGTGTACGATCCTCCCAAGCTACAGCCGTTGATGTCTTCCAGCAGGTAGGTGTACGTTCCCGGTGCCAAACCGTCGATGGAGAATTCGGTGGACGAGAACGCGTCCGGCCCGATCCAAGAGATGGTCAGCGCTCCGCTGCCTCCCGATCCCTCCACTTCCAAGGCACCGTTTTCGTCGCCCGCGCAGAGAATTTCCTCGGCGGTCAAGGTCGCCGACAAGGGGGCGTCGGGTTCGGTCAAGGTCACCACCACAGTGGTCACGCAACTGTTCGCGTCTTCGATTACCAAGGTGTATTCGCCGGGTGAGAGGTTTTGTGGGTTTTGACTGTCGGAGGTGAATCCGTTCGGTCCGTTCCAATTGTACGCGTACGGAGGTGTGCCGCCGGCAGGTTCCACTTCTATGCTTCCGTCGTTCGCACCGTGGCAGCTTATGTGGTCGCCCGAGGGGTGCGTCGGACTCGTGGCTTCCGCCGTCAGAGGCGCGTCGGGTTGATGCAACTCGATGGTGGCCGTAGCCGTGCATCCGTCGCTGTCTTCAATCTCCAGAGTGTAGGTTCCCGCGGGCAGGTTGTCCAAATCCACGTCCGAGGAAGTGAACCCGTCCGGTCCCGTCCAGCTGTACGTGTAACTTCCCGTGCCGCCGCTCACCTCCGTGTCGATCGATCCGGATGAATCGCCGAAACATCCCACTTCGTGGCCGCCGTTAAACTGCGGACTGCTCAGGTCGATGGCGATGGCCGCGGGGGCTTCCAGCGTCACCGAAGTCGACTGCGAACACCCGTCGGCGTCGGTCACCGTCAGCACATACACGCCCGCGCACAAGCCCGAGATGTCCAATTGATCGGAAGTGAATCCTCCCGGTCCTTCCCACTCGATCACGAGGGGTTCGGCGCCTCCGAGGATTTCACCCTCGATGCTTCCGTCGCAATCGGCGTTGCAAGTCACGTGGAATCCGTTGGGGTGGAGGAAGGGCGTCAGAGTGATGTCCATGCCCGGGGCTTCCGTCAGCGTTATGCACACCGTGCTTTCACATCCGTTGGCGTCGGTGGCCGTCAGGCAGTACTCCCCGGCGATCAGGTCGCTGAGGTCTTCCGCTGTGGACTCGAACCCGTTGGGTCCGGTCCAAGAATAAGTGTAAGGGCTCGTTCCTCCCGTGATTTCGGCGGTGATCTCACCGCTGTCGTCACCGAAACATTCGATGTGGTACCCGTCCGGTCCCAAGGGAGAATCCAAAGTCACCGACAGCGCCTGGGGAGCTTCCACGTCCTCGCACGTCGTTACGCTGCATCCGTTCACGTCGGTCGCGGTAACGCAGTACGTGCCCGCTTCCAAACCGTCGATCTCCGCACCTGTGGCCGTGTACCCGTTGGGGCCCGTCCACGAATAGGTGATGCTGCCCATGCCGCCTTCCGTCGAGGCGCTGAGGCTGCCCGTCGCGGAGCCGTCGCACAAGGCGTCGGTCACCGCCACTTCGATTTCCAAGACTTCCGGCTCGGTGAGCGTGATGCATTCCACCACCTCGCAATCCGATTCGTCGGTCACCGTCACGCAGTACTGGCCTGCGACCAAACCGCTCAAATCCTTGTCGGTGGAGACGAACCCGTTGGGGCCCGTCCACGAGTAGGTCGTGTTGCCGTTCGATTGGTACACCGTCAGGGTGATTTCACCCGTGGTTCCGCCGTGGCAAGCGATGTGCACCCCGCCGCTCAGCAGAGGGGATTCCAGACCTACCACCAATGACTCGGAAAAATCGATTTCGAAGACCTCGGTCATCTCGCACCCGTTGGCGTCGGAGACGATCACGGTGTGCGTGCCATAGTCGAGTTCCACGGATTCGGTTTGGTCGCCGGTAGACCAGTTGTAGGTATAGGGCGGTACTCCGCCGCTCACGTTCAGCGTCACCGAGGCCGTTTCACCGGTCGATCCGCATTCTGGCAGAACCACGTCGGGATCCATTTCCAACACCGGCGGCTCGAGGATTTGCGTGCACTGAGTGTACGTACATCCGTGGGAATCCGTCACGGTTCCGCAGTAGATGCCCGGAGCCAAGTCGAGGAGCAGGGAATCGGTGGACGTGAATCCGTCGGGTCCGATCCAAGAGTAAGTATAAGGTGGTGTTCCACCGATGCCGGTCGCCCAAATCCCCCCGTTGTCGTTGCCGTGGCAGTCGATGTGGAATCCGTTGTACGACGTGCGGACGCCCGCGCCCGAAAGTTCGGGTGCCTCACCCACGGTGAAACACTGTTGGGCCACGCAGCCGCTGCCGTCGTCGACCGTGACGCAATACGTGCCGGCGAAAAGGCCGGTGAGGTCTTCATCCGTCGAAACGAAACCGTAAGGCCCGGTCCAAGACACGGTGTAGCTCGGCTCCGCGGTGTTCACGGTAATGTCGATGGTCGCCGAATTGTCCATGAAGCACAAGGCGTCGGTGCTGTTTTCCAACACGATTTCCGGACCCACCAAGGAGTTGATGGTGATGCACGTACGCTTTTTGCATCCGTTGGCGTCGGTCACGATCAGAC
The DNA here is from genome assembly GCA_964574635.1 of uncultured Cryomorphaceae bacterium. Taxonomy (GTDB): domain Bacteria; phylum Bacteroidota; class Bacteroidia; order Flavobacteriales_D; family Cryomorphaceae; genus CAZNOG01. The sequence goes on along the minus strand of CAZNOG010000009.1, from coordinate 106,175 downwards.
AGTACGTGCCGGCGGACAAGCCGGTGAGGTCTTCCGTGGTCGCGGTGAAGTTGTTCTCACCCGTCCACTCGTAGGTGTAGGCGCCGGATCCACCGGTCACCGTCGCGTCGATGCTTCCGTCTTCGTCGCCGGCGCAGGTCTCATCGATGCCGCTCAGCGAAATGGCCAAGGGTTCAGGGTCTTCCAACAGGATGCACGCGGTCTGTTCGCAGTCGTTGGCGTCAATCACCGTCACGCAGTACTCGCCCGCGGGCAGGTCGAAAAGGTCTTCATCCGTGGAAGTAAACCCGTCGGGACCCGTCCACGAGATGTCGTACGGCCCCGCGTTTCCGCTCAGGATGAGGTTGATCGCTCCGTCGCTCTCGCCGGGGCAGGAAATGTGACTTCCGTTGTAAGTCTCTGCGATCAGATTCATGGTGAATCCCGGCGGTTCGGTCAGAGTGGTGGTGGCCGAGAACACGCAGTTGTTGGCGTCCATGACCACTACGCTGTACTCTCCCGGGCCGAGGTCGGTGATGGGATTGCCGAAAACCGGTCCGAATCCGGGCGGTCCCGCCCAAATGTATGTGTAGGGTGGGGTTCCACCGGTACCCGATGCGTCGAGGGAGCCGTCGTTGGCGCCCTTGCAGCTGATGTTGAATCCGTTGGGGTAGATGCTCGCCGTGAAGTCCACGCCGATGGTGTCGGGCGCGACAATGTCGATGAACTCGTTTTGCACGCAGCCGTTCTGGTCGATCAACACCGTTTCATAGGTGCCGGGACCGAGGTTGATCACGTCTTCCTGGTTGGAAAAGTTGGGGTTCCCGGGGGAATTCCACTGGTGGCTGTAAGGCGGGGTTCCACCCGACGGGGTGATGAATACCGCCCCGTCGTGGCTGTTGTAGCACGTCGTGTTGAACCCGTTGTAATCCGAAATGCTGTCGACGGTGATCACGAGGTCGTCCGGTTGGGTTACCGTCACCGCGTCGAGGTATTCACACCCGTTGGCGTCCGTGATGGTCAGGTTGTAAATCCCCCCTTCGATATCCTCGAGTTCGAGGTCCGTCGAGGTGAATCCGTTGGGACCGTTCCACAGCACGTCGTATGGCTCGATGCCCCCGAAAATTTCGATGGACAAGCTTCCTTGCGGCAATCCGAAGCAAAGGCTGGGCGTCATTTCAAAAGTGATGGAGATGGGCGTGGGAGCCGTCAGCTCGATGGTTTCCGTGGCCTCGCAACCGTTGGCGTCGGTCACCGTCACGGAGTACAAGCCGGGGGGCAAGTCGCTCAAGTCTTCATCGGTGGAAGTTTCCAAGCCCGGCAAATCCCAGAGGATGTCGTAGGGCGCCGTTCCGCCGGTGATCTCCAAATCGATGGTGGCGGTGCTGTCGGTGGCGCAAGCCACGTTGTGTCCCCCGCCGAATACAGAAGGAGTCAAGGTGAGTTCCAACGCATCCGTCGGTCCCTCGATTTCCACTTGCAGCACCACCGGCGTCGAACAGCCGTTGTTGTCTGTGATGGTCACGTTGTAAATCCCCGGGGCCAATCCCGTGGCCGTGGAAGTTTGTTGGTTATTGGGGTCGTCCCAAGAGTAGGAGTACGATCCGGAACCTCCCGTACCCTCGACGGTCGCCGATCCGGAATCGTCACCGAAACAGCCCACGTGGGAAATCGATACGATGTTGCCTCCCAAGGGGTCGGTCGGCTCGGTAATGGTCACGGTGAGTTGGGCCGTGCATCCGCTGCCGTCTACTACGGTTGCGGTGTAGGTGCCGGCCGCCAAATTGGTCGCCGTAAGCCCGGTTTGGGCCGCGGGGTCGTCCCAAGTGACGTCGTAGGGTTCGATTCCCCCTTCAATTTCCAAGGTCACCTCTCCGTTGCTCTCCCCCGCACACAACACGTGTTGGATGGATGCGACTGTGATCTCCAGCGCCTCGGGCTCTTCAACCACCACGTCGAGTTGGGCGGTGCAGCCGGCGTCGTCCGTCACGGTCACGGTGTAGGTGCCCGCACCTACGCCGGAAAGCGTTTCACCCGCTGTGGGCGGGGTGGTGTTCCAAGAATACGTGTAGGGCGCCGTGCCGCCGTCGGCCTCCACTTCGATGGAGCCGTCCGTATCGCCGTGGCAATCGGGCTCCGTCAAGTTCACTACGCTAAGCGTCAGTTCAGCCGGCTCGATCAGATCGATGGTCAGCGATTCCACGCACCCGTTGGCGTCTTCAACGGTCACCGTGTAAGATCCCGCACCCAAGCCCGACAAAATGGGCCCGTCGGTCGCGGGGGTGGTGTTCCAAGTGTACGTATAAGGTCCGGTTCCCCCGTGGGCTTCCACGCTGAGGAATCCATCCTCGGCTCCGTGGCAACCCGGGTGAATCTCGTCGACGATGTCGATGCCCAAAGGCAGGGGCGCGTTCACGTTGAAGGGGATGGAGAACGTACACCCGTTGGCGTCGGTGACGGTCAATTGGTAGTTGCCCGTAGCCAAACCGGTGATGTGGTCGGTGTCGACCCCGGGCTGGGCGCTCCACTCATAGGAGTAGGGGGGAGTCCCGCCGGTAATGAAAGCTGTGGCCGTGGCGTCTTCATCGCCGCTGCACGTGGGGTTCACCACCGATACGGTACCGCCGAGGGGATTGGCCGGTTGTTCGATCTCCACCTCGAAGGTGCCTTGGCAACCGTTTACGTCGGTGATGGACGCGGTGTAAAATCCGGCGCTCAATCCGGTGATCTCGGTGCCGAATTGCGGGGGAACCGTATTCCAAGTGATGGAGTAGGGACCGTTGCCTCCTTGAGGGGAGATGATCGCGCTGCCTTCCGATCCGCCGTGGCAGAGGATGTTCGTGCGGTCGGTCAATACGGCCGTCACCGCGTCGGGCGCGGTCAAGGTGATGTCGGCGCTCATTTCACACCCGTTGGCGTCGGTTACGGTCACCGTGTAGGTGCCGGCGGGAAGGCCGGTGACGGTCGCATCGGTGGTGGAGGAGGCGTCGTCCCACAAATACGTGAAAGGAGCCGTTCCACCGCTCAGGACTTCCACCGTCGCTTGGCCGTCGGACAAACCGAAGCAGGAGATGTTGTCACCGCCCGGGAAGGTCGGCGACGTCAATTCCAATTCCATGGCCGCCACTTCGCCGACTTCGACGGACAAGGTGGCGGTGCAGCCGTCCCGGTCGCTGACCAGCACGTTGTACGTGCCCGGCTCCAGATCGGAAATGTCTTCTTGGTCGGAGGTGAATCCGTTGGGTCCCGTCCACTCGACGTCGTATGGACTTTGGCCACCCGACAAGTGGAGGTCGATGGCTCCGGTGGTTTCACCCTCACAAAGTACGTCGGTGACGTCGGCGGTGAGCGTGACGTCGCTTACCTGCACTTCCACCGTCGCGGTATTCGAGCACGCACCCGCCGTGGCGGTCACCGTGTAGGTGATGTCCGCGAGGGGCGTGGCCGTCGGTTCTTTAATGTTGGGATCGTCGAGGTAATCCGTGGGGCTCCACGAATACGTCGCCGCGTCGTCGCCGGTCACCGAGAAGGTGATGTCGTCGCCGAGACACACGAAAGACAGGGGCGGGTTCACGGCCACTTCGAGCTCGTCGAGGATGACCACGCGCAAACTGTCGCTGACGGTTCCCGGGCAAAGTGGATTGCCGAGGTAAAAGTCGATGTATTCCTCGCCTTCGGCCAATCCGTCGTCGATGGCGATGACGTCGATGGTCACCGACGCCTCGTTGGCCGGAATGGTGATGAATTTCGGTACTTCGGGGTCGGGGTCGTCGCCGATTTGATCGAAATCCACCCCGTTTTGGGCGGTGCCTTGCACGAAGAAGGACACCTGAAGGGGTTGGTCCGTCACCGGGGAGCGCGTGAAGGTCACCGTACCGGGGTTGCACCCTTCGATGACCGATTGCAACCCTTCGAGCGTGGCCGATGCCAGCGTCACCGTGTTGCTTTCAATGCCTTCGATCAATACGGAGCTGTCCCATTCGTTGTCCGCCACGTCTGCGATGACCAACTTCAATCGGAAAGTGTCGCATGGCTGGACGATCTTCTCGGCGTACAGTCCTTTGGTCCATCCGTCGAACTGGAAGGGGGCGGTCATGCTCGGCGGGTTCTCGACGAAGTACTCGTTGTTTTGCGCCGGGAAGCCGATGTCGGGGTTTCCGTTGTTCACCGTGGAAATGCCCACCGGCGTGTTGGTGTTGGGAATGACGGCGATGTTTTCCATGCCGTTCATCCCGGGATCGCCGACGATGCCGGGGCCGCTGATGAAAAACGCGAAGATGTCGTTGAAGGGGGTGCCCACGTATTCGTCGTATTCCTCACTCGCGAAGGTGAAATTGAACCGAAGGGTGTCGCCCGCCGGCACCACGTCGAACTCCAAGGCACATGCGTCGAAGCTCGTTTGTCCGCCCAGCAAGGTGATCTGCGGATCGCCGGGGGTGTTCCACGCCGTCGTGTGGGCCTCGGTGTTGTTGGGGCCGATGAGGCTGTTGATGTTTCCCGTCGACAGGATCACGCCTTTCTGCACCGGAAAGTTCAGCTCGGCTGGGATGTCGAAAGAGCCGTAAGCACTGTCGTGGCACGTGATGACCGGGTTGAGGATCTGCACTCCGTCACCCGCGATGCGCGCGGCCAAATCCTCGACGGATTCACCGTAAGTAAGGCCGATTTGTGCCGACGCGGTCCCTGCTCCCACGAGCGTGATGACTACGGCAAGGGCGCAACGCAATGCGCGTTGGATTTTGGATGCGTAAAATGATAAGTAAATCATTTGCAATAGTTTACGGATTTTTGGTGAGGAATCGATTCGATTTTATGGACGCGGTCGGGGGAAAAGGTTTCCTCGAGCCGGGTCCGGATTTCTTCGCGGATGTCGCCGACGCGCTTGGGGTAGGAAGCGTCCACGGCGATCAGGAAAGTTTGTTTTTCCGCGCAGCGCTCCCGGAGCTCCATGACGCCCTCGGTGAGGGTGCGTTCCACGGACTGCAATTCGTCGGCGCTCCAATGGTCCACGCGTATTTCGAACACGCGGTGATACGTTTTCTCAGCCCCGGAATCTTGCGCCACGGCGCTCGACGCCGAAATCAGGAACAGTGACAAGAAGCAGGCGGAAATCGCCGAAAGAGAATGAAACACAGGTGGTTTTTTGAGTCTTTTCATGGTGGAAGTTCTTCGGATAAAATTACTGGGGTTGCGATTCCTATCGCGAATCTATACAAGAAGTTGTTAAGACAGTGTTTTCGATAACTTTTCCGCGGAAAATCGTCACCGTATCGGAATATTCACTCCCCGGCTTCGTCCATTTCCCGTTGTCTTACGATTTCGAAAAGCGCGATGCCGGTAGCCACCGATACGTTCAATGAGGACGTGGCGCCGTGCAAGGGGATGCGGATGCTCCTCGTCGAAGCGTCGAGCAACTTCCGTGAAATGCCCTGATCCTCCGCGCCCATGATCAGCGCGGTAGGGCCGGACAAATCGGCTTGGTGGTGCACCTCTTCGCCTCCTTCGTGGCAACTGACCACCTCCATGCCGCTGGACTTCATCAGGTCGACGGCTTGAGCCAAATCGGGTACCCTGCACACCGGCAGGCGCATCAGACTGCCCGCAGAGGTCTTGATGGCATCGGCGTTGATGGAGGCCGAACCCCTCTCGGGGATGACCACGCCGTGGGCGCCGGCGCATTCGGCGGTGCGGCAGATCGCACCGAAATTGCGGACGTCCGACACGCCGTCCAAAACCACGATCAGCGGAGATTCGCCGGCTTCGTAAATCGAAGGGATCAACCAATCGAGCTTGTGGAATTCGATGGGCGACACGAAGGCGACAATGCCCTGGTGGTTTTTCCGCGTCAGGCGGTCGAGCTTGGCCTTGGGAACGTATTGCACGGGGGCGCCCAGCCGCCGCAGCTTTCCCAGCAGCACCGCGGAGCCTTCCACTTTGGTGCCCCGCTGCACCCACACCTTGTCGAAGGTCTTTCCGGCGTCGGCGGCTTCTTCCACGGGGTGGATGCCGTACAGCATTTGATTTTCTTGCTTCATGTGTTTCCGGTTAATATCCGCGCCCGCTGCGCCACGCGTCGATGGAGCGGTACCACGAGGGCTTGTAACGCTCGTGGCGATCCAGGCGGAAGTCGTTGTCGGTAAATGGATTGATCACCCGTACGAAGTGGAAGGTGATGGACATGGGGTTGTTTTCCTCCCCGTAAATCCACGTTTCCACCGCCTCGTAACGGTAAATTTTTCCGGGCTTGCCGTAAATGATGTAGATCAACCCCCGGTCGGATTTCCAGCCCTCCACGTGGGAGGTGAATCGGCGGTTGGCTTCTTCCACGCGGCCGTAAAAGGCCGTCAGGCTCCGACGCGCACGGTCTTTGGTGCCCGACCAGTCCAGCCACAGCTTTTCCATGGCGGCCTTGGGGTTTTCCGAATCCAACAAGGCCTCGTATTCCTTGCCGCTGAGGATGTACCGTATGGGTCCGAGCAGATCTTCCGTGCGACTCACCAAGGGAAAATCGCCCTCCGTGGTAAACAAGGTCAACCCCTCCCTGGACGTCGTGTCGAGGCGGAAATGGTAAAATCCGGGTTGACCCGCCCTGAACACGGTGCGCCCGGCACCGTCCAACGCGAGTTCGTACTTCAAGTCGGGGGTGTAATCGAAGGGCTCGGGTTCGTAATAGCTGAAGGGGGGCGGTGGCCAGGGAAACGTGGTTTTGTAGTAGTTGACGTACAGGGCTTCCGCCGTGGTGTCGAGAATCCGGATGGCGTAAGGCTCCCCGGTTTGGACGCGGTCATGGAACAGGGGCAGCCCATCCCTCGTTACCAGAAAGTAATCCCTGTGGTTGGGGGAGGTTTTGTCCGTGCTTCGATGCCAAATCGCGCTTTTGCCCGAATGGCCGTCGACGAAGGTCAACACCAGGTTGTACTCGTGCCCCTCGGGGAGCCACATGGCCGTTTCTCCCATGATGCGCTTGGGGCGACGCGTGGAGTCGGGGTCCTGAAGCACGATCACCTTCTCGGTCGCCACGTTCTCGTCGAGACTTTCGGAGGTGAGGGTCACTTCCACCACGCCGGTGAACTCCCCCGTGCTCACTTTGCTGTACAGCAAGTTATCCGTGTTCAGCGAAATGTAAAAACGGGAGGAATCGGGGGTGAAATGGTGGACGCGCACTTCGGGGGCGACCTCCAATCGCTCCAAACCACGCCGGGAGCTGAGATCGATGCGCGGGACGTTTGTAGTGGTGCAAGCCTGAATGAGAAACAGAAGACACACCCACAAAAACCCTCTTCCGGAAACCCGTCCCGAAAACCGGTGTGCGGAAATCGGCGGTTTCCAACGTCGGTGGTCCGGGTGGAGGGCTGGTTGGCGCATGGATGGAAAGGTACTCAATTGTTGAGTATGACGACAAAGGTATCAACTTCCACTTTTTGGAAGAGGTCCCGGACTTCCCGATTGCTCATTCTGATGCACCCCTTGCTGGCCGGGTGGCCCAGCCGTCCTTCTTCGTGCGTGCCGTGAATGAATATGCCCCGTGAATAGGAATCGCGGTTCTCGCCTTTGTTCCGTCCTTCTTCCAGGCCGTCGAGGTGGAGCACGCGCGTGGTGATGAGGTCTTGGCCGGTGGAGCGGTCGTCGGGGATGACCTCGGCGAGTTGTCCGGTGGACTGCTTCCTGACGATGATGGTGTTGAGGGGCAGGTCGTCGCCCACTTTCTCGGCGATGCGATGGAGGCCGTCGGGCGTTTTGAAACTTCCCGACGCGGAGCCGATTCCCTCCGAAGAGGTGGAAACGGTGTATTCGCCGATGACCATCCCGTCGGAAATGTGGTACATGCGCTGTTTCTTCGCCGCGACGTATAAAAAGGTGTCGAAGTGGTGGTCGGGGTAGCGCACTTCCAAGTATTCCAATAGAAAATCGACCATGGCCGTGCGCCGGGGCGGGTCTTGCCCTTGCGCGTGGCAGCACAGCGCGAGCGCGAGGATGAGCGGTATGTGGCGGAGGGCGGACATCAAAAGAAACTGATGAAACCGAAGTGGATTTTTCCGGCCTTCAACGAAATGCGGTTGTCGAACTGCTTGCCGAGGGCGTAGGAGAGCGAAAACACCCCGGGGCCGGTTTCGAAATTCACCCCCGCCCCGAAACCGTATGGATTGTCTATGGTCGTTCCGCTCTTCAAACGGTCTTCGTAGTACCCTTGATCGAAAAATACGAAGAAGTTGGAGTTCTCCTCCAATATAAAACGGTACTCGATGGTGCCCACCAGGTACCGCGTCGCGAAAATCGACTGCTCGTCGAAGCCCCGCAGGGATTTTAACCCACCGATTCGGTATGCTTCGTTCCTGAACATTTGGTCGCTGAGGTACAATCCGCCCTTCAGCCGGCCCAAAACCGTGGACCGACGACCCAACGCGAAGAATTTTCCCGCCTCCACGTCGGCGTTGTACAGGTCGTCGGTGGTTTTGACGCCGATTTGCCCGTCTTGCCCAACGCCGGGACTTTCATCCACGGTTTTTCGGCCCGTGGCGAAGGTGGCGGTCACGTAGTAACCGCGTCGGGGGTTGAAGCGGTAATCCAAATCGCGCATGGAGGTGCCCAGACCCACCAGAAAACTTTCCGAATTGGCGTGCAAACCCTGTTCGAATGCTTCCTCGGAGATCACCGAAGAGATGGACCTTTCCACGAAAAGCGTCACCTTGTCGTTGCCCAAGAAGTAGTAGTCCAACCCGGCGTGGAATTTCGTGCGCGTGTAGAGGGTGTCGCGCCGGTAGAGGTTCATCTTCAGGTCCACGCCCAGGGGGCTGCCGAAAAGAAAGGGGTAAACGAAGTTCACGTCGAGTTCTTGGGTGCGGGTTTCGAGACGCTGCACGCGCAAGGCGATGGTCTCCCCGCGCTTCAAGGCGTTCATCAGGTTCAGTGTGACGTCGCCGGTGATGATCACCTCTCCGGTTTCTTCGTCGGGCAGTACGCCGAGGATGCCGTCGAAATGGCTGGCCTTTTTCTTTTTAAGGTAGAGGTACACGTCGGCTTTACCCTCCCGCATTCCGATCTCGTAGGGTCGGATCGCCTCCACGAAGGGCAGCTCCCGGATGCGCGCGGGGATTTTTTGCAGCAGGGTTTCGTCGTACGGCATGCCGGGCTTCAGCCCCAGGTGGCTTTGCAGGAATTGGCGCTCGGTGTCGAATTCGCCTTTTATGATGAGGCTGTCGATTACCGTAAAGACGTTCCTCTCCAGGTCCAGCGCCGCGCTGAGCTTGTTTTCCCTCAGCTCCAAGGAGTCGAGCCGGATGGTGGCGAAGGGGTAACCGGTCGACAGCATGCGGTCCAACACGTCGTCCATGAGCTTGGACAATTGCACCGGATTCAGGGGCCTGCCTTGAAAGAGGTGTGCCCGGTACCGCACTCGGGCCAACACTTCCGGGGGCACGTTCCCGCCGTCGAGTACGGCCCACTCGTAGAGCTCGCCTACGTGGAGGTGAATTCTCAGCGTGTCGCCCCGAAATTCCAGCGTATCCACCGATGCCCCCGCGTAGCCCCGGGCCACGAGCGCCGTGCGCAAATCCTGAAGTTGGCGGTGCAGCGCCACTTCGTCGTCGGTTTGGGCGGTGTCGAACTCCACCTGCACGTCCCCGTCGTGAGTGAAATCCACTGCGGTCTGCGCCGACACCGTCGGGACGAGCAGGCAGGCAAAGACGAAGGGAAGGGCTGATTTTTTCACGTTGAAGTTTGCTTGGTAACTGTGGCCACGGTGGTTTATTGTGGTTCGCTCTCCGGGTTTTTTTCACCTTCGGCGAGGGTGGGGGAAAAGCCGGAGTGTTTTTTGATTATGAGGTGCGGATCACCGCTTTGACGAAGGCGGCGAATTCCGCAAAACACGTTTTTTATTCCGCACGGTGGGCAAAATCCCCGTTTTCCGCAAATAAAAGTATTATCTTTGCCTAATTCTGTGCTTTCTATAGACCCGGCTTATGAAAAAGTTCTTCCTCATACTTGGTGTCGCGATGGTTTTTGCCACGGCATTTTCTTCTTGCCGCTCCCAGAAGCAGGCGTGCGCGGCGTATAGCCACGTAGTGGTGCCCCAAGGCGACCAGATCGAAAGCTGAATCATCCGAATATTGGAACCTGCCGTGTGGGAGGAACTTACCGATAGCGATCGTTTGGCCGAAGTCCTCGAAAATGGGGACGCATTCTCTTTCGTATACATATTGAAGCACAGTCCGCGTTGCGGCATCAGCGCCATGGCCAAAAGCAGGGTAGAGCGCAACCCCGATCCCCGGCTCGAGTATTTTATCATAGACGTGCTGAAACACAGACCAGTGAGCAATTTCCTCGCCGAGCGCACCGACACCGTGCACGAATCCCCACAAGGTTTTCTCTTCGAGCGGGGCCGACTCATCGACGTAAAATCACACTCTTCCATCGATCCGGCCGAAATCGGACTCAAACTCGACGCCATCGGAACGGGTTCCCCCGCCAATTCTTGAATTTTCACTTTACCAAGGCATCTGTCTTTCCCGACGTTTCGGGCCTCTCGGATGTGTTGAATGTATTGGAATTTTTTGATGTGTTGGGCGTGCCTCCGGCCGTTTTGTCGGGCTCAACCTTCTCAAATCGCGTACGGCCGGTGTCGGTCTACCACCTCTATCCTGCACTGCGCGGGGCGTGTCTGCAAGCCGCGGATTCGAGCTTCCCCGTCGCTGAATCCGCGCCGCATCCACGTGGCCCCGCGCAGTGCAGGGATGCCGGTGTCCGCCCTCACGCGACCGCCCTTCGACTAATTTTCCTTGCAACGCCCATGGAATCATTTCCACGTCAAACCCGATCGTGAGAACACACCCACAAAAACCCTCATCACCCGTCCGTTCCGGCGCCTTTGCGCAAACAAATTTTGGACGGATGCACCATAAAAACGCCAATTCTCCGTAACTTGGCCTGTCCAAATTATGAAGACGAGATTCCTTGCATACCCGCTATTGTTCCTGCTGCTGTTCGGCGGTGCGGCGCATTTGCGGGCCCAAACGGAAGAAGCCACCATTTTCGACGAGGCGGTGGTGCTGTACAACTACTCCATGTACGGCGGTGCGTTTTTGCACACCAACGGCTGGGGCGCGCATTTCACGTACGGCATCAACAAAACGGCATTCAAGTCGCGCATCTTTCAGTTGGACATCGCCGCCATGAAGCACCCCAAGGAGATCAAGAGCTACAACCCGCAGTGGGACGATACGCGGGGCTTCGTCTTCGGCAAGCTCAACACCTTTACCGTGGTGCGCCCCTCCATCGGCACCAAGGTGGTGAAGTTCGACAAGATCCGTAAATCGGGAGTGGCCATAGGCTACAACTGGCGAGTCGGGCCCACGCTGGGTTTTACCAAGCCGGTGTTTCTAGAAATTCTCGTGCCCCGACGGTCGGGTGAATTGACCAATACGGTTGTGGTGGAAAAATACGACCCGGAACGACACACCGTCGAGACCATCTTGGGCAGGGCGGGAGGTTTGCGCGGCTTCGAGCAGATCAAAATCCACCCCGGTTTGCACGCCGGTTTCGGGCTGAACTTCGAATACGCCCCCGACCGCGAAGGCATCAAAGGACTGGAAGTGGGCGCCGTCGTCGACTACTTCCCTTTGAGCGAGGTGGAAATCATGGCCTTCTCCGACAACCCCCGCGTGTTCTTCAATCTCTACATCGCCTTGCAATTCGGTAAGCGGTTCAACCGCTGACTCACGCCCTTGCGGATGATCGCGGACTTCCGCGGCGTCAATGCGCGTGTATGCCGCCCGTGGGTGCGTTCTCGAGATTCCCCGAATGCGCTGCGATTTGTGCCGATTGCGATCGAAACATGGCGGAAGGTTCACGAAATTTTCTAAATTTACGGGCTGAAATCATCCGTAACCAACAATACTAACTTCAAGCATATGAAATTGAGAAGTTTACTCTTCATTTCCGCCGGGATTATCGCCATTCTGGCTGTCGTGTGGTTCGTTCAACCCCGCGACGTATCGAACGTTTCGGCAGCGTACGTCCCCCGTTCGGACATGAACTCCCCTGCCGGCATCAGCGGAGCGATGGAGTATTACAATATGATACGTGCCAACGTATACACCGGCGAAGTGGAGCCGGAAGATATTTTGGCGGTGAGGGCCGCGGTGCGCGACCTGCAAGCCGACAAGTCCAAGAATGCCGACGTGATTTGGAGCTCCATGGGGCCCAACAACGTAGGAGGCCGACTGCGGGCCATCATTTCTTTTCCCGATGAGCCCAACACCTTGATCGCCGGCGGAGTATCCGGCGGTTTGTTCAAATCCACCAACGGCGGTCTCGCTTGGCACAGGATACCCAATTTCCAAGACGCCCTCGCGGTGTCGTCCATCGCCATTTTGGGCAACGGCGCCATCTACGTAGGTACCGGCCACTCCCGCGAGGGAATCAGCGGTGGAGGCGGGTCCGGCTTTATCGGCGGCGGTCTCTACGTATCCGAAGACGACGGAGAAACCTGGAGCCTCGTATCCGACTTCGAACCCAACGCATTTTCCACCGGCAGCGACTGGGCGACCATCGACAAAATCAAGGCCGATCCGGTAGACCCCGACAAGCTGTGGATTTCCAACAATTTTGGATTTTTCCCTTACATCCACGGTTCGGATGAGTTGGAACCCCTGCCCACCGGCCTGTACAACGACCGCGGCAGCCACTTCGACATCTCCACCGACGGAGAGTACATTTTGCTCCACTTGGGATCGCGCATCCACCTGTCTAGAGACGGGGGGGAAACCTTTACCGAATTGGACGGCAGCGTAGGTTTCGCCAGCGGAAACGTGGGAGCGACCGACCTGGTGATTTCGCCCTTGGACAAAAATTTCATGGCTGCCAGCATCTCAACGCCCCCAGGCTTTCAGTCGCCTTACGGCTTCCTCCGGGGAGTGTATGTATCCATTGACGGTGGGTTGAACTGGCACGTGGTTGCCCCCGCGAGCAACGTGGGTGGAAACATCTCTCAGTTCGCGCCTTTCTACAACGGACAGTCCGCACAAGGATGGTACGACAATATGTTGACCGTGGTGCCCCACGAAGACGGCACCAAAGAGTTGATTCTCGGCGGTATCCGCATGTGGAGATGGGTGTTGGCCGGTACCCCGGGCATCTCGGCTTGGGAAGCGGTGAACCTCAATTTCGCCTCTTCACCCGGACAAGCGCCCAGCCCGTACTACGTGCACTCCGATATCCACACCGCCCACTGGGACGCAAACGGCACCCTCTACGTGGGTACCGACGGTGGGGTCTTCAAATCGACCGACAAAGGTGTGACTTGGTCCGACATGAACAGGGACTTCCTCACCACCCAGTACTACGCCATCGCCTTCGACCCCGAAGGTCGCGTGATGGGGGGACTGCAAGACAACGGAACCCTGTATTTGAAACTCGACGGCTCGGATCCCAAATTGGCCATCTCGGTTTCCGGGGGTGACGGATTCTCCTCGGAGATCAGCCAGTACTTCCCCAACTACTTGTTCGCTACCCTGTACTACGGTACGACCCGACGATCCACCGACTTCGGGGAGAACATGACTCCGGGAAGTTTCGGTGACCTCGATATGAAACTCACCACGGTAAACAAGAACGATTTCTACACCGACATCGCCTTGTACGAAAACGCCAACAACGAATTTTCCGAGATCGATATCGAATACATCGTGACCATCGATAATCCCTACCTGGAGAATTACGATACCCCGGTAGTGACCGCCGAGGGAGATACCGCAATCGCCTCGATTCCCGCGGGAACGACGATCTTGGTGGATAACGACAACAACGATTTCCAAACCCCGGTGACGCTGGAAGAAGACCTCCTTTTCTACTCCCACTACGTGCGCAACATCGGCGGTGAGGACTTCGCCTTCCAGTTCGTGGGCGATACGCTTCTCGTTCGCGAAACGGCGCAATTCCAGTTGGCCGTCGCTGTGTCCCGCGGAGTGTTCGTTACCCGGGAGCCCATGAAAACGAACGGAACTCCGAGGTTCATTAAAATCGACAACGGCGAGCCCAACTCCAACCCGACCTCCCTCGAGTGGTCGCCCGACGGTGACGTGCTCTACGTGGGGTACGCCAACGGAAGAATCCTTCGATTCAAGAACTTCAATTCCGCTTGGGAGTACGACGAGTACGACTTGACCAAGCCGGCTTACCTTATCCAGAAACACGTGATTCACCAAGGCACGGGCCCCATCCTCGATATCGAAGTGGATTACTCCCAAGGCCGAGGTGGCATCGACACGCCGGCCAGCCCCAAAGTGGTTATCGCCACGGGAGGTTACGGTGGAAACGCCAAGGTCCTCGTGTCTCAAGACGCCGTTACCCCGTCGGGAAGCGGAACCTTCCAGAACATTTGGAACGTAGCGCCCGAACTGCAGGGAATGCCCGTGTATTCGGTGGTGATGGACGTTGCGGACACCGACATCATCATGGCCGGTACGGAGTTCGGAGTATGGTACACCGACAACGGCGGGGATACGTGGACGGAAGCCAACAACGGCGAAATGCCCCGCGTTCCGGTCTTCGACCTCAGACAACAGAAGTTCGGATTGGACATGGCCGAGAACTCGGGTGTGGTCTACGCGGGTACCCACGGAATGGGAATTTTCCGCACGGATTACCTCGGTACCGTCACCGGTTTGGATGACTTGGCCGACATGAACAAACCCATGCTCAGCGGCTTGAAAGTATACCCGAACCCCGTGGCGGGTGACTTGGCGCGAGTGGAGTTCAACCTGGCCCAAAATTCCGAAGTGAGCCACAAAATCTACACCCTCACCGGTCAGTTGGTGGCTTCGGAAGGCAAGCGCCACTTCGACGCTGGACGCAAACAAACCCTCAACCTCGATGTTTCGAGCCTGCCCGCAGGTGCGTACATCGTAATCGTCGAAGCGGGAGACGCCACGCAAACAGGCAAGTTCATCAAATCCCTGTAATACGAAAGTGAAGTGGATGGCGGAAGCCGACCCGGATGAACGGGAAATGATCCACAGTGAATTGGGGCGCAACCACTGCCAAAGTGGTTGCGCCCTTTTTTTGAACCGTGAAACGTAAACCATGAATCGAAAAATTAGGGTTGCAATCAACGGCTTCGGCCGCATAGGCCGTGTGTTCACCAGAAGGGTGTACCGCGACTACCGGGATAAAATCGACATCGTGGCCATCAACGATCCGGGTTCCACCGACGCGCTGGCCCACCTGCTGGAGTTCGACAGCGTGCAGGGCCGCTGGGACGCGAATATCTCCGGCGAGGAAGGCTGCCTGATCGTCGACGGCGACCGCATACCCCATACTTCCGTCATGGACCCGTCGGAACTCGACTGGCGGAGCGCCAAACCGGACTTGGTACTGGAAGCCACGGGCAAGTTTAAGCGCAAGGACAAAGCCATGGCCCACATCGCCGCGGGTGCGCCCCGATGCATCATCACGGCCGTAGCCGACGGAGAAGACGTAAAAACGGTGGTTCTCGGGGCGAATGAAGACATCCTCGACGGCGGGGAGCAAATCATCTCCAACGCTTCTTGCACCACCAATTGCGCGGCACCCTTGGTCGACGTGATCGACAGGGAGTTCGGCATCGAGAGTGGATTCATCACCACCGTGCACAGCTACACCGGCGACCAGTCATTGCACGATCGGGCCCACGTGGATTTGAGACGGGCCCGCGCGGCGGCCTTGTCCATCATTCCCACTTCCACAGGAGCCGCCAAAGCCATCACGCGGGTTTTTCCTCATCTTGACGGACAGCTGGGCGGGGCGGGTATCCGGGTTCCGGTTCCCAACGGATCCTTGACCGACATCACCTACATCGTGAAGGAAAAAACCGATATCGACACCATCAACAAGGCGTTCCGACGCGCCGCCGAAGAAGGTTCTTGGAAGGGGTACCTGCAATTCACGGACAAGCCCCTGGTCAGTTCCGACATCATCGGAAATCCGTACTCATGCGTGTACGACAGTGAGTTGACCGCCGTGCTGGGAAATATGGTGAAGATCGTCGGCTGGTACGACAACGAAACGGGGTACGCCTCCCGCCTTTGCGATCTTACTCTTTATTGGAGTGAATTGTGGGACGGGTCCCGAAACCCTTGAGTGAAAAGCCCTCGTCGTCCAGCACACCGAAGGTGAAGTGGGTGATCCAATCGCCGATGTTGAAGTACACTGCGCCGCTGTCCAGTTCGATTTCCATGGGCAGGTGCCTGTGTCCGAAGATGTAATAATCCATGGATTCCTTCCGGGAAGCCTCCTCGGCGAAGATGGCGAGCCACTCTTTTTCCTTGCCCAGAAAGGTTTCGTCCGAATCGCCGACCGCCGCCCGGCTCCGCGCGGAAAAGAAGTTGGCCAACCCGATGCCGAAGTTGGGGTGCAGGCGCGCGAACAGCCATTGACACACCGGTGAACGGAAAATCTTTTTGATGAATTTGTACCCTCGGTCGCCGGGTCCGAGTCCGTCGCCGTGACCGATGTAACATTTTTTTCCGTTGAGGGTGAACACGCCAGGTTCACGGTGCATCACCACGCCGATTTCCTTGGGCAGGTAATCGAAGATCCACATGTCGTGGTTGCCGATGAACCAATGGATGGGAATCCCGCTGTCGGTGATTTCGGCCATTTTGCCCAAGAGCCGCACATAGCCACGGGGAACCACGGTTTTGTACTCGAACCAGAAGTCGAACACGTCGCCGAGGATGAATATTTCGGTGGCGTCTTCCTTTACGAGGTCGAGCCATTCCACCACTTTCCGCTCTCGCTTCAGACTTCCGTCGTAATCGGGTGCCCCGAGGTGAAAATCCGACGCGAAATAGTACTTTCCCATGGCTTCCGGCCCACGGCGATCAGGCGCCGAAAATTTCCTCGAGTTTTCTTTCCAAAGCTTGTCCCCGCAACTTGGACGCGATGATCTTGCCTTCCGGATCGATCAACACCGTATGAGGAATCGCGTTCACGTTGTACAGACGGGCCGCGGCGCTGTTCCAGAATTTCAAGTCGCTGACTTGGGGCCAGGTGAGGCCGTCGTCCTGAATGGCTTGCAGCCAATTCTCTCGACTGCGGTCGAGGGACACGCCGAATATCTCGAAATTTTCCGAAGCGAACCTGTTGTACATGGCCACCACGTTGGGGTTTTCGACGCGGCAAGGCTTGCACCACGACGCCCAAAAGTCGATCAGGACGTAGTTGCCGCGGTAGTCCGAAAGCTTCACGAGGTTTCCCTCGGGGTCGGGCAGCACGATATCCGGTGCCACCGCACCGGGGGCAAAGCCTTGTTCGGCCCGCTTTCTCTCTTCGAATCGCGCCACTTCCTCCGCCAAGCGGTCGTAGAAGTAATTTCCTTTCATCGATACCCCCAAGCCGTTGCGCACGCGCTGAATGTACTCGAATTCGTTGTTCGGGTCCAAGCGCTGCAAAGTATTGTAGTTGGCG
This sequence comes from uncultured Cryomorphaceae bacterium, assembly GCA_964574635.1. Taxonomy (GTDB): domain Bacteria; phylum Bacteroidota; class Bacteroidia; order Flavobacteriales_D; family Cryomorphaceae; genus CAZNOG01. Next base: position 88,754 of record CAZNOG010000009.1, on the reverse strand, counting down.
ATTCGCGTGGAGTCCTCGTCGATGAATCGCAGCAGATATTCCTTGTATTCCCGGCCGAGGAGATTGTACCTCTCGCTGAGTTGCACCCGCGATTCGTTGTCGCCCGATGTGGCGGCTTGCTGCATGGCTTTCATCAGCGAATCGAGTTCCGTGCGGTACTTGGTTTCCGTCACGAATAGGTTTCGCAGGTCTTCGCTTTCCACAGACCCCTCCACTTGATACGTCCGATTCAAGGTGTTGAGGTCGGCGAACACCTCGACGTCCGTTTCGGTGCTGTCGAGGTAAAGCGTGATGCTTTGGGAGTTGTCGAAAGACAATACGTAGAAGTTGGGTCGCGCCGGCGGCACGGTGAAAGAGAAATTTCCCTCGGCGTCCAATGTGGTGGTGCCCAAAGTGTCCGGGGTGCCCATTTTGTATCCGATGAGGTGGAGTTCACTTCCCTCCGCGTTGTCGATCGTGCCCGATACGGTGTTTTCCTCCTGCGCGTTCGTGCAGCCGACAGCCAACGCCAAGAGGGTGATCGGTAGCCATTTCAAAGTCTTCATTCTTCCAGGATTTTTTTAATGATTTCACTGGCCTTTTTGGGGTTTGCCCTGCGTTCGGATTTTTTCATCACCTCTCCCATAAACAGCCCCAGCAATCCTTTATTGCCCTGTTTGTAGGCTTGTACCTTGTCGGGGTACATGTCCAAGACCTCTCCGGCGAGTCCGATCAGCCAGTCGTCGTCGCTGCTTTGAATGAGATTTTCCCTTTCCGCGATTTCGGCGGGATCCGCATTCGGCTCTTCGATCAATTTCGGGAACAGAGATTGGGAAGCCACGGAATTGCTGATCTTCCCCTCGTCGATCAAGGCGATTAAGCGCGCGATGCTGCGCGGCTTCACGGGAAAGCGTGCGATGTCGGTCGCGGTTTGGTTCAAATGCGATCGGATGTCGCCGATCACCCAGTTGGCCGCGGCCTTGTAATTCGAGGTGTGCTCGATCAGTTGGTTGTAATACAGCGAGGTGTTTTTGTCTTCGACCAAAATGTCGGAATCGTATTCCGAGAGTCCGAGTTCACCGCGGTATTTGGCGAGGAGTTCCGACGGCAGAGGAGGCATGGCCCGGCGAATTTCCTCGATTTGCGGCTCCGTAATGGTGATGGGCGGGAGGTCCGGCTCGGGAAAATAACGGTAATCGTGGGCGTCTTCTTTGCTCCTCAACGTAAAGGTCACGCCTCGTACGGCGTCGAAGCTCCTCGTTTCCTGATCGATCTCTTTGACGCCCGATTCGAGGAGGGCGATCTGCCGCTTCATTTCGTATTCGATGGCCCTCTGCACGTTGCGCAACGAGTTCATGTTCTTCACTTCGCAGCGGTTTCCGAAGGTCGACGAGCCTTTGAGCATCACCGAGACGTTGGCGTCGCAGCGGAGGCTGCCTTCTTCCATGTTTCCGTCGCAAATTTCCAAATGCCTTACCAACCGCCTCACCTCAGCGAGGTAGTTGTAAGCTTCCTCGGGCGAGCGCATGTCCGGCTCGCTGACGATCTCGATGAGGGGAACGCCGGCGCGATTCAGGTCGATGAGCGTATTGTCGGGGTCTTGATCGTGGATGCTTTTGCCCGCGTCTTCTTCCATGTGGATTCTCGTGATGCCGATGCGTTTCGGCCGACCTTCGGCGTCTTTGATCTCGATCGATCCCCCCGTGCAAATGGGCGTGGTGTCTTGGGTGATTTGGTAGCCTTTGGGCAGGTCGGCGTAGAAATAATTTTTCCGCGCGAAGTGCATGGCCCGTGAAATGGTGCTTCCCGTGGCCAGACCCATTTTGATTGCGTATTCCAAGGTGCGCTCATTGAAGCGCGGAAGCGTTCCGGGATGGCCCAAGGTGAGGGGCGAGGTGTAGGAATTCGGGCTGCCCGCGTAGGCGTTTCGGTCGCCGGAATAGGCCTTGCTCAGCGTCGACATCTGTGCGTGCACTTCCAAGCCGATGACCACTTGGTATTTAGCGATGATTTCCGGGTTCTCGGCGATCATAAGTTTTTCAGCATGTGTTCGAACAAGGCGATCATCTTGGGTGAAGTCTCCGAAGCTACTTTCACCACGTCTTGGTGCGTGGTTTCGACGATCTTTCCCTCTACGCCCAAATCGGTGATGACGCTCATGCCGAAACACCGCATGCCCATGTGATGGGCGGCGATGACTTCGGGTACCGTGCTCATTCCCACGGCGTCGGCACCGATGATGCGGATGTATTTGTACTCGGCCGGCGTTTCGAGGCAGGGGCCGGTCAATCCGGCGTACACGCCCGAGCGCATGCCGATGCCGAGTTCGGAATCCGCCTTGGTGGCGATCTCCCTCAATCGGCGGTCGTAAGTTTGGCTCATGTCCGGAAACCGCCTTCCCCACTCGTCGTTGTTGGGGCCCATCAGCGGGTTGTCGGGAAAGAGGTTGATGTGATCGGTGATCATCATCAAGTCGCCGATCTCAAAGTCGGGGTTCACCCCCCCGCAGGCGTTTGACACCATCAACGTGTGGGCGCCCATGAGCGCCATGATGCGCACGGGCGCCACGACTTGATTCATGGTGTAGCCCTCGTAGTAGTGGAAGCGCCCGTTCACGGCCAAAACCTTCTTGCCGGAAATCTCCCCGAAGATCAGTTCGCCCTTGTGCCCTTCCACCGTAGATTGCGGGAATTCCGGAATTTCGGTGTAGGGAATTCGAGTGGGATTCTCGATGCGGTCGGCGAGGGCGCCGAGGCCCGATCCCAAAATGATGCCCACTTCGGGGCGAAATGGCGCGCGACCGGAAATGTACTCCAGAGGCACGTTAAGGTTGATCGACATAGTTTAAAATCACTTGGTCAAATTCCGATTTTCTCTTTCCGAAATCGGTCTCAATTTCCCAACCGTACACCGGCGGGAGGTGATCATCCCACCGTTCGCGGTACTCAACGAGGCGCACGGCGTCTTTTTCCGTGGTGATCACCGCGTGGATGGCACCCGCGAAATTACCAATAAAATCGCGAATCAGCCCAAGATCGCCCGCCGTGAAAGCGTGGTGGTCGGGGAAGGAGAAATGCCGGACCACCGCGTACTTCTTCCGGATTTCTTCGAGAAAATAACTCGGCTTGGCGATGCCCGTCACCACGATCACGCCCTCGCCTTCAACCAAATCGCCGCGGTCGGTTCCGAAGAGATTTCGCATTTCACCGTAACGAATGGTGCTGAAAAATACGGGCTTGCCGTACTTGTCCAAGTCGGTTTGGATGCGGGATTTCTCATTGGGGTCGGGTGAGGGTGGGGTTTTGGTCACGACGAACACGTCGGCTTGGCGCGCGCGCACGGGGTGATCGCGCAATTCACCCCAAGGGAGGACGTGGTCGCGGGGAAACGGCTTTTCGAAAGGCGTGAGCAGGATGTTGAGCCCTCCGCGCAATCGCCGGTGTTGGAGCGCGTCGTCGAGGATGACGATCTGCGTTTCAGGGAAGTTTTTCTCGACGTACTCCAATCCTCGAAGCCTGTCCACATCGCAAACCACGGGCACTTCCGGGAATTTTCCCGCGATTTGAAGGGGTTCGTCGCCGGCTTCCCGGGCGGTGGATTTTGTGGGTTGGACGGTGTACGTGCCGGTCGTCTCACGACCGTAACCACGACTCAACACGGCCACCTTACCGTGGGGAATCAGGCGGAGGAGGTACTCCACCATGGGCGTTTTGCCCGTCCCGCCCAAGGAGAGATTTCCCAAGACGATGGTTTTCATCGACGGCCGATGAGATTTCAAAACCCCCTTGTTGTACAGGAAGTTCCTCACGTACAGGATGCTTCCGTACAGCAGGGCGATCGGGGCCGTCATCCATCGAAATTTGCGCATTCCTTAGCTTTGCTTGTTCAGGTGCAAAATCAGCAAATTTCAGTAATTCGACGGAACATGGTACAAATAAAGGACATCGCGCGGTTTTTGGAAAACATGGCTCCCAAGGCGTATGCGGAGTCGTACGACAACGTGGGGCTGCTCATCGGCGATGCCGAAGCCGAAGTGAGCGGAGTGGTGGTAAGCCTCGACTGTACGGAAGAGGTCATCGACGAGGCCATCGCCAAGGGGTGCAACCTGGTGGTGAGTCACCATCCGTTGATCTTTTCCGGGCTGAAGCGCCTGGTGGGAGAAAACTACGTGCAGCGCACGGCCGCCAAAGCGATAAAACACGACATAGCCGTGTACGCCATCCACACCAACTTGGACAATGTGCCCGAGGGCGTCAACGGAATGTTCGCTCGGCGCATCGGTTTGAAAGACACGCGCATTTTGGCGCCCAAGCGCAACGTGCTGATGAAACTCGTGTTTTTCGTTCCCCACGAACACGCCGAGGCGGTGCGGGGGGAGATTTTCAAAGTGGGTGCGGGAGTCATCGGCAATTATTCCGGGTGCAGCTTCAACCTCGAAGGCACAGGAACCTTTACGCCCGAAGAAGGCGCCAACCCGACCATCGGCCACGTGGCCAAACCGCACGAAGAACCCGAAACGCGGGTGGAGATCATGTTTCCCGCCCAATTGACCGATGCCGTAATGCGCGCCTTGCGCACGGCTCACCCGTACGAGGAAGTGGCCTACTACCTGCACGCCTTGGAAAACGAAAATCAAACCGTAGGCTCGGGAATGGTGGGTGAACTCCCCGAACCCATGGGGTTTGTCGACTTCCTCCACCATTTGAAGAAAACCATGGAATTGCAAGCGATTCGCTACACGCCGGCGCGGAAGGAAAAAGTGAGCCGCGTGGCCCTGTGCGGAGGATCGGGCAGCTTTTTGTTTCAAGCGGCGAAAGCCGCCGGGGCGGATGTGTTCGTTACGGGCGATTACAAGTACCACGACTTTTTCGACACCGACGGGTCGCCCGCCATCATCGATATCGGACACCATGAAAGCGAAAGGTTTACTTCGGAATTATTGGTTGAAATCTTACGAGGAAAATTTAGTAATTTTGCAACCCATTTGACAGAAGTGAATACAAATCCGATTCACTACATCTAAATAATTGAAATTCCGACCATGGCCGCTACGAAAGCAAAGAAATCCACAGTATCCACAGAAGATAAATTGAGGGCGCTGTACCGCCTCCAGCTCATAGATTCACGCATCGACAAGATTCGCACAGTACGAGGCGAATTGCCCTTTGAAGTGCAGGATCTCGAAGACGAAATCGAAGGCTTGGAAACCCGCTACAACAAATTGAAGGGCGAGAGCGAGGAGTTGGAAACGTCGATCACCAACAACAAAAACTCCATTACCGAATCTAAAGCGCTGATCAAGAAATACAAGGAGCAACAAGACAACGTGAGAAACAACCGCGAGTTTGAGTCGCTCAACAAAGAAATCGAATATCAAGACTTGGAGATAAAACTGGCGGAGAAGCGCATCAAAGAATTCAAAGCGCAGATCGAAGCCAAGAGCTCCGTGCTGGAAGAAACTTCAGAGCTGTTGGAGAGCCGCAAAAATGATTTGGAAGCCAAGCGCAAGGAATTGGATGACATCGTGAGTGAAACGGAGAAGGAAGAGAAGACGCTGTTGAAAATGTCTGAAGAGGCCAAAGCCCAAATCGACGACCGCCTCGTGAAAGCCTACGAACGCATCCGCGGAGGATCCAAGAACGGTCTGGCCGTGGTGCCCATCGATCGGGAAGCATCCGCGGGATCGTACATCAAAATTCCCCCGCAAAGACAACTCGACGTGGCGGCGCGGCAGAAGATCATCGTGGACGAGCACAGTGGACGGGTCTTGGTGGATTCTGAACTGGCCAACGAAGAGCGGGAGAAAATGGAAGCCCTGTTTGAAAAGTCGGCGAAGTAATTCGCATTCCACAAACAAAAAGTATCAGAGCGGCCGAGTGCCGCTCTTTTTTTTGTCTGACCGAATTCGGGAGCCACATGGCCGTCGTTGAGGTTGCCTCGGGTCGGGATTTGCGCGAGGGGCGGTAGCGGCATCCTTCCGTGCTTTTCTCGCCCGGGACGGCCGACGGGGCGGGGCGATCGTGAGCCCCCGAAACGGCGTGCCGACCCCGCGAAAAGCACGGAAGATACAGCGGACGACCCGACCCCGATAGTGGAATGGAAAGACGGGGATAGACGTCGGGGCAGTGGCACAACGAACCGACGGGGGTCATCGGGGGCGCGCCCAAAAACCTACGACCTTACATTCGGAATCCCAAGGTGAGTACCACGGACGAGAGCTGGTTTTGCACGACGGCGAGGTTGGAAAAGCGGGAGATGGTGGTGGGTTCTTCGAAGGTCGCCAAGCGGTAGGCGGCATCGATGTTCCAACCGGCGCCCCTGTAGCCCAGACCGAAGCTGTAATCGAGGCGGTTGAGCTCGAGGCCGTCGTACCACTCTCGGTGCACTTCGATGGGGTTGGAGAAGTACGCGAACCCGGCGCGTGCCGAGAAGGTTTTGGTCAAGCGGTATTCCAATCCCGTCCTCACGATGTCGGCGCTGCGGTAGTCCCTCTTCAAAGTGCGGTTGGCGAAGGAGAAATCGGCTTTTCCGGTTCCGGTATTGCGCAACTCGCCGCCTGTGAAATCCACGCGTTCGTACTGCGCGGTGACGATGGCTTTGTCGCCGATCACCCCCGCCGCTCCGAACATTAACCTCCAAGGAGTGCGCACCCGATACTCGAAATAGCTGTTGGGGCTATCCGAAGCGATGATTTCGGTGGGATCGATCCAACTGGTGGAGACTGAGGTGGAGTAGCTGTCGGACATGGAAAACACGGTGGGCGTTTGCACGGATCCCCCGAGTCTGATGTAGTCGGTGGCGCGGTAAATCAACCCGAGTTTGAAGTTGACCCCGACCCCTTGGGCGTGCAATCGCTCGGTAAACGTGTAGTCCACGAGATCCAATCCCGCGTTGGGGTCGGGTGTTTCGGTGGTACGGGCGATTTCTTTGAATTCGGCGGTCTGGAAACCAATGCCTGCACCGATGTACAATTTGTCGAGGTAATTGGCCCCCACGGTGATGCTGGTTTCCGCCAAGCGGCCGCTCCTTTCGATCGTTTGATCCTGATCGACGCCGATGCCCGAAGGCACGTAAGATTCGTATTGATAGGGGGCTACGCTGTCGATGAGGTGGGTGTCCCAAGCCAGTCCGGTGTTGTAATCGCTCAATTCGCTCAACAAATACCCATTTGCGTCACTCGCGAAGTCGTGGCTCAGAGACCACTGGCTCGCCAAGTTGTCGTGCAGGCCGAGTTTATCGTTGAAGGTGTTGAGCCGGTTGTAAGAAACCGCGAAGTTGATCGACCTCCAGTTGGGGTTGGAATTCACTTCGTTGACCAAGACGAACCCGATGTTGTTTATGACCGGTTTCACGGTCAGTTCCTCGTTGTTCATCGAGCCGATTTTGCCCGTGATGGAGTTCATTTCCAATCCGGGACTGACCGACAATTCGCCGAAGCGGTAGACTCCCACTCCGGCGGGGTTGATGTGCAGGGAAGTCATGTCGCCACCCAAGGCGCCGAAGGCTCCGCCCAAGGCGTTGAACCTCGCGGTGCCGAGTACGGGATTGTGTGTATAGCGACTTACGTCTGCGTCGTTTTGTGCGAACAATCCCCCCGTGCACAGGAAGGCGAATAAGAGAAGGAGCGCAGGTCGTTTCATGTCAATAAGGGTTGAGTGTGTGTGGTTTTTCTCGCTTTCGTACCGCGTGCCGGGCCCGTGATTTGAGCGGAGCCGTCCTCGATCGACCGCATCCGCTCAATCCATTCCGCCGCCGAATTCCCGAGTTGCGGGCGTCTACCGGCGGTGAGGGGCGGGCCCTTCACCGCCGATGTACGCAGGCGATTATCTGCTCCTCGGAGCTCTGGTCGGTGACGAACTTCGTCCGGAACCGCCCGAGCTTCTTGAAGGTGACGGCGATACCGAGGGAGTTCTCGAGGGTGAGCTTCTCTGCATGGAAGGAGGCGTCGAGTAATTGCGGCTCGGTGCCGTTCTTGTCGGGGCAGTTCTACTCGGTGCCGTTCTGGTCGGGGCCGTTCTGCTCGGTCGCTGAGTGGGGGCCGTGCGGGGACGCGTTTCGGGTGCGGGTCGTGGACGGGTGCTCGGTACTTCACGCGACCTTTGGCGGGTGTACGGTGAAGTGGTTGGCTCGGGGCTTCGGGGACGCGTTGCGGGCGTCGACCTTCGGGTCGGCGGAGTGGTTACTCCACGCGTATCCCGGGTGTTCGACGGTGTACGATCCACGTCGCCTCGGGAGCGGATCACGCGGTCTCGTTCACCGGCGTCGTAATAATAATCGTTCCGGGGTGAAACGTTTGAGTCACGTGTGCCCGTAGGCCTTTGGCGAGTCTCGCGCTCACGCTCCGTCGTCGGGCTTTGCGATTCGGTTTGTTGTGCGTCGACCGGCCTTTCACGTACGGTTCTACCGTCCCTCGCGCGTTGGGAATTCGTGTCCTTCGGGCCATCCACTACTCCGCCACGATCACCTGTGCGCACTACTCCGCCCCGGGAACCGCTGTAGGAATCTTCACGCGGGGTGTACTCCACGTTGCTGTGGTAACCGTAGTCGCTGCCGTAATAGGGGTATCCCCATCCCGGGTGGTATCCATAACCCGGATAAGCGTAGTAGGGATAGGAGTACGGGTAGTAGGCGTATCCGAACGGCGCCCAAGGGTCATAGAATCGGTATCGGTAATAGAAGGGGCTGTAGTAGAAGGAGTACCTCCACATGAAGGGGGCTCTGTAGTAGTAAGGCGTATACCAGGGGCTGGTGTAGCACCCGAAGCAGTTGCCGTAACCGTAGGAGAAGCCCATTCCCCATCCCGGTCCGAAGGAGCTGTACCCGAAGTTCAGGCTCAGGCGGGGCGAGGAACCGTACGCGCGATCGTAGATGTAATCCGAATCGTCGCTGCGGTGGAAGTTTTCGATGCGTCGTGCGTAGTCGGGGTCGTAATATGCTTCGCCGTCGGTTTCCTCGATGGGTTCCGCGTCGGATGGCCCTTCGTTGTATCCGCTGTTTCCATAATACGCGGATTCCGGCGAGCCGTCGTCGCCGGTAAATTCAGTTTGTGCGGGCTTGCTTTCCACGCGCTCGGTGCCCGTATAGTACAAGTCGTCGTACTCGTCGAGATACGCCAAGTCCTTGTTGCTGGAACAAGAAGCGAGCACCGCGATGGCGGCCAGCGTGTACAGTGTGTTTTTTACGGTCTTCATGATCTACCTCCCTTCTGGATTATTCTGTGATAAAGTTAAAAAACTTTACTTTCGACCCGGCAATTCCTTTTGTCGATGCAAGGTCGGTTCACCGCAGGAGTTGCAAATACCATTCCAAAAACCATTATGAGCAAAAAACTATCACGACGCGAAGAAAATTATTCCGCTTGGTACAACGAGTTGGTAATCAAAGCCGATTTGGCGGAACATTCCGAGGTGCGGGGCTGCATGGTCATCAAGCCCCACGGGTACGCCGTCTGGGAGAAAATGCAGTCGGCGCTGGACGCCATGTTCAAGGAAACGGGGCACGTCAACGCGTACTTCCCCCTCTTCATCCCCAAATCGTATTTCAGCCGAGAAGCCAGCCACGTGGAAGGGTTTGCGAAAGAGTGTGCGGTGGTCACTCATTACCGCTTGAAGAACGACGAGGAGACCGGAAAAATTGTCGTCGACGAGTCGGCCAAACTCGAGGAAGAACTCATCGTGCGCCCCACTTCGGAAACCATCATTTGGAACACCTATAAGAACTGGATCCGCAGCTACCGTGACCTGCCTCTGCTCATCAACCAGTGGGCCAACGTGGTGCGGTGGGAAATGCGCACCCGCCTGTTCCTACGCACCGCCGAATTCCTCTGGCAAGAAGGCCATACCGCCCACGCCACCAAAGAAGAAGCCATCGAAGAAGCCGAGCGCATGCTCGACGTCTACGCCGATTTTGCCGAGAACTGGATGGCCATGCCGGTGATCAAAGGTGTGAAAACCCCTTCCGAACGCTTCGCGGGCGCCCTGGAAACCTACTGCATCGAAGCGCTGATGCAAGACGGAAAAGCCCTACAAGCGGGTACTTCCCACTTTCTCGGACAGAATTTCGCCAAGGCCTTCGACGTCACCTTCGCCACGAAAGAGGGGGGTGAGGAATTTGTATGGGCCACCAGTTGGGGGGTATCCACCCGACTCATGGGGGCCCTGATCATGGTGCACAGCGACGACAACGGCTTGGTGTTGCCTCCGAAATTGGCACCCATCCAAGTGGCCCTCGTGCCCATCTACAAAACCGAAGAGGAATTGAACGCACTGAGGGCGAAGTTGAACCCTCTGACGGAAGAATTGCGCAAGCGCGGACTGAAAGTGGTGTTCGACGACGACGACAACAGGAAGCCGGGCTGGAAATTCGCCGAATACGAAATGAAAGGCGTGCCGGTGCGCATCGCCATGGGTCCCCGTGACTTGGAGAAGGGCACGGTCGAAATCGCCCGAAGGGATACGCTGAGCAAGGAATTCGTCGATTTCGACGCCGCGGCTGACCACGTCGAAGGTCTGATGCAAACCATCCAAGACCACCTCTTCCAACGCGCGCTGAAGCGACGTGAAGAAGGCACCCACCGGGCCGACACCTGGGAGGAGTTCAAAGAGCTCATCGAAGGTCGGGGCGGATTCGTGTCGGCCCACTGGGACGGCACAGCAGAGACGGAAGAAGCCATCAAGAAAGAAACCAAAGCCACCATTCGGTGCATCCCCCTCGACGCGGAGGCCGAAGAAGGAAAATGTATCTTTACCGGAAAACCTTCCAATAGACGGGTGTTGTTTGCGGTCGCCTATTGATCCCAACGTTCACAAGCATGAGTAAGCAACCCGCCAAGTCGAACGAACGCCCCCAATTGAAAGACCTCGAACGAAGGGTACTCGAGCGGATTCGCACTCAAGCCGTGCTAAAGCGCGACGTGTACGAGTTGACCATCGAGCGCTTCAGGGAGTTGAAAGACGTACTGAAGACCCTTGCGGAAGAATGGACGCGCAAGGTGGCGGAGATCGATCCCCGCCTCGAGGTGAAGTACGAAGACGTGGGCGAGAATTACTGCCAGCTCACCGTAGCGGGCGACGTGCTGCTCTTTTACATGCACACCAACGTGTTCAAGTTCGCCGAAGACAGCTACTACTGGAAGTCCGATTACCTGTCGGAAGACCCTCGCCGGGGCTATTGCGGCACCATACAGGTGTACAATTTTCTGGCCGACAGCATGCGCTACCGCCGCGATCGCGACATGGGGTACATGCTCGCGCGCCTCTTCGTCAACCGCGAGAACCACTTTTTCGTCGAGGGCAAGCGAAAACTCGGGTACCTGTTCAACGATTTCGTCCATTCCGAGCTCACTACCAAGTGCATGCGCCACGTCATCCTCGCCATAGTCATGGATACCTTGTCCTTCGATCTCTTCGTGCCGCCCTATTCAGACGTGCAAATCATCACCCTCCGCGAAGCCACCGAAATGAGGAGCATGATCAGTTTGCGCACCGGCAAAAGGCTTGGTTTTCAGTTCTCCACATCCGATGAAGACCCCACCTTCTAAGATTTTTGCCGAAAAGGTTTGTATGTATGATTTTCGTGGTATATTTGCAGCCCCAAAGGGAGATTAATTCCCACACGGCCCGTTCGTCTAGGGGTTAGGACGCCAGGTTTTCATCCTGGTAGCAGGGGTTCGAATCCCCTACGGGCTACTACCTACGACCCTCTGATTTTCAGGGGGTTTTTCTTTTTCCGGTTCCGACTGTTTATTGTTTTTATTCTGTGCGTCGAGATTTTTTGGGCGTGTCCCCGCCCTCTTTATCGCCGGCCTACTTTCTTATCCGGTGCGTCTCGTTCGTCCCGGTATTTTCCACTCTCAGGGCGGGGTCAGGCTGTCCGCTGTATCCTTGTACGCGCGAAACGCGGCGCGCGCAAGGGATGCCGCTTCCATCCTTCACGCGATCGAGTTCATTTTCAATACCGAGCGTGTAATCCATTAGCCGACAATTAAGTCGGGTATTGGGGATATAGTTATTTACTTCCGAATACACGCTGATATTTATCAGTTTCCCGGATGAATCACGTCAGTTTTTTTGGGGAGGTGGTTTTGGATATTTGTCATGAAAATCGAAGGTGGATCCCACCTTTTAAAAACCAAACGAAATGAACAGAACGATTCATATCGCCATGCTCACGCTCACCGCGGTGTATTTGTCCGCGGCGGCATATGCGCAAACGAATTACGTACTCGCCCCCAATCCCAAATTGGTCGTAGCGGGCACTTCCACCCTCCACGACTGGGTCATGGAATCGGGTGAAGCCAAAGGTCAGGGCGAAATCAGCCTCGAAGCCGGAAAACTCGCCGACGTGTCGGGTCTCAAAATCACCATGCCCGTGAAATCGCTGAAAAGCGGCAAGGGCGGCATGGACGATAACGCCTACGCAGCGCTGGAGTACAAGAAGCACCCCCAAATTCATTTTACCGTGTCCAAAGTGACGCCGGGTGCGGGAAACTCGGTGGACATCGAAGGGAAGTTGACCGTGGCCGGCCAAACGAGAACCATAAAATCGAAGGGCCAAGCCAAGGTGAGCGGTACCGCAGTCGCGGTCACGGGCAAGTTTCCCATGAAATTTTCCGACTTCGGATTGAAACCTCCCACGGCCATGTTCGGCACCATCAAAACCGGTGATGCCCTGGAAATAAGTTACGAATTGAATTTCAGGCCGGGAACCTGATTAAAAAGACACACCCACAAAAACCCTAAAAACACTACGAAATGAAAACGAAAACAGGAATATTCGCCTTGATCCTTACGGCGCTGTTTTTTGTACCCGACTTTGGTCTGGCCCAAGACCGGGAAATGCAGTTTTTCCGACCCAACGACAAGCGCGGGCTGAACGTGTTCGAGCCCGGCAAAGCCGACACCGTACCCTTTACCGGCATGAAAGTGCAGGTGGGAGGGGACTTCGCCATCCAATTCCAAGGACTGGATCACTCCAACAAAACGGGAAACCTCGTGGACTTGGACAAAAACCTGAACCTGCCCACGGCCAACCTCAACCTGGACGTGCAATTGTTCGACGGAATGCGCCTGCACCTGCGCACCTACCTTTCTTCCCGCCACCATTCGGAAGCTTGGGTGAAAGGCGGACACCTGCGCATCGACAAGCTCGACTTCATCAAACCCGGATTTTTGTCGGGCGTAATGGAACACGTGAGCATCACGGTCGGCCTCGATGAATTCAACTACGGCGACGCGCATTTCCGACGCAGCGACAACGCCCGGGCCATATTCAACCCCTTCGTGGGCAACTACATCATGGATTCCTTTTCCACCGAGCCCTTCGCCGAAGTGACGGTGACCAAATCCGGGTTTCTCGGAGTGGTGGGGCTGACCAACGGAAAGTTGAACCAGAACGTCGTTCTCCCAGCTTCAAACGATAACGAAGTGTCCTTTTACGGTAAATTGGGATACGACTCCGGCGAGCAGAACGACTTCCGCTGGAGGCTGACGGGATCGGTGTACACCAACCAAGGGAAAACCACCGGACATTGGCTTTACGGCGGTGACCGCGCGGGCAGCCGCTATTACGGAATACTCACCGAAGAGGAAGGCACGCCGGGCGATTTCGAAGGGCGATTCAACCCTGCTTTCAACCGCATGACGGCCGTGCAGATCAACCCCTTCGTGAAATACCACGGCGTGGAATTCTTCGGGATTTACGAACTCGTGTCCAACGCTTCGAGCAGTGGGGGAGGTTCGTTCTCGCAGTACGGCGCAGAATTGCTGTACCGCTTCGGAAATACGGAGCAGCTGTACGTGGGAGGGCGGTACAACATGGTGACCGGCAAGGCGACTTCCGACGGTGATGAGTTCGGCATAGACCGCTACAACTTCGGCGCGGGGTGGTACATGACCAAAAACGTGCTGGCCAAGGTGGAGTATATGCAGCAGACGTACAACGACTGGGCCCCGGGAACGAAGTACGAAGGTGCCGAGTTCAGCGGCGTGAACATCGAAGCGGTGATCAGCTTCTGACCGAATCGGCGAACAAACAGGAACGGGCGTCGGCACATCGCCGACGCCCTTTTTGAATACACGACATGAAAACCGCGGTACTGGGATTTTTCTTCTTGGCGGGCGTCGTCGGATTCGGACACGCCCAAGAGGCCGAACGCTGGGTTTTGCTTCGGGAAAGTTGGGTTGAAGTGTCGGGGACGAGCAACGTGAACACCTTCACCTGCATGATCTCCCACCCGTTGAACATGCAGTACCTCACGAAAAGGGTGTCTGGTTCCACGGCGTCGTTCGCGGGCACCATCCTGCTGGTGGTCGACGCTTTCGACTGCGGCAATCAAGTGATGAACCGCGACTTTACGCGCACGCTGAAACAGGATGAATATCCGCATATCGCCCTGCGTTTGATCGGCATGAGGGGCGACCGCACCAACTTGGGCGTGCGCGTTTTGGAAGGGGAAGTGGAGATCGAGATCGCCGGCGTAAACCACCGATTGGTGATGCGGTGCACCTTGGAAGACCTGCGCTACGGGCGAAGGCGGATCCGGGGCGCGGTAGACCTCCGGTTTTCCGATTTCGGCTTGGAGCCCCCGCGTCGCGCGCTGGGGCTGGTGCGAGTGGAAAACGATATTTCGGTGGAGTTTTCCCTGTTGATGGAAAAGACCGACTGAGCCCGGCTCCCCGGGTGAATACTACCTCAGGAATTCGGAAGACAGGATGCGCAGATCGGAGTCGAGCTCGTAGACTTTGGGCACTCCGGTGGGGATTTCCACCTGCGTGATCTCTTTGGGGTCGAGGTTTTCCAATTTCATGATCAGTGCACGAAGGCTGTTGCCGTGCGCCGCGATGATGATGTTCTCGCCTTTCTTCAACTTGGGCACGATGGACTTTTCGAAATAGGGCAGTACGCGATCGGCGGTGTCTTTGAGGCTTTCGCCGCCGGGAGGTGCCACGTCGTAGCTCCGCCTCCAAATGTGCACCTGCTCCTCACCGTATTCTTCGCGCATTTCGTCCTTGTTCTTCCCTTGGAGCTCGCCGTACATGCGCTCGTTCAGCCTCTCGTCTTTGGTCACCGGTATGTCCTTTTGCCCGATCCGCTCGAGGATGATGTCCAGCGTTCGGTTGGCGCGAATCAATTCGGAAGTGAAGGCCTCGTCGAATTGATACCCTTTGAGCAGTTCGGCGGCGCGCTCCGCTTCCTGCACTCCTTGTTCGGTCAGGTCCACGTCCACCCATCCGGTGAATCTGTTTTCCTTGTTCCAAATGCTTTGTCCGTGTCTGACGATGACCAATTTTGCCATGGCGGGGTAGTGTTTTTCGGGTGTTGTTTCGAGGTCACAAACATAACCATTCGGCAGGGGAGAATCGCCGATTGGGCCGCGATTTTCCGACGGAGCCGAGCCCGAGGGGGGAATTTCATCGATTGCATGAATTTCCGTTTGCGGTTCGCGAAAGATTTTTATCTTTGCACCCTGTTTTCAAGAAGCGTACATCCGATCTTCGAGGTCGGCAATCAAGAATAACCGGAATGGCAAATCACAAATCAGCCCTAAAACGCATTCGCTCAACGCAAAAAACGCGGGAGCGCAATCGCTACCAGCACAAGACGGCGCGCAACGCCATCAAGAAACTTCGTTTGACCACCGACAAGAAGGCGGCCGAAGAGCTCCTTCCGGAGGTGTCATCCATGATCGACCGTCTGTCCAAGAAAAACATCATCCACAGAAACAAAGCGGCCAACCTCAAGTCGAAGTTGCACCGCCACGTGAACGCGCTCTGATTCGTCGAGAATCGCGTAAAATATTCCAAGCCCCACCGCACGGTGGGGCTTTTTCGATTCGGGGCCTTGGCATTCAGTGCGGAAGAGCGGATTTTTCATATCTTCGCTTCAAACGAGGAAGAATGAAGACCCCACAAAAGACGGCCATCACCGCTTGGGCCGAAGACGACCGACCCAGGGAAAAGTTTCAAGCCAAAGGCCGATACGCCCTCTCCGACGCGGAGCTCATCGCCATCATGCTCGGCTCGGGAAGCCGAAACACTTCGGCGGTGGACCTGGCCAAAGAAATCCTGCAGAGTTACGGCAACAAGCTCAACAACCTCGGCCGATTGAGCATCGACGACCTGAAAGAGTTCAAAGGAGTGGGGGAGGCCAAGGCCATCACCATCCTGGCCGCCCTCGAGTTGGGTCGGCGACGTCGGGCGGAAAGCACCGAGGAGAAAGTAAAGATCACCTCGAGCCAAGACGTGTACAAACTCATGGTGACCCACTTCGGCGACATCGACCACGAGGAGTTTTGGGTGCTGTTGCTCGATCGGGGGCACAAAGTGAAAGACAAAATCAACATCAGCAGGGGAGGTATCTCAGGCACGGTCGTCGATCAGAGACTGATCTTCAAACCGGCGATCGCGCGGTTGTCCTCGGCTATCATCCTCTGCCACAACCATCCCAGCGGTACGCTCTATCCCAGCCCCGAAGACAAAGCCCTTACCAAGAAGCTCGTCCAAGCAGGAACGCTTCTCGATATTCCCGTCCTCGATCATTTGATTTTCACCGACCAAGGGTACTACAGCTTCGCCGATGAAGGCATCCTCTGATGGGACTTTCGGAGTGCGAGACCCGGGTATTTTTGGTTCCACCGCGGTTCGAAGGGGTCTATTTTATTAGGTTTGTCCGCGCATGATCACCGTTATCAGTCCTTTTCGTTCGCCGCGGTTGGAATACGCCCTGGATTTTGTTTTCGGGGAATTTCTGCGCATTCCCCATGCCCTGAAAACCGAAGGTGAAAGCATCGACGCGGAGAGTTTCGTCGTCGCCTACGGCATAGACCTGCCCGGAGGGGCCCGTGGGATTCGGGTGCCCGACGCCGGGCTCTGCGCCGAACGGGGGTTGCGTCAATCCCTGCCCGAAGTGGGAGATCGTGATGGCTTGCCCCTGGTCTTCGCCGAAGAGGGGGATTCCATGTTCGAATGCGACGTGTTTTCCCTTGCGTTTTTCGTCCTTAGCCGCTACGAAGAGTACTTGATCCGAAACCGCGACGAACACGGGCGGTTTTCTTCCGAACAGTCCCGCTTCTCCACCTACCTCGACAAACCCTACCTCGACCTATGGCTTCTGCGGTTCGAAAATCGACTGCGCAAAATGGGCGCTCCTGTATCGGCTCAACCCCGCCCGTTGAGATGGAACAATACGGTGGACGTGGACATCGCGTACGCGTTTCGGGGTCGTGGAGTGGTGCGCAGGTGGGGCAGCGCCGTGAAGGACTTGGCCGCGGGAGACTGGAAGCGCCTCAAACTTCGGAGGAAGGTTTTGGGCGGTCACGCCGACGACCCGTACGACACCTACGCGTACATCTCCGAAGTCGCCGCCGACGCGGACCAAAACCACGTGTTTATGTTGGTCGGCGAGCGTTCGGGCTACGACATCAACCTGGACCTTTCGAACGAGCTCATGCAAGACCTCGCCAGGCGATTGAAAACCACCTTCACGGTGGGGCTTCACCCCTCGTACAAAAGTTTGGAGGAACCTGAAAGGATCGGGGCGGAGCTCGCGCTGCTCGAAGAGACCCTGGGCGAGAAGGTGAAGGCGTCGCGACAACATTTTCTGAGATTCGCCTTGCCCCATACGTTCGCCCACTTGGCCAAGGCGGGTATCGAACGCGACTACTCCATGGGGTACCACGACCGCATCGGTTTCCGATCCGGAACCGGGTTTCCGCACGATTTTTACGATCCCGTGAGCGATACAAGGCCGGGAATTCGGTTGGTGCCCCTTCACGCCATGGACAGCGCCATGAAGGTGTACAGCGGTCTGCGGCCTTCAGAGGCCCTCGACGCCATGATCGCCTTGTACGAATCGCAGCGCGCCACGGGCGGGTTGTTCACCACCGTTTGGCACAACCATTCCCTGTCGGATTTCGGCGAATGGGCGGGTTGGAAAGCCGTGTTTGAAGGCTTTGCGGATCACGTGCGGGAAACCCGCATAAATGGCTAATTTTACGGACTCAAAAACCACCCGAATTTATGGTCAACGAAATCGGACTCGCCAACTCCATTTTCAATCAGTTTTTGCGCGAAATGCGCGATGAAAAGATCCAGACGGACCGCATGCGGTTTCGAAGGAACATGGAGAGGACGGGAGAATTGATGGCTTATGAAATAAGCAAGGTATTGGACTACAAAACCGAAGAGGTGATCACCCCTTTGGGGACGGCCCACATGCGCGTACTGGAACAACAGCCGATTTTGGCCACCATTTTGAGGGCGGGATTGCCCTTTCATCAGGGATTTCTCAACTATTTCGACGAGGCCGACAGCGCGTTCGTGTCGGCGTTCCGCATGCACGAGAAAGACCACGGAGGCTTTAAAGTGGAAGTGGAGTACTTGAGCTGTCCGAATTTGGAGGGCAAGGAACTTATTTTGGTCGACCCCATGTTGGCGACCGGCACATCCATGGTGCACGTGTACAAAGCCTTGGTGGCGAAAGGTGCGCCCCTGCACACCCACATTGCGTGTTTGGTGGCCACCCAAGACGGCATCGACCACGTGCGCATGAACCTTCCGAAAAACACCACCATCTGGATCGGGGCGATCGACGATGCCCTGACCGCACAAGCGTACATCGTACCGGGTCTTGGCGACTCCGGCGACTTGAGTTACGGCCGGAAATAATCGACTCGGCGCCCCGCGCCGGTTAAGTCGGATTTAATGAAGTACAAACACATATTTTTCGATCTCGATCGCACGTTGTGGGATTTCGACGCCAATTCCAGGGCCACCCTCACCGAACTGTACGCCGAGTTCTCCTTGATGAACTACGGGGTTCGATCGGTGGAAGTGTTCATCGGAGTGTATGAAACCATCAACAAAGGGCTGTGGGCCCGATACCGAAACGGCCGCATGTCGACGAAGCACCTGCGGGAATTGAGGTTCGTCAAAACCTTGGAGCACCTGGGATGCCGAGACAGGGTTTTGGGGGAGAGACTGGGCGAGGCGTACCTCATGGGCAGCCCGATGAAAACGGCCGTGGTGCCCAACGCCATTGAAACTTTGGAGTATCTGCGGGATAAGTACGAACTCCACATCATCACCAACGGTTTTGAAGACGTGCAGCACCTGAAGCTCGATAGGTCGGGGTTGGGACCCTATTTCAAACACGTGGTGACCAGCGAACGCGCTTCCGCCCGCAAGCCGGGAAAGGAGGTGTTCGAATTTGCATTCGCATTGGCCGGCACGGGTTCGGAAGAATCGCTCATGGTGGGCGACGACCCGGATACTGACATTGCCGGTGCGCGAAACATCCGCATGGACGGTGCGCTGTACAATCCGGATAAGGTGGAACACTCGGAGAAGCCCACTTATGAGATCGCCGATTTGGCGGAGCTGAAAACCCTGCTCTAATACTTTCGGGCCGAGGTTACACCCACAAAAACCCGGAAAATCAATTCGGAGTGCCCGGCGTCGTGGGCAATTCGGCCAACACCGATACCGATCCTTTGACGACTTGGTCCAATTCTACCTTCACTTCCGTGTCGACCGGTAAGAATACGTCGACCCGGGAACCGAATTTGATGAAGCCAAACTCGGTGCCCTGCACGGCGGCGTCGCCTTGTCGCGGGTAGCAGATGATGCGTCGGGCCACGGCACCCGCGATTTGGCGGAAGAGCACTTCCACGCCGGATTTGTGCCGCACCACCACGGTGGTCCTTTCGTTTTCCGTGCTCGATTTGGGGTGCCACGCCACCAAGTATTTGCCCGGGTGGTACTTGTGGTAGCTCACCTCCCCGCTGATCGGGAACCAATTGATGTGCACGTTGAGGGGCGACATGAAGATGCTGATCTGCAATCTTTTGTCGCCGAGTACCTCGGGTTCGTCCACCACTTCTATGGCC
Organism: uncultured Cryomorphaceae bacterium; assembly: GCA_964574635.1. Classification (GTDB taxonomy): domain Bacteria; phylum Bacteroidota; class Bacteroidia; order Flavobacteriales_D; family Cryomorphaceae; genus CAZNOG01. The sequence goes on along the minus strand of CAZNOG010000009.1, from coordinate 68,890 downwards.
ACCACTTTGCCGTCGGCGGGAGAAATCACCAGATTGTCGCCGGTGGTGGGGTGGCGTTTGGGTACGCGGAAAAACTGCAAGACGAGCACGGCGACGATGAGGGAAGCCATGATGATGATGGCCGTATAGGCGGCCGATAGCCACCAAATGGCGGCCGCGTTGATGATCAACAGTGCGAGCAGGGTGGTGGCGATGATTTTGTTGCCTTCGCGGTGAAATCTCATGAAAAGGGATTTTTAGTGTACGAACAACATAAAGTACGTAAATGCCAACGGGCTTGCCAAAAGCACGCCGTCGAAACGGTCGAGGATGCCGCCGTGCCCGGGCAGGATCTTGCCGGAATCTTTGACTTTCAGGCTGCGTTTGAGCATGGACTCCACGAGGTCGCCGAAGGTGGCGCCCAAAATGATGATGGCGGCCAGCGTGAACCACTGGTGCATCATGAGGGTGTCGGAGTACAGGTACATGCACCACGCGCCGGCCAGGGCCGATAGCGCACCGCCCACCAAGCCCTCGATCGATTTGTTGGGGGAGATGCGGGGAAACAGTTTGCGTTTTCCGAACAGACGTCCGAATGCGTACGCGCCGGTATCGTTGAGCCACAAAATGACGAAAAAGCCGAGCACCACGAGGCGGTGAGTTTCGTGGATGATTTCGTCGAAGGTGAAGATGTTGAGCAGCGCCAACGGGGCCATGACGTACATGATCCCGATGACCGTGTGGGCGATGTTTGTGAAGGGATCGGGGCGGCGGCGGAACAATTCGAAAATGAAAATGGCCACGAAAAAGGGAATGCTCACCGAAATGATGACCCCCGATGCGGATCCCAATTTGTACAGTTCGATGGTGAGGTACAGCACCGACCCGGTGATGAAACCGAGCACGTCTTGGGTGTGTACGCCTCCGACTTTGCAAAGGCTGTAATATTCGAGCAGTCCGAGGATGCCCACGACGTAAAACAGCAACCCGAGGGTGTACGGGTTGAGCATGATGCTTCCGACGACGATCACCATGAAGACCAGTCCGGTGGACAATCTGACTGCGAGCTCTTTCACAATGCGGAGTCTGTTACCACTTTTTTGGCGCGTACGGCTTGATCTCGGGGCACCATAAGGTCAATTTCCCCGATGGTGATGTAGAACGAATCGCGGCGATTGAGGATGATGCAGGGAATGTTTTCCCGATCCAAAAGTTGCTTCAACAGCTCCACTTGGTGGAGTTGCGTCGAACTGAATACGCTCACCCAATCGGATAGCATCATCTGCCGGAAGATTCATTTGTTTTCGTCGGGGTTGCGGGGGTCGGTGGCGTCGTCCGAATCCGACACATACGCCCCGGGTTCTTCTTCCTCGTCGCGCTTCAGTTCCTTGGAATCGCTTCCGTTGCTACCGCTTTCCGGCGCCTGCCGTTCGGGGGTCGCCGGTGTCCCGCCTTCCCGGCCTTCGGTGGGCGAATCCGGGGCGGAATCGGCCGGACTGTCGGTCGTTTTCGCCGTATTCAGTTTGGCGTGGGTGCTGTCCGGAATGAGGTGCTCTTCCTCATCGTATGGGCGTTTGCCGAAGATGTTCACGAGGTCGTCTTTGAAGATGACTTCTTTTTCGAGGAGGATTTGCGCGAGTTCGGTGAGCTTTTCACGGTTTTCCGTGAGGATGTCCACCGCGCGTTGGAACTGGCTGTCGATAATGCTTTTGACTTCCCGGTCGATGATTTCGGCGGTTTTTTCGCTGTACGGTTTGGTGAAGTTGTACTCCGACGAACCACTGGAATCGTAGAAGCTGAGGTTGCCCACTTCCTTGTTGAGTCCGTACACGGTCACCATGGCGTAGGCTTGTTTGGTGACTTTTTCAAGATCGCTCAGCGCACCGGTGGAAATTTCGTTGAGCACCACGTATTCGGCGGCGCGTCCACCCAAGGCGGCGCACATTTCGTCGAGGATCTGAGCCACGGTGTTGAGTTGTCTTTCTTCGGGCAGGTACCAAGCCGCGCCCAGGGATTGCCCCCTCGGCACGATGGTCACTTTCACCAAAGGAGAAGCGTGTTCCAGCAGCCACGAAACGGTGGCGTGCCCGGCCTCGTGATATGCGATGATTTCCTTCTCTTTCTTGGTGATGATTTTGTTTTTCTTTTCCAATCCGCCGATGATGCGGTCTACGGCGTCGAGAAAATCGTCGCGGGTCACCTGCTTTTTGTTGCGGCGGGCGGCGATCAGCGCGGCCTCGTTGCAAATATTGGCGATGTCGGCACCGCTGAAGCCCGGCGTTTGCTTGGCGAGGAAATCGATGTCTACGCTGTCGTCGTACTTGATGGGCTTGAGGTGAACTTTGAAGATGGCCTTCCTCTCGTTGAGGTCGGGCATATCGACGTAGATCTGCCGGTCGAAACGTCCGGCCCGCATCAGGGCCCTGTCGAGCACGTCGGCGCGGTTGGTCGCGGCGAGGATGATGACACCGCTGTTGGTGCCGAAGCCGTCCATTTCGGTGAGCAGTTGGTTGAGCGTGTTTTCGCGTTCGTCGTTGGCGCCCATGCTGGCGCTCTTGCCACGCGCGCGCCCGATGGCGTCGATCTCGTCGATAAAGATGATGGCGGGCGCTTTTTCTTTGGCTTGCTTGAACAAGTCGCGCACACGCGATGCACCCACGCCGACGAACATCTCCACGAAGTCGGAACCGGACAGTGAAAAGAAGGGCACTTGGGCTTCGCCGGCGACGGCTTTGGCCAGAAGTGTTTTCCCCGTACCCGGAGGGCCTACAAGCAATGCGCCTTTGGGAATCTTCGCTCCCAATTGGGTGTATCTCTTGGGGTTTTTCAAAAAGTCTACGATCTCCTGCACCTCTTCCTTGGCGCCTTCCAAGCCGGCCACGTCGTCGAAGGTGACGTTCACGCCCCGGGATTTGTCAAAGAGCTGTGCCCGCGATTTCCCGATGTTGAAGAGCTGGCCGCCTGCGCCGCCCCCACCGCTGATCCGCCGCATGACAAACATCCACACGGCGATCATGATGGCGATGAAAATCAACCAGGTGAAAATTTCCTTGCCCCACTCGCTGCGGGTTTTGTAATCGTAAGAAAGGTCGTATTCACGGCTCCACACGTCGAGTTTCTCCTGAAAGCTGTCCGGTGGGCCGATGTCGAATTTGTATTGGGGTCCGGCACCTTCGGCGCCGGTAATCAAGGGCTCTTTAGTTTTGCTCTTGTGCTCTTCTTTCTTCAGGGCTTCGGGCTTGAGGTACACCTCGGCCATCTGCTTGTTGTAAATGACCACGCGTTGCACGTCGCCATTCTTCACCATCTCCTCAAACTTGGGCAGGTTGATGTTGGTCATGCTCCCGTTCCAGTTGAACAGGTTCAGGGAGATGAGCACCACCACGATGATGGCGTAAATCCAGTAGAAATTGAACGGTCGCTTGGGGTTTTTCCCGTCATCCTTTCCCGTCGGCGGCTTGTTCTTCAAGTTCTTGTATCGGTCTTGATTATTGCTTTCCGGCATGGTTGTTCGCTTATAATTGGTATTCGATCTCTTCCACCTCGGCGTCGGCCCAAAGAGATTCCAAATTGTAGAATTTTCGCGCTTCCTCCCGGAAGATGTGCACCACTACGTTGAAGTAGTCGAGCAAAATCCACTCGGCGTTTTCCGTTCCCTCTTTGTGCATGGGCGTTTCCGAAAGTTCGGATTCCACGGTTTTCAATACCGTGCGGGCCAAGGCTTCCACGTGGGTGTCGGAGGTGCCGTGGCAGATCACAAAATAATCGCTAACCGCGTTGGGGATTTTCCGTAGATCGATCGATTTGATGTTTTGGCCTTTTACTTCCTGAATACCCCGAATCACCGATTCGGCAAGGGTTTGGGAAGAAATGGTTCTTTTTGTCATTCAGTCTTTTTACAATTCGCAAAAATAAGCAATTTCGCAGTTTAAACTTGTTGAGGAAAATGCAGGATGTTCTCGCGATGATTGGTGGTGAAATAATGCATGTGGATTCGTGCACCGACACGAACAATTATGTTGCCAAAGCACTGGAAAGGGGCGATTACTCGCCGGGAGCTGTAATAATGGCAGACTTTCAGACCGGCGGTCGGGGCAGGCGAAACAAGAAATGGCAGGCGGAGCGCGGGCAAAACCTCACTTTTTCATTCGCCCTGGAAACCAATTTCCTGCCCGGTAACCGTTTGTTTTTGATATCCAAAGTGGTCGGCATCGCCCTTGCGCGCACGTTGGAGTCTTTCGGTTTGCATAAAGTGGGGGTCAAGTGGCCCAACGACATGATGATCGGGTTGTCCAAAATCGGCGGCGTGCTGATCGAAAACAAAGGGCGGGTAAACCGATTGACCATCTGCGGCATTGGGTTGAATGTTAATCAACTGGAGTTCGAGGGGCTGCCTCTCGCCACGTCGTTCGCCAAAATCACCGGCGAGCGCCACGACCGACTGCAGGTGCTGAAAGTGCTGATCGGCGAACTCAACTCCGCATTGCAATTGCTTCTCACCGGCCGCCACCGCGAAATCGCCGACGCTTACTTCGGGTACCTCTACGGCAGCCAAGCGCCCATTACGCTCAAGGAGGGCCGGCACATTTTCGGGGCGCGCATCGTGGGGGTGGACAACGACGGCGCCCTGCGCGTGGTGACCGACAAAGGTTTCGAGAAGCGGTACTACCTCGATCAGGTGAAGGTGGAATACGCGGTGTGAGCCGTCGAAGAAAGGAAAGTCCACGGGCGCGTATGCAAACGGACGCCGCGTACAGGCGGTGATTTTTGTTTTCGTGGGTGTGGCTACGGCACGGCAATCCCTTCCCGGTGTTCCAATCCGCTCACGATCGACATGGATCCTTGGTCACACACGGTTACGCGAGCACGTCGGCGATGCCTTCGTCGCGGTCGAACATCTTCTTGGCGAAGGGGCAAAGGGGAGTAATCTTCAAGTTTTTCCTCCTGGCGAATTGCACGGCCTGATTCAACAGTTTTTTGCCGAATCCCTTTCCTCCGTGTTTTTCGTCTACGTTGGTGTGCTCGATGATGATGTGCTTGTCACCGGCCCAAACGAAGGTCATTTCCCCGGCGACATCGCCATCCTCACGGATCAGAAAACGACCCTTTTTCCCGTTGTCTTCGATTTCAATCGACGTCATGTGTTGCTTTTTTGATGCTCAAGGCTCCTGAAGGGCATTGTGCGACTTGGTTAATCAGTGTTTGGCCGTCTGCGAATTCCGGCCTGATCCACGGTCTTTCCTTCGGTCGGTATACCTTGGGCAAGAGCCGTACGCAATTTCCCGAGTGGATGCAATTATCCGGTTTCCACACGATGGTCACTTCGCCGTTTGAGTATTCCTTGGTTATCATGACCGAAAGGTACTCAATTCGATGGGTTTCCCTCGAATTTGAGGGAGAATTCCTTCGGGACGTTCCACCCACGAAAACCCAAAACGCCCCGCCCGTCTCGTCCTTCGGGGAGATCGGCCGGAGAACCGGTGCAAGGTCCCGTCATCCGAATTTTTCTTGGAGCCTGTCCGCGATAAAGTCGAAAAGGTTGTGGAGGGGTTTTTCCACCATCATTTTCATGAAGGGGTTTACCTCGGCGACCACTTGTTGGTACGCTTCCGACCCACCGTCCACGTCGCGGATATGGATGTGAACCGTAATGGGAAAGGGGGTGGTCTCTCCGTTTTCGAGCACCAGGGAATTGGGCGGTGTCGACTCTTTGATTTTCAGCGATATGGTGGCCGTGCCCTGCACTTTGAAGCTGCACCAATCCGTGTCGCTTTCCCACTCCGCAATGCGGTCTTGGGGGAGCAACTCCCGAAAATTGTTGAGGTTCGAGACGTAGTCGTAAACGGTTTGTGCCGGCGCGTTCACCGATACTTTTTTGCTTTCTATTTTCATGTACCCCAGGTTTCGGGTGAGTGTCTCCAAGCGCGGAGGGATTCGAGGTCTTCGCTTCGAATTTTCTTTTGGTGGGTCGCTACGGTGAGCAGTTGATTGTAATCGGTGAGCGTGACGAGTTTGCAGTCTTCGGCTTCGAAATTGCGACGAGCCACGTCGAACCCGTAGGTGAAAATCGCGGCCATGCCCAACACTTCGACTCCCGCGTCGCGCAGGGCTTGAACCGCCGAGAGGCTGCTCCCACCTGTGGAGACCAAGTCTTCGAGCACCACCACTTTCCGCCCCGCTTCGATGCGTCCTTCGATGCGGTTTCCGAGTCCGTGGCCCTTGGCTTGGGAGCGGACGTACACGAAGGGCAGGTTCATGGCGTCGGCCACCAATGTCCCGTGTGCAATGGCCCCGGTGGCCACTCCTGCGATCGCGTCGGGCGTGCCGAACGAGTCTCCAATGCGCTCCACGAAGGCATCGCGGATGGCGGTGCGCACTTCGGGATGAGACAGCGTGAGTCGGTTGTCGCAATAGATGGGCGAATGCCAACCGCTCGCCCATCGAAAAGGTTGTTCGGGATTTATTTTTACCGCTTGGATATTAAGGAGTAATTCCGCTATTTTTAGACCCGAATCGCGAGGTGAATGCATGGTGCAAATGTATGAAGTTTTTATAGGCGAAAAGAAAATCATCCTTTCGACCGGGTACGATATTGAATCCGGAAAAGACCACTTCATCTACCTCCAATACGACGATTTTGAAGAACTGCATTTCGTATTGGAACTGCTGCAACACTCCGAAGAATTGCACACCGTGGTAATTCAACACGAAGACCTCGAATCGCTGTACAACGATTTTCGCGCCCACTTTACGGAGATCGATGCCGCCGGCGGCGTGGTAATCAACCCCGAGAAGGAGGTGTTGCTCATCCACCGCCGGGGCAAGTGGGATTTGCCCAAAGGCAAGTTGGATCCCGGTGAGTCGCCACGGGAGGCGGCCGTGAGGGAGGTGTCGGAAGAATGCGGAATTCCACCGCCCGAAATCGACGATTTTCTCCTCCACACCTACCACGTGTACGACGAAGACGGCAAGCGGATTCTCAAGAGAACGCACTGGTACGCCATGTACGCACCCAAGGCCGAACTTACGCCCCAAGCCGAAGAGGACATCCTGAAGGCGGAATGGGTGCCCCTGAAAACGCTGGATACCGTCGGATTGGATACGTACGCCAACATCCGCATCGCGCTCAACGCCGCGCTGAGGCGGGGTGTTTACTGACCCACCCGTATTTTGTTTCGCGACTCTCTCTTGACTTTGATCGAGTACAATTTGGATTCCAACCCCTCGCTGGGCCTGGGGATTTCCTGCAATACGTCGCTTCCAGGCGGAACGTAGTAGAATACCGGCAGGGCGTACACCTGAAAGTTTTCCAAGAAAGCGTACGTATCGGCGGGTATGGCCACCGGCCAAGAAGCGGACTTCTCACCGTCGATGGAAATTTCCACGACCTCCAAGGATTCGGGGTATTTCTCCACCAACTTTTCGAGTACGGCACTTTCGTTTTGGCTCGCCGTGCTCCACGAAGCCGAAATCATGAATACCGCCGCTTTGGAAGTATCCCGCGGGTGGTTTTCCATTCCAACGGCCTGCAGCAATTCCGCGGGGGACGGGTGGTTGCGCTTCATCTTCCGCAGCAGCAATTCCGCCACTTTTTCGATGTACGAATCCGCGGGATGTCGGTGAATGTACTCGACAACCGAAATGAGGGCCGGTTTCGGAAAGCTTTTGCCGAAGAAGGATTCGTTGACGGATTTGAGTGTGACCAACTGGCGGAGGGTGTCGTTTTGCAGGAAATCGTCTTTTCGAAGCAGTGAATCGAGACCTTCCGGCGTTAAGCCCCTCCGCAATCGGTTTGCGATGTTCTCTCCTCCGAACCGAACGTCGTAGGACTGGAAATAATCGGCGAACAGCGCGTCGAAAAAGGAGTACCACATGGGGTGGGACGGCGCGAATGGTCTGTTTTGGATGTATTGGGAGAAGAGTTCTTTTTTTGGGAAACGCGCCAGCATCTTGGTCGTGGCCAAGGAGTATACGAAATAGGTGTCGACGAAGGGTCCGGCGCCGTATTCGCCGCTAGCGTGGTCGTTAAGGATGTCTTCTTCGAATTCGAGCACCCCCCGACGGATGCCCGAAAATCCGGCCCTTTCCACGTAATTCAAGAAGAAGCCGTAGTGCAGGGAATCGATGCGGTGGATATAGGTGTTGACGTCGTCGTCGGGGAGGTCGATGAAGAAATACTCGAATTCTCCCGGTTGCCAAGACGGCATGCGGGCGTGGAGAGGGTGGGAGGGGATAGCGACGCGGTACTCTCCGCCGGGGGCGGCGTACAGCAGCGCGCGGAAACGACGTACGACCAGGAAGAACCGACCTGGGGTGTCGATGGTGAACCGAAGCGAGAATTCGCCTTCGGCCGACAAGGTGTCTTCGGCCAAGGTTTTTTCGGTGCGGGATATGGGGTCGGTCCACGCGACGAGGCGAATCACTTCGCCGGCCCATTCCGGTGCGCTACCTTCTATGGTTACGGGTCGTGCGTCGCTCTGCGCGCACAGGGTGTATCCGAGGGGCAGGAGGAGGGCCGAAATCAAAAGAAGCCGGAAGGCGTCAATCCGCTTCATGGAGGCGTACGTTCTCGGGTACGAATTGGCTGACGTCCCCGCCGTTGCGGTGGATGTCGCGTACGATGGTGGAGCTGTAGGGTGCGAATTCCGGCGCGGTGATGAGGACAACCGTTTCCAGGCCCGACACGATCTTCCGGTTCATCTGTGCGATGGGTCGCTCGAAGCGGAAGTCGCCTGCGTCGCGGATGCCACGGAGGATGAACCCCGCGTTTTCCTTCACGCAGAAGTCGGCGGTGAGCCCTTGGTAGTCTTTGACCTCCACCTTTTCGGAGTGGGCGAAGGTTTCCGCGATCCATTTTTTGCGCTGTTCGAGGGTGAACATGGTTTTCTTAGCGGCGTTCACGCCCACGGCGACGATGATTTTATCGAAAAGGGGAAGTGCGCGGTTCACGATGTCTTCGTGTCCTTTGGTAATGGGGTCGAAGGTTCCCGGAAAGACTGCGATTCGGCTCATTCGTTCAGGGCTTTTCTGATTTTCATGCATTTTTCCAAAATCGGTGCCAAGCGGTCGAGGCGCAACATGGTGTGTGGGTCGCTTTGGGCCTTGTGTGGTTCGGGATGGACTTCCAAAAACAGCCCGTCCGCTCCGGTGGCCACGGCCGAGAGGGCGATGGCTTCGATCATTTCGGGGTTGCCCCCGGTGACGCCTTCGGTTTGATTGGGTTTTTGCACGCTATGGGTGCAGTCCATCACCACGGGCACGCCGATTTTCTTCATGCGGGCGATGCTGGTGGCGTCGACGATCAAGTCGTTGTACCCGAAGGTGGTGCCCCGTTCGCAGACCCACACCTTGTCGTTGCCCACCGATCGGACTTTTTCCACGGCGAAGCGCATGGCTTCGGGGCTGAGGAATTGGCCTTTTTTGATGTTGACGGTCAGTCCCGTTTCCGCCGCGGCGAGCAAAAGTCTCGTCTGCCTGCTGAGGAAGGCGGGAATTTGCAAGTGCGTGACGTAGGGGGCGATTTCCGCAGGCTCGTTGCTCTCGTGGATGTCGGTGATGTTTTCCACACCGAATTTATCGGCGACTTCCTTCAGGATTTTGAGCGCTTCCCACTTGTCCATGCCGGTGAAACTGTCCAGTCGGCTGCGGTTGGCCTTCTCGTAGCTCCCTTTGAAAATCATGCGGATGCCGAGGCGATCGCAAATTTTCTTCACCTCTTCGGCGATGAAAAATGCGGTTTCGCGCTCTTCGATGGCGCAAGGGCCGGCGATGATGAAAAACTCCTTCATTTCATGCGGGCTTTATCGCCGAGGTAGCCGCTGTGGTGGCGTTTGGCGTATTCTTCTTTGGTAAACCCCGTCTTTTCCATGAGGAGGACGACGAGGATATCCCCGGCCACGGTCATCACGGTGGTGGAGGTGGTGGGGGTGAGCCCCAGGGGGCAAATTTCTTCCGGACCGCCGGTCCACAACACCACGTCGGCTTTTCGGGCCAAGTCGGATTCCTTTTTTCCCGTCAGCACGATCATTTTCATCCCGGGGCAAAGGTTGCGGGCCAGGTATTCCAACTCGATGACTTCCCGGGTTTTGCCGCTGTTGGAAATGGCCAGCAAAATGTCGTTTTGTTGTATCACGCCCAAATCGCCGTGCTGTGCCTCGGCCGGGTGGATGAATACAGCCGGAGTGCCCGTGCTGCTCAGCGTGGTGGAGATGTTGATTCCGATTTGACCGGCTTTGCCCATGCCGCTTACGATGACCTTCCCTCCCTTGCGGTGCACCTGTTCGTAGATCAATTCCACGGCTTTTTCCACGTCGCCTTCGATGGGGATGTTTTGAATCGCTTCGATTTCCTTGGCGATGAGCTGTGTGATTTTGTCTTTCACTTTCCTTTTTGTCAAAATTAGGGTTTTATCCATCTGTCGCCGCGCCTTCGCCTTGGGGATTTCGGAAGAAGCTGAAGTGCACGTGACCGAATTTCTTGTGGAGGATCAACGCGGGGTGGTCGGAAAAATCGTGCGCCGCGCCGTGTTCGAGAATAAAAACGCCGCCTTGTTCCAACCATTGTGATGCGAGGGCCAAATCGGGCAGGTCGCCGAGGCGGTCCAAATCGTAGGGCGGGTCGGCGAAGACGATGTCGAACCGGCCTTTGGCCCTGGCGATGAGTTTGAACACGTCGGCTTTTACGACTTTGAGGTTGTCGATTTCCCACTCCCGTGCGATGGTTTCGAGAAATTTTTTGGACGTGAGGCGGATATCGACGGCGGTGACCTCACCCGCACCGCGGCTTACGAACTCGAGAGCCACGGCTCCCGAGCCGAAGAACAGGTCGAGCACCGCGCCGTTTTCGATCGGAAACCTCTCGCGCAGTACGTTGAACAGCCCTTCCCGCGCCATGTCGGTGGTAGGACGGGCGTCCAGATTCCGTGGTGGGCGGAGTTTGCGCCCTTTGAACTTTCCTGCTATGATGCGCATGCCGGAGCGAATAACCCTATAAAATGTTTGATGGAGAGCGTTTGTTCGACGGGCTCGTTCGATTCCGACCCGGGGGGCAGGGGTGGGGGGTGGATTCGGAAGTGGCGTTTGAGCAGGGCCGATATTTGGTCTTGGTTTTTGGATTGTCCGGTGAGATAGAGGTCGGTATGCATGTCCAGTCCGAGTTGTTTTGCGGCGAAGAGGACGAAGAATTCCAAGTCGGAAGGGTGGGTGGTTTCAACGGTGTTGGCAAGGATGGGAGACCCGTCGCGTCCTACGGCGACCATGGCGTGACGACCTACGAGGTGAATCCACAGGAAGGGTTCGGAACGGCTTTTCGTCGAGCGGAACATCAAGTCGAGGGCGGCGGTGGCCAAGTGTTTCATGCGCAAACCGGGATGGATTTTATCCAAGGTTTGTTCCGCCGCCGGGTTTTTGCGGTACACCACCACCGTGTCGAGGAGGGGAAGCACGTCGTACGCCGCCTCGTCCTTTGCCGTGGCGGCGGTATTGAAAATCAGGTGGTCTTTGGCGTCTTCGGGATGGAAGGTGGCGCGGGGCACGAGGGTCCATTCCGGTGTGAAGGCGAAGGCGTACAGGGGTTCGGCGGAGAAGGGGGGCGGCGGGTCGGCGTCGTTCGGGAGGGTGGAAAATCCGATGGTTTCGCGGCCTTTGCGGTCGGCGTACGCGTAGAGGGTAAAAAAATCGGGCTCAAAAATGAGCCCGACGGAATGTATTTGGTTTTTATCGCCGTTTCCCCTCAGGAAAGTGAATGGCTCCGGCGGGAATTTATTCGCTCCAGTTTCCACTCGTTGAGGCATTGGTCAGTGAGCCGAATTCATAGGCGTCTTTTTCGTCGAAAGGTTTGGGGTCTCTAACCAAAATGACGGGTCGCTGCACCCCACCGGCCGAGATCATGTCGGTTTTCATTTCGAACATGTGGTCCGAATACGGCACGTAAGGCAGGCTGTCCACATACAATTTCGTTTTGTGCTTGGCCATGTAGCTGTCGTTGTACACGTACGATTCCACATCCACCTCTATGGTGTCGCGCACGATGAGTCCGCTGCTGATCACTTCGGCGTCGGTCATGCCCTCGGGCATGGGGCTGATGATGCCGAGTTCCATAGCTTCCTCCTCGCTTACCACGGTATCGGGGAGAGACCCGAGGCGTTTGATCAGCGTGATGTTGCCGTACTTGATGAAATCGATGAGTGAATCGAAAGTCTCGGCGTATTTTCCTTTTTCCCTTTCGTAGGCGATCTGGGCTTCCCTGATGTCTTTCAGGCGCTGGATGACGGCCTCGCTCACCACCTGGCGCTTTTTCGTGTACTTCAGTTCTTGGTCGATGACGTCGTAATCTTTGAATCCGAAGAATACGGCGCCGATTCCCGCGATGACACCGATTGCGATGGTGACGGGGCGGCTGAGAACGCGGCCGACGAACAGGGCGGCAAGTACACCCGACAAGGCAATGGCGATCCCGCCGTACAAAAACAAATTCGTTTGCTCGCCGGAGGCAAAAACCAAGAGCATCCCGATTACGAACAGGATGAATGGAAACAAATACTTATTGAATATCCGACCAATGTTTTGCATGGATTCTGGCTTTTCGAGAGGGAGCAAAACTACAATTTTTTTTATTCGACGCTGAGCCGAAAAAGACCGATTTGCACCACCCTTGTCTGCACGTTGCGAATCCCTTGTGCGAACCGCTGTGAAGAACCGTGAAATACCTGCGATTGTTTTGGTTCTGGACGAGGTGGGCGACGGGCGAGGGACAGAAGCGGCAGCCTGCCCCCGGCAACACGTGGCGACCGCCGTGGGTGCGCGGCGACAGGCGAAGCCCCGCACCCACATGCGGACGCCCGTTTTTGCCGAGGGCAGCTATAGCGGATGGCCCGACCCTACGGAAATCGCCGCCGAAAACGGAAGGCGGAAAAAAGGTGCCGTAGACGAGTGAGATCATCCATAAAAGCATAGGGGCGCCCCCCGAAAAGGAAAAGTTTGAAAACCGGAGATTTCGGGGATGGCGGAAAACGGCGAACTTTGGCGGCCATGAGTTCGAGGGGTACCGCCGGGAATTTCGAGGAGCAACTGCGCGTGAATTTTTCGCTGACGCCTACGCCGTCGCAGGACCGGATGCTGTACGTGCTGGGGAGATTTTTGGGCAGCTCGATGCCGAACAGTGCGCTGATAATCAAGGGCTACGCAGGAACGGGTAAAACGACGTCGGTGAACGCCCTGGTGAAAACTTTGGAGCAACTGGGCGTGGGCTACGAACTGCTGGCGCCGACCGGCCGCGCGGCCAAAGTACTGGGATCGTACACTTCTCGCCGGGCTTTTACCATTCACAAACGGATTTACCGCACGGGGCGCGGAGAATCGGGTGAATTTGTGTTTATGCGGGCCGAAAACAAGCGGAAAAACACTGTGTTCGTGGTGGATGAGGCTTCGATGATCGGCGTGGGCGACCGTGTGGGGCGGGGTGGGAGTCTGTTGGACGACTTGTTTCAATTCGTGTTTGAAGGGCCGGGGTGCCGATTGCTGCTGATCGGCGACGACGCGCAGTTGCCGCCGGTGGGCAGCGATTTGGGGCCGGCGCTGAACCTGGCGTATTTGCAGGGGCGATACCACGTGACGGGGGCGATGACCGAGTTGACCGACGTGACGCGTCAGGGTTTTGATTCGGGTATTTTGGCGCTGGCCACCACCGTGCGCAGTGCGCTGTCGGTGCGGAATGTCCGCGATGCCTTGCCATTCGTGGTGCCGGCCCAAACCGATGTGGAGATGGTGAGCGGCGGGGAGCTGCAGGAAAAACTCGAAGACGCCTTTGCAGACGCCGGCGTGGAGGGCGCCATCCTGGTCACGCGGTCCAACAAGAGGGCCAATATGTTCAACAAACAAATCCGCGCCCGCGTGTTTTACCGCGAAGAAGAGATCGAAGGCGGCGATTTGATCATGTCGGTGAAGAACAACTACGCGTGGTTGGATCCGGGTAGCCGCGCGGGATTCATCGCCAACGGCGACGTGATGGAAGTGATGCGCATCGGGCGGCGGGAGGAGGTTTTCGGCATTCGGTTCGCGTACGCCACGGTGCGTTTGGTCGATTACCCCGACGAGCCCGAGGTGGAAACGGTGTTGTGGCTCGACACCCTCGATGCACCCGGGCCGTCCATGCCCGACGAGGCCACCGAGCGCTTGTACCGCGGCACATTGGCCACGTACAACGACCTTCCCACCAAAACGGCGGTGCGTACGGCCATGTCGAAAGATCCTTTTTACAACGCCCTGCAGGTAAAATTCGCCCACGCCGTGACGTGCCACAAAGCCCAGGGCGGGCAGTGGAGGCACGTGTTCGTGGACCAGGGCTACATCGCCGACGACATGCTCACCGGCGAGTACGTGCGGTGGCTGTACACGGCGGTCACGCGCGCCACGGAGCGCCTGTATTTGGTCAATTTCAGCCCCGACCTGATGGTTTCCCACGAGGGGTGAAAAAGGTTCGGATGCCGGGGTGGTGTAGGGTTTTGGGTTTTTGTGGGTGTGTTCTCAACACGGCCGGTGAGGGGCAAAAAACAAGGCTCCATCCGAAGATGAAGCCTTGCTAAGTATGAATTGTCCCTCGGGGATCAGAAATTGAACGACAACCCCAGCGCGAACACTTCGCGGAATTGGGTTCTTGCTCCCCCCGATTTGCCGGGGGTGATCACCGTGCCGTCTTCGGCGAGTACGGGGTCGACTTTTCCGATCACTACGTCGTCGTCGTAGATCACTTGCGTGGTCAAAGTGGTCGACAGCCAATTGTTGATCTTCATGGTGATGAGGGTTTGCCAATTGATGTCGACGTTTTGCGGATTTTCGGAATAGTTGGAAAACAAGTCGAGTCGCGTATCGAGGTTCACGTTTTCGAAAATGTCGTTTCGGTACGCGATTTTGGCGAATGCACCGACTTCCATGCGGAAATTCTCGCCCTCGTCGAGTCCGTAGGAAGTGGCGAGGCGATCTTCGTTCACGATGGTCATTTTTGCGGTGACCGGAGAAATGAAAGCGGAGAATTTGTCGTTGGGTTTGTAGTCCATACCGAGAGAGACGATAGAGTACGCGGGCGACATGAAGTTGGAGGTGAACTCGCCCACTTCCACGCCGTTTTCGATGACGTACCCTTCGTCGAACTGGGTTTTGAAGTTGAACAGGGCGCTCATGAACCAGTTGGGGTTTCTGAGTGCGTATCCATACTTGGAAGTCAAGTCGATGCGGTCGTCGGTTTTGATCGGGCTGCCGTTGTCTTGGCTGAGGATTCCGTACGCCACGTCGAGCGTGGTTTCCCAGCTGTTTCGCCCTTTGTGGTACTTGGCGAAGAGGCTGCTGATGGCCGTTACCGCCACGGAGTTTTGACCTCCCGCCGCCCAGTTGGAGAAGTAGGATTGGTTGAAGTTCAAACCCACGCTACCGCCGAAGTTCCAAAGCGTGTCGGAAGGTTGCGCCAGCGCGGCATCCCGGATTTTTTGCCTCTCCTCTTCAGTCAAGGTCTCGGTCGGTACTTGCGCGTGCAGGTTTGCGGCGCAGAGGAGCACCGGCAACAGCGCAAACAAGAGATGTTTCATTTCGTTGGTTTTGTTTGTTTTTCAAATACGTTGAGGGCCCGTTTCACCTTTGGGAAAATCAGGATGCCCTTTTTTCGGGGTGCAAATGTACATCAGACTTCGGTATGGGCGGATTCAATCCGGCGGAATCGAACGCTTTCCGCACTTTTTCCGGCATGTTGTTGTGAATGTCCCAATAATCCGAACTCAACGTCCACGCGCGCAAGCGTAGGTTCACCGTGCTGTCGGCCAATTCTTCCACGAATACGTTCACGCCCTCCGATTCGATGAAGCGATCCTCCGCGCGACCCAGTTCTTCGAGAATGGACTTGGCTTTTTCGAAGTCGTCGCCGTAAGGCACGCGGAAAGTGAGGTCGAGTCTGCGCGTGGGATTGATGGAATAGTTCACGATGGAATTGTTCGAAAGCTCGGCGTTGGGAACGATGATTTCCTGGCCTGTAGGCGTAGTAAGGTAGGTGTAAAACACCTGAATTTCGCGCACGGTGCCCGAGTGCGAAGCGGCCTCGATGAAGTCGCCTACTTTAAACGGCTTGAGGATAAGCACGATGACCCCGCCGGCGAAGTTTTGCAGCGTACCCGACAACGCCATGCCGATGGCGAGTCCCGCGGCGCCCAGCACGGCGATCAGGCTGGTGGTTTGAATGCCCACCATGCCGATGACGCTGATGATCAGTACCACCCGCAGCAGGGCGTTGATGACGGTGCGCAAGAACGGGCGGAGCGAAGCGTCCACATTGCGTTTCACCATGATCTTGTCGAAGGTCTTGACCATCCACCGGATGACCATGAGACCGACGATGAGAACCACCACCGCCAAAATGATGGCGAGGCCGTATTCCACCACCAGTGCGGTGAGGTGTTCGAAATTTTCGGATGTGAAGAAGTGGTTTGCGTCTTCCATGAAATTAAGTTTTGTGATTATTACTTTGGTGGTGCCCTATCCCGCAATGGAACACGAAGTGAAGTGCTTTGTTTTGATTGACGGCGACTTGCGGGCCGTTAGTTCGTTGTCGTGTGGTCCGGTTGCCGCGGTTCCCCCTATGTGACGATCGGTGAATGCGAATTACGAAAGGCGAAGGAGAAACCGCTTGACCTCTTATCTTTACGGCGCAAAACTACAAGGAAAACCGCAAATGAATTTACGAAAAGCGACTGCGAGTTTGTGTCTGGCGGCGGCTGTGGCGATGGTTTCATCGCCCTCGGCGAGTGCCCAGAACGACTTGCCCGAAAACTTCCATTTCACGGAATTGGACAATGGACTGGACCTGTTGGTGATCGAGGACCCTTCGGTGCCTTTGGTGACCATCGAAATAGCCGTTCACAACGGATCGTACACGGAGGAGCCCGAGTATTCGGGGCTTTCCCATTTGTACGAACACATGTTTTTCAAGGCCAATAAGGACCTTCCCTCCCAGGAGGCGTTTCTCAAAAGGGTCAACGAGCTCGGAGTGCAATTCAACGGCACGACTTCCGAGGAGCGTGTGAATTACTTTATCACCCTCAGCAGCACCAAGTTGCAGGAAGGGCTGGAATTCATGAACTCGGCCATTCGCTATCCGCTGTTTTTGGAAGAGGAAATGAAGAAGGAGAACCCCGTGGTCGACGGTGAGTTTCAGCGCGCGGAATCCAATCCCGGTTTCTGGTTGTACCAAGACGTCAACCGCGCCATGTGGGGCGATCTGTACAACCGCAAGAACCCCATCGGCGACCACGACATCATTCTCTCGGCGGTGCCCGAAAAGATGCGCACCATCCAAGAGCGGTACTACTATCCCAACAACTCCATTATTGTAGTGGCCGGAGCGGTGGATCGCGATCAAGTGGAAAAAATGGTGAAGGACATCTACGGGGATTGGAAGAAATCCGACTTCGAGATTTTCGAAAAGTACCCCGTGCCCGAATTCGAACCGTTTACCGAGTCGGTTGGGGTGGTTACCATCAATGAAAACGCCCAAGTGCCCATCATGATGATCATGCAGCGGGGGCCGAGCGTGGATGAAGACCCCGAAGCGACTTACGCGGCCGACGTCTTCCACACCATCATCAACCTCCCCTCTTCCAGGTTCAACCAGAATCTGGTGGAAAGCGGATTGGCGTTTCAGGCGCAGAGCTCTTATCAAACGCTCAAACACGTAGGGCCCATCCTCACCGTTTTGGTGCCCAATCCCCAAAAGATCGAAGAAGCCGTCGCCGCTCTCGAGGCCGAAGTGGCCCTGTTCGACAGCGACGATTACTTTACCGACGAACAATTAGAGTCGGCCAAAAGACAGCTCACCATCAGCGATATATACAGCCGAGAGAGCACTTCGGGCTTCGTGCATTCCCTCACCTTCTGGTGGGCGTCCGCGAGCTTGGACTACTACCTCAATTACTTGGACAACTTGAACAAGGTCACGCGAGACGACATCAAAGCATACGTCCGCGAGTACATTCAAGACAATCCCAACGTCACCGGTCTGCTCCTTTCGCCCATGCTTCAAAGCAACTTGGGCATCGAATCGGTGGAACCCGTGAAAATGTAATATTCCCCAACAGAGAAAACTTCAGAAAATGCACTACTTGAGAAAAATCGGTTTATTGGCGCTCTGCGTGGGATTGTCCTTCGCGGTATGGGCGCAAGAAACACCGCAGACCGAAGAATTCGAAGCCGCCGGCATCAAGGTTATCCTGCGCCAGTCGGTGAAGGGTACCGTGAGTGCGAGGCTTTTCATCGAAGGAGGAGCGGCCAACTACCCCAAGGAAAAAGAAGGTATCGCCGAATTGACGTACCAAATCATGGTAGACGGCGGACCCGCGGGAATGGACAAGCAAGCCTACCAGCAAGCCACCGAGAGCATCGGAGCATCGATCGGCGCAAGCGCAGGACTCGACTATTCCAACGTATCGCTCAATTGCGTGAAAATGTATTGGGACGAAGCCTGGGATTTGTTTGCAAAAACCATCGCCGAACCCGCATTCCGCCCCGAGGATTTCGAACTGACCAAAAACCGTCTCGTGACCGGAGCCAAGCAAAAACGATCCAATCCCGATGCCCACCTTATGGACCTCGCCATGGAGAAGGGTTGGTCGGGTACCCACTACGAAAAGAAACCCGACGGCACGGTAAAGAGCTTGGAGGCCCTCACCCTGGATGACGTGAAGGACTATCACCGCAACACCATCGGCAAGCAGAGGGTATTTCTCGTGGTCGTAGGCGACGTGTCCAAGGCGGACCTCACATCGAAAATCGAAGGGGAACTCGCTTCTCTGCCCGAGGGAAGTCCCGCCGCGGACCTCTACCAACCGGCCAAACTCGACGAGGGCTTGTACATCGAAAATCGAAACATCGAGACCAACTACATCATGGGTTCCTTCTCCGCGCCGGAAAAAGGTTCCGATGAAGCCATTCACAATTCCTTGGCGATGAGTATCCTCAAGGACAGGTTCTTCGAAGAGTTGCGCACCAAGCGATCTTTGTCGTACGCACCGCATGCGGGTACCACCGGGTACATCGCACACCCCATGAACATCATCTACATCACCACTACCGATCCCAAGCAAAGCTTGGAAGTCATGATGGATTTGGTGAACGAGGTGAAAACGGAAGGATTTACCAAAGAGGAGCTCGACGGAACGAAGCAGTCTTTCCTCACGGGTCACTTTATGGGGCAGGAGAGAAACGCATCCATTTCCATGACTCTGGGCGTGAACGAGATTCGCGGTTCTTGGCGCGATGCGGATAAATTCACCGACCGCGTACTCGAAACGGATTTGAGCGACGTCAATACCGTGATGAAAGAGCACGGAAACGACATCAACTGGGTGTACTTGGGAAAAGAGGACATGGTCTCCCCCGAGGATTTCACTCAGCCCGTCGCCCCGAAGAAGATCAAGAAATAATCACATGGCGCAAAGCGCTTTCCCGAGCCCCGTTTGCCCACGCAGACGGGGCTCGTTGTTTGCGAAACCGACAGTCGGGTTCACGCCCGATCATCACCCCGCAATTTTTCCTTCCCTCCGATGATCTCGAAATACATGCGGAAATCCCCTTTCAGAGACATCCACGGGTAGCGAAACGTGGCGGGTTTGTTCTTCTCCACGAAAAAATGGCCCACCCAGGCGAAAAAATACGCCGACACCACGCCGAAAACGAAGTGAAGAGGATTCAAAAACACCAAAGCCGACAAGGTCCATGCGAAAAACAGCGTGGTGCCGATGAAGTGGGAAATCCGCGTACCGGTTTTGGAGTGCTCCGAAAGGTAGTAAGGGTAAAATTCCGCGAAGGTCTTGAAGCGTTTTTCCGTGGGTTCTGCATTCATGGCGATTCTATTTTTTCTATCAATGCACGAGTTTGATCGGTCTGCCCATCGTCGGCACTGAGTTTCAACGCCTCTTTCGCCGCTTCCAGTGCTTTGTCGTCTTCCCCTAATTTGTACAGCAATTCGGCGTACGCGCTCAGGGTTTCGTATGTCGGAATCTCGGCCACCACACCTTCCATCCAGCGCTCGGCCGTGCGGAGTGCCGATTCCCGGTCGCTGTTCCGGTACAGGGTGAGGGCCAATTCATACCGCGTTTCGACGGAAGCCCTTTCAGGCACCTTGCGAAGGTATTCTTCGCCGGCTTCGGCAAATCCTTCCCAATCGCCCGTCATCTGATTGTAGTACAATCTGTAGCTCAGTTTGTAGTATTCCGCATCCTCACCCAAAATGCGGTCGGCGTCGTCGAGGGCCTTCACGAACGCGGCGCGGTCATTGGATTTTATAGCCGCCTTCACATCGGCGAAAACGAAAGACGACAACTTCTCCGTCACCTCCCCGTGGCCGTACAATTGCGCCAGGCGCCCCGCGATCGCGATGGTGGAGTCGACATATCGACCGCTCGTCACGAACCGAGATATCACCGCCCAACTCACCTCGTCGGTGAGGCTGTCTCTCGTGTCGAGATACGCTTCCACGGTGCGTCTGTCGGGAAAGTGCCTCTCATTTCCCGGTAGGTACGCCCGTTTCAAAAAATCGGGGTAGGCAAGGTCGAATTCCAGCGGTCGCGCAAGGCGAGGAAGGGCGGGACTTCGTTGAGCTTCGGCCAGAACCCCGGGCAGGGCATCCGGAGTGTGGAAACCCAAAATCCGGTGCATAAGCTGTCCGTCATGGTTGAAAATCAGTATTTGAGGAAAAGTGGTCACGCGGTGTTTCATGACCAAATCCACGCCGAACCCTTCCTCGGCATTCACCCGCATGGCGACGAAGTTCGAATCCACCCACGTGCCCACGGTGCTGTCGGTAAAGGTTGTGTTTTCCATGATTTTGCACTCGCCGCACCACGAGGTGTACGCGTACACCAACAGCGGTTTCCCCTCGCTGTGCGCCCGCTCCAGGCTCATGTGGAAGTCCGATTGGGCAAAGTGCACCTGACCCGCGACGCTGCCGTGAACGCACGTCCACGCGACGAAAACGAAGATGCGCAGGTGTCGGGTCATTGTGGGTGTGTCTTGAGGGTGAAACTTCCCGGTAAAATAACGCATTTCCCCATCCTGAAGATCGGCGTTTCCCAAAACTACCGATTTCGCGCTACGGTAGGCCGGTGATTCGAAGCCCCGAATTGAAAATATTCCGATCTTTGTAGTATGTACAATGCGGGATAAACCCCGGTGCCATGGCTGCAAATCAAGTTCTCGTCGATCCTCAATCTTGTGCGAACTGCAAATCGTTTCATCGGTCTCTCTTCCGATCGCTTTCCTCGGAAGACATGGAAGAGATCAACATGGCCAAAACGTGTACGCGCTACAAGAAAGGTCAGGTTCTGTTTCATGAGGGCACGCGCCCATTGGGGGTGTTTTGCGTGAATTCAGGCCGGATCAAAGTCTACCGCTTGGGCATAGACGGCAAAGAGCAGATCATCAAAGTTTCCGCGGCGGGCGATCTTTTGGGGTATAAAGCGCTGATTTCCGAACAGCATTATGTGCTTTCGGGTGAGGCCCTCGACGATTGCGTGGTTTGCTTCATCCCCAAAGAAGATTTTCTGAAGCTGCTCAAGCCGGGCAGCGTGTTCTACATGGAAATCTTCAAGGCCGTGTGCGCCGAAAACGGCATCATCGCAAACCGCATGACCGAAATGGCCCAGCGCAGCGTGAGGCAGCGACTCGCCTTGAGCCTGCTCATGCTCAAAGACACTTACGGACTCGAAGCCGATCGACCCGGCGAGGTGGAAATAAACCTGACGCGAGAAGACTTGGCCAACATCGTCGGTACCGCCACCGAATCTCTCATCCGCCTGCTTAACGAGTTCAAAAAGGAAGGCCTGATTGAAACCAAGGGCCGAAAAATCAAAGTTCTGGATTCCGCCGGTTTGTTCACGGCTTCCCGGCGGTGAGCGCTCCTCACCTGTTACTTCCGTCTCCTTTTCACGACACTGACAAATATCAGTTTTGCCGCTGAGATAGGTCATAATACACACCGTTCGAACATTGCAATTTTACGGTTGCAATAATCAACGGGATCATGACCCACAAGAAAGTATTGGTGGCATTCGACGAAGCGGCGTCCGCGTGGGGGCCGGTGCGCTTTCTCGAAAGGTACGTCATCGGAAAAAACGTGGAAGTAACCGCTTGCGTGGTATCCGATGAGGCGACTCTCCGGCCCGATCAAGAAGAAATACTCGACTTCCTCAGCGCGCGGTGCATCGAAAACGGAGCGCGGATGAGGTTGCGTCGACTTTCCGACCAACCCCACAAAGAGCTCCTGCATCTTTGTACCTACGCCGATTTGCTGCTCATTTCAAAATCGGCGCTCAGGCCTTTGGCGCTGGAACGCGATTTCACCCACGGTTCATGTGCACTGGTGGCGGTTCCGGCACATTTCGCGCCGGTGAATCACATCGTTTTGCTCTCCGACGCGCATACAGCCGGTGTACATCGTTTCAAACAATTTTTTCAGGTGTTCCCGCGCTGGGACGAAGAGCCCGACTTAACTCTGCTACGAGTCGTCAAAAGCGAGGAGGAGACCGAAAGTCAGGAGGAGGAAGCCATGTTCTTGGATTACCTCAAACATTACAATCGCAGCGTGGGTGTGCTGAGGCTGACCGAACCGCTTACGGACCGCGGGTTGAGGCCGTTGAAATACGACTCCGCCACTTTGGTCGTGGGCACCATGGGTTCCCTGATATCGCACAGCGGCAATGCGGAGCGTTTCAAACCATTTTACGACGACGAAGCCTCGCTCTATTTGCCGCCCGAATTGGTTTAGACGCGGGAAGCCCCCGCCGGGTGAAAATGAAGGATGGCGAAAATGGGAAAACCGATCATGGATCGAAAACTCATAGAAAAGTACAACGTAGCCGTGCCCCGGTACACGAGCTATCCCACGGTTCCGCACTGGAAACCCGAGACCTTCGAAGTAGAAACCTACTTGCGAAAACTCGTGGACGGTTTCCCGGCCGCCAATGCCCGGGGCCTGTCCCTCTATGTCCATCTACCTTTTTGCGAGAGGCTGTGCACCTACTGCGGATGCAATACACGCATCACCATCAACCACAAAGTGGAGGGACCTTATATAGAGAGTGTACTGGGGGAGTGGGTCATGTACCGAAACCTATTCAGCCACACCCCCAAAATCAAAGAAATACACCTGGGCGGTGGCACCCCCACCTTCTTTTCTCCCGAAAATCTCGACCGACTCGTGAGCGGACTGCTGCGCGGCACCGAAGTGTCTGCCGAAGTTTCTTTCAGCTTTGAGGCCCACCCGGCCAATACCACTGCAGAGCATCTGCGCGTACTGCGGGCGCATGGCTTCGACCGTTTGAGTTTGGGAGTACAGGATTTCAATCCGGTGGTGCAGAAGGCCATCAACCGATTTCAAACACCCGGGGACGTAGGCCGAGTCACCGTGCAGGCGCGGGAGTTGGGCTATCGGTCCGTCAATTACGATCTGGTGTATGGATTGCCTTTCCAGACTTTGGCATCGGTGCTGGAAGCCGTGGAAGAGGTGATCCGACTCAATCCGGACCGCATCGCGTTTTACAGTTATGCCCACGTGCCATGGAAGCACAAGGGGCAGCGGGCCTACGATGAGCGGCATTTGCCCGACGCCGAATTGAAGTTGGAATTGTTCATGCGCGGACGGGAACGCCTGCTTGAGGCCGGTTACGAGGCCATTGGCTTCGATCATTTCGCACGGCCGTCGGACAGCCTTTTCAAGGCGTACGAATCGGGGTCAATGCACCGTAACTTTATGGGTTATACCGATTTGCATACGGCATACACCATTGCTTTGGGTGTGAGCAGCATCGGCGATATCGGTGCGGGATTTTGTCAAAACGTGAAAACCGTAGAAGGGTACCGCGCCAGAATCGAGAAGGGGGAATGGCCCATTTTCAAGGGGCATTTGCTCGACGAACAAGAGGGGTACATCCGCAAGCACATCCTGAACCTGACCTGTAAGGGGCAAACCTCTTGGGAAGATGGGTCGCGGGAAGAGCGTCGGTACATGAGCGACCGCTTGCCGCAATTGCGGGAACCGGTGGCCGACGGCTTGGTCGAGGTCTCGGGGGAATCCGTGCGGTTGACCGAACCGGGCAAATTTTTCGTGCGCAACGTATGCTCGGTTTTCGACCGGGATTACGAGCCGTCGGTGGGCAAGAAGATGTTTGCGATGGGGATTTGAGCTACACGAAGTTTTTTGGAGAGCGCCCATGGGGAAATGAAGGGGGGCGAAGATCAATTTCCGGCGAACGAAATTCAAATATTGCCTCGCGATCTTTAATCTTTCGGATTATGGGTGGCTGCTTTTGGATCGCTTCACCCTTTTTTGCGAAATCGTCGGTTCGATGGGTTTCTGTTCGACCCGGGTGGATTTGCCCGACGGCATTTCGATTTGCAAAACCTTGTCCAAGGCTGTTTCGGAAAATCCGATTTCGCGAAAGCCCACCCCGGCGGCGGTTCGATTCGCCTTCCATTTGGCGAACCGGTTTTGAACTTGTCCTCCCCAAAGGGCCTGTCCCTCAAAAATTCAACTTTGGTTTTCCCGGAGGCCTGCCGGTCGCCGACCTGAGAAAACATTTCATCCTGCAAATCCATGATATGGATCTTTGATACGAACCCCGAAAGATCAACTGTGACGGATTAAGGTTTGGAGGGGGCACAGAGGCAAAAGTTTTTTAAGCAAAAATTTGGGCATATTTGTTTTTTTATATCTTTATCCCGAAATAAGGACAAAAATGGAATGAGTACGAACTGACCGATTGCGGTCAAATGCCCACATTATGAGACGAGAAACCCGGTTTTTAACGACCACCACCCTATCTGCCATTTTCATCATCTTTATCAATGGCGCGAAGGCACAGCCAAATGTGCCACTGAATGATCAAATGGATTATATCACGGCACCGCTCGATTTTACGGAAGTGACTTCCGGGCTGTTGTATGGATCGAGGTTTTCAGATGATGAATGTGGCTGAATTTGATGGCAGTACCGCTTCAGATACATTATTCAACTATGGAGATTGGTTTCGGCAATACGGCTCATTCGGTTCTCCGGATGGATCCCATAAAGTATCTCCCAACCCGGCAAGAAATCAACTGAACGTGTGGATAGAACAGGACGATGAAGCCAAATCAACGGATCAGTATACATTTCTTCTCTTTGACATACGCGGCCAACAATGCTTTTCCGCCCAAATTGCTTCCGGTTCTTCCCAATTGACCTTGCCCCCGCTCCCTCCGGCCATGTATTTTTACCTGATTTCGAAATCCCGGGATCTCGGTCATAGAGGCAAATTGTTAATCGTTGAATAGCAACCCCGATCCAATGCGCATTAGAAAACATATTCTACTGATATCCATGGCCCTCGTCACATTCCTTTCTTGTTGCAAAGACGATGATGACGACGCCCCCAACGGAGAGCACTTTGCGGAGCTTTTTACCTGCAAAATCAATGGAGTGGAATTCAGAACGATACCAACGTTTTATTGCAATGACGAAGTCTTTTACTTCTA
Source organism: uncultured Cryomorphaceae bacterium (assembly GCA_964574635.1). Classification (GTDB taxonomy): domain Bacteria; phylum Bacteroidota; class Bacteroidia; order Flavobacteriales_D; family Cryomorphaceae; genus CAZNOG01. The sequence goes on along the minus strand of CAZNOG010000009.1, from coordinate 43,367 downwards.
CGAAGCCGGGATGGGCGGATTGGAGGACAGTTACATGCTTATGAGTGGTGTGGATTGCCCAAATCATTTATCCGTAGGATTGCGGAATTTTGGAATTATTTACGGTACCGGGTACTTGGATTTCAATCAGCCCACCTTTGCGGATTCGTGTTCACCATACATTAGGCACAGCCCAGGGCCCGACATCGGAATTCTGCTATTTGACAGTCTCATTTCCGGTGGCATGAACATCACAACCTTTACTCCACGCGATTCGGTGACCCAAAGGCTGGGCAAAATCGAGGGCACGTTTGAATTCACCGTTGCAAACGAAGAACTCGATTCCGTGGTCCACGTGACCGATGGCTACTTTCGGTTTAAGGTGCCGAATGTTTGGTAACCACGCATGCTGTCGCTCCATACAAAAGCAAGTTGATTGTTTCATCGCTCTCTTCCTTTGTGCCCTCCGGCCATGTATTTTTACCTGATATCGAAATCCCATGACCCCGGTCATAGAGGCAAATTGTTAATCGTTGAATAATACCCCGACCCCATGCGCATAAGAAAACATATTCTACTGATATCCGTGGCACTCGTCACATGCCTTTCTTGTTGCAAAGACGATGACGACGCCCCCGAAGGAGAGCACTTTGCAGAGCTTTTTACCTGCAAAATCAATGGGGTGGAGTTCAGAACGATACCAACGTTTTATTGCAACGACGAAGTCTTTTACTTTTACGAAGCCGGGATGGGCGGATTGGAGGACAGTTACATGCTAATTCGTGGGAAGGATTGTCCAAATTTTTTGTCCGTAGGATTGCGGAATTTTGGAATTATTTATGGTACCGGGTACTTGGATTTCAACCAGCCCGCCTTTGCGGATTCGTGTTCACCATACATAGCTCACGGTCTTGGGCCCGGCACCGATTGGAGGAAGCCGAAGCGAAATGGGGCGACAAATACAAGGTGGTGTTCAAGAGCTGGAACCACAACTGGGAAAGGCTGACGAACTTCTACAAATACCCGCCGGCACTGCGAAGGCTGATTTACACCACCAACCCCATAGAAAGCTATCATCGGATGGTACGTAAGGTGACCAAGACGAAAGGGGCGTTCAATTCCGAGACCGCGATCCTGAAACAGATATATTTGGCTACCGTCAATGCCAAATCCAAGTGGAACGGAAGGATATTTGGGTGGAAATCCATCAGAAGGGACCTTCACCGATACTTCGAAGGACGCTTTTTAACAGATGACACAGTTGATTGAACACTCCCCGATCAATCAGATTTCTTATCCGATTTGAGTCGCCTCGAAGTCACATGTCCGGAAAACAGCCAAGCCCGATCACCGATCCCCGATCCCTTCAGTTCGACCCCAACCTTAATCCGATTTAAGTCGCCTCGAAGTCACCTATCCGGAAAAATGCACATCTCGATCACCGATCACCGATCCCCGATCCCTCTGTGTTGCGTCAAAGACGCGCTATGCCGCCTGGCTTTCCTACACGCCCTGCCTTCCTATGTAACCTATGTGGTTAAAAACGGCGTATGGTCGTTCTGCACGTCCATGTAATTCTAAATCCAATTTGACTCGCCTCGAACCTAATCCATGTAAGTTGGCTTTCTTGCGACAAAGAGATTCCGAAACAAGTTCGGAATGACGCGCGAGGTGGGGTGTACGTCCGGGGTCAGATGCCGATCAATCAGATTTCTTATCCGATTTGAGTCGCCTCGAAGTCACATGTCCGGAAAACAGCCAAGCCCGATCACCGATCCCCGATCCCTTCAGTTCGACCCCAACCTTAATCCGATTTGAGTCGCATCGAAGTCACCTATCCGTAAAAAAGCACCTCTCGATCACCGGTCCCTCCGGTAAGATTCACTATTTGACCTGATCTGAGTCGTCTCGAAGTCACATGTCCGGAAAACAGCCAAGCCCGATCACCGATCCCCGATCCCTTCAGTTCGACCCCAACCTTAATCCAGTTTGAGTCGCCTCCAAGTCACCTATCCGGAACACAGCACCTCTCGATCCCCGGTCCCTTCAGTTAGATTTACTATTTGTTCCGATTTAAGTCGCCTTGGAGTCACTTATCCGGATATCACTAAATCCCGATCACCGCCCCCCTTTCTCCCTTTTGGATATCTTTGGCCCAAACCCATTTTGATGAATTTGAAATCCATCTTTGCCGTTGTCGCGATTTGCTTGTGCTTCACGTCTTTCGCCCAAGAGAATCCCACCTACCAAACCCCGCATGAAAACATCCGAAAATTGGTGGATGTGCCTTTGGCTCCATCGGTTCAGATCGACAGCAAAGGGGAAAACGTGATTCTGTTTTACCGAGATCAATTCAAATCCATCGCGGAGCTATCCGAAACCGAATTGCGCTTGGCGGGATTGCGCATCAATCCGAAAACCAACATCGGCAGCAGAACGCGATTTTACAACAACATCAAAGTAAAAACCACCCAAGAAAAAGAACCCCGACAGGTTTCCGGCCTTCCGCTAACGGGACGGTTTTCCAATTTCACCCGCTCTTCGGACGAAAAATATTTGGCTTTTCTGAATACGGACTCGGAAAAATCGGAAGTCTGGCTCGTGGAAATAGAAACCGCCCGGGCCAAGAAGTTGGGCGACCTTGCCGTGAATGCCAATATCGGCAGTGCACTGACTTGGTTCAGAGACAGTGAAGGCCTGTTGGTCAAGTCCGTTCCACAGGATCGTCGGGAGCTGATAAACAATTCGGAAGCCGTCCCTACGGGCCCCACGGTTTCCGTCAGCGACGGAATGAAAGCGCAAAATCGCACCTACCAAGATTTGTTGAAAGACGCCAATGACGAATTCAATTTCGAGCAATTGGTGCGGTCTGAAATATACAAATTGGACTTGGACGGAAACGCCACCCCGTTTCTCCCGCCGGCAATGTATGATGCGCTCTCCTTCTCCCCCGACGGAGAATACCTCTTGGTGGAAACCCTCCAAAAACCTTTCTCTTATTTGGTTACGCATCATCGATTTCCTTTTGCCAAAGACGTGTATTCCGCTACCGGCGAGTTCGTTGCACGCGTCAACGAAGTTCCCTTGGACGAGGTGCGACCCCAAGGTTTCATGGCTACGCGCATGGGCAAAAGAAACTTGGAGTGGCGCAACGACAAACCGGCCACCTTGTTTTGGACTGAGGCACTGGACGGCGGCGATCCTGAAAAGGAGGTGGAATACCGCGACGCCGTTTATCAGCAGGAGGCACCTTTTTCGGGAGAACCAAACCTGCTTTTCAAGACCATCAACCGATTTTCGGGCATCACCTGGGGGACGGACTCCCTGGCGCTTGGCACGGATTATTGGTGGAATACGCGCAACACCAAGACCTACCGGTTCAACCCGGGCAATCCCGATGAAGACGCCGTACTCGTTTTCGACCGGAATTACGAAGACCGTTACGGAGATCCCGGAAGTTTCGTGACGACGAGAAACCAATACGATCAGCAGGTTTTGGAACTCGATGGTGAGGACGCTTTCCTGATCGGCTCGGGCTTTACCCCCGAGGGGCAGTTTCCCTTTATCGACAAGATGAACATGAACACCTTGGAAACTTCCCGGATTTACCAATCTCCCTACACCGACAAAGTCGAAAGCATTTATTCTTCGGGCAGTGATATTCCCAATGGAAAAGTATTGGTGCGCATTGAATCCCCCACGGAGTACCCCAACTACTACTTCCGAAACATCGATGAGGAAAACCAACTCTCGCAGATCACCTATTTCGACAATCCCTTCAAGAGCATTCAAGACGTTCACAAAGAAGTGATCAAATACAAACGCGCCGATGGATTGGACTTGGAAGCCACGTTGTATCTCCCCGTGGGTTACGATATGCGGAAGAAGGAAAAACTGCCGATGATCTTATGGGCTTATCCCCGGGAATTCAAGAGCAAGAGCAGCGCAGGTCAAAGCACCACCAATCCCAACCGCTTTATTTACCCGCACTACGGATCACCGATTTACTGGGTCACTCGTGGTTACTTGGTACTCGACAATGCGGATTTCCCCATCGTCGGCGAGGGGGATACCGAGCCCAACGACAGTTTCGTATCCCAATTGGTGGCCAATGCCCAAGCCGCCATCGACGCCGTGGATGCCATGGGTTATATCGATCGAAACCGGGTGGGCGTGGGCGGACATTCCTACGGAGCTTTCATGGTGGCCAATTTGCTGTCGCATTCCGATTTATTCGCCGCCGGTATCGCGCGCAGCGGAGCCTACAACCGCACTCTCACACCCTTTGGGTTCCAGAGTGAAGAACGCAATTATTGGGAAGCGCCCGAGGTGTACAATACCATGTCGCCCTTCATGAACGCGCACAAAATGAACGCGCCCCTGCTGTTGATCCACGGTGCCGACGACAATAATTCAGGCACCTATCCCATGCAGAGCGAGCGCTATTTCAACGCGTTGAAAGGACTTGGCGCCACAGCGCGTTTGGTTATGCTGCCCAAGGAAAGCCACGGCTACAGCGCAAAGGAAAGTGTGTTTCACGTGTTGTGGGAGCAAGACCAATGGCTGGAGAAGTACGTGAAACACGCCGAAAAACCCTAACGCACGAAAAGTTCCGCCGTGGCGGAACCACATACACGGGAAGGGTGTGAGGGTTTGGGTTTTTGTGGGTGTACCGACCTTTCCATCATGGATCATTGGTTGATTCCGTATGAAAGCCTCGATGATTTCGACGTCATAGACATCAATTCAATACTTCCGTTCGGGGGCGATACTTTGCTGATTCAGGGGTCCTTGGGCAGGGGTACCTCCGCCACATTGGATCCCTTTGGAGATTCGGAGCCCTTTACCACACCGTCGAACTTCCGAAGCGGATTTTTTGCATTTTTCTCCGCGCCCGACATCCTCACTTCCATGCAAGTGCAGACCCAAAAGAATTCCTTTGGATTGTACCCCAATCCAAGCTCGGGAAAACTATACGCATCCGGCCTGCGCGACAAACATGCGGCATACCGTATTTTTGATTTGTCCGGCCGCATAATGCTCGAGGGCCATTTGGTGGCCGGCTCGCCGCTGGATATTTCGAGACTGAACCCGGGGATGTATATCTTTACCGCAACGGGGGAAGGATACTTCGGGGAAAAATTCGTGGTGCAATGACGTGGTATGGCGTGATTGTCGAACCCGGCTCCTGCGTGTCATGGACAACTTTGGACTAGACGATGGAGGAGTAAGGTCGAACGGATGCCTCATGCACGGCAAAACAGGCGCATTCTATACGGCGCATTGTGCTTCACCTATTGAATAAGGTGAAAAGGCGGGGCTCTGCGTTCCCGGATATTCTCCCCGAGCCGGGGCGAACTTCCGGGAACCCGTGAATCCGAAACTCAAATATGAATCACCTCCCCGTACGCCGCGGCGGCCGCTTCCATGATGGCTTCGCTCATGGTGGGGTGGGGGTGGATGGTCTTGATGATTTCGTGGCCGGTGGTTTCCAACTTTCGGATGGACACCAGTTCGGCCACCATTTCGGTAACGTTGGACCCGATCATGTGCCCGCCCAGAAGTTCACCGTATTTGGCGTCAAAAACCAGTTTTACGAACCCGTCGCTGTGGCCCGCCGCCTTGGCTTTGCCCGAAGCTGAAAACGGGAATTTGCCCACTTTCAATTCATAACCGGCTTCTTGGGCTTGCGCTTCCGTCATGCCCACGCTCGCCACTTCGGGTGAGCAATAAGTGCAATTGGGAATGTTGCCATAGTCGATGGCTTCCACTTCCATTCCACGAGGGTCACTTCATACAATTTCGTAAAGTGTATCGTTTTCAATACATTTGGTGAAATCCAACCTAACCAAGACATTATGAAAACATTTTCATTTCCCATTTTAAAAGCGTTTGGCCTAAAATAAGGGATCGCAAAACCGGTTGTCCCGATTCTTTTTCCTCCTTATCACAAGTATTCCTTTGAACGCGCAGATTCCCGTGTCTTTCAACAACAGAACCAATTGTACAATGACGATCGAATTCGGTGCCTGTATCGGAACCTACAATATTCCGCCGGTGGGTCCGAGCTCGACTTATGTTGTTTGGCTGGATCCCGGAGACTCGCCTCAAGCGGTAAAGGCAGATTTTCCGGGGGGACCGCTATTTGAAATCGTTTCCGAAGCGAATGGGAACTGCAGTGTTCTTTCTGTACTCGAGGACCCGAACCCTTGTTACACCGGAACATCCGGATTGATGGATTATCCTGCTCCTCCGCCTTATTCACCCATTCAATACTCCTTTGATGTTTGGTGAACATGTAAAAACCATTCGTTATGCATAAATGGATTTTGATTTTCTCAATGTTATGGATTTCCCACGAAGGTTTGACCCAAGCCAATGCCCTTATCCATAGATCGGTACATCTTGAGTCGTCTAACCAATTCATACCCCTTGCGGATGGAGAGGGGTATGTTGCGGCCTACAACTGGTCACAAATCATGAATACCCAAATGATCAATACGGGGATTTGGGAAGACAATATTCAGCCAACAGTCGCGGGCGACACGGTTTATACGAATGCCATTGTGGTGTACGACGAAAACTTGATCCCAGGAAACACTTACCTTTTCACTCCGTTTTCCGATCCAAATATTTACCCGCTCAGCGATCAAAAATTGATCATCGAACTTTCAGTAAGCGATCACACAGTCAGCACTACCGGAATACGCGGCTGGCCGCCGGTCCAAAATTATCCCGCGGACTTCCTGAGTCAAACCGGCATTATTTCATATGACCCTCCAACGCATACTGCCGTCGGTTTGATAGATTTTTCCGCACCGTTTGGGAACTTTTCATCTTATACACCTTTCTCAGGTTTTTTTGAAATGGTATACGGCAATCCGAATCGAAATTTTAAAGCCCAAAATGCCTCAGCGGTGATAGGTGACAGTCTGGTGGTGTCGTACTTTACACTGAACAAGAACCAAACACTGAACTCCACCGAAGAATTCACCGCCGCCGGAGGACAAGCCCAATTTGTGAGAACAGAATTGAATTTGCAAACACAAGAAATGGTCAGTGAGCAAATTGGATCCGAGAACGGCAGTCTGGTAAATTTCAGGGTGGAGAGAGCCCAAGAAGACGGACTTTATCGCATTGGGTTGGTGCGGGGAAACAATACACCCATAAGTGTATCCGGCGCCGAGATACCCATGCCTGACAATGATTCCTTGTTGCACGTATTCATTACCAAAGAAAGTGCTTCCGGAGCCACAGAGTGGCTCACCGAGCTGTACGCGTACAACAATACCCAAGCGGACACCGTACTCTGGGGCTCGAATAAGTTTCGGGTTCAAAACCTGTTTTTTTCCATCCTGGAAACAGCGGAAAGTGTTTTTTTGAGCGGAGAGCTTTTCACCCAAGCAAACGTCGATGACACCTTGATTTTCCGCGATTGTTTTTACAACACACAATTGTATAACAGCAACGAACCGTATTATGATTTAGCCGGCGGAATGTACCAAGTCCCAATGTACCATTCAACGTTGTATAAAGTGGATTTGAATGGGAATGTGATTGGCAAATTGCGTGTCGCGTCAAAGGTTTCGGGCATATCAGGCAGACCTTCAAAAGAATCCGGAATCTTTGAAATCGAAGGTAAATTGGCTTGGGTTCTCCATTATGCGGCGGCGAATGATACGGTTTTGGGATATGAATTTACCGGATTCGATGGATCCACGGAAGATACATTCATCGAATTTCCGGCGGGCAAAGGGGTGTATGTCCTGTGGCTGGATACCGACCTTTCCATACTCGACCATTGGATCATTCCGTATGAAAGCCCGGTAGATTTTGACATAATCGACATCAATGCCATCCTCCCCTATCAAGGCGACACCCTCTTGATCCAAGGATCCATTGGGAGGAATGTCACCACCACCTTGGATCCCTTCGGGGATTCGGAGCCTTTTACCACGCCGTCCAATGCCCGAAGCGGTTTTTTTGCGTTCTATTCCGCGCCGGAGATTTTTACTTCCACGAATGATCGGACCGAACGGACAACTTTTCGGCTGTACCCCAACCCAAGCGCCGGAATACTGTATGTTTCCAACATCGACCAAAGTCCTGCCGCATTCCGCATATTTGATTTGTCAGGACGGGTAGTGCTTGAGGGCGGCCTGAACGCCCGATCGCCAATAGACGTTTCGATGCTGAACCCAGGGATGTACATTTTTACCGCAATTTCGGGAGAAAGAAACGCCACGGAAAAATTCGTGGTGAACAGATGAGCCGACGGCGTCGGCCAAACCTTGCGCGACCGCCCTTTCCGCTGCGTGAAAAGAAACGGAATTACGGAAGGAGCTTTGTACTGAAATAAAAATTCCCTCCGCTTTCGAATGCGTGGTCTATCTCAAATATGAATCACCTCCCCGTACGCCGCGGCGGCCGCTTCCATGATGGCTTCGCTCATGGTGGGGTGGGGGTGGATGGTCTTGATGATTTCGTGGCCGGTGGTTTCCAACTTTCGGATGGACACCAGTTCGGCCACCATTTCGGTAACGTTGGACCCGATCATGTGCCCGCCCAGAAGTTCACCGTATTTGGCGTCAAAAACCAGTTTTACGAACCCGTCGCTGTGGCCCGCCGCCTTGGCTTTGCCCGAAGCTGAAAACGGGAATTTGCCCACTTTCAGTTCGTAACCGGCTTCCTTGGCTTGGTCTTCGGTCATGCCCACGCTGGCCACCTCGGGCGAGCAATACGTACAGTTGGGAATGTTGCCGTAGTCGATGGCTTCCACTTCCATGCCTTTGATTTTCTCAACACAGGTGATGCCCTCGGCACTCGCCACGTGCGCCAATGCGGGACCCGGTACGCAATCGCCGATGGCGTAATAACCCTCTACGTTGGTGCGGTAAAATTCGTCGACCTTCACATAGCCTTTTTCGGTTTTGATGCCCACTTCTTCCAAGCCGATGTTTTCCGTATTTGGTGTCACGCCCACGGCGCTGAGTACCACGTCGCACTCGATGGTTTCTTCGCCTTTCTTGGTCTTCACTTTCACCTTGCACCCACTGCCGGAAGTATCCACGCTCTCCACGGATGCGGAGGTCATCACCTTGATGCCGGCTTTCTTGAAAGAACGGCCCAATTGCTTCGACACTTCTTCGTCTTCCCGGGGCACCACGTTGTCGAGGTACTCCACGATGGTCACTTCCGTGCCGATGGCGTTGTAGAAATACGCGAATTCACTTCCGATGGCGCCGCTGCCCATCACCACCATCTTCTTCGGCTGTTTCTCCAGCGACATCGCCTTGCGGTATTCGATGATTTTTTCGCCGTCGATCTTGATGTTGGGGAGTTCCTTTGCTCGGGCACCGGTCGAGATGATGATGTGCTTTCCCTCGTAGGTGGTGGTCTTGCCGTCTTTGTCCGTCACGTCGATCTTGCGACCGGCCTTCACCTTGCCCTCTCCGAAGATCACGTCGATTTTGTTCTTCTTCATCAAAAACTCCACGCCTTTGTTCATGCCGGCGGCCACATCGCGGCTGCGCTTGATCATGCCCGAAAAGTCGGCTTTGGGGTTGTTGAGCGAGATGCCGTAATCCTCCGAATGGGAGATGTACTCAAAAACGTTGGCGCTCTTCAACAAGGCTTTGGTGGGGATGCAACCCCAATTCAGGCAGATGCCGCCCAAATTTTCCCGCTCTACAACGGCGGTTTTGAATCCCAATTGGCTAGAACGTATGGCGGCTACATATCCACCGGGGCCACTGCCCAAAACGATGACATCGTATTTCATGATCCGGTTTTTTTCGTGACGTTAACAGACGGCGAAATTACGAAAACTTGCGCGCCAAACGGGGAGGATTTTTCATGACCGGGTTCCACGCCCCCGGCCGAATGGGATCGGGCTCGAATGAAGCCACACTGCGGCGCGTGAGGACGGAAGGTGGCATCCTCTCCGCCGCGCGAGGTTTCGGGCGCGGCGGAGGGACAGCGATTTTATGAGCTCGTGCATCCGCCTTGCGCACGAACGACGCGGGGCGGAGAGATAGAACCTGTAGGCCGACCCCGGGGTGAGCACCTTGCCCGAATACAGGAACACAGGCACATGTGTGTTCGGATTGTCTCCATAAAGGTCGCCCGGGGGCACGCCCAAAAACGGAAACGCACCGACTGCAGGGTCGTGAAGAAACCGGCCTTGAACCGATGCGCGTTTTACCATGTCGTTCGCAAGTCCGACCTTTGTACCTGAATCCGCGGACTTTGCACGATGAAGTTTGTGATCGTCCTCGGGTGATCAACGTTTTGATATGCAGCGATATACGATTAGGCCGAACGAAGGCAAGCGCCGACACATGCGCGTGGAATACTTTTTCGAGGCTCCTCACGACAATCCCCGCCTGATGGTATCCTACTGGCGACCGGGGCGATACGAAAGAGGAAATTTTGTAAAAAACTTTATTGGTGTACGGGTTGAAAGTGCAGGCAATGAGCTGAATTCGCGGAAGATTTCACCGCACCAATGGGAGGTGGACGCGCGAAAGGGCGAGGCGCTGAAGGTGACTTACGAATTGTACGCCGGGGATTTGTCGGCCGGCAATACGTACTGCGACCGCAATTTCCTGCTGATCAATCCCGTAAATGCATTGATGTATACGACCGGTTTGGAAGATGCCCCTTCGGAATTGGAGGTGGAGCTTCCGGCCGATTGGCAGGCGGTGACGCCGATGGAATTGGTCCGCGGAAGGGCGTACGCCGCGCGCAATTTGCAGCACCTCATGGACTCGCCGATTTTGGCTGCCGCCAATTTGAGGCACCTCGAGTACGAGGTGGAAGGTGTTCATTTTCACATTGATATATACGGAGAAACCGAGCTGGACGAGGAGCAAGTGGTGGAACATTTTCGCGCGTTTACCGAGGCGCAAATCCGCGTTTTCGGAGGTTTTCCCACGCGGCAATACCGCTTCATGCTCCTGTTTATGCCCGTGAGGATGCACCACGGCGTGGAGCACGAAGAGAGCACGGTCATCATACTCGGGCCGGCGGAAGACCTGACCAAACCGGAGATGTACGCCGAGTTTCTCGGGGTGTCGTCGCACGAGTTGTACCACACTTGGAACGTCAAGCGTTTTCGCCCCGCGGAGTGGACGCCCTACGATTTTTCCGGACCGAGCGCGAGTCGGCTGGGCTACGTCGCCGAGGGAATCACCACCTACATGGGCGACAAATTGCTGTGGCAATCGGGGGTGTTTGAAGACGCGGATTTTTTGCGCGAGTTGGCCGTCCATTTACAGCGCCACAAGCACGGCAAGGGTCGGTTGAACCTGTCGCTGGCCGACTCTTCGGTGGATACTTGGGTGGACGGCTACGGACGGGGAACGCCGCACCGGCGAGTGAGCATTTACGGCGAAGGGGCGATGTTCGCTTTCGTGCTCGACCAGTGGCTTTTCGAGGCCAGCGACGGCGGCGCCGACTTGTCTACCGTCATGAGGAAGATGTACGAAAAGGTCGATCCGGCACAGGGTTTTACCGAAGACGAGTTCTGGAATTTGGTGGCCGAAACGGCCGATGCCGACTGGGAGCAATTGCGCGCTGAGGTGATCGACGGACGGGGATTCTTGGAGGGCTATTTTCAGATTGCGTTGGAGAAGGTCGGTCTGGAGGTCGTGGAAAAGGCGCCGGCGTCGAACGTGAAATCGGCCTTTGGTCTGCACCTCGAAGAGATCGACGGACGCATGGTGGTGTGGAACATTGCGCCCGATTCTCCCGCAGACCACGGCGATTTGGCTCACGACGACATTGTGTTGGAAATCAATGAGGCCGATGCCAAAACTTTCATGGAAACCGACCATGGTTTCTCGCCGGTTTCTCTCCGAATGAGCTACCGTTCGGGCTACAAACGCATGCGGGAAATGCTCAAACCCGACGGTCGGGTTCATTTTCACGACATCGAAATCAAACCGACGGCCACGCGCCCGGGCACACCCTTTCACCGCTGGAAATCCCTTGGATTCCAAAAGTAACACCTGGTGGTGATTGCCTATGATTTTCAGAATATTCGGGGTTTTTTGGGCGTGCCCCCGGCGTAGTCTTTTTTCTTTTGTCGCCGGTGGAAACCGCGTTTCCCTCACCTGATTTTATCGACTTTCGCCGGGGTCGGTCTCTTGCCTCTATCTTTTTCGGGGCGGAGTGTACCCCGAGTTTTCGGTGACTTGCGATTTCGCTTCGGTTTTTCCGACTGCCGCCAAAACCCCCGACCGAAAAAGGATGCCGGCAGCCGCCCTCACGCAAAAGGTCCTTAAGGCTTTGGTTTTCCTTCGCCCGAAGAATTCAACTTTGCGGCATGGAAGAGCTATGGATTTCAGCGCGTAAAAGCGCTTATCCCAGTTCGGCGATCATGGAGATTTCCACCCGCGCATTGGCCGGCAGCCGACGTACTTCCACCGTTTCCCGAGCCGGAAAGGGCTGATTTAGGTAAGAGCCGTACACTTCGTTCACCGCTTTAAAGTCGTCCATGTTCGTGATGAATATCGACGATTTCACCACGTTGGAGAAGTCCAACCCGGCTTCGGCGAGAACGGCTCTGAGGTTTTTCATCACTTGGTGGGTTTCGGCCGAGATGCCGCCCGAAACCATGGTTCCCGTTTCGGGGTCGATGGGCACTTGCCCGCTGATGAACAAAGTTTTTCCGGTTACGACCGCTTGGCTGTATGGCCCGATGGGTGCCGGCGCATTTTTGGTTTCCAGTGTTTTCATGTGTCTTCCCTTGTCGGATTGATTTGAGGATTTCCGCGAAATCCGGTGGCTCAAAGATCGCATTTTGACGGCGAACCGAAAATCGCCCAAGCCCGGATGTATTCCTTTACTTTGCATGCAGATATTCCGCCAATCCACCGGTAGTGAAAATAGCATTCAAAGGCGCAGCGGGCACCGTGACGGGCTCCAAACATCTCATCGAAACCGAAGAGGGGTTGCGCATCCTATTGGATTGCGGCATGTACCAAGGGCGTGAAGCCGACGCCGGGAGGAGGAACCGCGACTTGGGCTTCGACCCCGCATCGGTCGACGTGGTTATTTTGTCGCACGCCCACATCGATCATTCGGGTTTGTTGCCGCTTTTGGTCAAACGGGGTTTTTCAGGCCCCATCTACTGCACCGAACCGACGATGGCGCTCTGCGAGATCATGCTCGCCGATTCGGCCCATATTCAAATGTCGGATTTCAAATACGAATCAAAGCACGTGCACGGCGAACTCGCGGAACCCCTGTACGACGTCGACGACGTGAGGAAAGCCATGGATTTGTTTCGGCCTTTGACCTACGACGAGTGGCATGACCTGGGCGAGAACCTCACGGCGATGTTCACATACGTCGGCCACATTTTGGGCAGTGCCTGCGTGAACCTCCGCATCCGCGAAGGGAGGAAAACCCACCGAGTGGCCTACACGGGAGACATAGGAAGACGGGACCAGAAAATCATTCGGGGCCCGGAGCCCTTTCCCCGTGCCGACGTCATCATCACCGAAAGCACGTACGGCGACCGCTTGCACGCATCCGTAGACCACGACCGGCACACCTTGGGCCGAATCGTGCAGGAAACGTGCGTGGACAACAAGGGAAAATTGATCATTCCGTCCTTCAGTTTGGGGCGTACGCAGGAGATCGTCTACGCACTGGACCGCTTGGAATCGGAAGGAGAGCTTCCGCCCATCAAAGTGTTTGTCGACAGTCCGTTGAGCACCAATGCCACGGAGATCGTGCGTTCCTTCCCCGACCATTACAACGAGCGCATGTTGAAGTACATGGAGCGCGACAAAGAGCCCTTCGGATTTTCGAATCTCCACTACATCCGCGAGGCGAAGTATTCCAAGTTGATCAACTCTCTCCGCGAGCCGGCCATCATCATTTCGGCTTCGGGTATGGCCGAGGCCGGCCGCATCGTGCACCATCTCAAGAACAATTTGGAAGACTCTCGAAACACGGTGTTGATCGTGGGGTACTGCGAACCTTCCACTTTGGGTGGGCAGTTGAGGGAAGGCGCCGAAAGCGTGAGGATCCACGGCCGTGAGTACAGCGTAAAGGCGCGCGTGGAAGTCTTGGATTCGTACTCGGCGCACGGGGATTATTCGGAGATGATGGAGTACTTGAGTTGTCAGGAACCCCATCTCATCACCCACCTGTTTTTGGTACACGGCCGACCGGAAGTGAGGGAAGCGTACCGGGATCATCTCGAAGCGGGAGGCTTTCACCACATCCATTTGCCCGAAGAGGGTGAAGTCGTTGAAATAAAGTCCTGAATATGGATTGGAGGGAGGTCAGAGCCGTGGTGGGAAAAGATTTGCGCATGGAGTGGCGTCGTCCGCACGCGTTGGGCAGCGTCTTTCTGTACATCGCCGCTTCGGTTTTCGTGTCGTACTTGGCGTTCCGGCGCATCGTCGACGTTCCGACGTGGAACGCCCTGTTTTGGATCATCGTTTTGTTTGCCGCCTTCAATGCCTCCGCACGGAGTTTCGCCTCCGAGAACGCCGGCCGCAGACTGTATCTCTATACGTTGGCTTCGCCCGAATCGGTGATCATCGGCAAGATGATATACAACGCCTTCCTTCTGGTGGTCATGGTTTTCGTAGGGTTCGGCATGTACGCGTTGATGCTCGGCACGGATCCCCTGCAACAAGTCCATGCCGGAGCGCTGATGCTGGCCCTTTTCCTGGGCGCCGTCGGTTTGGCGTTTGTGCTGACGCTGATATCCGCCATTTCGTCCCAAGCGGAGAACAATTTGGGCCTCATGGCCATTTTGGGTCTGCCGGTCATCCTCCCATTGCTGCTTATTCTCATGCGGTTTTCCAAGAATTCCCTCGACGGGATCGCGTGGTCCGAAAACGGCGTTTACGCCTTGCAGTTGGGGGCCGTTCCGCTGCTCGCCCTGGGCTTGTCCTATGTATTATTTCCTTACCTTTGGCGGGAATAATCAAGGGAAACCGGATGGGGTCTATCTCGTGGTGGAAGTGGCTTTCGGCGCTAATCGTTTTGGTGACATTGATCGTGGGATTGACCACTCCCTTGGCCCCCGGAATTCCGCGCGTTTCACCCGAGCGCATCCAATACGGAGTGACCTCCGTGACCGTTTCCGGGTACAACACCAACTTCAAGACCGCCGAATCTTCACTCCAAGCGTGGCTCACGAACGGCTCGACCATTTTTTGCCCCACGGAAATGGCCATCGTTTCCGAAACGGAATTCCGCGTGACCTTCAGCGTCGCGCAGCCGGTGGGCCGGGGATTTTTTGACCTCTACGTCAACAACGACCTCGACGGCACCATGCGCCTCCCCAACGCGTTTATCCAAGACGGCCTCGAAGTGGTCGAAAATCCGCCTTCGAAGGAAAACTGCCTGCAGCCCATCGCCGTGCAGGAAGCCGCCCACTATCATTTTCCCAACCAACCCATTCTCAACGAAACCATCCGCAACATCCTTTTTCACGTGCCGGCGTGGTTCGCCATGCTCTTCATCATGACGCTGTCTTTGGTGTTCAGCATTATGCACTTGAACAGCGGAAACATGAAATACGACCTTATGGCCGGCGACGCCGCTCACGCGGGGTTGCTGTTCGCCTTCATAGGATTGGCCACCGGGAGCGTGTGGGCGCGCTTCACGTGGGGCGCGTGGTGGGTGAGCGATCCCCGCTTGAATGGCGCGGCATTGGGGGTGTTGGTGTACTTGGCCTATTTCGTTTTGAAATCTTCTGTGAATGATCGTGAAAAATCAGCCAGACTTGGCGCGGTGTATAATATCTTTGCATACGCAATGATGATCCTTTTCGTCATGGTCTTGCCCCGGATGACGGCTTCACTGCATCCGGGCGTGGGCGGCAACCCCGCCTTCAGCCAATACGATCTGGACGACAATCTGCGCATGGTGTTTTATCCGGCGGTCTTGGGGTGGATAGGCCTGTCCATCTGGATATTCCAACTGAAGTACCGCCTGCACCGATTGAAGTACGCTCAAATCATGTGGAATGACGATTAAATCCCTGACCATATTGCTTTCGACCTTGGCCGTTTCGACGGTGGCCGCCGCCCAAAATCAGGCGAACTGGCTCAACAACACCATGTTCGAATCGGGAAAATACAAAGTGGTGGCGGCCGTGGTTGCGGCGGCTTTCATACTGATCGTGGCGTACTTGGTCTATCTTGATCGAAAAGTGAAGAAACTGGAACAACGAGAGAAAAAAGAATCGAGATGAAAAAGACACACATCGTGGCCATATTGATCATCGCCGTGGCCGCGGCATTTATGATCGGGTCGGTGAGTGAATCGAGTTCATACGCCGACTTTCACGAAGCTTTCAACAACCCGGGACGGGAATACCACGTGGTGGGTGAGCTCGATCGCAGCGCCGACATCGTGTACAACCCGGAAGTCAATCCCAACATCACCGAATTTACCATGATCGACGAAGCGGGAGAAGTCCGAAGGGTCATCCTCAACAAGAGCAAACCCCAAGACTTCGAGAGATCGGAAAGCGTCGTGTTGATCGGTAAAGCCCAAGGCGATGAATTCCACGCCTCGGAAATGCTCATGAAATGCCCGTCGAAGTACAATGCCGACGGTGAATTCATTCCTCATGACGAGGAGTACAAAGAATATTATTGATGATAGAATATGTGGGTGAGCACGCGTTTATAGGCGCGCTCGGCGATGCCCTTTTGGCGGTGTCGTTGGCTTCGGTTTTGGTTTCGGCTCTGGCGTACTTTCTGGCGCACAGGCATTCCGAACCTCTCTACACGAAGGTGGGGCGGACGGCGTTTCGCGTCCATTCCGCGGCGCTGATCGGTGCCGTGGTGGTCTTGTTCGTCATGCTTTTCAACAAGTATTTCGAGTACGATTACGTCTGGAAACACGCCAACCTGAGCATGCCGACACGCTACGTCTTCTCCGCTTTCTGGGAAGGGCAGGAGGGGAGCTTCCTGCTCTGGGGGTTCTGGTACGCGGTTCTCGGAAATATACTGGTGTTTACCGCCCGGAAGTGGGAAAACCTCACCATGTTCGTCGTGGCCATCGCACAGGCGCTCATCGGCACCATGGTCATCGGCATCTATGTGTTCGACTACAAAATCGGCAACAGCCCTTTTACCCTGATCCGCGAACTGCCCGACAACATCGGCCTGCCTTGGACCACCATGCCCGATTACCTTTCCATGGAAGGATTCCAAGACGGACGGGGGTTGAATCCCCTGCTCCAAAATTACTGGATGACCATCCACCCGCCCACGCTGTTTTTGGGCTACGCCTCGACGCTCATTCCCTTCGCCTTTGCCGTTGCGGGATTGTGGACCGGCCAACTGCGCGCGTGGATCAAACCCGCCCTTCCTTGGGCGTTTTTCTCCATCGCCGCCCTCGGTCTCGGTATCCTCATGGGCGGTGCCTGGGCGTACGAAGCCTTGAGTTTCGGTGGATTCTGGGCATGGGACCCGGTTGAAAACGCCAGCCTCATCCCCTGGTTGCTCATGGTCGGCGCAGGGCACCTCATGCTGATCAATCGCTTCAAAAACAGGTCGCTGTACACAACTCTCGTGTTGACTTTGCTCGCTTACATCTTCGTGTTGTATTCTTCATTTTTGGTTCATTCGGGCGTGCTGGGCGATACTTCCGTGCATTCCTTCACCGGCAACGGAATGATGGGTCAGCACTTGGGCATCCTTCTGGTCACCGTGGCCGCCTCGGCGGCATTGCTGATGTTCCGACCCAGAATGCGGGTGTGGTACACCGTCGGCGTGCTCGTGTTGTTCCTGGTGGGAATCGTGTTCAAGGCACCGGCCGCGGCCATTGTGGCTTTTCTGGTGCTGAGCGTGGTCATGGCCGCCGTGTCGTACAACAAGTTCTTCAATAAACCGAAAGAGGAACACCTTTGGAGCCGTGAGTTCTGGGTGTTCATCGGTTCCTTGGTGTTGTTGCTCTCCTCGGCCCAAATCACCTTGGAAACCTCCAAGCCGGTGCTCAACCTCCTCGCCGAACCTTTTGCGGGACCGATTATGGACCTCTATTCCATCACGGGAATCGACGGATTCAAAGCCCTCGCCGATGGCAAGCTCGCCATGAACAGCGACCGCATCGCGCACTTCAACAAATGGCAAATTCCCTTTGCGTTTATCATCACCTTCCTCATCGGGTTCGGCCAATTCCTGCGATACGGGAAGAACGACTTCATGACCTTCCTGAAAAAGATTTCCCTGGCCCTGTTTTTCTCCCTGGCCTTGGCCGTCTTGGCCGGCATCCGATTGGACTACACCGGTGAAGATTTTCCATTGCTCATCTTGATGTTCACCACGCTCTTCGCGGTGTTCGCCAACCTCGATTACTTCATCCGCATCCTGAAAGGGCGGTGGGACAACGCGGGTGGCACCGTGGCACACGTGGGTTTCGGTCTACTGCTTCTCGGTGCGCTTATCTCCACCTCGAGGAGTGAAAAAATCTCGGAAAACGGCTCGCGCTTCAACATCGAGCGTCTGAGCGAAGATTTCAAAAATAACGAAGACATCCTGCTTTTCAAGCAAGACACCACGTACATGGAGCCCTACTTCGTGAGTTATGAAACGAGGTTTCGCGGTGAGGGTCGCGACAGCGTGAACGTGTACTACAATGTCGATTATTTCGAGTCGGTGCCCACGCACTACCGCGAGGGTGAATTGGTCATGGCGCGAGGCGCGGTATTCGAGGCCCTGGTCGATCACGTCCCCGGCCCTGATTTCGTCATGGACCAAGCCAATTGGCGGATGATCGAAGACCCGCGCTCCCTCGACCTCGACAAAATCAAAAGATGGACGCCCTACGAGCCGGGCGAAAAGCTGTTCACCCTCTATCCCCGCATCCAGCTGAATCCCGAATTCGGCAACGTAGCCGAGCCTTCCACCAAGCACTACTGGAACCGCGACATCTACACCCATATTCGCTGGGCGGAGCTGGAAGTCGACACCGACGATACGGGCTTCCGCACGGCCATCGAGGTGAAAATGGCGGTAGGGGATACGACCGTGGTGGGCAACAGCACCCTCCGCCTCAACGGGCTGTCGGTCGTGCAGGAAGACGAGAAAGACCGTTACGCCCTCGCGCCCAACGATCTCGCCGTCCGCGCGAGCATCGCCATCCGCGACCAGTACGGAGAGGTGAGCATGATCGAGCCGCTGTACATCTTGCGCGACTCTACGCTTCAGATTCCGGACCACGCCGTGAGCGACGACGCCGGGCTGAAAGTGAAATTCGAAAAAATCGATCCGCGGGAAGGACAACACACCTTCCTCATCGCCGAACACTACTCGAACCGCCGCGAGTTCATCGTGATGCAGGCCATTCAATTTCCCATGATCAACATCTTGTGGATCGGCATCATCGTCATGATTCTCGGTACGGTCATGGCCATTCGGCAGCGGGTTAGAACAGCATCCAAATCCAAGAAATCATGAGCGATTATCCCACAGTGTCCCTGATCGGTTCGGGCCGCGTGGCCAAACAATTGGGCCCCGCACTCGCCAAGAAAGGGGTGAAGATTGCTGGACTTTACGGGCGCAATCGAGTGGAAGCCGAAAAGCTGGCCGCCAGACTGAACACCTCTCTCATCACCGATCTTTCCGATCCCATTTCCTCCGACCTCATCCTGATCATGGTCAGCGACGACGCCATACCCGAAACCGTCAACGCCCTCCACCCGGATTTCGCCGGGATCGTGGCCCACACCTCGGGTTCCGTGCCCCTGCAAAGCATTTCCGACCGGTACAGGCGCGGAGTGTTCTATCCCTTGCAGAGTTTTTCCTTCGACAAAACGGTGGTGTGGGAGAACGTCCCTTTCTGCCTCGAAGCTGAAAACGACGAAGACCTCAACATCCTGGGCCGCTTGGCCGAAACGCTCTCACAGAGAATTCACATCCTCTCCTCCGAACAGAGGCAAAGCCTCCACCTCGCCGCGGTTTTCGCCAACAACTTCGCCAATTTGATGTTCGAGTATTCCGAAGAGATCTTGGAAAAATCCAATATCGATCGGTCCATTCTACACCCGCTCATCCTGGAAACCGCCAACAAGATTTTGATGCAAACCGCATCCCAAGCCCAAACCGGTCCGGCCACCCGCGGCGACATGAAAACCATCGCGGCCCACCGCAAACTTTTGGGCGAAGACAATACCCTCCGAAGCATCTACGACACTCTGACCAACGAGATATACCGGCGGACCCATGGGAAAGACCTATAAGGAAAAACTCAACGAAGTCGCCGCCTTCGTCTTCGATTTCGACGGGGTGATGACCACGGGCGGCATCGCCTTTTCACCATCGGGTGAACGCATCGTCGAGTTTTCCGCCAAAGACGTCTACGCCTTGGAGCGCGCCGTTGCCGAAGGATTTCCCGTGGCTGTCGTGGCAAGAGACCTGCCCGAAACGGTGGACGGGTTTTTAGGGTCTTTGGGGGTGAAACTCATCCCGGAAATCAAGGGCAAACATCCGGATATCCTCGCCTCCTTCATGCGCGAACACAACCTGAGTTCCGACCGGATTCTGTACATGGGCGACGATATCCCCGACATCGCGCTTATGACCGCATTCGGCGTGAGCGCCTGCCCATCCAACGCCGCCGAAGAAGTGAAATCCATCAGCGACTACATTTCGCTGGAGCGGGGAGGAGCCGGGGCGATTCGGGACGTCATAGAGCAAACACTGAAGGTCCGCAACCGATGGTGGCGTGCGGAAGAATCCGACGCATCGCCATGAACGGATTGCCGGCCGCCCTGCGATTGCTCCGCCCCTTCAATTTGCTGATCATCTCCTTGACCATGGCGCTGATGAGGTACTTCGTGCTGCAGCCATTGGTCGCCATCAACGGGTTTGAGCTCCAACTCACCACGTGGCAATTCGCCGTGCTGGTATTGTCCACCGTTCTCATCGCCGCGGCCGGAAACGTCATCAACGACTACTTCGACCAACGCACCGATCGGGTGAACAAGCCGGCCCACATCATCGTGGGGGTGCACGTCAAACGCAGGGTGGCCATGGCCATGCATCAGATATTCAACGTTCTGGGTGTAGGAATGGCCGTCGTTCTCGCGTGGCGGGTCGACATGTGGTCTTTGGCCATCGTCAGCTTTTTTGCGGCCGGCTCGCTTTGGTTTTACAGCGTGCAATTCAAGCGGGAACTCATCGTGGGAAATCTCATGGTCGCTTTTCTCACCGCGTTGGTTCCCTTGCTCGTCGGTCTCTATGAAATTCCTCTCCTCATGAGGGAGTACGGGGCGGAAGTGGCGGCTTTCTTCGCCGAAAAGGAACCCGATCAAGACCCCTTGATCTACTTCAAGATCATGTTCTATTTCATCTTTATCTACGCCGGGTTCGCGTTCATGCTCAACCTCATCCGGGAGATTCAGAAAGACATGGCCGACGTCAAGGGCGACAAGAAAATCGGTTCCAAAAGCATTCCCATCGTGTTCGGGATGAAAAACGCCAAACAAATCACGGGAGCGCTGTTGGTGATCTCGGCCGTGCTGATTGTGGCGTTCCAGCAGCGGTACGTCGATCACCCATACGTGTTGGCTTACGTGCTCATCGCAGTCATTTTGCCCATGGCACTGAGCTTTTACCACAATTGGAAAGCGGTGTACCGACGTGATTTCGTCGTCTCGGGAAATTACCTTAAAGTTGCCATGCTCGGCGGACTTTTGTACACCGTCGTTCACTACTTCATTTACTATGTCCCCCAATTACCTTGACACAAACGGCTACCGATTGCTCTTGGGCTCGCGCTCACCGCGGCGAAGGGAGATTTTGGAATCCATGTGTTTGCCTTTCGAGGTGGTGGATCTCTCCGTTGATGAATCCTTCGACGCGTCTTTGAAGGGGGGGAAATCCGTCGCGGAATACCTCGCGAGAAAGAAGTCCGAAGGATACCTGGGTGATCTCGGCCCCAAAGACATCCTGATCACTTCCGACACCGTGGTGGTGCACCGGGACAAGATCATCAACAAGGCGAGCGACGCTCAAGAGGCGGAAGAAATGATTCTCGATTTGATGAATTCACGACACGAAGTCGTCTCGGCGGTGTGTATGCGAGGACCCGATCGTACTTCGGTTTTCAGCGAATCGACAACAGTTATTTTCGGTTCCCTCGATCGAGAGGAGATCAGCTGGTACGTTGACCGTTTCAAACCCTTTGACAAGGCCGGGTCCTACGGCATCCAAGAGTGGATCGGGTACGTGGGCGTCGAAGCCATCGAAGGGTCTTTTTACAACGTTATGGGGTTTCCGACACGCAGTTTTTACAAGGAATTGAAGAAATGGATCACTCACTGAAATTGGATATTTTGGCCATCGTCGCCCATCCCGACGATTTGGAGCTGGCGGCGTCGGGAACCGTGGTCAAGGCCATCCGCGCCGGCAAAAAGGTGGGAATTCTCGATCTGACCCGCGGTGAAATGGGCACACGGGGCACCGCCGAAATACGGGCCGCCGAGGCGGCCCGGGCCACCGAGATCATGGGGCTGCATGTGCGGGAAAACGCCGATTTGCCCGATGGCTTCATCGCCGATACCCGCGAGCAACAAATGGCCATCATTCCCTTCATCCGAAAGTACCGGCCCGACATCGTCATCGCCAACGCCCTCGAAGACCGCCACCCCGACCACGGAGCCGCCGCCGCACTGACGGCGCGGGCCTGCTTCCTCAGCGGATTGGCGGCGCTGAAAACGGAAGGTTCCGGCGGTTCGAATTCCGCTTGGCGACCCCGCGCCGTGTACCACATGATTCAAGACCGGTACCTGAAACCCGATTTCGTGGTCGACATTTCCGACACGTGGAGCACCAAACTCGAAGCCATCCGGGCTTTTTCGAGTCAATTTTTTACCGGCGAGAAGGACGACCAACCCCAAACTCCCATTTCCACCCCCGATTTCATGAAGTTCCTCGAAGCCCGCGCCCGTGAAATGGGTCGGCTGATTTTCGTCGAGTACGGAGAGGGATTCAACGTGCAAAGACCGGTGGGGGTAAACGACATCACGGCGCTGACCTGATCGTTGCGATCCGAAGCGGGGAGAAGGGATTCCCTATCTTTGACCGCTTAAAATCCACCTTGTCACAATCCATCCAAATCGTCGCTTTCGATAACCCCAACCCGCCGGATTACGGCGGCGCAGTGGAGGTTTTTCACAAACTGAAAGCCCTGTACGAACTCGGGGTGCAAATCGATTTGCACGTGTTCACGTACGGCAAACGCCGTGATTTCGCGGTGCTTGAAGAGATGTGCAGGCAGGTGTTTTATTACGACAGGAACACCACGCCCGCGACCACCTTGTCGAAACGCCCCTACATCGTGGCATCGCGGGAGAATGCGCAATTGCTGACGAACCTCGCCGATTCCCCTGCGCCCATTTTGTTCGAAGGGCTCCATACCTGCGGTTTTCTTCATCGGGAAGAATTGAAAAACCACTCCAGAATGGTGCGCACCCACAACGTGGAACACGAGTACTACGCGGGGCTGGCCAAAGGTGGATCGACATTGATGCGCAAGGCGTATTATCGCTTGGAAGCCAAAAAGCTGGTCGATTTCGAGAAGCAGCTTTCCCACGCCGACGTGATTCTCGCCATTACCGAAAGCGACGCCGATCACTTCAGCCGCTACGGACGCAGCGTGTGGCTGCCCCCTTTTTCCCGCACCTATTCCGCCGAAAAGCCCGGGGGCGATTTTGCGCTCTTCCACGGCAACCTCGCGGTTTCGGAAAATCACCGCGCGGCCATGTTCCTGATCGACGAGGTCTTCTTGAAGATGACCCGCCCCTTCGTGATCGCGGGTAAGCAGCCGGGACCGCAGTTGGTGCGGGCCGTGCGAAGCCACAAGCACATCACCTTGGTCGCTGACCCCGACAGCGCCACCATGAACCGCCTGTTGCTCCAGGCCAAATGCCACGTGTTTCACACCGATCAAAACACCGGGATCAAATTGAAATTCATCCACGCCATCCAAACGGGCGGCCACATCGTGCTGAACGGGAAAATGTTGTTTGACTCCCGCTACGCCGACGAAGTCGAATTGGCCGAAACGGGCGCCGAGTACATCTCCCGGATAGAAGAGTGTCTGCAAAGCGAGGAAGCAAAGCCCCGAGAGCGATTGCGGAGTTTGTTCGACAACGCCGAAAACGCCCGGAAAATCGTGGATTTGCTGAAAGAGGGAAAGAAGCGAACTGAAACCGGCTCTCTCGACAAAGGGTAAATCATTTTATTAATTCCCGGTATTTTCCCGACGGGTTTCTTCCCGGGGGGTGAATCGTCGGCCCGTATACCGTGAAGTTGAAAAGCGCCGGGGAAAATCGCCGGGTAAAGTTCCCGATGGGGTGGGCGCGCCCACATCCGCCCAAAAACCCAAAACACGAGTACGCGTTTTTTGCGTGAGGATTTTTAGCTCAGTTTTTTGCGGCGGAGGCGGAGGGAATTGCCCACGACGATCACGTCTGAAAACGCCATGGACAGCGCGGCGATCATGGGGCTGAGCAGGCCTACCGCGGCGATCGGGATGGCCACAACGTTGTAGAAAAACGCCCAGAAGAGGTTTTGTTTGATGGTGAGGTAGGTGTGTTTCGATATTTTGAACGCGTCGACCAGGGCCTGCATTTCGTTTTTGTTCATCAGAACCACGCGGGCCGATTCCATGGCCAATGCCGTGGAACCGCCGGGTGAAACTCCAACCTGTGCGCGTGACAAGGCCGGCCCGTCGTTGATGCCGTCGCCCACCATGACCACGGTTCGGGTTTCGGAAAGTTTCTCTATGTGTTTTAATTTTTCTTCCGGCGACATCGCGTATTTTGCATCCTTGATTCCCAGCTCGTTGGCGGTTCGCAATACTTTCTCTTTGCGGTCGCCCGAAAGCATGATGGTCTCGATGCCCGCGCGGTTGAACGCTTCTACGGCTTGGGCCGCGCCGGCTTTGAGGCTGTCGGATATGTTGAGCGCCGCCACGCGTTGCCCGTCGACGGTGAGCACCAAATCCGCGTCGGCGTGCCCGGTGGCCTTGCCGATGAACACGGATTCTCCGTTGGCCGTCACGCCTTTCATCCCTTCGCCTTTTACTTCTTCCACCTCCGCGAAGGTCTCCGCCTCCACCGATTCGAACGCGCGCACCAAGGCGGTGGCGATCGGGTGGGAGGAGTGGGTTTCCAATCCTTTGATGAGGCTTTGGCTGCGGGGGCCGAGGGTGTTTTCCACGAATTCGACCTTGAAATCGCCGGTGGTGAGCGTACCGGTTTTGTCGAATACCACGACGTCGGCTTTTGCGAAGCGCTCCAGCGTGCTGCCCCCTTTGATGAGGATACCGTTTTTCGCAGCCCGACCTACGCCGACCACTACGGCCGTAGGCGTGGCCAATCCCATCGCGCAGGGACAGGAGATGACCAGTACGGCGACGGCGTTCATCAGGGCCTGCGTCATGCCGATATCAAAGGCCCAGTAGCCCAGGACGAAGGTCAGCGCCGCGATGGCGAGTACCACCGGAACGAAAATGGCGCTGACGCGGTCGCCCAAAATCTGAATTTCGGGGTGATCCCGCCGCGCGCGTTTCACCAAGTCGATGATCTGCGAAAGCGTGGAATCCTTGGCGGGTTTCGTGGCGGTAATGCGCACCGTTCCGGACACCAGGGTGGTGCCCGAGTACACGGGGTCGCCCTCGTTTTTCATCACGGGATCGCTTTCGCCGGTGATGGCCGCCTCGTCCACGAGTGCCGTGCCGCGGAGCAGCGTTCCGTCCACCGCAAAGTAGTCGCCCTCATTCACTTGCAGCTCATCGCCGACTTTTACGGTATCGGGATCCGCTTCGAATATTTTTTCCTTTTCCCCCACGCGCATGACGATTCGCGCCTTGGTTTTCTTGAGGGAAGTGAGTTCGCCGATGCGCTTGCCCGTTTGTTTTACCGATCGGTGTTCCAGCACGTTGCCGAGCAAAACCAGCGTGATGATGGTGGCCGCGGTTTCGAAAAACAGGAAGTCGTGCTGCGCAACCGGGTCGTGCCGAAACATCCACGTGCCGATGGTGCTGTAAAAGAATGCGGCGCTGGACCCGATGAAAATCAGCACGTCCATATTGGCCACGCCGGCCTTCAGGGAGCCCCACGCCGATCGCCCGAAATGCGCCACACCGATGATGTAGACCGGCAGGGCGAGAGCGAACTGCACGGCCGGATTGTTGAGCCACCACGACGCGGGCACGAACATGTGCATAAAAAGCGGAACGGTGAAAACGAGCGCCAGCAGGAATTTCTTCTCCACCGCGCTGAGTTTGCCTTCCGCGGTTTTTTCCGATTTGATGCTGTAGCCGAGCGACTCGATGTTTTCGATGGCGTCTTCCACCGTCAGTTTCCGCCCGTTTTCCGCGAGGGTAAAAACCACTTCGCCGGATGCGAAATTTGCCTCGGCGTCTTCGAACCCGATTTTCCGCAGCGATTTTTGGATGCCGGCTGCGCAATTATTGCACGTCATGCCTTCCACGAGCAGCGTCATTTCATCAGTTGCCATGCTGCAAAAATACGGATAAAACACCAATGTGTCCTGATTGTCCCGACGTCGGAAAACGCCCGTTATTTCAGGCGTGCATGGATTTTTGAGAAGGTTTTGGCCGCGCCCCCGGGCGGGTTCCGGGATGGAGGTTTTCCGTTGCAGTGGAGGGAAAAACCGTGGGCGGGTTGACCTTGGTGCCCGGGGTCGGGTTTCCGGCTATATCCCGCGTTGTCGCCGGGTGTCCAAGTAAGCCGCGGCGTGAGCTTCCAAGGTCGCTACGCCGGTCTACATGCCCATGCCCCGCATCCGGCGCGGGGATGCCGCCTACACCCCTCGCGGATGAACCCGTCTCGACTTTGGATCGAGGTCAAAGGGTCGTATTATTTTTTCTTGTTCGACTTGGCGTTTTTTCCTTTTGCGGTGGAAGACTTCGTCTTCTTGGCGGGGGTGGATTTGCCTACCACGGCGGTTTTGGTCGCCGCTTTGGTGGCTTTTTTCCCGCCTGTTTTCGTTGCCGAAGCGGCCGACTTGCCCGCTTTTTTGGTCGGGGTTTTGGGCGCGGAGGCCGCGGTGGTCTTGGCGCCCGCTTTAGGTGCCTTCGCGGTGTTCGACTTTGAGTTGGCTTTCGAGGTCTTCGTCGCCGGCGACTTTTTTACCGCTGCGGTTGAAGCCGCTTTCGCGGTACCTTTTTTGGCAGTGGCGGCGGTTTTCGCCGTTTTGGTCGTCTTGGCGGCTTTGGTAGCTTTTGTAGCTTTTGCCGTTTTGGTCGTTTTGGCTGCCGCGGTTTTTTTGGCCTTGGTTCCCGCTACGTTTTTAGAGCCTTTTGGTCGGCCTCGTTTGCGAGGTGGACGGGGCGGCATTTCAGCGGCCATGGCACTGAGGTCGGGTGTTTCTTCCGCGACGCCCGGTGACGGGGGCAATTTCGATCCGGTTCTTCTTCCGTCGATCCGCGCTTCGTACCAGTATTGAATCGGCATGATCTCGAAGGAGAATGGGCGCCAGATGAGGTCGTCCTTTTGCTTTCGCAATCTCACCAAATACCTCTTCACCGATTTGTACGCCTTTTTGAAGTTGAAATCCTTTTCGGCCAGCTTCAGCATCAAGTCGATGATCGTCGATTCCCGTGCCGTCAGGTCCGGATCGGTTGCGATTTTCTTGAGCCTCTCCACCGATTTCATGGCGGCTTCCTTGGCTTCCTTCACGTCCTTGGCCGGCGCCTTCGACTCGGGGTGCTGCATTTCGGATGCGGCCATCAACAGCAATACGTGATGACCGAGCGCTTCGCGGATTTCGGGATTTTCCATCACTTTGATTTCTTCGGACAATTGCCGTACCGCCGTGCGGTGATTTTTGCCGGCAAACGCCACGAAGGCCCTCAAATAGTGGTACTGCGTGGAAGCGAAGGACTTTTGTCGCGTGTAGGTGGAATTGATTCTGGTTTCAACGGTATCCTTGGCCGCGTCGATTTTGTCTTGGTACAAATCCAGCAAGAGCAGGTCGCGCTTGAAGCGGTAGTTCTCATACATCTCGTTTTTCACGAGCTTTTCGCCCTTGGTGAAGGCATCGACCGCCCCTGTCAAGTTGCGCCGTTGTACTTGGATGTAGCCCAAGTCGTAGTACAAATCGCTGCTGATGCGTTTGCTTTTCAGGGCCGGGGAATTCTCCACCAAGTCGAGCAGATTCTGAACGCGTTGGGCTGCGGCGGTGAAATCGTAATCCAGCCTTTCGAGGGCGACTTGGATTTTTTCGGAATAATATTTTACGGTATCGGAAGGGTAGGTGGCGACCAATTCTTTGAATCTCTCACCGAATTTGGCGAGCTCTTCCCGGTTGAAGGGTTCCCGCTTTTGCACAAGGCGGAAATGCAGGTAAATGTCTTCCGCTTGGCTGTGCCACTCGGGTTTTCGACGGGCATCTTCCAACTCGCTTTCCAGACGGTTGAAGGTGCGCAGGCTTCGCCACTCCAGAGCGATGAGGCGCTGCAATTCCAGTGACTCCACGACTTGTTCGGGAATCTCGTATTTGTCCGCTTTGGTCTGAACGTCCAGCAACATTTTTTCCACTTCCTTGATCTTGCCGCGATCCAGGAATATTTTCGCTTGAATGAGTTTTTTCTCGTTGGCGGCGTGGATTCGGAAGCGGTTTCGGTACACCCCGGGTCGGTGCAGGTTTTGATCGAGAACGGTCACTTGCATGATCAATTCCTCCACTCGGAGTATCAGTGAATTGATTGCCATAGTGTCTTTCGCACCGATCTTCACCTCCTTGACCATTTCGGCCATCGTGATATCCGGATTGTTTTCCAAGGTTTCCACGAATTTTCCCGTGCCGCGAAAGATGGGTATCAGCGCGTCTTCGTATGATTTGGCGTATATCGCGAGGGTTTGTTTCTCCGCGCGGGTCAATGCGTTATATAGTTCCTTGAGCTCGGTAAGTCGGGTGTTGCCAGCCATTGTATGAAGTTATTTTTACGATAATCCTATTGCAAATTTAGTCGAATATAATATAATACGGAATAATTGGCATAATTTCAGTATTACTTTATGAAATCAAACATCTCCGGTGAGGGCGGAAAAAAATGGGAATTGACTCAAAGACAGGTGGTGGGCTGCTTGTGTGCTTTTGGGTTAGGTTTGTGGACCATCCTCGACGCGTTAAGGATTTTTTTTGAATTTCGTTTTCGGACCGCTTGTTTGAGCTTCGCCGGGCGGCGATTTATTCGTGTAGCCGGAGGTTTAGACACCTGAAACAAGATGTTGTAAACGACGGGCATGCCATGTTGCCCGCCGTGAAGAACACCCTGGCATAGGAATTTGGATACCAAAATGAGTGTGGAATTCCCGTCTCTATTCATTTTTATCCGATGCGATTTTCCGTCGGGAGCGGCGTCGTTGCCGTCGTCGGGACGGAAGCGGTCACGTCGTAGAAGTTTGTTCGGGGCGTAAAAAGGTAGCCGCTCCTCCCGGTCGGGTACCTCAATTATACAAGGGTAAAATGGCGGTGAGTCGAAAATCGGCGGGTGTTCTTCCCCATCGTCAGTCGGGCGATACCATGTTGTGGAAGACGTTCTGCACGTCGTCGTCTTCTTCGAGACGTTCGATCAGAGTTTCCACTTCCGCGGCCTGTTCACCGGACAGGGACTTGGTGTCGTGGGGGATTCGGTCGAATCCGGAATTGATGACTTCGAGACCCCGCTCTTCGATGGCTTTTTGAAGTGCGCCGTAGGATTGGAAAGGCGCGTAGATCACGATGGTGTCGTCCTCTTCGAATATTTCGTCCGCACCGTAGTCGATCAACTCCAGTTCGAGTTCTTCGGGGTCGAAATCACCTTTGGCGATCTTGAAAAAACACTGGTGTTCGAAAAGGAATTCCACGGAGCCCGAAACGCCCAATGTGCCGTTGCACTTGTTGAAGTGAAGGCGGAGATTGGCCACTGTTCTCGTGGGATTGTCGGTGGCGGTTTCCACCAAGATGGCCACCCCGTGGGGTCCGAATCCTTCGTAAACCACCTGCTTGTAATCGGCTTGGTCCTTATTGCTCGCGCGCTTGATGGCCCTTTCGATGTTGTCTTTGGGCATATTGGCATCCTTGCAGTTCTGAATGACGGCGCGCAATTTAGAGTTGGTTTCCGGATCGGGCCCTCCTTCCTTCACTGCGATCACGATGTCTTTGCCCAAGCGGGTGAAGACTTTGCTCATCTTCGCCCAACGTTTGAATTTGCGTTCCTTTCTGAATTCGAATGCTCTTCCCATTGTTTAGAATGTCATTTGCGTTTTGGTCGAGGAATTCCTCCCCGCCGATTTTTCAAAAATAATCCGGATTTCCGACTTGGAAAGGCCGGCACCAACGGTTCACGCGTTGGTTTTTGCTTCCACCGCCGCAGGTTCTTTCACCGCAGTACCCAGCAATTCGGCCACGCGGCTGCGCGCCTCACCGGCCAATTGCACCGGACTCATGCCCGCGATTTCCTCCGGCATAAACGGCTTTCCCACGCGAATCACGATGGGAATCCGACCCGTGAAGCCCTTGTTCAAATCGATTTTCTCCGTGCCGACCAATGCCACGGGAACGAGGGGAATGCCTTCCCGGATCGCCAGGGCGAAGGTGCCTTTCTTGAAAGTCAGCAGCTCGGTAGTTTTGCTGCGCGTACCTTCGGGATACGCGGCGATGTTCTTTCCGCCCCGGATGATTTCACCGGCCTTTTGGATGGATTGTCGGGCCTTTTCCGAATTTTTTCGGTCCACGAACACCATCCCCACCGCTCGCATGGCCCACCCGAGAAAGGGCACTTTCCGCAGTTCGATCTTGGCGATGAAATACAGAGGCAGGTCGAATGCCGCCATCATCGCCGGGATGTCCAAGTAGGATCTGTGGTTGGCGAAGTAAATGGCCGGGGGGAGGTTCCTTACTCGGTCCAACCCTTCGATGCGCACTTTCGCGCCCGAGGCCCACAACAATCCCGGGCCCCAAATGCGGTGACTCACGAAATAATACAGCCTTTGATTCGGACACCAGAAGGCCAAGGTGAGGATGAGGCCGCTGATGATGGTGAAAAAAACGATCACCGACATCCGCAATACCCGAACGATGAACATGACCGGCTAATTGGGATTTGGTTTCAAATTTAATGTTTCATCAACAACCTCAAATCTTCTCCCGAAAGCTCGCGCACATCGCCGTCGGCCATCCCTTCGATGGTGAGCGATTCAATGGCGCTGCGCACCAATCGCAACGCGGGAAACCCCACCGCGGCCACCATGCGCCTCACTTGCCGGTTTTTGCCCTCCGAAAGCCGGAGCTCCACCCAGTCGGTGGGCACGTTTTTGCGAAACCGAATGGGAGGGTTTCTCGGAGGCAGTTCGGGCTCGTCGATCTTGCGCGCCGTAGCGGGTTTGGACACGTGAGACTGGCCTTTGACCCGAAATTCCACGCCCTCTTCCAATTGCTTCAGCGCCCGGTCGGTGATCTTTCCTTCCACTTGCACCCAATAGGTGCGGCGGTGGCCGTTGGCCGGATTGAGCAAGGCCGCGTTCAACGCCTTGTCGTTCGTCAAGATGAGCAGGCCTTCGCTGTCGGCGTCCAACCGACCCACCGGATAGACGTCCTTTTCAAAAGGGAACAAGTCGGCCAAGGTAGGTCGGTCGCCTTCGCGCGAGAATTGGCTCAGCATGCCGAAGGGCTTGTAAATGCAGTAGTACCGGTGCAAGGAAAATCAATTGTTGCCGCCGAGAATCAGAGGAAGTCCGTCGCTGCCTTGTCCGATGACCACCACTTTTGAATTCGTCGATTTCGAGAGTTCCAAAGTGGCTTCGATGCCCTTCCATCGGAGCAGCTTGTCGGAAATACCCTCCGAAACAATGTCCTGGAAGTCCTTGATACCCTGTGCTTCGATTCGTTTTCTCTGGGCTTCTTTTTCTTCCTTGGCGATGCGGAATTCGTATTCCTTGCTTTCCTGCTCTTGTTTGAGCTTTTTCTCGATGGCTTCCTTGATGTTCGGAGGAAGTTCGATGCCGCGAATCAGAACGGCGTCGAGGTAGATGTTCATTCTTTCGAGTCGTTCGGACACGTCGCGGAAAATTTCTTCCTGGATGAAATCGCGCTTGGACGAGTACAATTCTTCAGGGTCGTAACGGCCGATCACTTTCCTGGTGGATGACCGCACTTCGGGCATCACCACGATTTCGCGGTAGCCTTGGCCGATGGTTTTGTGGATCATTCCGATTTCAGACTCGATGGGTCGGAAACGGATGGACATTTCGGCTTCGATCGTCAAACCGTTTTTGGAGAGGGCGGTCATGGTTTCCCGCTCTTCTTGGTTTCGAACATTATAGATGAACATTTTGTTCCAAGGGGCGATGAAGTGAAAACCTTCATTGTACGAACGGTCCGTAACGGTACCGCCCCCGAATTGGCGATAGAGCACTCCCGCTTCGCCGGCACCGATGGTCACCGTGGCGGTTTGCCATAAGATGACCAATACTACGAAGGATACGATGCCTGTGATGATCCATTTTCTTTGTTCTGGTTCCATGGGTCGGATGCTTTGGGTTTTTGTGGGGATAAGTCCCGGGAGGAAATAAAAGCGCAAAGTTATTGAAGAAAAGCAATTGAGATGTATAGCTTTGCGGATTCATTAATTTCAACCACAAGCAATGGATAAAGTAAAAGACAAAGACAAAGTCAGCGTTCACTACACCGGAACACTCGCCGATGGAGAGGTATTCGACTCTTCCAAAGGTCGTGAGCCCTTGTCATTTACCGTTGGGGAAGGACAAATGATTCCCGGCTTTGAAGACGCCGTGCGCGGCATGGGTATCAACGAAACCAAAACCGTGACCATCAAGTCGGAAGACGCCTATGGTGAGCTGCGGGAAGAAATGGTTCAGAAAATCGACAAATCACAACTTCCTCCCGATTTGGAGCCCGAAGTCGGACAGCAATTGGCGTCCACCCTTCCCGACGGACAGCAAATCATCGTTCGGGTGACCGACGTCTCCGACAGCCACATCACCATCGACGCCAACCACCCTCTGGCAGGCAAGGAACTCACTTTCGAGATCGAGGTCGTATCCATCAATTGATGACTCGACCGTAGCCTGAGAGCAAAAAAACGTTTTGACGAAGGGCCCCGCAACCGGCGGTGAGCCCGGGGTCGCGGTCGGCGTAAATCACTCTCGTTTCCGGTCCGCGTCCGCTGGTGAATCCCCACTTTCATCGTTTTTCCTTACCCTTTTTTCCGCGGGCTTGAAGTGAACCACGATGCGGCTACGTCCTCCGGTGGAGGTGGCCGTGTGTATGCGGGGCGACATTCGGCGCACGGGTGTGCGTGCCGGTGGGTCTTCGGCGGTTTCCGTCGATAGCGGCGGTTTTCCGAGGGCGATTCTTTCGAGTTCCTCGTCGTGCTCCCATCGGTATTCTTTTCTCTTCGGCCCTTGTTTTCGATACAATAACGCGAGGGTAAATCCCGCGATTCCACCCCAGAGGTGGCCTTCCCAACTCACGGTGGGATCCACCGGCAATACGCCCCACCACAAACCTCCGTACAAGAAAGCCACCAAGAGCGACAGCGCCGCGACCTTCTTTTCCCGCCTGAGCCACCCGCTCAAAAACAAAAAAGCCGCCAGCCCGTACACCACGCCGCTCGCGCCGATGTGGATGGATGGCCGACCCGAAATCCACAGCCAGATACCGCTGATGATGTAAATTCCGATGAGTGTTTTGAAGGCGAGGCTTCGGTAAAAAGTGAGCAAGGCCCAGCCGAGTACCAGCAGGGGCACGGAGTTGTTGAACAGATGGCTCCAACTGCCGTGGAGGAAGGGCATGGTCAGGATTCCGCGCAAGCCCTCCACCGACCGCGGGCGCAATCCGTAGCGCTGCAAGTTCAGGTCGAATTCCAACCCGATGAAGTGGATGATCCACAGCAGGAGCACCAATCCGATGGGCAGGACGATGGGGAGCAAGTCCTTTTTGTGTTTCGGAGAACCGGCGGATTGTGAGGGAGCTGTATCGGGGCCCTCCGGTTCTTCCCGGGGTGGACCCGGTATATTTCGGCCGGTAATGTCCGGCTTGTCGGCCATGTCATCCGGGGGAATCATACGAAACCCCTCTCTTTTTTGATGGATTCGTACGCTTCCTGGACTTTTTGGAATTTTTCCCGTGCGGCTTTCTGAAACTCTTCGCCCAAGTGGGTCACTTTATCCGGATGGTACTTGACCGCCATGCGACGGTAGGCGGACTTGATTTCCGACTCTGTGGCCGTTTTATCGATTTCCAGGATTTTGTAGGCGCTGTCCACGTCGGGGCCCACCATGGCCTTGAGCGATTCGAAATCTTTGGGGTTGATGTTCAGGTACCTCGCGATTTCTTCGATGGTTCGCAATTCGGCCGGTGAAAGGGAGCCGTCGGCCATGGCCAGACCGAAGAGGTAGTGGAGGAGCTGCAGGCGAAGGGGGTGCTCCATGTTTTGCCTTATCTGGTACGACACGGCGCGAATGTCCATGGGCTGCTTCATGATGTCGCGCAGGAGGAGGATGTATTCCTGTGCGCGTCGCTCTCCGAATTGCCTCACGAAAAACCGCTTGACGTAATCGAGTTCGGAGCGCATGACCTTGCCGTCGGTTTTCATGATGGCGGCCGACAGCACCAAGAGGCTCATGGTGAAGTCGCCGGCGGTGGTGTATCCGTAGCTTCCGTAATTGCGGCCCGGTTCCGACTTGACCAAATCCGTGGAGTTGTCGATCATGGAGCCCACCGCGAAGCCGATGATGGCTCCGATGGGTCCACCCAAGGTGAATCCAAGCGCTCCTCCAATCCATTTTGCGTATTTCGCCATGCCGCTTCCCGTAGTTGTTTAATTCCGTTTTGTGCGGTGTGCACCGCACGTTGATTCGTTTATATTTCGTTTGTCTTTCGAAGGAATCCCGGTGATTCGCTACCAGCTTCCTCCCGCGCCGCCACCGCCGAAACTCCCGCCGCCGAAACCGCCGAAGCCTCCGCCACCACCACCGAAGCCGCCGCCGCCTCCGCTTCGGAAACCGGAATAACTGCCCGAATGGCTGCGCGACGACGCCGACATCAGTGCCAGCGCGGCCCAAAAGCCGAGGTTGTTGGCCCGGGCGTACTGGCGTGTGCGGCCGTAAATGGCTATGAACCAAATGGCGATGATGAAAAGGATGGGCATAAAATACACCCACGGTGGATCTTCGGCGTGCTTCTCGTTGTACGCTTTGTAGTTGTACTCTCCCCGCGCCAATTCCGATACTACGGCCACCGCCGCTTGAATTCCCCCGAAGTAATCTTCGTTTCGGAAGTGGGGAATCATTTCGTTGTCGACGATGAGCTTGGCGGTGGCGTCGGGGATGGCGCCTTCCAGTCCGTAGCCGGTGGCGATGAATGCGTGCCCGCGTTCGTTCCCCACTTTGGGTTTGACCAAAATCACCAGGCCGTTGTCGAATTCCGATTGACCCACTTGCCAGCGGTTGCCGATTTCGAAAGCCGTCATGGCCGCGTCGCCGGCGCACAGCTCGTTGATGGTCACCACCACCACTTGATTGCTCGTTTCCCGATCGAGGGCCACCAGTTTGCTTTCCAGAACGCTCTCTTGTTCGGGGCTGAGTACCTCGGCCGCGTCGACGACCAGTGTGGAAGGGCGGGGGGGATAGCAATCGTCGGCTTGGGCCGATACCTGCATGGCGGCCGCCGCGATGAGCGCCCACGTGGAGGAAACCTTCGTCAAATTCATCATTTTATGTCTCCTCCAAATGATACTTCGTTGCTCAATTCGTCTTCGTCGTCATGGGAAACGGGAAAATGAACCTTCAGTTTTTCCCCCGCCATGGCGATGCCCACTTGCAGCGCTTCGACGATGCGGTTTTGCTTGAGCTTCTCCACCATGCGGTCTTTGATTTCGTCCCAGAAACCTTCTTCCACCTTTTGATTGATTCCCGCATCGCCCAAGATGGCGAATTTGTGGTCTTCCAAACTCAGGTAGAAGAGCACTCCCGAGCGCTCCGCGGTTTTGTGCATGGCCAGCTTTTCGAACACGAAGGCGGCACGGTCCATCACGTCTTCTTTGCAGTGCTTCTCAACGTGCACGCGCAATTCGCCGGACGTGTGATTCTCCGCTTCGCCGATCGCCTTGCGGATGGTTTGCAGATCGCTGTCGGAAAAATACGCTTTCGCCATGTCAGTCGAACACCACCTCGGGTGCGGTTTCAGTTCCCGCCTCGCTTTCAAAATACCCGCGCTGATCGAAGCCGAAGATGCCGGCGACGATGTTGGTCGGGAACTTCCTCACGTAGCTGTTGTAATCCCTCACCGCGTCATTGAAATTGTTTCGGGCCACTGCGATGCGGTTTTCCGTTCCTTCCAACTGCGCTTGCAATTGGGAAAATTGTTGGTTTGCTTTCAGGTCCGGATACCTTTCCACGGTGACCAAGAGGCGGGACAGGGCGCCGGAAAGCTGGGATTGAGCCTCTTGGAACCTTTCGATTTGGGCCGGGTCGAGATTTTCCGGGTCCACCTGAATGGAGGTGGCTTTGGAGCGCGCCTCCATGACTTGCGTCAAGGTTTCCTGCTCAAAGTCGGCGTAGCCCTTCACGGTGTTCACCAGGTTGGGGATGAGGTCGCTTCTTCTCTGGTACTGTGACTCTACGTTCGCCCAGGCTTGGGATACGTTTTCGTCTTTTTGCACCATGGAGTTGTAGCCGCAGGAGCTGAGGGTCGTGGCGGCCAATACGAAAATCAGTAGTCTTTTCATTTTGTTTCGGATGAGGTTTCGGGTTGACCGGATTTTCCGATGAGATCCATGCTGCGCGATATGAATTTGCTCAACGCCTCACCTTTGAGGAGGTTTTGCGAAAGCAGCGCCAAATCGACCAATTGGCTGATCATCTGTTTTCCGGATTCGTCGTTTTCGGCATTTACCATTTCGGTTACCAAGGGGTGGTTTGCGTTGACCACAAGATTATACATTTCCGGGAATTGACCAAACACTCCGCCGCCACCTCCGGTCATTTGTTGCTCTTTCATCCGGCGGATGAATTCGCTTTGGGTGACGATCATGGGGCGGTCGTTTTCGCTCATGCTTTCAAATTGCACCTGGAACTTGTCTTTGTCCACCACTTTCTCGATCAGAGGCTTCAATTTTTCTATTTCCTTCTCGCTCAGCTTCGAAGGGATGTTTTCCTCCTTTTCGATGAGTTTGTCGATGGTGTCGGCGTCCACACGGGCGAACCCGAGGTCGGACATTTTCTGCTCCAACTTGCTCACCAAGTGACTCGTGAGGGGAGTGTCCATAATCGCCACGTCGTATCCGCGGTTTTTGGCCGTCTCCACGAAGGAGTATTGCTCCTTTTCATCCACGGCGTAAAGTACGGTGACCTTGCCGTTTTTGTCGGTTTGCAGGTCCTTGATCTTCTCTTTGTACTCTTCGATGGTGTGGTACGTGCCGTCCACGGATTTGAAAAGATAGAACTTCAGCGCCCGGTCGTAAAATTTGTCGTCGGTGAGCATACCGAATTCCATGAAGATCTTGATGTCGGCCCATTTGGCTTCGAAATCCTCCCGGTTGTTCTTAAACATGGAGTGCAGCTTGTCGGCCACCTTTTTCGTGATGTGAGCCGAGATCTTTTTCACCTGGCCGTCTTCCTGCAGATAGGAACGCGACACGTTGAGCGGGATATCGGGAGAGTCGATGACACCGTGCAGGAGCGTCAGGAACTCGGGAACGATATTCTCCACGTTGTCGGTGATAAATACCTGGTTGCTGTACAGGTTGATTTTGTTGCGCTGCATTTCCAGATTGTTCTTCAACCGGGGGAAATACAGGATTCCCGTAAGGTTGAAGGGGAAATCCACGTTGAGGTGAATGTGGAAAAGCGGCTCTTCGAAGGTCATGGGATAGAGCTCCCGGTAGAAGGCTTTGTAATCTGAGTCTTCGAGCTCGCTGGGGGCCTTGGTCCAAGCGGGGTCCGTGTTGTTGATGATGCGGTCTTCGACGATCTTGGTTTCCTTGCCGCCTTCGATCTCCTTTCCTTCCTCGTCCCGTTCTTTTTCCGTGCGTTCGGTGGTTCCGAACTGGATGGGCACGGGCAAGAATTGGCAGTATTTTTTGAGTATGCCCATCAGGCGCGATTCCTCCAAAAATTCTTTGCTGTCTTCGGCGATGTGGAGGATAATGTCGGTTCCCGCCACGTCTTTGGTCGTTTCCTCCATGGTGTAATTGGGGCTGCCGTCGCAGGTCCAAAGCATGGCTTTGGAATCGGGTTTTTGGGATTTGGTAAGTATTTCCACTTTTTCGGCCACCATGAAAGCCGAGTAAAAACCGAGTCCGAAGTGGCCGATCATGGCGTTTTTCTTGTCGGCGTCTTTGTACTTGCGCACGAATTCCTCTGCGCCGGAAAAGGCGATTTCATTGATGTATTTATTGACCTCTTCCGCGGTCATCCCGATGCCGTAATCTCGGATGGTGATGCGCTTTTCGTCCTCTTCGAGGATGACTTCCACTTTGAGGTTTTCCGTATTGGCTTTCAATTCTCCGATGCCGACCAAAGTCTTGAGTTTCTGGGTGGCGTCCACGGCGTTGGATACCAATTCGCGCAGAAAAATCTCGTGGTCGGAGTAGAGAAATTTCTTTATGATCGGAAAAATATTTTCGGTTTGTACGTTGATACTTCCTTTTTCCATTTCGTAATTTTTTCCGGGTTTAATCAGGTTTTCGATGAGGCTTGCCCTAAGTCAATCGCCGTGCCGGACGGCAGTGCATGACATATTGTCCTGTTTGGATAAAAACGGATGAGCATCGCAACCGGGGTACGGCGAAATCGGATCGTGAAAACCCATGTGATTGCGCGAGGGCGGAAGGCGGCATCCTTCCGGTGCGGGAGCGCGCCTGCGTGCCCCGGCCGGGGTGAATCGGAACCACGGTCCGGGGCATACGCAGGGGCGATTCCGCCACGGAAGATATAGCCTGTAGACCGACCCCGGAAAGGATGAAGGATGGGCGGGGTGTGGGTTTTTGTGGGTGTGACTCGAACCGGATGTTTCCGCCACGATTGGGGTCGCGCCCAACTCGGAAACCGGTTTAAAAGAGATGTTTGTCCTAATTGCTTTCCTATCTTTGCGTCGTGAAAACTTTTCATGCACATACTCTTGACGGCCATTCGGCGGCGGTTTACGGCGCGTATTTCGACGCTGAAAATTCCGTGCTGTACACGGGTGGCGCCGACGGAATGGTGGGCGCTTGGAACACTTCGGATCACTCGCCGCATCCCTTTTCCGTGCGTGTGGGCGAAACGGTGTTTTCGGTTCTCCCCGTGGTATCGCGACAACGCATGTACATAGGCCGCGGCGACGGGGGAATGCACGTGATCGACATGGCTGAAAAGTCGGAAATTCGGCACCTGAAGTACCACGAGGGGCCGGTGTTCGCCATACTGGACGATGCGGAGCGGAACTGTTTGTACACGGCGGGCAGCGACGGCGCTTTGGCTGTGATCGACGGGGAAGATTATCGGTTGTTGTTGAAGATACCGGTGGTGGAAGACAAGTTGCGCACGCTTTGCTTGTCACCTGACGGGAAGATGCTATTGGTAGGCGCTTCCGACGGTCGAATACGGGTTTTCGACACCGGATATTTCAACGAACTGGAGATGTTCGACGCCCATGACGGCGGGGTGTATTGCATGCGCTTTTTGCGCGACGGCACCCTGATGACAGGCGGGCGGGACGGGCATCTGCGTCTGTGGAAATTTTCAGGCGCCAAGCCGCGGCTCGTCGAGGCGGTTCCGGCGCACAATTACGCCATTTATTCGATTGATTTGCACCCCGAATTGCCTTATGTGGTGAGCGGAAGCAGGGATCGGAAAGTCAAAATTTGGCCCTTGTACGACTGGAAGAATGCGGCGCGCATTGAGAGGCGGGGCACCGTGGGGCATACGCATTCGGTAAACGCGGTCGGTTGGTCGGGAAGCGACGAGGTGTTCAGTATCGGCGACGACAGGAAACTCCACTTCTGGAAGGTCGTTTTCCCTTCAGTCAGTCAAGAGGCATGACCGTAAGGCCGCTCCTCATTTTAGGCAAGATGTACGTGGTTTTGGCCGGCATGATTTCTCCCGCTTCGGCCACTTCGAATATTTGTTCGGGTTCGACCTTGTGAAGGGTGAACAGCGCTTTGAACGTGCCGTTGTCAATGGCCGCCTCGTAGGGTCCGAGGTCTTCGTTTCCCGGAATGTAGCGCACTAGGCCGGATCTCTTGGCTTCGTTCAATCCGAAAATCGGACTCATCACCAAGTTATTGAGGATGCTCGCGTCGAGGCGGTCCACCGGATTTTCGCCCCGGTAGCCTTCTTTCAGCCTCAAAGTATACCAGCCGTTTTTCAGTCGGAGCCCGTAGGTTCGCGTGTAAGGGGGCAACACGTTTCCATCGTCAGGATTGACGATGAAGTGCGTATCCAAAGAGCGGAGCAATGCTTCATCACTGATATCGAAGCCGGTTTTCACCAATCGGTGGAAGGGAAGAATGCGCAGGTTTTCACCCGACATGATCATGGCCAGGGTGTGGTTGTACATCTCCTCGCCGGTGTGGTCGGGATTTTCGGCGTTGCGCTTGTCGGCCATGTTCATCGAACTCTTCATGCGATGATGTCCGTCGGCGATGTAGAGGGTTCGGATGCGCGCCAACATTTTTTTCACGCGTTCGATTTCTTCCGGGTCGTCTATTTTCCAAAGGCGGTGTGAAATTCCTTCGGAGGTAGTGAAGTCGAATTCGGGAGTTTCCGGCATTTTGGCCGAGAAGTACGCCTGCAGGTCAGGCAAGTGCTCACGGTAGGTCAGCAGCACCGGTTCTGCGTTGAATCGGCTGTAGTATAAATGGTTGCTGATGCGATCCACTCGACCCTTGAGGGTTTGCTCGTGCATCTTTATGCGTCCTTGCCGGTAATCGATGGTGGGCACGCCGCAAATGATCCCGGTATAGGTGGTTTCGATGGCGATTTGTTGGTAGAGGTAGAAGCTCGGATGTTCATCCTGCACGTACAAACCTTTCTCGATAAATCCCTCGAATTTTTTCCTCACCGTGAGGAAGCGTTCGGGGGATGAGTCCGCCGGGTTTTCCGAAAATTCCGGATTCATGATGTGAATGAAGGAGTACGGATTTTCCTTTATCCTTTCGTCCAATTCGCTCGCCGTGTAGCTCACGTACGACCGCGAGACCACTTTGTGGGCTTTGCCTTTTACGGGCCGAAGTGCTCTGAAGGGAATTGGTTTGATCATGTCTTGAATCGTCGCCGCGAAAATATTGGTTTTCATTGAAACGGGCATACGGCCGCTCCCGATTCCGGTTGCGGGGCATTATCCGTAGGGGCGCCACCGCCGGGCGGGGCATTGGGTGTATGGAGAATGGCCGGTCCCCGATTGACGGGTATTAAAAAAAGAGGCTGCCTCTTGCGAGACAGCCTCTATCGTTTTTAAAACGTTGGTGATTATTCATTCATCATCTCGCGATCATGAATTTATCGATCAGGACTTCGTTGTCGGTAGTCAATCGGTATACGTAGATACCGTTCGGCAGAGCGACGCCGTCGAAATCCAGAGTATAGGTCACACCACCTTCGGCCACTTCGTTGAAGAGGGTCGCGATGATGCGTCCGTTCATATCCATCACCTCAACGGTCGTTCTATGGGTCTCGGCGGTTTGGAATACCACGTGAGACGCGCCCGTAGTCGGGTTGGGGTGAGAGCTGAGCACACCTGCGGCCATTTGATGGTCGTAGGAAGTGAGCGGTGCGGGTCCCGGCGTTACGGGTTGTACACATACCACTCCGTCTACATCGAATCCGTCGGGTGAGGACGACAGTACGTCGTTGTTCACCAGCTTGACGAAGTTCACGTACGGAATCAGTCCTGCGTCGCTGAAGTCAACGAAGCGGTCTTCGTGGCACACGGTTTTGGCGAAATGCCAGTCGACGCCGTTGATCG
Source organism: uncultured Cryomorphaceae bacterium (assembly GCA_964574635.1). Classification (GTDB taxonomy): domain Bacteria; phylum Bacteroidota; class Bacteroidia; order Flavobacteriales_D; family Cryomorphaceae; genus CAZNOG01. The sequence continues at coordinate 1,413 of CAZNOG010000009.1, read as the reverse complement.
ACACGTACACGTCCGCGTACTCGGGATAAGCACCACAGGAACTGAAGTTGTACGTCGTTTCCACGATCTCGATGTCGGCTCCCGGTTGGTTGGGGATGGCACCGTCGAACGCGAGCACCAAGCTACCTCCGTATCCGAGTGATACGAATACCTCGGAGTCCGTCCTTTCGGGTGTACCCAAGGCTTGCGTAGCGTCGGTTCTGTTGGAGGGCATCATCGCACCGTTCAACATGGTACCGGGCGTGTATTCCACTACTTCAGCAGCTACACAGTCGGAAGCCGTCGAGGTAAACGGACCGTCATCACAGCCGTGGATGGCTTCCACTCCGTCTACATCGTACCCGTCGGGGGTAGAGGTGGATGCGGAAGTGGTGATTCGGATGGCGAATACCTGCGTCAAGCCTGCATCGGCCATGTCCACTTCACCGTCGAAGCAAATGGTGCCCACGGGGTAGAAGTTGATTCCGTCGGGCGACAATTCAATGTCGGCCCACTCGTCGGCAGGTCCACCGCACTCGTCACCGATGTAAGAGGTTTCGAAGATGCGGATGTCGTTGCCCGGTTCATCGTAAATAATGCCGTTGAAAGCCAGGGTGATGTGTCCATTCGTTCCGAGGGATACAAAACCACCGGGTGCATTCGAACGGTCGGGTTCACCCAGAGCCGCCTCGGGGTTGGAACGGTTGGCCGCAACGGGTTGACCGTTGGTTTGAGTGCCCTGTACGAATTCGAGCACCTCCACGGCGTAGCATCCTTCCGGTTCGGGTTCGCCGCATTCGTCACCCACGATTACGATGGGATCGGAAATGTCAACGCATCCTTCCAATTCGGAGAGGTTGACCAAACCGGTTTCCAGGTACTGATCGCGCAGTTCCGGAACGTTGCTGCTCGGTCCGTGGTAGCTCACTACGTGCAGGTGGTAAGTTCCCACGCCCCAGTTGTCGAAGTTGAAGGACTCTACCAGATTCTGATTGCCCGTGTAGTGGATTACGTTGCCGAGTACGTCTGTCGCCACCCATACGTAGGGGAGGATATCAGACGGTGCTTCGGTGAATTCCACTTGGATGGTGCTGGGCACTCCGTCGAAGGCACAGAAAACAGTGGAGGTCTCTCCGCCGGCGAAGGCAATGCTACCCGCATCGGCAGGACATTGAGGCTCGATGGGCGTACCCACGCACTCGCAGTCGTCGTTGATGGCGTCGAATTCGGTGTTTTCGTCACCGTCGTCGCAGGCGTCTCCCACGTTGGCTTCAAGCTCGGGGCAGTCGTACACCACGATCGGTGTTCCGACGCACTCGCAGTCGTCGTTGATGGCGTCGAATTCGGTGTTTTCGTCACCGTCGTCGCAGGCGTCTCCCACGTTGGCTTCAAGCTCGGGGCAGTCGTACACCACGATCGGTGTTCCGACGCACT
>CAZNOG010000008.1:63469-152830 GCA_964574635.1 uncultured Cryomorphaceae bacterium | reverse complement strand
ATCAGCTGCTCTAGCCAACTGAGCTACATCGGCATCTTGTTAATTTCACAGAACGCTTTCCGGAATACTATCCGCACCTTTTCCCAAAAAGGTCTGCAAATGTATGAAACATTTTTCGGTGGAAAAACTCTTTGCTCACTTTTTTTGAAACCCGCACCCCAAAGGGCTTTCCACACCTGCCGAAATCGATGAGCTCGAATGCACAAGTAACCGTAAATCAAATGAGTACAGTTCGTCACCACCAATCCGAGTTCAACCCGAAGGCCGCGGCAAGTTTTCCGTCACGAGGGACTTTTCAACCGATCCTCATGGCTTCACCCAGATAAATCGAGGCCGATAATTGCGCGCATCGTCGAAAACGTCGGCGAAATTCAGCGAATTTACGCTGTACGTCATGAGCATGCCCTTGGTCGGATGCGTAATGTGAGGGTGCACGATGGCGTTGTAAGTCCACACGTCGCCGTTGGATTCGGGGGTGTCGTACACCCGGCGGCGATGCGACCACGGACCCACGGGCGAATCGCCGGTGTACACGTCAATGCCCCCGCCGAAGAAGTCCTGCTGCGTCAGCAACCGGTACTTGCCGCCGTACTTGAATACAGAAAACATATTGGACACCGTGAGGTCGGAACCGTTCGCCAATTTCATGGGAGCCGCGTCGGCGGACTCGGCAGAGAAACCCGCGCCGTCGAAGTAGCTGAGGTTGGCGAACTCGCCCACGGCCACGCGCATCACGACGGTCACCTTGCCGAAATTGCCGGAATCGGTACCGTACAAATAGATGAAATCTTCGTCTTCGAAGATGGACAATCCCGCGAGGACGGTGGTCGAACGGAGGAAAGGCTTGATGGTAATCAACTCGAGATCGGGCAAGCTGAAAACGGCCAAGTCCGTACCCAGCCCCTGAAAACCGAACGCACCACCGGCGCCGGTTAACGTGAGCCGCGTCATGAACATGTACACCCTGTTGCCGATCACTGTTCCGTCGGCGGTCCAATAGAAATGGTCGGGGTTGTCGGGTACCACGTAGGCCGTGGGATTTTCAGGGGTTCCGCCGTGAAGAGTGGTCATCTCGGTACCGTCTTGGACAACGAAGGTGTTGTTTACAAGAGGCGTAAAAGGCCGGGAGTAATCGGCGTAGACGGTGTCGAGGAAGGAATCGCCGAAGGTCCAAAGTACCCTACCGTCGGGGAGGGGAATGCTGTACGCACCGTCCCCACCCGTCCAACCTCCGCCGGAAAGATCGAACAATTGCGTATGGAACGCGGAAGTCTCGGTCTGGAAAGCCGGTTGAACGGCCGAAGATTTCGGGGCGTCGACGGGAGTGGCACCCGAAGGTTGATCGACTTGTTTGGCACAGCCCGCGATCAAAATCGCGGTGAAGGATGTCGCGATCATAGCGCGTAGACGAGAACTTCTCATTGTATAGGTGTTTGGTTCGGATTGCGGCGATGGCAAAAGGGCCGGAAAATTACGTCTCCCGTGTTTTAGTTTCAACGGGTAGGGATAAAAAACTTTTCCAATCGCCCCTCTCGAGATGGATGCAATCTTTGGGGAGAACTTGCCCGCTGCTTACCCACCCACAAAAACCCCCTGTACCCTACCCTATCCCCGCCAATCCGCCAAACAATCGACGGACTACCGGAAGGACAAGGTGCTTCTCGGCACATCCGCTCACCCGCGGGGGTGATTCTTTCGGTGCACCTCGATGAGGCGGGTGATGTCGACGTGGGTGTACACCTGCGTGGCGGCGAGGGAGGTGTGGCCGAGCAGTTCCTTGATGGAATTGATGTCGGCGCCGTTGTTCAGCAAGTGCGTGGCGAATGAATGGCGCAGTGCGTGGGGGCCGTGGGCGCTGCCGGCGCCGATGGTCGCGAGGAATCCGTTGACGAGCGTGTAGAGGTATTTGGGTTGCAACGGCCGGCCTTTGTCCGTGAGGAAAAACGCGGTGACGGTGGTCGGTGGCTTGAGTTCGGACCGGATTTGAAGGTATTCCCTCAGGGTGTGTTCGAGGGAGGCGCTCATGGGGATGATGCGCTCTTTGTTTCTCTTTCCCAGCACCCTGATGGTTTTTCCGCCGAAGTCGACGTCGTGTATTTTCAAACCGATGAGCTCCGCGGAGCGCATGCCGGTTCTGTACAGCGTATCGACGATATGCGCCGCCCCGGGTTTGTCCGACGCCTCGCCGGCCCGTGAAGGGATTGCGCCGTCCAGGGTGTCGGCGTCGACGAATTTAGGCAGGGATATGCCTGTTTTCGGCGCGGCCAGCTTGAGGGTTGGGTCTTTTTTCAGGCCGTGGTACTTCTTGAGCCATTTGAAGTAGGACTTGAGGCTGCTGAGCTTTCTTTGGATCGTGGCCGGTGCGTTTCCGCTTTCCATGCAGTGGACGAGCCAGGAGCGAAGTCGATCGGTCGTGGCGTCGCGGATGGAATCGTCGGCGTATTGGGCTTGCAGGAAGTCGCGCAAATCACAGAGGTCGCCCCGGTAGGATTTCACGGTGTGGGGGCTGGATCTCTTTTCGTGGACAAGGTATTCGAGGAAGCACTCTGGCATGGGGACGAAACGAAAAAGGCAAGCCGAATTGGCCTGCCTAAATATCGCGTTTTTCGTTGGCGCGGCAAAGCCGCCCTACGATTGATAATCTCGGTGAAAGAGGATTAACCGTTTTGCTCGCGGCGCATCTTATCGATGTAGATGGCCTTTTGCTTCTGCTCGCGTTTCAGCACCGAAGGCTTGGTGAATTGCTGACGCCTTCTCAGCTCTCGCATGGTGCCGGTACGGTCGAACTTTTTCTTGAATTTCTTCAGTGCGCGTTCGATGTTTTCTCCTTCTTTTACGGGTATGATGAGCATAATTTCTCTCCTTCATTAAATTTTTCGGACTGCAAAGATAGCAATTTTCTTTCAATTCCTCACTCCAAGATTTTTCTGGAGATGACGATTTTTTGAATTTCGCTCGTTCCTTCCCCGATGGTGCACAGTTTGCTGTCGCGGTAGAACTTCTCGGCGGGGAAATCTTTGGTGTACCCGTACCCTCCGAAAATCTGCACTCCTTCGGTGGCGGTGCGCACGGCGACTTCGCTGGAGTAGTACTTGGCCATGGCCGATTCCTTGGTCATTTCCACTCCCCGGTCTTTCATGTCGGCGGCTTGGAGGGTCAGGAGTTCCGCGGCTTCGATTTCGGTGGCCATATCGGCGAGTTTGAAAGCGATGGCTTGGAACGATGAAATGGGTTTTCCGAATTGCTCCCTCTCCTTGCTGTATTTCAGCGCCGCTTCGTAGGCACCTTTTGCGATTCCCACTCCGAGGGCGGCGATGGATATGCGTCCGCCGTCGAGGACCTTCATGGCTTGGATGAACCCTTCACCGACGTTCCCGAGCACATTTTCGTGGGGTACCCTGCAATTGTCGAAAATAATCTCCGCGGTTTCGGAAGCGCGCATGCCGAGTTTGTTTTCCTTCTTGCCGGCGAGAAAGCCGGGTGTGCCCCGCTCCACCACGAAGGCCGTGATTCCCCGGGAGTCGAGCAGGTCGCCGTTGCGCGCAAGCACTACGGCCACGTCGCCGGAAATGCCGTGGGTGATCCAGTTTTTGGCGCCGTTCAGCACCCAGTGGTCACCGTCTTTTACGGCGGTGGTCTTCATGCGCAGTGCGTCAGAACCGGTGTTGCTCTCGGTCAATCCCCAAGCGCCGATCCACTCGGCGGAGGCCAATTTGGGGAGCCATTTCTTTTTCTGCTCTTCGCTGCCGAAGGTCAAAATATGCCCGGTGCAAAGTGAGTTGTGGGCGGCGACGGACAATCCTATGGACCCGCACACCTTCGATATCTCGGTCAGCGCGGTGTAATACTCTTTGTACCCGAATCCGGATCCGCCGTATTCTTCGGGCACCAAGACTCCCATCAGCCCCAGATTACCCAACTTCTTCATGGTCTCCACGGGGAAGATTTGCTTCTCGTCCCACTCCATAAAATGGGGCAGGATTTCCTTCCGGGCGAAATCCCTCACCATGTCTGCGATCATTTTTTGATTTTCCGTCATTGTCGTATTGTTTCAATCGATAGTGAGCCGGTGTGTCGGGTTACTCATAAGACACGAGACTGATATCCGGTACACCCAAGCCGGCGAGATTTTCCCGACCGCGCAGCTCCTTCAGCTCGATCAGAAAGGAAAACCCGACCACCTCGCCCCCTTCCATGCGGATGAGTTCGGCGGTAGCGGCCGCGGTACCTCCCGTGGCGAGCAAGTCGTCGTGCACCAATACTTTCATGCCGGGCTTCACGACGCCCCGGTGCATTTCCAACTCCGCATCCCCGTATTCCAAGCTGTATCGGTACCGAACGGTTTGGGCGGGAAGTTTGCCCGCCTTCCGCACCGGAATAAAGGGAACATTCATCTCGATGGCAAGGGGCAATCCGAACAGAAACCCTCGGCTCTCGATGCCGGCGACGGCATCCACCTCCACACCTTCGAAGCGCTTGGTCAATTCCGCAATCACCGCTCGGCAAAGCGCCGGATCTTCGAGAATAGGAGTAATGTCGCGAAACAATATCCCTTTCTTCGGGAAATCGGGTATCGAACGTATGGATTGCAGCAGCGCCTCTTGAATATCCATTTATCGGTAATCCAAATAAGGCGCAAATTTACGGTATAATTCATCGCTTAACAAACCCGATTCTTCGAGGCTTTCGGGCGATATGTCGATGGCCGTCACCCTCCACCGCACCATTTCACTGGCTGTTTTCAAATCCATGTACGGATGGGCCGCCAACTCTTGCGCCGTGGCGGTTCGGAGTGAAAGTCTTTTGGGTTCGGATCGAATCTTGAGATACTCCGACAGGGTGTCGATGCGCCCCGGGGTCATCTTGTACAACTCCGTCAATTGGTACAGGTCGTAGAACCCGCCCAAGTCGTCGCGGAGTGAAACGATTTCCTTGGCGTAGTAGGCACCGATGCCGGGAATTTTCGTTAGTTGCTCCACCCCCACCGTGTTGATGTCGACGATCAGGGCCTTTTTCCTCTCCGCTTCCCGTTCTTCCGCCGTGGGCAGATCGATATACGGTGCAAGTGCAGCGAATTTCTCTTCGTCTACGAAGTACAACCGCGAAAAATCCTCCTTGGTTCGGAAGTCGGCGCCCGCGTTTTGAAATTTCCTCAGCGACTCGATTTGCCTTTGCGAGAACCCCAGTGCGGCGTAGCCGGAGTCGGAAAGGGTATTTGGATCGAAGCGGAAGTACTCCACTACCTTGTTCTCCCGGCGGGGTTTTCGCCCGTAATCGGCGTAATTCGACCGATGCCGGCGGCGTTCAATGCGATCGGGCAAGTCGATAAACGGTTCCAGCTGATTATACCTGACTTCATCTACGAAGTACAGCTTGGAAAAATCCTTTTTCGTGCGGAAGCGGCCGCCGGCTTTTTGAAAATTGCGGAGTGTTTTGACTTGCCGCTCTGAGAAACCAAGTTCGAGGTATCCCGAATCGGAAAGGGTATTGGGATTGAAGAGGAAGGGCTGGGGATATTCCTTCGGCTCGGCGTCTTCGGCGGGAGACAGAAGGACGAAGACTTTGGGAACTTCGGGATCTTCCCTGAGTTCGTACCAAGGAACGACTTCCACCACCACGACGATGATGATGACGATGACGATGACTGCGATGGTGCCGTTTCGCTCACCCCTGTAATGCGTGAAATAAGACATTATGGGGATTCTGCGCATCGCTTTCGGATTTGGTTATTCCTTGAAGCGCTTGATCACCCCGGATTTGAGCATGTGAAAGTATTCCTTGAGGTCTCGTCGCACTTCACCCGACAAGATAAGCAATCCCATGATATTGGGAAAAGCCATTCCCAAGATCATCAAGTCGGAAAAGTCCAACACGCTTCCGAGACTCACCGAAGAACCAATGACCACGAACACCAAGAAAATGAGTTTGTAGGTGTACTCCATTCTCCGCGACTTTCCGAAAAGGTAGGTCCAGGCTTTCAAACCGTAGTAAGACCAAGAAATCATGGTAGAAAAAGCGAACAAGAAGATGGCGACCATGAGCACCCAAGTAAACCAAGGGAAAATCTCTCCGAATGCCGCTGAGGTGAGTTCCGACCCTTCCAGGCCCCGGGGGTTGGTTTCGAACCCGGTGAAGATCAACACTAAAGCCGTCATGGTACAAACCACCACGGTATCGATGAATGGCTCGAGCAAGGAAACGACCCCTTCGCTTACAGGGTATTTCGTGCGGGAAGCCGAGTGCGCGATCGACGCCGATCCTACACCCGCCTCGTTTGAAAACGCAGCTCTTTGGAAACCGACGATGAGCACTCCGATGATTCCGCCCTTCAGTGCCGAAGGATTGAACGCCCCGTGGTAGATCGCCGAAAAAGCCGCGGTGACATTGTCGAAGTGCAAACCGATAATGATCAAAGAGAAAATCACGTAAACCCCCACCATCAAAGGCACGATTTTGTCCGTGACTTTGGCGATGCTCTTGATGCCGCCCACGATGACCAACCCGATCAGAATGGCCAGTATGATGCCGAACATGGCGCCGTTGCCTTCGAACATCGGGATCTTGTTCGCAACTTGCGCGAAGGCTTGATTGGCTTGAAACATGTTTCCGCCCCCGAAGGAAGCGCCGATGCACAAAATGGCGAACAATCCCGCGAGGAATTTCCCCAGACCCCGCATTTTCCTCATGGCCAGACCGCGACTCAGGTAGTACATGGGTCCGCCCGATACTTCCCCTTGTTCGTTGATGTAACGGTACTTCACCCCGAGTGTACATTCTGTGAATTTGCTGGCCATCCCCAAAAGACCGGCGACGATCATCCAAAAGGTGGCGCCCGCACCGCCCACGACCATGGCCACGGCCACGCCGGCGATATTGCCCAATCCAACCGTGCCCGAAAGCGCCGTGGTCAAGGCTTGAAAGTGCGATACCTCACCCTTGTTTTCCGGGTCGTCGTACTTCCCTTTGATCAAGTCGATGGCGTGACGAACTCCGCGGAAATTGATGAACCGCATTCGAATAGTGAAATAAACGGCACCCATGATCAGCCAAACCACGATCAGGGGGATGCCCCGGGATTGGACCGTGCCGTTGGGGTTCAATACCGGTGTGGGTTCGTCGAACTGGATGGTGGCCACCATGGCGGTGTTCGGCTTTGACATGGACGCTACGTCCGACCTGTCGAACACGATTTCACCCTCTTCCACTTCGTAACTCACCATGCCGGATTTCGGAGCGATAAGCGTGAAAACCTCTTGTCCGTTGTGGCGCAACAGGGCGATGCTGTCGCCCTCGTTCACGTGCCCACCTTCCGGCACATAACGGCGCTCCAATACAATTTCATTTACCGTCAAGTCCTTCAGACCGTCGGCGATGATGCGCCGCTCATCCGCGTACACCACGGGATCGTACAATCCGACGGCCGAAAAAGGATCCCAGAACAGAAAACTCGCCATGCCATTGACGAGGGGAAGGAATACGGAATTGATGCGCTCTTCCGTCGATTCCGGTTCGATGTGGCCTTCGAGGAAGATCTCGTTTCCCGCGGCGTCGCTGACGGTGACGGAAAAACCCACGCCCTCGGCCAATCCCGTGCACGTAGAGGCGTCGAGTGCCGTGGAAGGGTCGGACCACCGGTAGGTATACGGAGGTACGCCTCCGCTCACCACTACCCGCGCCCTTCCGTCGTTGATTTTTTCGCTGTCGTTGGATAGTTCCAATCCGGCGGACATCTGTCCCGACGCGAATTGCGAGAACAGCAGTAATACCGGCAGTATCAGGAAATTTTTCATAATCTTCTCTGGTTGGCTTGCGGGGAGGGATGCTAACAAGTGCGCTAAAAAAGGAAAAAATAGCCGTACGGCCAAAAAGCCGCGAGGTCGTAATTTCAAACCCCGCTCATCGACTCGGTGCGAGTGAAGTACGATGCGGCACGATTACTCGGGCGATCGAATAATTTTTTAGGAAAAAAGGCAGGGTGTTGTGGGTTTTTGTGGGTGTGGCCTCAGTGAGGGTCAATCCGCGTAAGGGCGGAAGGCGGCAGCCCGCAGACATAGACGGTCGGGAGCCGTGGCGCGGTGCGAGCGACCTTGGAAGCTCCGCGCCGAGCCTACGGAACCGGCCGGAGATGGCGGCGGCTATAGCCTGTAGACCGACCCCGATAAAACGCCGCTCGGTGGATGAAAAGAAGATCGAGAATAAACCGCCCCACCGGACAGTAGCCGGTTTCCGGGGGATACGCCCAAAGAATACCCTAGCCCCAAAGGGAAACTCACAAATCCCAAATGGTTCTGCGGGGACGGTACCCGGGATATTTTCGGTGCTCGAGCCAGAACGCCATGAAGAGATAGACGATGAGCGGCGACCCCAACGTGATGAAAGACAGATAAATAAAGTACAATCTCACGCGGGCTGTGGAAATTCCCCAGCGCTCGCCCCACCACTCGCACACCCCGAATGCCTGGCGCTCCAAAAATGACGCGACGTGTTCTTTAATTCTTTCCATGATCCTTCAATAAGTGAATTCCAACCTTACACGACAAGCATTTTCGTTCATCGCAATAGAAATGTTTCAATTGAATGACCCCTTGCGTGTCAAACGCGGATTTGGAAACAAACCCCATCTCGGCAAATTTACGAACCACCGAATTCTTTTCCGAGGGCATGGACTCGAGCAAATTGATGGCCCGCTCCCGGTAGGAAACGTCTTTGTTGTAGCGTGACAACGCGAATTGATACGGGGCCACCGCATTGATGATCAATAAATCGGTCACGTTGCTCCCGATCGACTTGGCTACGGATGGCGAAGTTTTTTCCAACGTGTAATGCGAAAGCCAAAATTCGTCGTTCAACGTAACGTCGAAAAAACGCCGCGCATCTTCGACGTTTTCCAATTCAGCCGCTCTACGCGCAATGGATTCGTGGCGGTGGATGAACCGCGCGAGTTGGGCCAAGCGAACCTGGGGAAAGTTCGGTGGGCGCAACCGAAAAAGTTTCCACGACGATTTGGGCATGGAATGCAACTTGTACATTCCCGCGAGAAATTCGTAGCGCGCGATGGCGGACTTGATGTAGGCATCTTCCGTGCGCAAGTCTCGTAGAAAACCGGCTTGACCGAGCAACAAGGCTTCGAGATCGGGGAGGTTGTTCCTCACCTTTCGCACGGTGTGAAACGGGGTGATCCTGGCCAATTGCTCAAAGGGCATGGCATTGACTTTCAGGCCAAACCCCCGCAAGAGCACGCGGTAAAACGCGGTATCGAGGTCGCCACGCGTTTCGTTGAGATGGTCGAGGTAGACTTCCGATTTGGCTTCGATTCTCTCGACGGCGGCGGCTTGGATAGCGGAGGTTTTGATCGGGGTCGGCACGTCGCGGTTGGCCGGATCGCAGGGAATGTAGCCCGATGATTTGAGCCAAGAGCGGTAGTATCTGTACGTCTGGTAATCGATGCGGTCCTTCAGCGACAGGGCCGGAATCAGTTGTCCGTTGCCGTTGAAAATATCCGAATCGTGGGCAAAAACCACGTGAAGGATGACGTTGTCGTATGCGGGATCTTTGTCGTGGCCGTGGCGGTGCCAATCCGAGGCCGCCAGGTGAATTTCGACGTTGCCGGCCCATACGGTTTCGTCGATCCTCAGTCGCGCGTCCAGAAAATCCGGTCCTGCGTCGCGATTGTGCCGGCCCGGCTGCAGGATATCGATGGATTTGCCGTCGACGGTAGTCAGGTCGCGGCCCACGAAACGCCGGTACTTCCAGGCATAGTGCAAAAACTCTTCTTTCATCGCGGTAATTTTGGATGAAAATAACAGTTCTCGAGCTGAAGACCAAGCTTTTCCAAGATGGAAACCGCGCGTTTCCGAGCGGAATGGCCGCGGAGGGCCGGCGATCAGGCCTTGGGGCGTCGGGAGAGGATGCCCGCCATTTCCAGTGAAAATTCCCGCGCGACTTGCGCTGCGGCGGCGGCGAAATCGGGTCCGGAATCGGCGTATAAAATCGTTCTGCCCACGTTGACCAAAAGGCCTACGGAATCGTTCAAGCCGTATCGGCACACCTCGCTCAGGCTGCCACCCTGGGCGCCCACTCCCGGAACGAGGATGAAGTGGTCGGGAATCAGTGTGCGGATATCCGCGAGCATTTCAGGTCGGGTGGCGCCCGCCACGAACATGATGTTTCCATCGTGCCCCCACGTGGTTGCGCGGCGGATGACCGTTCGGTAGAGTTCTTCTCCCGAGTCCAACTTCAGCCTTTGAAAATCTTCGGCTCCGGCGTTGGAGGTCAGCGCCAACACCACGGTCCATTTGCCGGCGTGGTCGAGAAATGGCCGAACGGAATCCTCACCCATGTACGGCGCGACGGTCACCGCATCGGCATTCATGGAGGTGAAGAAGGTTTCGGCGTATTTGCCGGAGGTGTTTCCGATGTCCCCGCGCTTGGCGTCGGCGATGATGAAGTGTCGGTCGCCGATGTACTCCACGGTTTTGTGCAAACTCTCCCACCCCTTTGCACCGTGGCATTCATAGAACGCGACGTTCGGTTTGTACGCGACGCAGTAATCGTGCGTGGCGTCGATGATGGCCTTGTTGAAAGCGAAGATGGGGTCTTCTTCGGCGAAAAGGTGCTTGGGCATGCGATCGAAATCCGGATCGAGTCCCACGCAGAGAAAGTTCTTTTTCTCTTCGATCGCCGCGATGAGTTGAGTTCTGTTCATGGCTCAGCTTTCGACGCTTTCTTTCAGTTTATCGGCGTGATCGGCGGTGCGCAAGGCGTCGAGCAGTTCGTGCAGATCGCCGTTCAAAACGTCGGACAAGTTGTGCATGGTGAGGTTGATGCGGTGGTCCGTGACGCGGCCTTGGGGAAAATTGTAGGTTCTGATCTTTGCCGAACGGTCGCCGGTGGCGACCATGGATTTGCGCTTGTCGGCATCGGCCGCGAGCTTTTTCTGCAACTCCATCTCGTAGATGCGTGTGCGCAAAACGGCGAGGGCTTTTTCGTAGTTCCGCAACTTGGACTTTTGGTCTTGACATTGGGCCACCACACCGGTGGGTATGTGGGTGAGTCGGATGGCCGAATACGTGGTATTGACCGACTGTCCACCGGGGCCGGAAGAACAGTAACTGTCCACCCTCAAGTCGGATTCCTTTATTTCCACGTCGAATTCTTCGGCTTCCGGCAAGACGATAACCGTGGCCGCGCTGGTATGCACCCGTCCTTGGGTTTCGGTTTGCGGAATGCGCTGCACGCGGTGCACGCCGGCTTCGTACTTCAACATGCCGTAGGCGCCTTCGCCTTCTACGTTGAAGATAATTTCCTTGTAACCTCCCACGCTGCCGTAATGGGTGTCGACCAATTCCAATTTCCAACCCTTGCTCTCGATGTACTTGGCATACATGCGGAAGAGGTCGCCGGCGAACAGTGACGCCTCGTCCCCACCCGTTCCGGCGCGTATTTCGACGATGGCGTTCTTGGAGTCTTCGGGATCCTTGGGAATCAACATGGTTTTTATCCGCAGTTCCAAGTCGTCTTTTTCCGCGGTATAGGCTTCCAGCTCCTCTTTGGCCATCTGTTTGAATTCCGCATCCGATTCTTCGCGCAGTATGTTCCGGGCGTTTTCGATGTTTTCCAACAAGGTGAGGTACTCTCGATACGTCTTAACGAGCGGTTCGAGTTCCTTGTACTCTTTTGAGAGTTTGATGTACTTGCCCGTGTCGGCGATGACATCGGGGTCGGCCATGGATTTCGAGATTTCACGAAAGTGAGTTTCCATGGCCGCGAGTTTCTCCAGTATTTGGGATTCCCTCATTGTGTATCTCCGTATTCCAATGCGCCGAACTCTCCGGCGATGGTCAGTTTCTTGCCCTCATACTCCTCCACCCTACCGACGATTTGCGCCTGGAGCTCAAAACCTTCGGCGATGGTCAGAATGGTTTGGGCCGTGTCGGGATCGGTATAGATTTCGAACCGATGGCCCATGTTGAATACTTTGAACATCTCCTTCAGGGAGGTGCCGGAAGTTTCGCGGATGATATTGAACAGGGGCGGAATAGGCAGCAAGTTGTCTTTTACGACGTGCACGCCATCGACGAAGTGGAGCACTTTGGTTTGTGCGCCACCGCTGCAATGGATCATGCCGTGGATTTTGTTTCGATACTTCCCGAGCACTTGCCGGATGACGGGTGCGTATGTGCGTGTGGGCGAGAGCACGGCTTTGCCCATGTCCACCGGCAAATCCGGGTGGGTGTCGGTCAGTCCGAAGGGTCCGGAATACGCCAATTCCAAAGGCATGCCCGGGTCGAAAGTTTCGGGGTATTTTTCGCCTACGGCTTTGGAAAACACGTCGTGCCTCGCGGAGGTAAGGCCGTTGCTCCCCATTCCGGCGTTGTATTCCGACTCGTAAGTCGTTTGTCCGGATGAGGCCAAACCGACGATTACGTCACCCGGGCGTATGTTCGCGTTGTCGATGACTTCGTCGCGGCGCATGCGTGCAACGACGGTGCTGTCGACCACGATGGTGCGGACCAAATCGCCGAGATCGGCGGTTTCGCCACCCGAAGATTCCATGCGGATGCCGTAGGTCGCCATCTCCTCGATCAGCTCCGCGGTGCCTCGAATCAAGTGCGAGATGACCTCGCCGGGCACCAGCTGTTTGTTGCGGCCGATGGTGGAGCTCAGGACGATGTTTTCGGTGGCGCCCACGCAGAGCAGGTCGTCGAGATTCATCACCAAAGCGTCTTGCGCGATGCCCTTCCAAACAGTGGTGTCGCCCGTTTCTTTCCAGTAGGCGTACGCCAAGGAGGACTTCGTTCCTGCTCCATCGGCGTGCATTACCAAGCAGTGTTCGTCGCTGCCGGTCAGAAAATCGGGTATGACTTTGCAAAAGGCTTTTGGAAAAAGTCCCTTGTCAAGCGCCGCGATGGCTTTGTGTACGTCTTCTTTGCCCGCGCTCACTCCACGGGCTGCATATCGTTGTTCTTCCGTCATGAATACCATTTCACAGACCGCACCAAAAAGGTGGCGACCTTGAATAAGGGTACGAAATTAATCATATCCGCGGTAGGATGGTTCGGCGATTCGACCCGCTCCGGTCCCGAAAGGTGACGCTCGGTGCAGTCACCACCGTTCGCAGAGGCCTTGTGGACGGCTTATGCGGTACGACATCCCGACTCGGGGAACCATGGGGTTCGAATCGGGAATGTCAAATTTGAGACACGTCCACAAAAACCCTCACCTCCGTACGGTGAACCTACCGGAGCCGGATCCTAGTTGTCGACGGGGTCTTTGGGAACGTAGTCGAAGCTCAATACGGTGAACTCCGTACGTCTGTTTTTCTGGTGCGCGGCCTCCTTCTCCTCTTCCGTACTCATGCGGGCGATTTGCGCGTCGGTGATGCGCAGGCGCGATTCACCGTAACCGCGGGCCACCATCCTTTCGGCGGGAATGCCCTTGGATTGTAGGTACGCCACGCAACTCTCGGCCCTTCTCTGGCTGAGGTCGCGGTTGTAGGAATCGCTACCTCTGGAGTCGGTGTGCGCTTGCAACTCGATGATGATGGTCGGGTTGTCGATAAGCACGTTGTAAAGGAAGTCGAGGGAGTCGAGTGAATTCACCTCGTCGTTGACAAGCAGGTCGGCCTTGTTGTACGCGTAGCGCACCTCGGGGAACTCGATGGCTTTGTCCGGCGCGGTGAAAGTGATGAAGAACTCTTTCAGGAAGGTCGTCGACTCGGTGAGGCCCACGGTGCTGATCTGCTCTTTGGCCACGAGGTAGTCGGGCTTGGACACTTCGATGGAGTAGTTGGTTTCGGCGTTGATGTACCTTTCTTCGCCTTTGGTTTCGAAGGAGAATGCCCCTCCGCCGTCGGTCGTGGCTTCGAAGGAAGAGCCGTCGCTGCCTACCACTTTGATGGTCGCTTCGGGCACCGGCAGTTGGGTGTCTTTGTCGTAAACCACCCCTTGCAGCGCAAAGAGTCGAGGCGGCATGTTGAAGGAGTAAATGTCATCCTTGCCTTTTCCGCCCGAGCGGTCGGAGCTGAGGAATCCGCGTTCGGCGTCCGCTTCCCAAATAATGCCGAAGTCGTGGCCGATGGAGTTGATGGGTGCACCCATGTTTTGGACGTTGCCCCAGGTGTTGTCGCCGGTTTTTTCGGCGCGGAAAATATCCAGTCCGCCCATTCCGGGGTGGCCGGCGGAAGAGAAATAAAGTTCACCGTTGCTCCGCACGAAGGGGAACATTTCGTCTCGAATGGTATTCACCGCTTTGAGGTTGACCGGTGTGCCCGCCGTCAGTGATGCTTTGTCGAAGGGCGCGATCCAAAGGTCTTTTCCGCCCTCTCCGCCGGGCATGTCACTGGAGAAAATGATGTGCGATTCGTCCTCGGTCAACGCGGGGTGCCCAACGGTGGTATTGTCGGGGCTATTGTCGGGCTTAAGTTTGAGCAATTGAGCCGTAGACCAGGAATTATCGACTCTTCTGGACACGTAGATATCGCATCCTTTGTTTTCATTGTCCGTGCTTTCGCAGCGGGTGAAAAACATCATGTCGAAGTTTTTGGTCAGGAAGGGCGTCGCTTCGTTGTGAATGGTATTCACGCGGTAAGTCAACCTTTCCGGTTCGCTCCACTTTCCTTTTTGGTCGCGGGTTGCGAAGAAAATATCCTGATACGATTCTCCTGTGCGCTTGTCGATTTCCAATCCTTGGGCGCCTTGTCGTGAAGAACTGTAGTAGATGGTCGAGTAGTCTTCCGATGCCCATGCAGGTGCGAAGTCGTACTCGGGAGAGTTGAGCAGGATTTCATTTTGCACGATGTATCTTGACGGGTTGTCACGGAATTCCTTGGCGCGTTCAGCGGCTTCCAAACCGGCGGTCCCGGCAGGGTCTGAGGTGCGCTCGTTGTAAATTTTATAATTCTGTATGGCTTGGTCGAAGTTTCCGAGGTGGTGGTACGCCCTGGCCATGTACAGGTAAATTTTAGGTTCGTCGTACTGTGCCCGAAGTGCCTTGTCGTACCATATGAGCTCTTGTTCGTAGTCGAGGATCATCCTGTAGGATTCGGCGATCCGAAAGAGCATTCTCGCTTTTTCGTCGGCATTGTTTTCCTTGGAATAGGCCTTTTTGTACAAGTCGATGGCCTCGAAATACGCTTCGTTATCGAAGGCGTTGTCCGCTTGTTTTATCATCACTTCCACTTGCCCGAAAGCGATGGACGAAGTGAATAAAAGACAAATAATCAGTAGTGGTCTTAGAGTCATTTCTCGGAGATGCATGGTGACGTTGAGGTAAAACATGCCGAAAGTAAGTATTTTTATATGATTCGACCAAACCGAAAGTTTGACAATCTTCTCGTGATCGAGCCCACGCCCTTGTAGCTCGTTGGCCGGAATAAAAGTAAAAAATTAGGTCGCGGGGTTCCCAATCGCCTTCGCCGCCGCAGCAGACCCTATCGACCAAATACCGTTACGCCTTACAATTCAACGAGTAAACAAGACCTCACGCAATTTGGGCATGGGCCATATTTCGTCGTCGACGATGAATTCGAGCTTGTCGGTGTGGTAGCGGATGATGTCCAAATACGGTTTCACGTTGTCGCAGTAGGCGATGGCCGCCTTTTCCGGCGACTTCAGCAAATTCGCCTTCTTTCTCTCTTCGACCATCAGGTCGACGTTGGTTTTGATGATTTCCACCCGGTCGGAAATCTCTTCCACCAGCGACATCTGGGTTTTGGTCAATTTGTTGGCCGCCTGTTTGGACATGATTTCGTGCATGCCCCGGATGTTGGTCACCAGCGTGGTTTGGTATTCCAGCGCAGCAGGGATGACGTGGTTGAGGGCCAACTCTTCGCAGGTTCTCGATTCGATCTGGATTTGCTTGTGGTACTTTTCCAATTCGATGTCGATGCGGGCCTCGAGTTCGCGCTCGGTGTAAACGTTCAGTCTTTCGAACATGTCCACCACCTTCTTGTTCTTCAGAAGCAGCATGGCCCTCGGCGTGTCTTTCACGTTGTTGAGACCCCGTTTTTTCGCTTCCGCCAGCCACTCCCGTCCGTAGTTGTTCCCCTCGAAACGGATGTGATTCGATTCGGTGATGAGCTTCTGCAATTCCTTCAGGATGGCCTCGTCTTTCTTATCGCCCGCGTCGATGCGCTTGGTCACACTCGCGTAGAAATCCTCCAACTGAGCCGCCACCATGGTGTTGAGGGCGATCATCGGCACCGCGCAGTTGGCGGTGGATCCCACGGCGCGAAATTCGAATTTGTTTCCCGTGAACGCGAAGGGAGAGGTTCGGTTCCGGTCCGTGTTGTCGAGTAAAATCTCGGGGATCTTGCCGATGTTGAGCGTCAATTGTGTTTTGACCGAAGGGTTCAATTTTCCCCTTTTGATGCTCTGCTCCAAGTCGTCGAGAATCTTGGTCAACTGGCTGCCGATGAACACCGACATGATGGCCGGCGGGGCTTCGTTGGCGCCGAGGCGGTGGTCATTGCCGGCCGATGCGATGTGGGCGCGCAGCACGTCGGAATACTCCGCGAAGGCACGGATGGTATTGACGAAAAACGTAAGGAAGCGCAGGTTGGCTTTCGGGTTGTTTCCCGGTGCCAAGAGGTTGACGCCGTCGTTTGTGATCAGCGACCAATTGTTGTGTTTTCCGCTGCCGTTCAAACCGGCGAAGGGTTTTTCGTGGAGGAGGAGGCGGAAATTGTGGCGGGGTGCGATTTTCTCCAACAAATCCATGAACAGCAGGTTGTGGTCGTTGGCCAAATTGATTTCCTCGTACATGGCAGCCGCCTCGAATTGATTGGGTGCCACTTCATTGTGCCGCGTGGTGATGGGGATCCCCAGTTGAATGGCCTCGGCTTCCGTATCGTGCATGAACGCCTTTACGCGGTCGGGAATGGATCCGAAATAGTGATCGTCGAGCTGTTGTCCTTTGGCGGGATTGTGGCCGAACAACGCGCGATTGGCGAACTGGATATCGGGGCGGGCGTTGTACAGGGAACTGTCGATCAGGAAGTACTCCTGTTCCCACCCCAAGGTGGCGCTCACCCGCTTTGTATTTCGGTCAAAGAGTTTGCAGACCTTGGTCGCCGCTTGATCCACGGCATTCAGGGCTTTGAGCAGGGGCATTTTATGATCCAACGATTCGCCCGTATACGCCATGAAGATCGTGGGAATGCACAGCGTCTTCCCGATGACGAATGCCGGTGAAGAAGGGTCCCAGGCGGTGTAGCCCCGCGCCTCGAAGGTATTGCGTATCCCCCCGCTGGGAAAGGAAGACGCGTCAGGTTCTTGCTGCACGAAATTGGCACCCGAAAAACGCTCGATGGCCCGACCGTTTTCCAAAGGGGTAAAATAAGAGTCGTGCTTCTCGGCGGTGGAGCCCGTAAGCGGTTGAAACCAGTGCGTGTAGTGAGTGGCGCCCAAGCCGATGGACCATTCCTTCATCGAGAGGGCCACCTGATCCGCAATCTCCCGCGGTATGCGCTCGCCGGTCTGCATGGCATTTTCCACAATTCGCATGGTGCTCTCGGGGAGGTATTCCCGCATTTTGTGAGAGTCGAAAACGCGGCGCCCGAAGTACTCCGAAACTTTGCCTTCCGGCACGTTAGGTTCCACGGGTTTGCGGCCCATTACGTCTTCCAATGCTTTGAATCTGAGAAATGCCATCGATAAGTGCGGTGTGAGGTTCTGTAAGGATTTTGTCGACGCAAAAATAATTTTCACGCTCCCCCATCAGTGGAAGGTGAAAGTTTTTTTTCAACATCCGCACATTTTTTTTCGACGTGGCTCGGCGAGCCGGTGCACTTGTGGAATTGTCGTGCAACGGTTGGGGGCAGGAAGGATCACTCCCCGCTTTTATCGCCGGAGGCGGAGTTCCGCCCTCCCCTTTTTTGCTCGATGGTGTCTTGAACCTGGTCGCGGACTTGTGTGGCCGAATCGTGAATTTCGCGTTGAATGTCGCCGGTGGCGTCCTTGATCTGTCGTATCGCCCTCCCCATGGTTCTGGCCACGCCCGGAATCTTATCGGCGCCGAAAAACACCAACACGAATAGCAGGATCACGAAGATCTCACCGCCGCTGATACCGAAAAGTAGAGTGAACAAAATACCGAGTCTTTCCGCAAAGGTAGTGCTTCCATCCCGCATCCCCGAAAAGAAAAACCACCCCGTGCATACTGCGAATAATCACAATGTTTTGGGCGTTCCCCTTCGGGTCGGCCTACCGCCTGTATCTTCGCCCCGCCTCTTCAAGACCGATTGACGATGAGGTTCCAATCGCTCTCACGACGCAACGTTCCATAAGGGACGAAGGATGCCGGCGTCCGTCCTAACGCGACCGGACTCAACGATGCCGAAGCACGAAAATCCCGGGATCCGACTCAAGCGACGGGAACCGCTTTCTTCTCTTTTTCCTCTTCACCTTCCTCGAGCGAAACCCCGGTTTTATCCGTGAGGTCCACCACTATGGGTGCCGCAACGAAGATGGACGAGTACGTACCCACGATCACTCCAAGAGTCAGTGCGAATACGAATCCTCGGATGGATTCCCCACCGAAAATGAAGATGGCGATCAAAACGACCAAGGTGGTCATCGCCGTGTTGAGCGTACGGGTGAGCGTACTGTTCACGGCTTTGTTCACCACGGAACCCATGGGCTCCTTTCGATGGTCCTGAATGTACTCCCGGATACGGTCGAAAATGATTACCGTATCGTTTACCGAGTACCCGATCACCGTGAGAATGGCGGCGATGAAGGCTTGGTCGATCTCCAAAGAGAAGGGCAACAACCCATGGAGGAGGGAGTACACTCCCAAAATGAGGATTACGTCGTGGGCCATGGACAAGATGGCTCCCACACCGTAGGGCCACTTCTTGAACCTGAATACGATGTAGAGGAAGATGATCAGGAGCGAGAACACAACGGCCAAGGTGGAGGAAGCTTGGAAATCTTCCGAAATCGAGGCATCCACTCGTCGGGATTCGACGATCTCATAGGGCACGTTGATATTGTCCAGTCCGCTGCTGAGGGCGGCTTCCACTTGTTGGTCGGCATTTTCCGCGGTCGACTCGACCATGTATTTGGTCGTGATTCGAACTTGGTTGGCGGCACCGTAGGTTTTCACCTCGGGGGCCAGTTTTCTGCCGGTTTCTTCGTCTACGAACGCATCGGTGAGTTCACCGCGAATTTGATCGAGATCGGCGGTTTGGTCGAATCGAACGGTGTAGGTTCGTCCACCCGAGAAGTCCACACCGAGGTTGAACTCACGCGTGGCCATGCTGATCACACACACCGCAACGAGGATTCCCGATACGATGTATCCGATGTTTCTCTTTTTCACGAATTGGTAATTCGCGTTTACGAGAATGTTCTTGGACCAATTCATGGCGAAAGAAAGGGTCTTTCCTTTCTCCAACCGACGTTCGAAGATGAGTCGCGTAATGAATATGGCGGTGAAGAGGGAGGTGAGGATACCGATGATCAGAACGGTAGCGAAGCCTTTGATGGGACCGGTACCGAAGATCACCAAAACGATGGCGGTGAGCATGGTCGTCAGGTTGGCGTCGATAATGGCCGAATATGCTTTGCCGTATCCCTCTTTCAACGCGGCTTTGATGCTTCTGCCTTCGCGGAGTTCTTCACGGACTCTCTCGTAAATCAGTACGTTGGCGTCAACCGCCATACCCATCGTCAGTACGAGACCCGCGATTCCCGGAAGAGTGAGTGCGGCTTGCAACGAAGCGAGTGCACCGATGAGGAAAAACAGGTTTGCGAGAAGGGCGACGTTCGAAACCACACCCGCTTTGCTGTAATAAAAGATCATGTACACCAGCACGATCACCAGAGCCACGGCAAACGACGTCAGACCGTCATTGATGTTCTGCTGTCCCAAAGTCGGACCCACGATGGACTCGTCCACGATGTTTGCCGGAGCGGGAAGTGCACCCGCTTTGAGCAGGTTCGCCAAATCGAGAGCCTCCTCGATTTGCTCTGCGGTAGTTCCTTGCCCCATGCTGATGGAGGATCGGCCGGTGGGAATCTCGCTTTGGACAACGGGCGCGGAATACACGTAGTCATCGAGCACGATGGCTACACTGCGCTTCGGACTTTGAGAGGAAGCCGCGGAGGTAATTTCCTTCCACTTTCTCGCACCTTCGCTGTTCATCACCATTTCCACCTCCACGCGTCCGGTCATGTCGTACTGCTGTGAAGCGTCTACGATTACACCTCCGTCCAACGGCGGACGGCCGTCGCGGGTGTCCACTTTGATTGCGTAAAGCTGCATGAGGTTTCCTGACCTCGCGTCGGGTTTAGCCGACCACAACAGTCGCAGGTCGCGGGGGAGAATATCCTGTACGAAAGGCTCGGCGAGCATTTTGTTGATGGTCGCGGTATCCGTCAACTGGGCAAAGCCCACAACCGGACCGCGCATGGCGCTACCGTTTTGATCTATCGCCGGGCTGAGTTTCGAAAACAAGGGTATTTGTCGGAGCTGCTCGTCTTCCGTCAGCGTTTCTCCCAAGTCCGCTTCCGCGGTATCCTGAGTGCCGGCGTCGTCGAACAAGGATTCCTCGGCGCTGGCCAAGTCGAGTTCGTCGGCGGAGGCCGTATCTTCTTCAGTCTCGGCAGTGTCCACCTCGGCGGGGGTCAAGATGTCGGCATCGGTATCATCGGAAACCGAAAGCGTATCGGTATCGATGAGCCCATCCGATTCCTCTTCATCGGGGTAATACCTTTCGCTGAGGAGAGAATTCGCTTGGTCGAGCAACCCGAGTATCTCGGGATTCTCGAAGGTGTTCCAAAATTCCAGGTTGGCGGTACTTCTCAATTGGTTCCTTACGCGCTCCTTGTCGCTCACCCCGGGCAGTTCCACCAAGATTCGTCCGGTGAATTGCTGCTTTTGAATCGTAGGCGAGGCCACTCCGAACTTGTCGATTCGCGTACGCAGAATCTTCTCGGTGCTGTTGATGGCTTCCTTGGCTTCGTCTTGGAGTTTCGTCAGGATTTGTGCGTTGGTCGCTTCCCTGGGGAAACGCTCTCTGTTTTCCCGGCTGTGAAACACCGTGGCCAATTTGGTGTCGGGGTATTTTTCTTCCCAAACTTCACCGAACAGGGTGATGAAATCGCGCTGCGTTTCCATTTGTCTCTCCCTGGCTACCGACACCGCTTCGCGGAGGTTTTGGTTGTTCGGGTTGTTGCTGAGGTTCAACACGAGATCCGGCAGTGAAACTTCGAGCGTCACGCTCATCCCCCCGGCCAAGTCCAGACCCAGATTGAGTTGTTTCGACTTCGATTCGGTATAGGTGTATCCGAAAATCGGGTAGATTTCTTCATCCGCGTGCGCAGTAAGGTACTCCGTCTTGTATTCTTCCAACAAAAGGCTTCTGTCCAATTGTGAAAGTTCCTCGCCCCGGACGGCCTGAACGGAATCCACGCGCAATTGGGCGGCGTCAGTCGCTTTGCGTTCGAAAGAGGCGGTTACGAATGAAAAAGAAATCTGGTAGAGGCAGGCCAAAGCCAAGAGTATGGTAAAGAACCAAATGGCGCCTTTATTTTGCATAAGTGCAGATTTGCGTATTTTTATGGAGCCGCAAATATAGATTTAAATGAATAATTTCCCAATCAGAAAAATTCATCCGGTCGGTACGGGGCGAAGGCGTGTATCCCGCTTCAAAATCAGACCCGTACTTCACCCATCTACATGTTGACGACAGCTCGGTTTGTTTTACTCAAGCGATCCCTTCCCATCTTGTCGCTGTGGCTGGCTTGTGGGACAATCGGCATCGCTCAGTTTGCGGTATACCCCACTCACGATATTCAGGTTTCAGATCACGAAGGAGAATCGATCGCCTATCCTTGGTTGGGCGGCCTCAATGCCGTGAACATCTCCACATTCGACGCCAATAGGGACGGAATCGAAGACCTGTACGTTTTCGACAAAGCCGGAAACCGGCACTTCGTATTTCTAGGCGGCTGGATGGACGGCCAATGGTCCTATACGTTTTCACCGTCGTTTTCCGCCCAATTCCCCGATGTGACCACGTGGGTGTTGCTCCGGGATTTCGATTGCGACGGACACAAGGACTTGTTTACCTACAGTACGCAAGGCGGAGCCATCACGGTGTACCGCAACGCGGGCAACGCCACCAACTTGGCGTGGGAACTCGAAGAAGAGGTCTTGCTGAGTTTTTACGATTTCGGTACCACCCAATACACCACCAATATCTATTGCTCTTCCCAAGATCTGCCGGCCATCTTCGACTACGACGGAGACGGAGATCTGGACATCATCACCGCGAATGTAAACGGTACGTTTCTGGAATTTCATTTCAATACGTCCGTCGAATCGGGACTCGGGTGCGGATTGGAAGGGTTTGAACTCGCGAACCGGTGCTACGGCGGATTCAAAGAGGGAGACGAGAGCAACGAAATCACACTGAACCCGGAGATCGTGAATCAATATTGCACGTTCAACGTCGTGAATCCCAAAAGCGGCCGATCCGACGGAGCCCGTCACGTGGGTTCGACCATTTTGGCGGCGGATTTCACCGACGACGGGTTGATCGACCTGGTGCTCGGTGACGCCGGGTTCAGCAGCCTGGCTTTCCTGATCAACAGCCACGGCGACGACGGTGTGGACCAGATCGTGGATTTCGACATGCACTTCCCTTCCGGTTTTGGAATTCCGGGCATCGAGCTACACGAGTTCATTTCCACCTTTTATGAAGACGTCACCGGCGACGGTGTGCCGGATTTGCTGGCATCCGTAAACGAGGTCAACAATTCTGCGAATTACAATTCCATCTATTTGTACGAAAATCTCGGCACGGAAACCGCGCCGATTTTCGCGTTGCCCAAGAAGGATTTCATCCAGTCGAAAACCTTGGATTTCGGAGAAAACACCTCGCCCGTAATATTCGACCACAACGGCGACGGGCTGCCCGATCTCGTGATCGCTTCCAAGGGGAAGTTTGAAAACGGCGCCTACACCTCCACCCTCGTCCTCCTCGAAAACATCGGCGATTCTGAAGAGCCGGTGTTCAGAATCGAAAACGACGACTGGCTGCAAATCGGCCAACTCGGATTCGCTTCGCCCAAACCCACTTTCGGCGACCTCAACGGCGACGGGTTGGAAGACTTGCTCATCGGAACGGCTCAGGGCACCGTCCATTTGTTCCTCAACGAAGGCAGTGCCTGGGAACCGGAATTCGCCCACATGGGCGCGATCGGGGTGGACGGTACCGCCATCGACGTCGGGGAAATGGCCTCTCCACAACTTTTTGACCTCGACGGTGACGGGCTGCTCGATATCCTGATCGGAAACCTGGCCGGCACCGTGCACCATTACCGCAATATCGGGACCGCCACCCAAGCGCATTTCATCTTGGAAACCGAAAATCTCGGGGGCATCTCGACCTTGGAATCCCCGCCCTTTTTCATCGGCCGTTCGCATCCACACGCCTTCAGGATGGACGGCACCACCTACATCTTATGTGGTTCCATCTCCGGCAAGCTATACCTATATAATGACATTGACGGAAACCTCGACGGGCAATTCAATTTGGTGACCGAACACGCTTTCGGCGCTTATCCACCCGTCACCACCGCACCCCACGGGAGGAACGCCACTCCACTGGTTCACGATTGGAACGGAGACGGCATTCCCGACCTCATCGTCGGGGGTATCGGCGGCGGGGTGGAATTTTTCCGGGGCTACGACCCCGACGAATCGCCCGGCGCGGGGAAGCCCGAGGAATTGACATTGTGGCCCAATCCCTTTGAATCCGTGCTCCACATAGAATACGGGAAATCCGATCGCAGGCCGGAAACGGTGGAGATCGTCTCTTCCTTGGGTCGCGTGGTTTTCAGGCAAGCCGTGGTAGGTACGGGTGTAATCCGAATCGGGGATTTGCCGCCGGGCCTTTACGTGGTGGTCGTGCACTTCGACGACGGCAGCCGTGCCATGGGAAAGGTCATTTCGAAAGGACCTTGATCGCGGGGATGAAAACTCCGGGCAAAAAAAACCGACGAGTGAACGAACACCCGCCGGCCGAGACTCATCGCGAAGGGACGATCAGCTGAGGACGTTCATATTGTCCAGTACTTCCATGACTTCGCGCACAGAATTGGCGGAATCGTACAGGAGGCATTTCTCCTCATCGTTCAATTGCAATTCGATGATTTCCTCCACTCCTTCTTTGCCCAATTTGGCGGGCGCGCCGATGTAGATATCCTTAAGACCGTACTGCCCGTCGAGCCATACGCAGCAGGGGAAGATGCGTTTTTGGTCACGCACGACGGCTTCCACCATTTGTGCGGCGGCTGCACCGGGCGCATACCACGCACTGGTACCGAGCAAGTTGACGATCTCGCCCCCGCCCTTTTTGGTTCTTTCGATGATGGCGTCGAGTTTGTCGCTCTCGATCAATTCGGTGACCGGAATTCCCGAAACGGTGGTGTATCGGGGCAGGGGAACCATGGTATCGCCGTGACCACCCATGAGCATGGCTTGGATGTCTTTGGGGGAAACGTTGAGTTCCATGGCCAGGAACGCACGGTATCGCGCGGTGTCGAGGACGCCCGCCATTCCGAACACGCGTTTCGAATCGACTTTGGCGGTGAGGTACGCCGCGTACGTCATGACGTCGAGGGGATTGCTGACGATGATGATTTTGGCTTCGGGAGAGTAGCGCACCACTTGTTCGGTTACACTTTTTACGATGCCGGCGTTGGTGGCGATCAGGTCGTCACGGCTCATGCCCGGCTTTCGGGGGAGGCCGGAAGTAATCACGACGACTTCGGAATTTTTGGTTTTCGAGTAGTCGTTCGTCGAACCCGTCAAACGGGTATCGTACATATTAATGGGTGCGGTCTCGAAGATGTCGAGGGCTTTTCCTTCGGCAAATCCTTCTTTGATGTCGAGCAAAACCACTTCATTGGCGATTTCTCGGTGGGCCAAGACGTTGGCACACGTAGCACCGACATTGCCGGCACCTACTACGGTCACTTTCATGATGGAGGGGTATTTATGGGGTTATTTCTTTAAGATGAGTAAAAATGCAAATATATGGGTCGCCGAGGTTTTTCTACGCGATTCGCCTACAAAACAATCGCCGACTATGTGGATAGTGTGGAACTGCGCAGGACGAGGCTTCCGGCGGGACGGCAATGGCGGAACGGTGCGTAAATGGAGGTCCGTGGAAGCGATTGTCGGCAGCGCGAAGACGTACCGCGGCATCCATTCGTTTTTTTGCGGTTTGGGGAAGGCCGACGAGGCGGGGCGATTTTATGAGCCCCCGCAGCGGCGTGGCTACCCCGCCGCAAAGAACGAAAGATACAGCGGGAAGGCTGTACGGCCCACCAAGTACGGAGTGGATGTACCGAGGTGAGTCCGATGGTCGGCAAACAGGTGGATGCGAACCAGAGCGGCCGTCGCGCCCTAAAGAAAAAAATACATCCTTTGCACATTCGAGGAGCCTTGTATCTTTAGCGCAAGAATTTGAGAAACATGCGAGGGCTATGCTACGTAAGCCGACGAAGACCGGGAATTGGCGGTGAATTGCGCACCTCTTCCAAACCCCGGCGGTGAGTGAGAAGGTAGGCCAATGGCAACCATGACAGGGTATACCCGTCTTGAATATGTCTGAACAACATCAAATGGACGACGACCGGCTGAAAAGCTTGGTCATAGGGTGTTTGCAAAACAACCGGAAAAGCCAGGAAGCGGTATTCGCCACTTTCTACGGCAAAATGATGGCGGTTTGCAGGCGCTACACCGGAGATGAAAATCAGGCGAAAGACATCTTGCAGGACGGATTTATCAAAGTGTTCGGCAACTTGGATAAATTCAACTTCGACGGGTCGTTGGAAGGATGGATACGCAGGATCATGGTGAACACCGCCATCGATCACACGCGGAGGAAGAAGGCTCATTTGAAGCGCATCGATGAGGAAAATCCCATCGAAGAGGTGGGATCGGAAATCGTCGACGACCAAGAGGAAGAGCCAAACGAGGCGTATTCCCTTGAAGTTTCGGACATCAGGGAGGGCATGAAAAGCCTGTCCACGGCGTACCGAAACGTGTTTAACCTCTACGTGTTTGAGGATTATTCGCACCAAGAAATCGCCGAAAAGCTGAATATCAGCGTAGGCACGAGCAAATCGAACTTGGCCAAAGCCAGAGCCAATTTGAAAAAGATATTGCAAAAGGAATTAGACAAAAGACATGGCAAATCACCTGAACGAGTTTGATCGACTGATCAAAGAAAGTTACGAAAAGCATCAGGATGCGTACGATCCCAAGCAATGGGATGCGCTGAGAAAAGAACTCGGCGTGGTAAGTCCCGGCTTCTCCTCGATCATCAAAGGTGTTCTGGGTGGAGTGGCCATTACCACGGTGGTTTTGGCGGCCATGATGTTTTTCGTTTCCGAACCCGACGGTCATAACAAGGCCTTGGCGGAAGTATCCGTCGCCGCGGACTCAACGCACGATGGCGACGGCGGACGCGCAGCCAAATCCGACGACAAGGTGATTCTCGCCGCGGGAAGCGACTCTGCGGAAAAGGCAACCGACATTGCGACGGACATGGACGCCGCGGAGTACGGCGCCGCCGATGAAATCGAATCCGAAACGGCGCTCGCCGAAAAGAAAGGGGTGAGAGCCGGAAAACCCAAAGCGAAAACAACGCCTGCGCGTAAACCGGACCTCGAGCCGGTGCGCGGAAGCGTCACCCCGGCGACCAAAGACGAGGCCTTGGGCATCCGCACCGGGTGCACGGGCATGACCATCCAATTCAGCGCTCCGCAGGACTACGCCGACGACGCCAAATTCTTGTGGAATTTCGGTGACGGCTACTTCAGCAACGAATCGGATCCTTCCCACACCTTCAGCAAAGAAGGCATATTCGACGTATCGCTTTCGGTGACTTCCCACTCCACCGGCCAGATTTCTTCCAACGTCATTCAGGCGATGATCAAAGTATCGGAAGCGCCCTCGGCCTATTACTCGGTGGCCATCACGGGAGCCGATGAAATCAAAGTCGACAACGAATCGTACGGCGCGAGCTACGTGGATTGGAATTTGGACGGGGAAACGCTGGAAGACATCAGTGAGATCAGCATCCAACTTACCGACAACACGAGGCACGAGTTGAGCTTGATCGCCCACAACCAAACCGGTTGCAGCGATACACTCTCCAAAACTCTGTTCGTGTCTCGCGCGGACAACCGTTTTCCCAAAGCTTACTCGCCTTCTTACTCCTCGGGCTTTGCCCCCGGGGCCATCACCGATGGAGGTGAAGTGACGGATTTCCGCGTTTTCGACTCGGTTTCGGGCAAGGAGGTTTTCCACGCGTCGGGCGCCAAAGGATGGTTGGGCAGCGACAACCACGGCAACGCACTCGACGCGGGCAAGTACGACTGGGTGATGGTCGTGGACCGCAAAGATTCCATACAAGTGTATCGCGGCGAGGTGGAGCTTCGCAAATGAAACTGAGCAAAAGGCATTCGATAACGGTCGCTTCCCACGGAGCGACCGTTTTTTTGTGCACTCTTCAGGGGGTTTTCGTGGGTATGACGTTGATAATCCGGAAATACTTTTTTACTTTACATTCTTGTATTCCCAGCCTCCGAAAAGAGGAATTTTCTTCATCCCCTAAAACCGGTCTTTCATCGAAAATACGATTGAAGGATTTTTTATGGCCCGAAGAAGTACCACATTGACAATCACGGATAAAAATAACTTCAGCGCCGGAAGGCCCGCCCGGAAAAATTCCGGTCAGTACAACGGACGGTTTCCTTGGGCAACTCTGAAATGCTCAAGCCGTCTTAATTGTGCGGATTCGTGGCCTCACTTTGGACACCATGGTGGACAGGTATTGTACACACCCGCATCATCTCCGAATTGGAAGAAAACCAATCAGCATGCTTAAAACTTTTACCGCTCGACATACACTACTTGGGTTTCTACTCTTCTTATTTTGGCTCCCGCAAAATTTGTCAGCCCAAAACTGCTCGAACACCAGTTGGACGGTGAACCCACCCCCAATTAACGGAGCCTATGAGGCGGGTCAATCGGTGGAAATGTGCCTTACCATCACTTATTACCAGATGAGTGGTGCGAACTGGCTTCACGGCATTGAATTCAATTTCCCTCCCGGCTGGGACATGTCCAGCGTCACCGACATACAGGCGCCGCAGGCCTGTGGGTTCGCCAACGGAAATTGGATGTGGATGGAGTCGGTGACAAGCTCCGCCAACGGCTCCATTCACGGCCCGGGATTTTTCTACGACGCCAACTCAGGTGGGCCGCAGGACGGAAACCCCGGTAACAATTACGGCGACAACTGTTCCAACTTTCCGTCGGACTTCACCTTTTGTTTTACAGTCACATTGGATGCCCAATGCGGCGGGGGTGGAAGCCCTCTGGATGGTGCAAACATCCTGCCTGTCATTCATCTTCTGGGTGATGGGGAATCGGGCAGTTGGGGTGGCTCGACGGCGTGTGAATCGACGCCCACCAGCCCCAACCTTGGTGTACTCACCCTCAATTGCTGCGACGCCGAGTCGGGGGTTCCCCCGGCAGAGCCTCTGAACATCTGTGGTACTACGCCCTTCGATTTGATGGACACTTTGCAAGGCCCCATCGACACTCCCGGTCTTTGGGCGGGACCGGCGGGATGGTCGGGCAACGGAAGCACCGGCTCCGCCATTTTCGACCCCAACGTGGACGGACCGGGCGTATACAGCTATTCGGTGGTCGGAACGGATGATTGCATCAACACGAGCTACATCGTCATAGAGAACATAGACCTCGGCCCACAAGCCACAACGGGGTACTGCGATTCGCAACCCGTGCCTATTCTCAACCTATGGACAAACCCGAATTACGAACCACCACCATCCACGACGTGGACGGATCCCGCCGGAACTCCGCTCACGGGGGGCATCTTGGATCCGGCCATCCATACTTCCGGACTCTTCCTTGGTGAGTATTACGACGCCGGGGGGTGCTACACGACGGTTCAATTCAACATCGTCATTTCTCCCGGTTCTTCCGATCCTTTGGTGCCGGCATATGTGGATATCTGTACTTTGGACGACCCCTTCTGTCTGATGGATTCCTTGGCTGCGGTGAACGCTCCGTTGGCACCCATTCCGGGCGGGCAGTGGGTTTGTTATACGAATACGGGAGAATTCCAGTACCTGTATTCCAATTCCGCGATCTGCATCGACCCGGACAATTTCAACGGTGCCGGGGGCACTCTCCAAAGCGGTTACTGCATTTACTACTCCATCAACCCCCCTTGCCCGCTCACCACGGATACGGTATTCATCAACGTAGAACCGCCGTTTGAGCCGGGAGAACACACCTTAACGACCATTTGCAACGACGGCCCCATGTTGGATTTCGACGATTTCCTCGGTATGATGGACGGCACGCCGAACCCCAACGGCACATGGTATACCTTGGACGGAGCCATCACCGAAGTGAGCTTCCCATTCGATCCGGCGGCGTATCCACCGAATGAAACGTACACTTTCATGTACGAAGGCGGTTTGGTGGGCACGCAGTGTTTGTCATCCAACGTACTGGAGTTGACCATTCTTTCCGATGAAACCGATGCCGGTTCGCCGGGCACGGCCATCGTTTGCGAAACGGAGCTTAGCTTTTCGATGTACGACTCCCTTCAGGGAACGCCACAACCCAACGGCGAATGGGTGGGCCCCGCCCCGCTCAACGACGTCATCCCGGGTGGTTTTTACATCCCGGCCATACATAGTCCGGGCGTGTACACATACACCATCACCAGCCCGTGCGGGTCCGATCAGACCACGCTTACCGTCACCGAACTTACCGTCCCCGATCCGGGCATCAGCGGAACGCTCGAAATTTGTACGAACGACATGAACGTGCCTTTGATATCCGGATTGGGCGGCACCCCCGATGGACCGGGCACGTGGTATTTGAATGGCAACCCGGTGTCGGCTACCGTGAACGGGGACGCCGTAAATGATGGAGACATATACATCTATGAGGTCGGACCCGGCGGTTGCCAAGCGACTTCGCAGGTCGAAATAAACTTGACTCAAGCTCCCAATGCGGGCTCTTCACTTCCGGGACCCCACGAGTATTGCGAAACCGACGGAACGGTCAATCTCTTCACCTTGCTGAACCCGCCGCCCAACGTCGTCAATCCGACGTATTGGATGGGACCGAGCGGCCCCGTGGGACCGAACCTGAACTTGAGCACGGCACAGTCGGGTACATACACCTACACGATTCCCGACAACGGATGCGGCACATCCAGCGTATCGGTCGACATCGTGATCAACGATCTGCCCAACGCGGGATCGAACGGGATACTGGACATCTGTTCCGGCGACATGAACGTGCCTCTCTCAAACGGATTGGGAGGAACCCCGGATGGTTCGGGGACTTGGTTTTTGGGTGGGAACCCCGTGGGGCCGACGGTAAACGGCGATGCCGTCAACAACGGCGCCATGTACACCTATGTGGTAGGACCCGCGGGTTGCCAATCCACCGCCCAAGTACAAATCAACTTGATTACCTCGCCGAATGCAGGAACCTTCCTTCCCGGACCTCACGTTTTCTGTGAATCGGATTCCCCGGTCGACTTGTTCACCCTCTTCGACACACCGCCGAACCAAATTTCCGCGGCAAACTGGAGCGGACCCGGCGGCTTCACCGGCGGCACACTGAACCCGGCCACCGCCCAATCGGGAACGTACACGTACACCATCCCAAACAACGGGTGCGGTGCCTCGAGTGCATCGGTGAACATCACCATCAACCAACTGCCCAATGCGGGTACCAGCGGCGTTTTGGACATCTGCTCCAACGACGTGAACGTGCCGCTGGCAAACGGACTCGGCGGCACACCTGACGGTCCGGGCACATGGCAATTGAACGGTTCCGACGTGGGTGCGACCGTCAACGGAGACGCGGTGAACAACGGCGACATCTATACTTACGTGGTGGGACCTGCGGGATGCCAATCCACGGCCCAGGTGCAAATCAACTTGATCAACGCACCGAATGCGGGAACCTTCCTGCCCGGTCCCCACGAGCTTTGCGAATCGGGAGGAACTTTGAATCTCTTTTCCCTCTTCGACACCCCGCCCAGCTCCACGAACCCCTCGTTCTGGTCGGGACCCAACGGTTTTACAGGCAACCTCCTGAATCCGTCGACCGCGGTTTCGGGGACATACACCTACACCATTCCCGACAACGGTTGTGGATCGGCCAGTCAATCGGTGACGATTTCGATTGAGTCCGTTCCCTTCGTGGGCAACTCATCCACGGTGATGCTCTGTCCCAACATGACGGGAACCATCAGCTTGGACAGCATCCTGAGCTACCCCACCCCACCCGACGCGGGTACCTGGACGTCCGTTCCCACGGGCGGTCCGACGGACGGTACATTCACGTATGGTGTGGACCCCGTGGGTTCGTACACGTACACTGCGACATCGACCCCCAACGGTTTGTGCGTGGCCACCGCCACTTTGAACATCGGCTATACCAGCCTCCCCAACCCGGGTGAGGACACCGTAATCACCGTATGCGAATCGGATGCACCCTTTCAACTGGTGACCGGAGGCAGCCCCGACAGCGGAGGAAACTGGTCGCCGGGAAGTGGAATGTTCATTCCCGGAACGACACCGCCCGGTACTTTTACCTATGAATTCCCCGGCGGTTCCTGCCCCAACCCCTCCGCCCAAGTGACGGTCATCGTCGACGATGCGGTAAATGCAGGCACCAACACCACGGCCAATGTCTGTGAGAGCGCGGGCATCATCAGCCTGTCGAGCTACTTGATGGGCAGTCCGGATTCGGGCGGGGAGTGGAACAACCTGCCTTCGGGAGACAACAATATTTCCGACCAGTTTAACGTGAGTGGATTGGCCGGCCAAACGATCAACTTCCAATACGAAGTGAGCAACGGCACGTGCTCAGAATCGGCCAATCTGTCCATTCAGGTTCATGCCCAGCCAAACGCCGGACCCGATGTGAGTGTGACCCTCTGCGGAACTGGCGGTTCATACAACCTCAACAACATCGTGGATCCGGGTGCGGAATCGGGACAATTCCAAAACCCGTCGAATGGAATCATCACGCTGAATGCATCCAATTCGGGCACGTATGTATATGAGGTCAGCGACGCACACTGCGCTTCCGATTTTGCGAATTACAACGTCACCATTCTCGAGCCGTTGTCCGTGACCAACGTGATTACCGAGTGCAACGCGGCGCAGACGGATTACACCGTCACCTTCGAAATCACCGGAGGGGACGGCAGTTATGCGGTGAGCGGACTTTCCGGGACGTTGAACACCTCGGTCACACCGGCGGTATTCACTTCCGACCTTCTTCCCAGTGGTAGCACGTATTCGTATACCGTAAGCGACGGCAGCCCTTGTCCGGACGTATCGGTCAACAACCAATTGGGTCCGATCTGCGACTGTCCCGCCACCGCGTCTTGGGGAACCGGAAACACTTCGATTTGTGAAGGCGGTTCCGTGGACCTCGTACTGAATCTCTCGGGTGCCGAACCCTTCTACCTCAACTATACGGAGGGCACGACGCCCATAACGGATGCCGGACCATTTTTCAACGGCGACGTAATTACGGTGTCCCCGACCCAAACCACCACGTATACCCTTACCCAGGTATCCGACGTCAATTGCTTTACCGGAGTCAATGCGTCCGTTACGGTTTCCGTTGAAAGCCTGCCCAATGCCGGGCCGGACGTGGCCGCGGATTTCTGCCAAGGTGGAACTTTGAACTTAAACACCCTCATCGACGCCGGCGCGGATGGCTCGGGTACTTTCACCGGACCCGTGACCGTAACGAACAACACCGTACCCCAGACTCCGGCCTCTTCAGGACTTTACACGTATACGGTATCGGGAAGCGAGTGTCCCGACGATCAGGCCACGTATGACATCACCATTTACGCACCTTTGTCCGTAAGCTCCGAGGTAGTATTGTGCAACACGAGCCAAACCGCGTATACGGTAAGCTTTGAGATTACGGGAGGAGACGGCAATTACACCGTTCCCAACGGAACCATTACAGGCTCAAACCCCGCCATATTCACCTCCTACGAAATACCCAACGGAACGGATTACAATTTCACCGTTTCCGACGGATCCCCTTGTTCGGACGTCGTGGTTCAGGGTGTGGAGCCCCAGTGCGACTGTCCCGCCGCGGTAAACATCACCGGGGGCAGTTCCATCTGCCTCGGTGAATGCGCCGATTTGGTTTTCGATCTCGAGGGAGACGGACCATTCACCGTAGTGTACCAGAATTCAAACAATCCTTCTTCACCGATTACCCTGACGAACATCAACGACCAGCACGTGGTTACCGTATGCCCGACGACCACGACAACCTATACGGTATTGTCGGTAAGCGATTCGAATTGCGACGGCTTTGACACGGGAACCCCAACTACGGTTACCGTCGATCAACCGCTGGTGGTATCGAACGTGGTGAGGTCTTGTGACGCAAACAACGAAAATTACACGTTGACCTTCGAAGTCAGCGGAGGATCCCCCGGATCTTACGTCGTGACCTCCAATATATCGAGCATCGGCAACGGTTCCATCGTGGGCGGAGTATTCACGAGTCCTGTCATTCCTTCGGGAAGTGCGTACAACTATACGGTCAGCGACAACGGTGCGTGCGAACCTGTTTCGGTTGTAGGTGCCCACACGTGTGAATGCACCACGAACGCGGGAAGTATTCAAGTTGCGTATTTGGAAGCGTGTGCCGATGAAACGATTTCGGTGGCCCACAACGGAAACCAAGTCCTCGACGGAAACGACGCGTTCCAATTCCTCCTGCATGACGGAAGCGAAACCTCCATCGGAACCGTACTTGCGACATCGGCCACGGGAACCTTCGGGTACACCTCCGGCTTGGAATACGGGACGATGTATTACGTCACCGCGGTAGCCGGAAACAATAACGGCTTGGGAGGCGTGGACCTCGATCACATCTGTTCGGATTTCAGCAATGGAGTTCCCGTCGTGTTCCACGAGATCCCCACCGCCAATATAACGGGTGGAGCCACCGTGTGCGTAGGTGTTCCGGTGAGTCTGGAAATTCAGTTCACGGGCGAACCACCTTACACGTTCACTTATTCCATCGATGGGAACGATCAGGGCGCGGTAACGACGTCTTCCGACTCTTACACCTTGACTTCGGCCCTTCCCGGAACTTACGTATTGACTTCCATCAGCGACAGTCACTGCGAAGGCAACGTTTCGGGTCAGGCGCAAATTTCCAATTTCGCCACACCCACCGCTGATCTCGGGGGTAATTCCCAAGTATGCGAAGGAACGGGCGACGGCCCGGTGGTTTCGCTTACCGGTAGCGGTCCTTGGACCTTTGAATATTCCATCGACGGGGAATTGCAAGAACCGGTTACGACCTCATCGTCATCGTATGTAATTTCAACCTACGAGGGAGGATACTTCGAACTGGTTTCCGTAAGCGACAACAACTGTGACGGCTCGGTATCCGGGGCGATGCAAGTTGAAATCATCGAAGCACCCACGGCAACGTTGACCGGTGGAGGCGTCGTCTGCGAAGGAAACGAAGCCGCCTTTACGGTGCAGGTCACCGGTACGGGACCTTGGACGGTTCAATACAATGTGGACGGTGTACCTCAGCCCCCGCTGAACATCAATGCCTCCACGCCCTACCACACTTTCGAATCGGAACTCGAAGGAAACTACACTTTGGTTACCGTCACGGATCAAAACTGCTCGGGTCAAACGATGACGAGTCAGGCTTCTCTGGTCGTGAACCCCATTCCCTCGGTGGATATCCTTTCGAATCAGGACGAAGTGTGCATCGGTGAACAGCTCGACCTCACCTTCGATCTGCAGGGGAATCCCCCGTTCGATCTGACCTACGTACTCGATGGCGACACCTTCGCATTGTCCGGCATCGGAACGAATTACTTGCGTACGATCTTCCCGGTGGAGCCCGTATACGTCGAGGTGATTTCGATTTCCGACGGTTCCAACCCCACGTGTGCGAATCTGACCGGAAGTTCGAGATTTATCCCCGTAGGAGAATTGCCCGACGCACCGGTACTCGAAGACAAAATCATGTGCGAGGACGACGGGACGATCCGCATCGGCGTGAATCCCGTACCGGGTCTTACCTATTCGTGGTATCCTTCGGATCGATTGTCTGACGACAACGTAGCCAATCCCACGTTCCACGCCACCGGATTTTTCCCCGACGTAAGAAACTTCCAGTACGTGTTGACGGCTTCCAATGGAAGTTGTACCGCCAAGGATACTATGATCATCAGCGTGGATCCGGGACCGCGTGTGCGTTTCGTTCACTCACCTGATCCCGTTCGAACGGAAGACACCAAAGTTCGTTTCGAAAACCTGTCGTGGAGCAGCAGTGGACAATTGCTGTACATGTGGAATTTCGACGACATGGGAACTTCCCAAGAACGCAACCCGGTTTATGAATTCCCCGAAGGTGTGGTAGCGGACTACACGGTGAGCTTGACCGCGTTCGATCCGGCTTCGGGATGCTTGAACGAATTTTCCGACGTCATCGAGGTAAGACCCGAGATGCTGGTCTACGTGCCGAACGCGTTTACGCCGAATTCGGATGGCCTCAACGACCTGTGGGGACCCGTGTTGAAACACGTTGACGAGAGTGACTACAGGCTATCGATATACAACCGCCTCGGCGAACTGGTATTCACCACACGTGATCCGAACAAAAAATGGAACGGAAGCTTGATGGGAGGTGACCACTACGTCGAAGGAGGTGTGTATATTTGGGTCATCGAGATGAAAAACGCTATCAACGATGAAGAAGTAGACTTTACGGGGCGGGTGACGGTTGTGAGATAAATCGCCCTCTGTACGGTCAACTTTTGAGTGAGGATGGCGTCATCGATTTAAACATTTCATACCCGTATGAACCGCCCCTTGCTCCTCTTCGCACTCATCGCCCTAATACACACCACCGTTCACGGTCAAACGACCGCAAATTTCGAATTGCTCAGGGAGTACGTAGGGCAGGAGAAGGTCGATGCGCTGATCGCCGATCAACCCGAAAAAGCGAAATTTCTCGCCTTTTGGAATGAGCACGGTTACTACGTAGCGGAGATTCCGCCGGGCAAAACGGTGGACTATTCCGGTCATGTCAGCGAAATCGAACCGTTGTACTCCACTACCCCACTCCCGGACGAGACGGCCATGGAATCAAAAACCTGGGGCGTACTGGGGTATGACTTCGGTGCGTCGGAAATCACGCGATACTTTCAAATGAGCAATGGGAAGATGCTCGTCGTCTTACCCGAATCCATCGTCAGACGGCTCTACACTCGAAAGAACAAGCAAACCCAATGAATAAAACTCGACAATCCCTCATGGCGCGTTCGTGGGCGTTAAGTGTACTTTTTCTGATTTCGTTTTTCATTTCGGAAAATGCCTCTGCACAATTTTTCATCATTGAGGACGGCGCCACGGTGAACACTTGTTCCGGGGCGTTCAAAGACGATGGTGACGACCCGAACACCGGCGTGGGAAACCCATACGAGCCGGGACAGAGCTATGTGTATACCATCTGCCCCGACACACCCGGACAGGTGGTGAAGGTTGAATTCGCGGCGTTTCAGCTGTTCACGAGTCCCAACCCCAACAACAGCGATTATTTGACGATT
This sequence comes from uncultured Cryomorphaceae bacterium, assembly GCA_964574635.1. Lineage (GTDB taxonomy): Bacteria > Bacteroidota > Bacteroidia > Flavobacteriales_D > Cryomorphaceae > CAZNOG01. Next base: position 116,115 of record CAZNOG010000008.1, on the reverse strand, counting down.
TACGACGGAGACAATACGGGTGCTACGTCGTTGGGTAGTTACACGGGAGGGCAACTTCAAGGACTTCCCGTCACGGCGAGCATCAACAATCCAAGTGGGTGCCTCACCTTCGCATTTTCTTCCAACCCGAACGGCGGAGGAACCGCTGCGGGCTGGGAGGCTCTGATTTCGTGCACCACCCCTTGTGCCAATCCTACGGCTCAAAACGAAATCGTCAATCCTGAACCGCCCGCCGGCACGAATTCCATCGGGGTGTGTCTTGGGGAGCCCATCACCTTCGCCGACGCAGGATCCACCGCGGGATCGGGATTTAACTTAGAGCATTGGGTATGGAATTTTGACGACGGAAACATCGATACCCTCGACGGTCCCGGTGAAATTACGCATGCCTTCGAGGAACCCGGGGAATACTTGGTGACTTTGTCCGTCATAGACAACAACGGTTGCCAGAGTTTGAATCTGGATCCTCTTCAGATTCTGGTAAGCACCATCCCCGTTTTCAATACGGAATTCAATTCGCCGATATGTTTGGGGAGTTCGGGTGCCGCCACGACGATAAGCGGCGACCCCGTACAATCCGTTACTTGGACCGCGCTGCCCCCGCAAGTGGTGGCCGGGGAAGTGTACCTACCCGACGGCGCGGGATTTTCATACACTTCCTCATTGGTATTTGATTTTTTCGAGCCGAATTCGACGTTGGAAGAGTGCGACGATTTGTTGAACGTGATGGCCAATATGGAGCACTCGTTTATAGGTGACCTGTCCATTGCGATCGAATGTCCCGACGGTACGAACGTCACTTTGCTCGAGCACCCCAACGGCGGTGGAGCCACTTACTTCGGTGAAGCCGTAGACGTTGACAGCGATATTGCCGGAACGGGTTACGATTACGGTTGGTCGTCGTCGAGTACGAATGGATTCGTGACCGACAACGCCAATTGGACGATGACCAGCTATGTTGACAACGCGGGGAACGCGGAAAACAACAACATTGTAAACCCCGGCATCTACGAGAGTTACGGAGACATGTGCGACCTCGTGGGATGCCCCTTAAACGGGGAGTGGACGTTCATCATCACGGACAACTACGCCATCGACAACGGCTATATTTTTTCTTGGGGGATTAATTTCGATCCTTCGTTGTTTCCCGACGTGACGACGTTCACACCGATTATCGGAATGGGACCGGACAGCACGTACTGGGAAGGGCCGTACATCTCCTCTACCTCCTCAAATGGCAACATTATAAACGTATCACCGCCGGAAACGGGATTTTACGACTATACGTTCTACGCGACAAATAATTTCGGGTGCACATTCGACACAACCATCGTGGTAGAGGTCATCGAGGGGCCTGAAATAGACGCCGGTCCGGACCTGTTTCTGTGCAACGATTCCCTGGAATTATCACCCGGAATGGCCGGGGTACAGGGCAATTGTGGATTGATTTCGGGGGTTCATACGTACTGTTACGAAAACGGCAACGACTTGGTGGTGACTTATTGCCCGGACACTCCCGGCGACGGCACCATGATGCAGTTCTATATTCTATCGGGAACGGTCGAAAATAACTGGGACGAATTTTACGTCTTTGACGGCGAAAATCCTTCGGCGCCCTTGATCGCGGGCCCCATTTACGATTTAACGGATTTATCCTTCGTAGCCACGAATCCGACCGGATGCATTACGTTCGTCATCGATCCGGACTTTAGCAACAGTTGCGCAAGCGGGCAACAAGACCCATTGGAGGTGTATGTATCCTGCAACGGCGGTGGCGGAATGACCTGGAATTGGAGTCCTGCAACGGGCTTGTCAAATCCCAACATCCAATTCCCCTCCGTGTTCGTGGAGCAACCGACCGTTTATACCGTAACCGCATACCCCCACGGAATGCCCGGCTGCGCGAAAACCGACCAGATTACGGTTGCACCCGTGCCCGAAGCCAATCCGGGTATGGATACGGATACCACCTTCTGTTACAATTCACCTGCGGGAATTCTCACGGACTACCTGATGGGGAATCCGATGCTCGGCGGTACGTGGACGTACACGGAAACCGGCGAACCGTTCGGTTCCACCCAACTACAACCTATGGATTACCCCGATGGCGCCTCCTTCGATTTGACCTATACCGTGTCGAACGGGGAGTGCACCAACTCCTCTAACCTCACGATCACGATCTTGGGAATGGAAGTTCAAACTTGTTGTCAGACGAACGCCAATCCCGGTCCCGATGCCATCGCTTGTGCATTGGAGTACCAACTTCAAGCCGAACCCGTAGTAGGTGTGGGCACGTGGTCGGGGCCTCCGAACGTGACTTTCAGCGATATTCATGATCCACACGCCATCGTGACCGCCGAATCACCGGGCGGACAAATTACTCTGACCTGGACGGACAACAATGGATTCATGTGTTCGATGAGTCAGGATATCGTGGTCACTTTTGCGGATTCTCTGCAAGTGGACGCCGTGACCGAAGACGCCATCTGCTATGACGAATGCAATGGAAAAGCCATCGCCATGGTTACGGGTGGAACTTCCGCGACGGGGCTTTACAGCTTCGAATGGTCGGGAGGGGCTTCCAGCGGCATACTGCAAGTGCGCGACAGTCTCTGTGCCGGTGTGCACCAACTGAAAGTTACGGACAACGTGGGCTGTACGGATTCAACGTTTTTTACCATATCCGAACCCGATCCGCAAGTGATGACCGTCACGCACACACCTCCCTCTTGTGCGGATTCCTGTGATGCGCGCATCGTTGTGGATGCCTCGGAAGCCGTATCATACAGTTTCAACAACGGTAAATCCTGGACCACCGAGAACATCGGCTATGTATGCGCCGGGCCGGACACCGTCATCATCAAAGATGCCGTGGGATGCCGCCTGCGTCAGGCCATCAACATTTCGAATCCTCCACGTTTCATCGCGGATTTCAACATCAACCCGAACCCGACGACCATCGAAAACACTTTGGTGACTTTTCAAGACGTATCCCAACCGGGGCCGATAAGATATTCCCGATATGACATTTACGCGGATTACAAAATCGCCACGGTCTACGATCGGATTTCGCAGTTCGACTTTCCGCGTGATACCTCCGGCACCTACGAGGTAAGGTTGATATCGGAAAGCGAAAACGGATGTATCGACACCGTGTACAAGGAAGTAATCGTCAACGATGAGTTGCTTTGGTTTATCCCCAATTCATTTACGCCGAACGGGGACGGGATGAACGAAATTTGGAAGCCCGTCGGGGTGACCTACGATCCCGAGAAATACGATTTGCGCATTTTCGATCGGTGGGGAAGAGAAGTGTTCCACACGACCGACATCAACGAGGGATGGCGTGGAAACGTACAAGGCAGCGACTATTTCGTGCCGATGGGGGTTTACACCTACTTCATCCAATTCAGCTCGTCGACGTCGAAAAAGAAAAAGCAAATCAAGGGCTTCGTGACGCTGATACGGTAATATTTTGCCGCGGGGATTTTGTCGACCTTCAAATTTCGGTGGGCACTTCCCATTCTTTCCATTGAATCCTTACCTTCGCCCCGACCCGTCAGGGTGTTCAAAATTTGGAAATCAAGGAATCTGACGATTGAATCCCCTCAACGCCATTATTTGGGACGTTGATCCCGTTGCCTTCACCATCCCCGGACTCGATTTGCCCGTTCGGTGGTACGGTCTGTTGTTCGTCTTCGGATTGTTGGTGAGTCAGTACATCATGTTTCACGTCTTCGAGAAGGAGGGCAAGACCCGAAAAAACGTCGAAGACCTCACTTTGTACGTCGTAATAGGCACCATTATCGGTGCGAGATTGGGTCACGTCATCTTTTACGACTTGGGTTATTATCTGGACAATCCGGGTGAGATACTCAAAATTTGGCGGGGCGGGTTGGCCAGCCACGGGGGTGCCATCGGGATTCTCATCGCCATCTACTTGTACTGTCGAAAATTCAACTTCCGCTTTCTGTGGGTGTTCGACCGACTGGTGATCGTGGTGGCTTTTACGGGAGCTTGCATCAGGATAGGGAATTTGATGAATTCCGAGATATTGGGCACGGTCACTTCCCTGCCCTGGGGGTTTCAATTTGTGCGTGCTTACCCTCCCGAATTGGCATTGGACCCTCGTCATCCCGCACAGCTCTACGAGGCGATCTATGCATTCTTGATCGGGGTGGCGCTCTATTTCATGTGGAAGAACAAAAGGGACCGACTCAAAGAAGGATTCCTTTTCGGATTCTTTATGGCCGTTTTGTTCACGTTGCGTTTCCTGGACGAATTCTTCAAAATAGACCAAGAGGCTTTTGAGGCGGACTTGCCGCTCAACATGGGTCAAATACTGAGTATCCCATTTGTAATCGCCGGTGTATATTTGATGGTGAGACCGGCCAAACCAATCCCGGTCCAAAAGAAGGGATGATCCGCCTTTCCCTCGTTCTGACAGTTTGTGTTCTGCTCTACCTTCCCGTGTTCCCCCAATCGGCGGAGTTTAAGCAGTACGACACCTACGACCCCGCCCCCCGAGGCGAGGAACGCTTTCGACTGGGTTTCTGGAATGTGGAAAATTTCTTCGATCTCGAAAACGACAGTCTGAAAAACGACGATGCGTTCACGCCGGAGGGCGAGAACAGGTACACGTATTACCGTTACGACGCGAAAAAGAACGGATTGGCGAGAACGATCGCCGCGCTGGGCGGTTGGGAACCCATGGACCTCATGACGCTCTCGGAGGTGGAGAATCGATGGGTGCTGGAAGGATTGACGAAGCACTCGCCCTTGGCGGCGGTGGAATACAACATTATCCACGAGGATTCACCGGATTCGCGTGGGATTGATGTGGCGTGCATATACCGACCCGACAGGTTCAACCTCATTCTGTACGAATACATCCGCATACGATTTCCCGACAATCCGTCGCGGACGACACGAGACTTGCTTTACATCAAGGGTCGACTTCCCTCTCAAGATACCTTGCACGTATTCGTGAACCATTGGCCCTCTCGATGGGGAGGTCAATTCACGTCGGAGCCGTCGCGGATTTACGTGGCGAGTGTCGTAAAGCAAAAGGTAGACAGTCTGAACGCCCGATTCAAGGATCCGTACATCGTGATTTTGGGCGACTTCAACGACGAACCGGATGACATCAGTCTTCGGGAGACATTGGGAGCCAAGAGACCGGATGAACCGGCGGAATCGGGCGATCTCGTCAACTTGAGTTTTCCGATCAAGCACATTTACGGCACCCACTCTTTTGGGGGTGAATGGGGAGTTTTGGACCAAATCATCGTCAGCCGGTCCCTGTTGGGAGGAGGTGAGGTAAGTACGTCGACCGGGCACGTGGGCATTTTCAATCCGCCGTGGATGTTAAAGAAAAATGCAGCGGGGAACGACGTGATAAACCGCACGTTCCAAGGACCCGCGTATCAAGGGGGATACAGCGACCACTTGCCTATCTGGATCGACTTGGATCTGCCGATTCGGGACTCCGAAACTTCCGTGACCAACCAATAACTTCCATTTCCGGAAATCCCTTTGCGGATTGGATGGTGTTTTCCGCAAGAAGAACGATTGCCGATGTGCGGGGATTCGCGAAAGGGCGGACGCCGGCATCCCGCCCTGCCGTGTGCCATGCGGAGTGCCGGGCCCGTACAGCGACCTTAGAAGCTCGTTCGGGCCTTTGCAACCCGCGGCACACGGCAGGGCGGATATAGGCGGTAGACCGACCCGACCCGGTGAGGGGAAGGGATTCGCCCAAATTCAAATCAAAAACAAAAAAAAGGCGGTACTGAATGCACCGCCTTTTGGATTGATTTGAATAATAATCGTCGGTTACGCGTCGATACGTGCGTACTTGGCATTTTTCTCGATGAACTCCCGGCGAGGGGGAACGTCGTCGCCCATGAGCATGGAAAATATGCGGTCGGCTTCGGCGGCGTTGTCGATGGTGACCTGGCGAAGGGTACGGTGTTCAGGGTTCATGGTGGTGTCCCACAGCTGCTCGGCGTTCATTTCTCCAAGACCCTTGTAGCGCTGCACACCCACCACGGACTCTTTGGAATTGCCCTTCATCTCATCGGTCAAGCGCTGCCTTTCCTCTTCGTTCCATGCGTAGCGAATGGTGTTGCCACGTTTGAGCTGGTAGAGGGGCGGCGTGGCGATATAGATGTATCCCGCTTCGATGAGTTCCCTCATGTGGCGGAAGAAGAAGGTGAGAATCAGCGTTTCGATGTGACTACCGTCTACGTCGGCGTCACACATGATGATGATTTTATGGTACCTGAGTCCGCTGACGTCCAGCGCTTTGGAATCTTCTTCGGTACCCACTCTCACCCCGAGTGCGGTGTAGATGTTTTTGATCTCCTCGTTGTCGAAAATCCTGTGTTGCATGGCTTTTTCGACGTTGAGGATTTTACCTCTCAGGGGGAGAATGGCTTGGAAATTCCGATCCCGGCCTTGTTTTGCGGTTCCGCCTGCAGAGTCTCCCTCGACGAGGTAGAGTTCGCAATTTTCAGGGTTTTTATCGGCGCAATCGCTGAGCTTTCCGGGCAGTCCGGTGGATGAGAGTACGCTTTTTCGCTGCACCATTTCCCTCGCTTTGCGTGCGGCGTGGCGCGCTTGTGCGGCGAGGATCACCTTGTTGACGATGGCTCGTGCATCGGCGGGGTTTTCCTCCAGGTAATTGGCGAGCATTTCGGAAACCGCTTGAGACACCGGCGCGGTGACTTCACGGTTTCCCAATTTGGTTTTCGTTTGGCCCTCGAACTGGGGTTCGGCCACTTTGATGGAAATGACCGCGGTCAAGCCTTCGCGGAAGTCATCGCCGGCGACGTCGAACTTCACTTTGCTCAACATGCCCGAATCCTCGGCGTATTTTTTCAGCGTAGTGGTAAGTCCACGGCGGAATCCTCCCAGATGGGTTCCTCCTTCGTGGGTATTGATATTGTTCACGTAAGCGTGAATATTTTCCGAGAAGGAGGTGTTGTACAGCATGGCCACTTCAACGGGGATTCCGTTCTTCTCGCCGTCCATGTAGATGGGCTTGCTGATGAGTCTTTCGCGGGATCCGTCCAGGAATTCCACAAACTCGTAGAGGCCGCCTTCGGAGAAGTATTCATCGGAAATGAAATTGCCGTCTTCATCGGTTTCTCGGCGGTCCGTGAGGGTGATGCGAATGCCTTTGTTGAGGAAGGCCAACTCGCGCATACGTTTTGCGAGTGTTTCGTAGCTGTATTCGTATTCTGCAAAGATGGTTCTGTCGGGACGGAAATCGATGCGCGTACCGGTTTGGTCGGTTTCGCCCACGACTTTCACGTCGGACAAAGGTTGACCGATGGCGTAGTTCTGTTCCCAGATTTGCCCTTTTCGGTATATGGTGGCTTTCAAGCTTTCGGAGAGTGCGTTCACACAAGACACCCCCACTCCGTGAAGACCTCCCGACACCTTGTAGGTATCCTTGTCGAACTTACCCCCGGCGTGCAGAACGGTCATCACGACCTCCAGTGCCGAACGCTGTTCTTTTTCGTGGTAATCGGTGGGTATACCCCGTCCGTTGTCGACCACCGTAATGGAGTTGTCTTCGTTGATGGTCACGTCGATGGTATCGCAGTAGCCCGCCATCGCTTCGTCGATCGAGTTATCGACCACCTCGTACACCAAGTGGTGCAATCCACGTACACCGACGTCGCCGATGTACATCGCGGGTCTTTTGCGAACGGCTTCAAGCCCTTCCAGAACCTGGATATTCCCGGCCGAGTAGTCACTCGGCTGCTTTTTTTGCTCGTCTGTCATATATTCAATGGTGAGTGATTCTATGATGTACAAAGATACGATTTTTAACCCTTAAAACCATGCGAAAACCCTTGTATATCGCGGTGTTTATGAACATTTGAGGGACTTTTTCAACATCCGGGGGAGATCGGTCGGACGACGGGTGGAAAGGCCGAGAAAAACAGCGCCGAATCCCTCCGAAAAAGACTAACGGAGGGAGTGGATTCGCGAGTCGGGAAGGGTTGCGTCAGAATGCGTACTTGACACCTCCGCGAACGAAGACCCTTTGGGCGGGAAATCGGTGGTAAATTTCGTACTTGGACGAGGTGAGGTTGTACCCTTCCACGAAGGCCGACAGTCGGGTGGTGTACCTGTATTCTACGCCGAGACTCAAGTCGAAGTACGCGTCGGCCTCGGCAATCCAAAACCCTCCGTTCTGCCGTTCGGTGTCGGCGAGGGGCCAAAGGGATTTCATTTTGCGGGGTCCGACATAGGTCAGGTCGGTGCGCAGTAAAATCTTGTCGAACAGATTGTAATTGGCTCTGAGCGTGAATTTGTAATCGGGCAAATGCCAAGCTTCAGCTTCTCTGTCGGTGGAATACGAGAAAATTTCACCTCGGAGGGAAGCGCCCCATTTGTCGTCATTGAGGTACGATACTTCTCCCGTAAGTGCCAGCGTAGTCACCTCATCGTAAACCACGGAAAATCGGTTCTCCCGGCTCACCAATGTATCGTTTACGAAAAGTGCGACGTCGTCGGCTTTGACGTAGCTCGCACCGACGTTGAAGCTGATTTTGTCGCTGATGGAGCCACGGATTCCTCCGAAGAGCTTGTACCGCTGAATTTCATTCCTGAGTTCGAGGTTGGACAGAACGAAGGGATTCTCGTCCGTAAGGGTTTTGAAACCCGTTCTTTCCACGCTGCCGGTTATTCCCGCGTAGGGGATGAAAATGTCGTTGAAGAGAGAGTAGCTGAAGTATACGTCGGGGAAGGCGTTGGCTTCGAATTTATTGGAAAATCGGCCGTAGAGACCGAGTCCCACTTCGGCGCGAAGGCCTCCGGTTCTGAGCACGACTTTGGGCGTGGCGTGCACGATGGCATTGGTGTTTTCGTCGGCGAGAAGGAAAGTATCCCTCGCGAAATCGAATGCGGGAAGGAGTCCGGCCTTGTACCCGATGAGGTCGAAACCGGCGTCGAGCAGAAAGTAGTGCTGTCCTCGATAGGACCGCAAATCGGCGGTGGCGTTGACTCCGTATTCACTCGCGTCGTAGCGATCGCTCAAATGATACACCAGCAGACCGATGTCGTGGTTTACCCGGGAGGAGTCGCGGTAGTAGCTTCGCCAATCCATGTCGAGTTGTAAAGTACTGAACCGCTGCCGAATGTCCTTCTTGTCGAGTTCTATTCCCTGCGGGTCGAAACCGTAGTAGTGCACTACGTTGCGCTTGTAGCTGAGGTCGGCGCTCAACCCGTGTTTTCCGAAGAGTTTCTTGCCCCAGACGTTGGCGAGGTTCTCGCTGAATCCGCTATACGCCACCGCGCGGTTGATTCCGTCGTTGGATGAATTGTGCCGGTAGCGGATTCCGTAGGAATGGTCACGCTCCCTTGTGCTGGAATACATTGCATCGATAAACGGGGTCGCAAAAGTTCCCACACCCGCTTTGACGTATCCCTTATAAAGTTTTTCCAACGGTTCGCGCACGCGCACCTTGGCCGGTTCGATGGTGTCGACGGCCATTTCCGTGGCGGGTCTCTTCGGGATGAGCATGTATTGCGGTTGCTCCACCTGCACGTTCATCTCCACCGGCTCCGGCATGTCGGTGATTTTGTATGCTTTTTGAACGCTGAGCGTCCTCTCCCCGGTGATCACTTGGGTTTGGTCGAATGAATCGCCTTGCTGGGCCCACACGGTGAGCGGGAGGGCACAAAACAACCACGCGGCGATTCGCATGGATCGTTGCAAAGTCTTCATCCGGTCGGGTTCTTGAAAAGTCATTTCCTTATTCATCCGGGTCCATAAATGGTGCGTAATCTCCTTCGTAGTCCAAGGTGTCGCGGCGGTCTTCCCCTGCGTCACCGTCTCCTCGTTCGGCCTCTTCCACCGCCTGCAACTTCACTTCCGCTTCCCGAACCAGAGAGGTATCGGTTACGTTGGCGATGATTTGGTTCAACGTGGTTCGCGCTTGGAAGAAGTCTCGGCGATCCGTGTAAATATCGGCGAGAAGCAAGAAGCCTTTGATCTTCCAATACTCGTATCCACCGAAATTCGAGATGAGGTCGAACACCATGTTTTCAGCGGTTTCGCCGTTGCCTTCGATGTATTCGATTTGCGCGAGACGGAATTGCGATTCCGCTCCGGAAACCGAGCGCACGTTGTCCACAAGCCATCGGTAATCGGTTCGTGCTTTGTCGTATTCCCGAGTGGTGAAATAGATTCTCGCCCTGTTCAACCGAGCTTCCGCGCGGATGTCAGCCGGGGTATTTGCATCGTCGATGACTTGGTTGGCCTTTTCGAGGGCTTGATCGTACATGCCCAAGGCGTAGCCGGTGCGCATTTGCCCGATTTTGGCTTCGAGCACATTGGTGGGGAAGGCGGCGACTTCTTCGAGACTTTGGTAGCGCTGCATCGCTCTCTCGTAGTCTTTGTTTCGGTACAAGATATCGGCCGCACCCAACAAGGCCGATTCGGTAAACTGACCCGTGGGTTGGGCGACCACGTACTCGTAACTTTCCAGTGCCCTCTCGTAATCGTTCTTTCTGTAGGCGCATTCGGCAATGTAGTATCGGGCGTTGGTCACGAACATTCCGCCCGGGTGTTTGGAAAGGTAATTTTCCAAGGCCGTTATGGCGGCGTCGCAATCGTTTTCCGAAACCAGATTTTCCGCGGCTTGGTACTGCAGGCTATCGAGCTCGCCGGGCGATATTTCGTAGTCCGATACTGTGGAAAGCCACGAGGTATACTCATCCACTCGCCCCAAGTCGAGGTAGATGTTCTTGAGCGTGGCGATGGCTTCTTGAGATTCGGCGTCCACCCCATAGTCTTTCACCACGGTTTTGTAGCTGGCGATGGCGTTGTCGAATTCGCCCAAGCGGTATTGCACCAATCCGCGCTGGAGGAGGGCCTTCTTGCGATAAGGCGATTGACCGTGCGTTTCGATGACGGAATTAAAAGCTTGCAGGGCCTTTTGCAATTTCCCGTCGAGGAAATAACTTTCACCCAATTCAAATCGGGCCATGGCGCCCAATGAAGTGGCGGGGAATTCTTTTAGAAGGTTTTCGAGGGTGGAACTTTTACCGGCGTAGTCTTGCTTGTACCCGTAAGCCATAGCGCTTTGGAACATTGCATAATCGGCGTTTGCGCCGTGGCCGGTTGTGGCCGATTGATAACTTTCGATGGCGCGGTCGTAATTCTTCGTGACCAAGTTGATGTCGCCGATGCGCATGTACGCATCGCTTTTCCGCGCCGGGTCGGTGTCTTTGGAAGCCACGTAATTCCTGAAAGCCGTCAGGGCCCTGTCGTATTGGTCGGAGCGGAAAAACGCGTAGCCGATGTTGTAATTGGCCGTGTTGTAATGCGGCGTTTGGTAGGCCGCGGGGTTGTCCAAAAATTGCCGATAGGCCGATATGCCTTGGGCGTAGTTGCCGTTTCGGTATTGCAATTCGCCGGTGAGGTAGTCGGCCAAGGCGGTTATTTGGGGGTTCTCGGTATATTTTTTCGACAAGTTCAGGTATTTCAGCGCGCTTTCGTTGTTGCCTTTGTTCATTTCCTCAACGGCCATGTTGTACGCCGAACGCTGGTAGAGGCCTTTTTGGATGGGGTTCAACCTTTCGATCTTGTCGAATGCGGAGAGGGCCGCGGGGTAATTTTTGGTCACCAAGTACACGTTGAGCAAAAACTCGTACGACTCTTCCCTTCGATCCGATCCCGGGTATTTCTCGAGGTAATCTTCAAAGGCTTTGATGGCTTCGTGAAAGGGATCGTAGCTCAGTTCGTAGGCCAGTTTGGCGTGGTTGAACAACGCGTCTTCCGTGACTTCGCGGTCGTAATCAAGTTCCGCGGCCACTTTGAACGCGTTCTGTGCGTACTTCTTGTCGCCCAATTCCAAATAGGCGTGGGCCATTTGGTAGGTAGCGATTTGACCCAACTCCCCTTCCCCTTTCGAGGCTTTTGAAAAGTAATCGATGGATTTGCGGTACTCCCCGTTGCGGTAGTGCGCGTACGCCAGCATGTAAGCGTCGACCGGATCGGGGTTGTACGTGCCCGTCAGATACGCTTCGAGGTAGGGAATGGACTCTGAGAATTCCCCGCGTTGGTAATGGGCGTTCCCGAGCAATCCCGCGATTTCGTTGCGCCTTTTGGTATCCTGTTGCTCCCAAAGCGGGGCGGCGTACTCGATCAATTCCGCGTATTTGTGTTGGAAGTGATAAATCTGGGCGATGTAGTACGGCACCACCGGGGCGAAATTTTCGTCCGTCTCGGCCTTTTTGAAACTTTCGAGGGCGGTTTGGTAATTCCCTTCCGTGTATGCGATGTGACCGTAGTAGTAATTGGTCGGTCCGAAGTAGGCCCCTTCGTTGTCTTTGAGTTGGTAGAACGCTTTTCGCGCCACTTCGAATTGGCCCAGTTCAAATGCGGAAAATCCTTTTTTGAAAATGATCTCGTCCCGAGTCAAGGCGTCGTAATCCCGCACATCGAGCCTGTCGAGCCAGCGCAAAGCGTCGTCGTAATCACGGCGGTTGAAATTGTACCTGCCGAGTTGGAGGATGGCCGGCCTGAGCCAGATCGACTCCGGGTATTTGAGCACGAATTCCTCCATCAGAAATTCGGCGTCGCGGTGGAAGAGTTCCATGGCCGATGAAGCCCGGTAGTATGTGGCGTTCACGAAAAACTCGTTGTCGGGTTGATCGGCTTTTTGGGAAATGAAATCTTCGAAGCCTTTCCGCGCCGGTTCGTACTGGCCGAACTCCATGAGCTCCACCGCGTCGTAGTACCCTTTGAGATCACTTCGAAACACCTCGGTTTCTTGACCGTGAACGTGTACGCCGGTAAAAAACGACAGGGCGACTAGCACCAAGGATGGGCGAAAAATAAATTTCATTTGCATGCGTGATTTCAAACGCATAAAATTACTTGCACGGCGGGGAATTCGGCGGCTTTTCCGGGTGAAGTTTTGCACGTGAATTTGTGAAGAAGAATCGGTGGATCGGGTTGTGTCGAAAGAGTACTAACGCGACCGTTGCGGGGAAATTATCTTAGTTTTACGCCCTCATTCCCCAAACAATCGCCATGGCTCTGGACACCATCGTCGCAATTGAGAACGCCACCATTTTTCAGGGTGATCACCTCGTGCTCTCCAACGTCAATTTCGAAATTGACAAAGGCGACTTCGTCTACCTGATCGGAAAAACCGGTACGGGCAAGAGCAGTTTGCTGAAAACGCTGTACGGGGAATTGCCTCTTCGGGAAGGGGAAGGAACCGTAGGTGAATTCGACCTCCGAAAACTCAAGCGAAGGCAAATTCCCTATTTGCGCCGCAAGCTCGGCATCGTGTTTCAAGACTTCGAATTGCTGACCGATCGGACGGTGGACGAAAACCTGCTCTTCGTGCTCCGGGCGACGGGTTGGAAAAACAAGGAAGAAATGAAGGTGCGGGCCGGTGAGGTACTGGAAAAAGTCGGCTTGGGCAAAAAAGGCTACAAATTTCCGCACGAACTTTCGGGAGGAGAACAACAGCGGGTGGTCGTGGCCCGGGCTCTCCTCAATGACCCGGACATTATCTTGGCCGACGAGCCGACGGGGAATTTGGATCCCGCGACCACGGAAGAAATCCTGGACCTTCTGTACGCCATCAGTCAAAGCGGTCGCGCGGTGCTTATGGCGACCCACGATTACGTGCACATGAAAAAATACTCGTCCCGCGTATTGCGGTGCACCGACAGCACGGTTATCGCCGAGAGCTGAGGGGCGGTTCGGGCTTAACGCGTCAGTAAGGCGCGGATGCGATCCAGCACCGGCTCGAAATCGAATTTCCACAGCAGCGTGTCGGCCGCCTTCAGACAGTTTTCCCTTTTTTCCGCCAGTGTGCGGGGATCATTTCGGATTTTCTCGATGGTACGCGCCATAGTGGCGCTGTCGTGGCCGGTGAGCACGTAGCCGAGGTTGCGCTCGGTGACCACGCGCCGCACCTCGACCAAGTCGGAAACGAGGGGAGGCGTGCCGGCCAGTATGTAATCGAAGAGCTTGTTGGGAAGGCTGTAGCGGTAATTGACGTTGGTGTTTTTGTCGAAACTCAATCCAAGATCCGCGGCGGCCGTGTGGCGCATCAATTCCTCGTACGTCATCTTTGGTTTGAAGATCACGCAGTGGTGAAGGCTGTGGTCGTCGACCATCCGCTTCAAACGCGGAATGGCGTCGCCGCCGCCGATGATCATGAGCACCACTCGATCGAGCGAGCGCATGGCTTCGACCATCTCTTCCATGCCCCGGTCCATGTTGATGCCGCTGCCTTGGGCGATCAATAGAAACACGTTGTCTTCCACTCCGATATCCCTCTTGGAATACGGTTGTCGCACGTGTTTCCGGTCGGGAAGATTGCGCACGACGAGCACTTCGTCCAGACCGTAGGTGCGGCGCAACAGCGTAGCGATGGACGGACTAACGGTGATGACCGTGTCGGCGAAACGGATGAAGGTTCGCTCCAGGCATCTCCACGTGTGTTTGGTGAAGGGTTTGTGCTGAATTTCGGGTACCTCGGTAAAGTACTCGTGGCTGTCGTAGACCAATGGCAGCCCCCGAAGTACCGACACCAATGCATTGGCCGGGAGGGTGTCGAGATCGTTGGCGTACAAAAGCGAGGCTCTTGTAAACAGCAGCCTGAAGAACAAGCGGACATTCAACTCGGCGTAAAACATGGGGCCTTTGTTGAACAATAGTTTCATACGCCGCGTAGGGTACGACCTCTTCACCGGCAGACTTCCCGGCAGGCGTCTGCCTACCAAAACGGGGGTGTAGCCGTTGGCTTGAAGCGATTCGCACTGCTTCCTGACGCGCTGATCCGTGGCCAGATCGTTGCTCACCGATATGGAAATGCGGTTGTTCACGGGGCGTAAAATTAGCAGGAAGAAGTTTAGGGAGATTTGAACCTGAAGATGAGCATGAGAATCGAGGGAATCTCTTCGAGTCGGGAATCGTGCGAGGGCGGAAGCCGGCATCCCGGGGCTACGCAGCCCGCGTGGCCGTGCCCGAGCGGAGCGACCTTGGAAGCTCCCGAGAGGGCATACGGGCACGAGGGCTGCGTAGCCCCGGATAAAGGCTGTAGACCGACCCGGCTCAAATGAGAAGCATGAAAATTAGAGAGAGAAAATCGAGTAAACGGGAGTGGAATGCCTGAGATCATCGAGGGGCGCACCCAAGAAAAGACTTGGAATGGCGAGAAGATTTCGGTTTGGAGGCGAAGTAACGGCCGCACTGATTAGATTTGCCGAAAAACACGGGAATGCAGAATCTTGAAAATGCCGCGTTGACGCCTATTACGACTTTCGGCGTGCCGGCGCGTGCGCGTGCGCTCAGACGGTTTTCAAACGCCGAGCAACTGGAGGAGGCCTTGACTGACAAGCGGTATGAGGGTTGGCGAAAAATGATTTTGGGCGGTGGTAGCAACGTGCTGTTTACGGATGATTTTCCCGGTCTGGTTTTGAAAAACGAGGTGAAAGGCATCGAGAAAATCGATGAAAACGAAGACTACGTGTGGGTGAAAGCGGGTGCGGGAGAGGTATGGCATTCTTTTGTGCAACAGTGCATTGAACAAGGTTGGGCGGGCCTGGAAAACCTCTCGCTGATTCCGGGAAACGTCGGTGCCAGCCCCATGCAGAATATCGGGGCGTACGGTGTGGAAATCAAGGACAGGTTTCACGAATTGGAGGCGTACAATCTGGAAACGGGGGAGATGGAAACCTTCGACCGGAAGGAGAGCGAATTCGGCTATAGGGAGAGCGTTTTCAAGCGGCGCCTAAAGGGAAAACACTCTATTATGAGCGTGACGTACAAGCTTTTGAAAAAACCTGAATTCAACACGAAATACGGCGCGATCGAAGCCGAACTGAAGTCGATGGGCGTGACGGAACCCTCGATCAAAGCGGTGAGCCAAGCGGTGATAAACATTCGGACTTCCAAACTTCCCGACCCGAAAGTGTTGGGCAATGCGGGGAGCTTTTTCAAAAACCCGGTGGTGCCCGAAGCCGTGTACAGAAGCCTCATGGAAAAGCACCCGGGAATGCCGTTTTATCCCGCGCCGGAAGGCGGGTACAAATTGGCCGCGGGATGGCTGATCGAACAATGCGGCTGGAAAGGATACCGCAGGGGCAATTGCGGGGTGCACGCGCGGCAGGCGCTGGTGTTGGTGAATTTTGGGGGTGCGACGGGAAAGGAAGTTTACGACCTTTCCGAAGACATTCTCACCGACATAAAAGAGAAGTACGGGGTGGAGCTCGAAAGGGAAGTGAACATTCTCCCCTGAGCCATCCGACTCCGTGCGGCCGCCCCGCCGAGCGAAAAACTTATTCTTTCTTTTCCCCTTTTTCCGTTTCCGCGCCTACGGCATCCGATTCGGATTCGCCGCCGTCCCGCGAGGTATTTTCCTCTGCGGTCGACTCGGAAGCTTCTTCGGTGGATGCTTCATCGGCGGTGAAGGCGTCCGGATAAGATTTTACGATGAGGTTGTACCACTTCACCATCTTGCGGATATCCGACGTGTACACGCGGTCTTCATCGTATTCGGGCAAGACGGAAAACAGGTACTCCTGCAGTGCTTCGGGGTCTTTGACGTCGACATCGATGGGTTGATCGCCCTGTTTTTCATGGAATTTTTTGAATACCTCTTCGAGCGGAACATCTCCCCCATCGGTGTAAATCGTGATATCCGCCAGGGTGCTTACCCGATGGGCGTTGCTGATGGCGGTTTTCGATCCGTCGTCCAATGATTTCACAATGATGCTGCTCCGCGATTGGGCGGTGAGTTCGTACAATCCCGGCTTGCCGGATACCGAGATGATTTTGGAAAAATCCATGAAGGATGGTGGTTTTTGATTTGGTCCGCAAAAATAATGGAAAAGTTTCGGCACGCGTCAAGGGAAGACCATTTCCGATATCGACGACGTCGCGATATCCCGTACCGGTCGATCATCTCTGGGGTCGATGCGTCCTATCCCGGCCCGCCGTATCAACGTCCTACCGCAAAACGGGCCTGCCCCGTACCACCGTCCCGGTAATGAACCACCAAGAGATAAATACCGGGCTGTAAACCCGAAACGTCGACCTCCGCATCCGAACCTCGGGAATTCGAGAACCCGACGGTCGTCACGAGTCGGCCCGCCGTATCGTATATCGTGGCGGAGCGCATGCGGTCCGGCCCGGAAGCCAGGAAGAGGGAATTCGTCGTCGGGTTCGGATAAACCGAGATGGCGTTGTACTCCACGGTTCGCACACCGGTGGTAAAGGGCTGTGTCAGCGTGGCGAAGGCATCGATTTTTCCGTTTCCGAACCGCTGGTTGGGAAGGGCGCCGGTAAACGGGTCGGCGACGGCGTTTTCGACGATGGCGTTCTTGATTTCGAGCCAGTCGGCTTCGGGATCTCGCGACAGGTAGAGTGCCGCCACTCCGGCCACGACGGGAGAGGCGATGGAAGTGCCGCCGTTTACGTAGTGCCAGCCGTCGGAAGACACACGGTTCGGTGTATTGATGATGTATGAATTGAGGGTGGCGAGGCGTCCCGCGCTGAGTGTTTGATCGCCGCTTGCCGCGACGTCGGGTTTCAACCTCAAATCCCGCGTCGGCCCCCCGCTGGAGTTGATTGAAATCGCACCCGGCTGGTCGGGGTATTCGGTGGTTCCGCCGGTGTAGTTTACGAAGCTGTTTCTGTTGGTGTAGTTTCCGACGGTGATGACCATGTCTGAACAGGCCCAGGCATCCACGATGGTACTTTCCTTGTCGGGATAGCGGTAGTGCTGCATGGGGGGATAGGCCTCCTCGTCGGGGAGCTGTGAAAATTCGATCACGGAAGTGCCGAACGGACCGTGGCTCCACACGTCGAAGCGCCCGCCGCCGGTAGTGGCGAAGCGCCATCTGTATTGGTTGCTGAAGGGTTGCGTCACCGCCACCTGCACCAAATATTGATCACCTCTTCTTCCCGCCCACGTGTCGACGATACCCAAGATGTTTCCGTTGTGCATCAAGGTATCGGTAATGATCGTGTTGGTGTTCATCACCGCATCGCGCCATGAAACGTAGCCCATGAATTCATACTCCGGCGTGGTGAGGTCGGCACCGACGGAATAGCGTGTTTGGGCGAAAGTGACAGAATCGGCCCACAATTCGAAGAACACGGCTCCCTCTCCAAGCAGGGAATTGGGGTGGTAGCGCATCCACGTAAAAGCGGTATCCGTTTGCGGCACGTCGTAGGCGAGGTGGTAAGGCGGAAAGTTTGCACTGTTTCCGGCGGCGGCCACTACGGACCGGCCCGGCTGCGCGTCGATGAGGGATTCGATGAACAAGGTGGCGCCGTCGAGGGCGTCGTGTGAACCGAAGTAGTCGCCCAAGCTGATGTTGATGACCACCGGTTTGCCCAGCGCATCGGCCCGTTCGAAAATGTAATCCACCGCGTCGACCATGGCGCCCGACCAATTCTCCCGATCCAGATCGGAAGCGACCACGATGATATCCGCATCCGGCGCCACACCGGGCAATTGGCCCGATGCGCCGGCGTTTCCGGTGGCCACACCCGCGACGGTAGAGCCGTGTCCGAAGTAATTCGCGGGGTCATCGTGGTTGTGCACGTTGGCGTCGATGTCTTCGGCGGTCCACTCCTGACCGTAACCGTACGGCTGGGGAATGCGGAAGGGATCGTCTTCCGCCACGGTTTGGTCCCACAATGCGAGCACGCGGGTATTCCCTTGGGCGTCTTGGAAGTCGGGGTGGCCGAGTTCGATGCCCGTATCGATGATCCCGATGATCACGTCTTCTCCCGTGTAGGCTTGTGGAAGCGGCGCCATGCCCGCGTGCACGGGTGCTACGTTGTTGTTCAGGAGCATCATGTCGTTCAGGACGTGCAACTTGGAGTTTCGATATTCCACGAATTCCACGGAGGGATGGGATGCGAAAAGCGGAATTTCGGCGGCGGGCAGGGAGAGGGATACCAAGCCCTTCACGGTGTGTTTGATCACGCCCTCGGAGGCCCTCGCCGCGACTTGGATTCCCTCTACGTCACCTCGGACGAGCAAATCGACCATGCGGTCGGGATCACCGTGGCGCAAGGCGCTCTGCAATGCGAGGTTCAACTTTCCGGGGTAGGTTCGGCTTTGGCTGAACGCCGTGCCGCCAAGTAGGAAAACCATCCATAACAGTACGGGGATAGCGAATCGTTTATTCATGGGTCGGTGATGGTTTTCGGGTTTTTTGGGTCACTCAAATATACTGTGTTGCGAAAGAAGGAACAACGAATTTATCGGCCACTTCGGTGAATTCCAAAAAAGATATTCCGGCTTCAGCGGCTACGCACCTCCGCCCGAAAGTTCGGAATAATCGGGTATGCCTTCCATGTATTCCAATCGGCCCTCCTCCGGAATTACCCGTCCGAAGAAATGCACCATGCCGTTCGACAGCATCCAATAAGGTACTTGCAAGGCGGAATTGTAACGGGATATTTGGGCGAATGTCGTTTCGTCGATTCGTACGGAGGGAGCCTTGCACTCTATCAAGACCAAGGGGTTTCCCCGACGATCGCGAAACATGGCGTCGTACCGGCCTTTCCTCTGGTGGTGTTTGACTTGGCGCTCCGTTTGAAGCAATCCTGCCGGAAATCCCCGGTGGTCGATCAAGAACCGCACTACGTGTTGTCTCACCCATTCTTCAGGGGTCAAAGTCAGATACTTTCTCCTTACGGGGTCGAAAATCTCATACTTGCCTTTATCTTTGACGATCTTAAAAGGCCACGCCGGCAGATTCAGTGCTTGCATCAAAACAAAGATAGATGAAAACAAAAAAGGATATAGTTGAAAACTGGTTGCCAAGGTACACCGGCGTTCCCCTCGACGGGTTCGGCGATTACATTTTGTTGACGAATTTCGCGCATTACGTCGAGCGTTTCGCGGAATTTTTGAACGTGGAAGTCAAGGGATTGGACAAAGCCATGCCCAGCGCTCACAAAGACGACGTGAGCATCATCGATTTCGGTATGGGGAGCGCCAACGCGGCGACCATCATGGATCTTCTGAGCGCCATCCAGCCCAAGGCCGCGTTGTTTCTGGGCAAGTGCGGCGGGTTGAAGAAGAAAAACAAGGTGGGTGATTTCATCCTGCCCATCGCCGCCATCCGCGGAGAGGGAACCAGCCACGACTACATGATGCCCGAGGTGCCGGCCCTGCCTTCGTTTATGCTTCAGCGCGCAGTTTCGTCGACCATTCGCGACATGGGGCTCGACTATTGGACCGGTACGGTGTACACCACCAACCGCCGCGTTTGGGAGCACGACACCGACTTCAAGAAATACCTCAGGAAAACCCGTTCCATGGCCATCGATATGGAAACCGCCACGATTTTCGTCGCTGGGTTTGCGAACAAGATCCCCACGGGTGCATTTCTGCTGGTGACCGACCAACCCATGGTGGCCGAAGGGGTGAAAACGATAGAAAGCGACAGGGAAGTCACTAAAAACTACGTCGACACCCACATCAAACTGGGAATAGGCGCCATGAAGGAAATCGCCACCGACGGACGTTCGGTGCGCCACCTGAAATTCTAATAAGGATACGATAGTATGTCGTTCGAAGAGATCATGGCGTCGCTGAAGAAGCGGGAATTCAAACCCATCTACTTTTTTGACGGGGAGGAGACGTATTACATGGACGTGATGACCGAGTACATCGCGGAGAACGTCTTGGCGGTAGAAGAGAGGGATTTCAACCAAACCATACTTTACGCCAAAGACCTCGATCCTTCGGAACTGTCCATTCACGTAAAGCAGTTCCCCATGCTGGCCGAACGCCGGGTGGTGATCGTCAAAGAGGCGCAAACGTGGTCGCGAAAGCTCGACGCGCTTCTCCCCTTGGTCGACCACCCCGTGCCGACGACCGTGTTGGTGATCAACTACCGGGACAAAAAGCTCAACGGTACCACCGCCTTGGCGAAGCGCCTCAAAAAAGCGGGTGTGTACCACAACGGCACACGACTTTACGACAACAAGATCATCCCGTGGTTGACCCAAAGGAGCAAGGAGCGCAACATGGATTTGGATTCTCGCGCCGCCGTGATGCTCGCAGAAAGCATCGGCTCCGATTTGACCAACCTGAATAAAGCCCTCGACCGCTTGGATTTGGTGAACGAAGGCGGTGGGAAAATCACCGCGGAAATGGTTCAGAAACACATCGGCATTTCCAAGGATTTCAACGTGTTCGAGCTCCAGAAGGCGTTGGGTCTCGGCGACACCGAAAAGGCCATGATGATCGCGAATCACTTCGCCAACAACGAAAAGGACCACCACGTGATCATGATCGTATCGCGCCTGTTTCATTATTACTCCAAGCTCATCCTGATGCGATCGGAGTTGAAGGGGGCCGACGATCGGAAATTGGCCTCTGCCTTGGGCGTCCATCCCTACTTCGTCGGGGAGTACAAAAAAGCCGCCGCGGGGCATTCACAAATGCGCTTGATGAAGATCATCGAAATCCTTCACGACATCGACCTGAAATCCAAAGGAGTGGGATCGACCTCCGCGCAGCACGCTCCTCTGATGCGAGAAATGGTGGCGAGGATCGTACGCACTTGAGTCGCTCCGAAGAGTGAGGTACTCTTTGAAACCCACGAAACGCACCCTGCCGCACCTCGAACTTTCCACTCCCGGGAATGCGTAAATTAGCGCCCTTTTTACCCCACCTAAACACCGAAACGTGATTCGACAGAATTTGAAAGCACACCTCACGGCACTCTGCTCTACCTTATTGGCGATTTTGGCATTCGATTGTGCTTGGGCACAAGGCGATATCAAAGGATTCGTTTACGAAGAAGCCACCGGCGAGGCGGTGATCTTCACCAACGTCTACCTGGAAGGAACGACTTACGGCGCGCCCACCGATGTGAATGGATACTTTTCCATCAACAACGTGCCGGAAGGAGAGTACACGCTGATGGTGAGCTATCTGGGCTACGAAACTTTGGAAAGGCCCGTGACCGTGGAAAAGGGGAAAGTCCAAAATTTGAAACTCTTTCTCAAGAGCGCGAGCGTGAACATCCAGGCCGTGGAAGTCTCCGCCGAAAGGCAGGAGCGACAGAACAACGTAACGATGTCGGTCACCAAAGCCACACCGAAAGAAATCAAACAGATCCCTTCCGTGGGCGGCAGCCCGGACTTGGCCCAGTACCTGCAGGTATTGCCGGGAGTGGTATTCACCGGCGACCAAGGAGGGCAGTTGTACATCCGCGGTGGATCGCCCATTCAGAACAAGGTGCTGCTGGACGGCATGACCATCTACAACCCCTTCCACAGCATCGGGCTGTTCTCGGTTTTCGACACGGAAATCTTGCGCAACGCCGACATCTACACCGGTGGATTCGGCGCCGAGTACGGGGGCCGCATCTCCTCGGTGATGGACATCCGCACCCGGGACGGAAACAAAAGACGGGTATCGGGAAATGTGGGAATCAACAGCTTCGCGGCTAACGCCATGATCGAAGGTCCGTTGATCAAACAGACGAACGAAGGGAACTCTTCGATCTCCTACGTGCTGTCGGCGCGACACTCCTACTTGGACGAAACATCCAAAATGCTCTACGGGTACGTCGATGAAGACGGACTGCCCTTCGCGTTTACCGATCTCTACGGCAAAGTGTCCTTCGCCACGACCACGGGAAGCAAATTCAACGTCTTCGGATTCAACTTCCAAGACCGCGTGAACTTCCAAAGCAATTCACAGCTCGAGTGGAATTCCTTCGGTACCGGATTGAACTTCGTATTGACCCCCGAAAATTCTTCCGCACTCATGGAAGGGGGGTTCAACCTGAGCAATTACGACATCACGCTTCTGGAAGAAACGTCGGCGGGTCCTACAGCCGCCGACACGGGTGAAGAAACCGTGAATCTTCAGCCTCGGACGAGCGGCGTAAACAGCTTCAACATTTTCATGAATTTCAAGTACTTCTTCGGCGAAGACGAATTGAAGTACGGCATCGACATCACGAACTTCCGAACCGAATTGTCGTTTTTCAACCCCATCGGACTGCAGATCGACAACACCGGCACCAACACCGAGCTGGTGGGATTCGGTACGTACAAGTGGAAACTCAACGACCTCATTCTCGACATGGGTCTGCGGTTGCAGTACTACGGTTCCATCCGCACACTGCAACCCGAGCCGCGCCTCGCCGCGAAATACAACCTCACCGAAACCCTGCGTTTTAAATTTGCGGGTGGCTTGTATTCCCAAAACCTCATTTCCGCCAATTCCGACCGGGACGTGGTCAACCTGTTCTACGGCTTTTTGGTGGGACCCGAAGATTTGCAGAACACCTTCGTGAATGGGTGGGGGAAGACCCGAACCGTGGATGACCCGCTCCAAAAAGCGGGACACCTCATCGTGGGAACCGAATACGACTTCAACGAATACCTGTCTTTCAACGTGGAAGCCTATTACAAGCGGTTCTTCCAATTGACCAATATGAACCGCAACAAGCTGTACCGTTCGGACAATCGCGACCCCAACATTTCCCCCATGCTCAAAAACGACTTCATCGTCGAAGACGGCGAGGCCATGGGGCTGGACTTCACGGCGAGTTACGAATCGCGGAAAGTGTACATCTGGGCCGTGTACTCCTTGTCGAAAGTGGATCGATGGGACGGCCTGCGCACCTACTACCCCATCTTCGACCGCCGCCACAACGTAAACCTCTTGGCGTCGTACCGCTTCGGCAAAAACCTCGATTGGGAGGTAAACGGGCGGTGGAACTACGGAAGCGGATTCCCCTTCACCCAATCCCAAGGGTACTACCTCGGAGAAAACCTCGGCGACGGTTTCAACACCGACATCACGGAAACCAACGCCTCGGAACCCGACGTGCAGTACGGCCCCCTCAATGAAGGCCGATTGCCCGACTACCACCGTTTCGACGTGACGGTGAAGCGCACTTTCCGATTCAGCGAGCATTCCTCCTTGGAGGCGAGCGTGAGCGTCACCAACTTGTACGACCGTCAAAACATCTTCTACCTCGATCGACTGACGGGCAATCGCGTGGACCAATTGCCGATCTTGCCCAGTGCGGGATTGATATTCAAATTTTAAGCGCCGGCGATTGAAGTCACACCCACAAAGTCCAAAATCAAAAATCCTATATTTGTGACCCGGGGGCCTGACGCAACCGATGTTGCGCACCGACTTGATCGAAGTCACCCAACCTTACCGTTCCCCCGGATGATCTGACCAAACACAATCCTATGAAATTGACATACAACAGCACCCGACCGGATTTGATTATTCCGGAATACGGTCGCAGCATACATCAAATGATCGAGCACTGCGTGGGCATCGAAGACCGCGAGGAGCGAAACCGATGCGCCCGCGCGATCATCAAAATCATGGCCAACCTCTTTCCGCAGTTGCGCGACGTGGAAGACTACAACCACAAATTGTGGGATCAACTTCACGTGATGTCCGACTTTAAACTCGACGTGGATTCGCCCTACGAAAAGCCGACCAAGGAGAGTTTTCAAACCAAACCGCGCCGCATGGATTATCCGAAGAACAACATCACCTTCGGGCATTACGGGCGCATTATCGAGCGAGTGGTGGATGAAGCCGCCGCCATCAAAGACGAAGAAGAGCGTAAAAAAGCCGCGGTGAGCGTGGCCAACCTCATGAAACGCACCTACGTGGTGTGGGCGCAAAACACGGTAAAAGACGAGGTAATCGCCGCCGACTTGAAAAAACTGTCCAAAGGCGCGCTACAAATCGAAAACCCGGAAGAAGACCTGGACGACACGCGGGACGTGGTAAGGCAGATGGGCGTGAACCAGATGAATAAAAGTCAAAACAAAAACCGCTCGAGAAAGAAAACCGGACGCAAGCGCAAAAAGAAATACTAATGGGTTCATTCGAAATCGTCGGGGGCAAAAAGTTGAAAGGCGACTTGCACCCCCAAGGGGCCAAGAACGAAATACTGCAAATCCTCTGCGCCACCCTGCTCACCGAAGAGCGCGTGGAGGTGGACAATGTGCCTGACATCATCGACGTCAACAAATTGATCGATTTGTTGAAATCGCTCGGTGTGGAAGTGGAAAAACTCGGCCCGGAACGCTACGCGTTCACCGCAAAAAACATCGACGTAGAATTTCTGCTCACCGACGAATTCAAACGCAAAGGCAGCGCTTTGCGGGGATCGGTCATGATCGTAGGCCCCTTGCTCGCGCGTTTCGGAAAAGGGTACATCCCCAAACCGGGCGGCGACAAAATAGGCCGACGACGTCTCGACACCCACTTCATCGGATTCCAAAAGCTCGGCGCCATTTTCGACTACCGCGCCGAAGACAACTTCTACACCGTGGAAGCGGGAAACCTCCGCGGAACGTACATGCACCTCGACGAGCCGTCGGTGACGGGTACCGCCAACATCATCATGGCGGCCACCATGGCCAAAGGCGAAACCACCATCTACAACGCCGCCTGCGAACCGTACATCACCCAGCTGTGCAAGATGCTCAATTCCATGGGCGCAAAAATTTCCGGCGCGGGCAGCAACCTCATCAAAATTACCGGCGTCGATCGCCTCGGAGGCTGCAAGCACCGCGTATTGCCCGACATGATCGAGGTGGGCAGCTTCATCGGCATGGCCGCCATGACCCAGTCGGATATCACCATCCGAAACGTGGGTTACGACATGCTGGGCATCATCCCCGACACCTTCCGCCGCCTCGGCATTCACATGGAAAGAACGGGCGACGACATCCACATCCCCGCCCAAGACCGATACACCATCGACAGCTACATCGACGGCTCCATCATGACCATTTCCGACCACCCCTGGCCGGGATTCACCCCCGACTTGCTGAGCATCATCCTCGTGGTGGCCACCCAAGCCAAGGGAGCGGTATTGGTTCACCAAAAAATGTTCGAAAGCCGATTGTTTTTCGTCGATAAACTCATCGACATGGGCGCGCAGATCATCCTCTGCGATCCGCACCGCGCCACCGTCATCGGGCTCGATCGCCAAGTGCCGTTGCGAGGCATTTCCATGACTTCGCCCGACATCCGCGCAGGGGTATCCCTGCTCATCGCCGCCCTCAGCGCCGAAGGAGTCAGCACCATCCACAACATCGAGCAAATCGACCGAGGCTACCAAAACATCGACACCAGACTGAACGCCATCGGCGCCGAAATCAAGCGCATACCGTAAGAAACACGCCGAATCGTTCGGTTCGTCCCGTATTAAATCACCCCGGCAAATGGCGGAAATCATCGCACCCAAAGATTGCGGAAACTCACCCAAGAAGCTGTTTTTGAAAGACTTTATAGCCGCCATCGCAAACGATGATCGGGAATTCATCTCCCGGTCTATTTACGACAAAACCATTTGGCGACTGGTGGATGGGCAAGAAGAGTTCGGCGGTTCGGAAATCATGGAGGGCCTACGGGAACACCCCATCCGCAACGCCGGCCGAATCGAGATCGAAAGCATCATCACCCACGGCACCGACGCGGCCGTGCACGGCCGCATCACCACCACAGGCGGCGCGGAATTCGCGTTTTGCGACGTGTACAAATTCAAGGGCCATAAAGGCTTCGAAATAAGGACAGTCAAAAGTTTTCTACACCCCGTGAAGCCGTAATGGATTGGTTTTTGGGTTTTTGTGGGTGTGGCGTCCATCGGCGAGTTCCCGTGCAAATCCCATCGCCGATTCCTTTGGGACAATCACCGGGCGACCTCTCCCCCATCGGGATTCCATTGCCGTGAATGCGATATCTTTGGAAATTCGGATTGGGGGCGAATCACTCCGTGTACCGCCCACTACCACCAAGCAAAACGCATGCATTCATCGGGAGATCAACAAAACGGTTCCGAGGGCCCTCGCACGGTCATCCACGTCGGGATGGCGCGCGCGGCGAGCACTTTCCTGCAGCAACGCGTTTTTCCCCGCATCCGGGACTTCCGTTTTTTCGGTGTGGAAACCACTCAATACTCCCCCGCTTTCCAAAACCTCCTCTACCTCGACGAGACGCTCTACGGCCAGGGCGATCCCGAGTCGTTGCCCCAACCCGAAAAAGAAGGAAACATCCTCCTGTCCAACGAACTGTTCACGGGCCAATCCCTCTACCTCAGCTCGGGAAACCGCACGCGCAATGCCCGGAGGTTGAAACACGCCTATCCCGACGCGGAAATCATGTTGGTTTTGCGAAATCAGGTGCACCTGTTGGAATCGCTATACACCTTGGCGGTGTACGCCGGACACACGGTGAAGCCCCAAGCATTCATCCGATTCGGCAACGAGAGCACCGTGGAAAATCCCATGTTCCCCAGTTTCGAAACCGCCGAGTACCTTCCCATGTACCGCTATGCGCCTCTGATCGAGTTGTACAAATCGCTTTTCGAAAAGGTGCACGTGTTCCTCTACGAAGATTTCCGTACCGACGCCGAGGGAGCACTGCGGCAATGGCTGGACGGGATGAACCTCGAAGTGGAGGGAGATGTGGATTTCGGCGAGCGGGTGAACCCGAGCATCTCCGAAGGGAAGTTGGGATACATCCGGAAATCCAACCTTTTAAAACCCCTGCTCACTTCCACCCCTGCGGGTGCGCGCATTTACCGTCAAAACGTTCGCTTGGCGGAACACGGTTTTCCTAAAGGCAAAAAATTCCACTTCGCGCCGGCTTTGGCGGAGCGCATTCGCCGCGAGTTCGCGGAAGACAATCGCCGATTGCGTGAATTTCTACCCCAATCGGCACACCGTACTTTGGAAACTTACTACGGACTCCAATCCGGGTAATCACTCACCTGTTCCAAATGCCGCGGGCCGTTCCCGCAATCAAGCGGTACGTTTGATAGGGTTGGAAAAACACGCGAAAAGAAGCGCCAAGAATGGTGGCCAAAATCACGCCGGCGCTGCCGAGGGCGGGAAAACCCGCCAAATAAATCGAAAGGGGGATATTGACGATCATGACGAACACCGCGTGATAGAGGGAAACCCGCAGCTTTCCCACGCCGCTCAAAAAAGTGCCGTAGATGCTCAATCCCGACGAAACCACCACCCACAGCCCCATGCAAAGGCTCAAGGTTCTGGGAATGTCCACCGTGTCGCCGATCCACAAGTCGTACACCCAGGGCGACAAGAAAAACATGACCACCACCCCGGCCGACATCAACAGCCAAATCCAAATCAGACGACGGAGCATCCGCCGTATCCACCCGAAATCCTTCTTGACGTAAGCCTCCGTAAAAGCCGACCAGAATGGCGTGGTCACCATGGCGAACAACACCGTTCCGATGTTGAAATAACGGTAGGCGATGTTGTACGCCGGCACTTCGTCCGGACCGAGCACACGGCTGATGATGAGGTTATCGGTCATGAAAACCACCAGCGCGGCCAATTGCAGGATCAGAAATACCGTTCCCAAACCCAAAAGGGCCTTCGAATGCGCGAAATCCACGGATTCACGGCGGGGTGCGAAATCGCGGTAGCGGCCGGCGAATAGCACGATGTGGGCCACGATGGGAACAAGGAGGTTGGCGGATCCCATGAGGAGTGCCAACACCACCAATGAATCCACTTCGAGCCAAACCAACACTGAAATACCGGCAAGTTGAAGGACGTTCACCACGGTGTTCATGGCGTTGGCCAAGGCGGGCCGCTGGTCGGCGGTTACGACCATCTTGATCGGTTGAAAAATGAATTGGGGCACGAACAACAGTCCGAGTACCAGCACCATGCGATTGACTTCCCGCGCCATGCCGTCGGGTGCTGCGAACACATCCGACCAATCGACCCAAATAAAGGAAAGGGAAAACAACACCAGCACCCCCGCGGCGATCAGCGTGAGAAGTGCATAGGTGGTACTCACATACACCCGCGCGAGAGACGTGTCATCGGCGGCCAACGCCTCCGAGAGCTTGTTGCGCAACCCGTTTCCCAAGCCGAGGTCGAAGAAATTCAGCCATTGCACCACGGCGCTGACCGTCAGCCACACTCCGAAGGAAGTTTCCGTGAGCAGGCTCAGGTAGAGAGGAACCACGACAAAGCTCACGGCGAGGTTCACCGCCTTCAGCCCCATGGACCATAGGATGTTTCGAGCGATCTTGGCCCCCCGGCCTTGCCCGCCCGAATAAATGCTGCGCCAAGCGGAAATCATGATTTCTTGTTCCGACGGAATCGGTTAAACCAGCCCTTCTTGTCGTCCTCTTCGAAATAGTTTCCGTAATCGTGACCGTAGCCGTAGCCATAACCGTAGCCGTAAGACCCCGCGTAGCCGTATGCCCTACCCGTTTGTCGCATGGCGTTGAAAACGATGGCGAGGCTTTTCAGGTGTCCTTTTTTGCGGAGTTCTTCCACGTGTTCCAAGTGCCCTTTTCTGGTCACTCCCTCGCGCACCACGTAGAGCAACACGTCCGCGTATTGGGCCAGGACGAAGCCGTCGGAAACCAACCCGATCGGCGGGGTATCGATGACGATGTTCTCGTACCTCTCCGACAATTCGCGGATCATCATCGACATGCGATCCGAAAGGATCAATTCCGATGGATTGGGCGGTGGCGTGCCGGCCGGCAGCACATCCGGGAAGCCTTCCCGGTCGGCGACGTGTACTGCTTCGTCGAGGGATGAATTGGAGCTGAGATAGGTGCTGCAACCCGTGGTGTTGTCGATGCCGAAGTCTTCGACGATGCGGGGCTTCCTCAGGTCGAGACCGACGAGAATGGTTTTGGCGCCGGAAGCGGCCAAGACGGCCGACAGGTTTTTGGCGGTAAAGGTTTTCCCTTCCGCTCCGATGGACGAGGTGACCATGTAGATCCGCGCTTTGCCTTCCGTTCTGAAGAATCGCAAATTGGTGCGGATGTTCCTGTATTCTTCGGCGATACCCGATCGGGGTTTTACCGCAGCCACCAAGGGTGTGGTGTCCTTGCTGTACCGCACTGTGCCGATGATGGGAATATCCGTGATGCGCTTCACCATTCCCGGCGTCATGATGCGGTCGTTGAGTTTCTCCACCAAGAAAATGCCCAACACCGGGATGAACAATCCCAGCAAAATGGCGATGGAATAGGCGCGCTGCGGAACCGGTGCGATGGGGCCGGGCAACACGTAGGGCTTGTCCACTACGCGGGTATCGCTTTCCGTGGCGGCGAGGGAAATTGACAACTCGGCGCGCTTCTCGAGAAGGAACACGTACAAACTTTCCTGAATGCGAAACCGACGTTCGATTTCGAGCAACTCCCTTTCCGTTGTTGGAATTCGCCGGATCCGGCCTTCGAATGCGGCCAGGGAAGCGTCGATCTCAGCGGCTTTTCGCAGCAATCCCCTCTCGATGTTGCGGATGTTCTCCAGCAAGGAAGTGCGGGTCAATTGGATTTCCGCATTGATCGAAACCAATTTGGGGTTATTGACCGTGCTGCTGTTGATCAGGATTTCGCGTTCGCTCTGAAGTTCCGACAGCTTGTTGATCAGTTTCAACAACAGCGGATCCGTGATGTCCATTGCCGCCGGCGCCAACTCATTGAGTTCTTGATTCTCGACGATGTAGCTTTGCAACTGGCGGATCAAACTCAATCGGGTTTCGTTCAAAGCCTTCCTCTCGTCGAGTTCGCGGATGCCTTCCAACACGGTTTTCGACTCCGATTCCAAATCGACGATTCCCTTGGAGACTTTGTACTGCTCCCGACTCGTCTCGATGCTTTCCAGATCGGTGGTGATGGCTTTTAGTTGTTCGTCGAGAAAAGTCGCCGTGGCTCCCGCAGCTTTGTTTTTTACGTCGATGTCGTTTTCCAGATAAACGTCTATGAGCGCATTCACGAAGTCGAGCGCCTTCTGCGGCACTTCGTCTTCGATGTAGATTTGGAGGATGGTGCTTTGAGGTCGGGAAAGTCCGACGTTCAATTTTGAGAGGTACCGGCTTTGATTGCGGGATATGGTGTTGAACGCCAGTCTGTATTTGCGTTTGTCGAAGTTCGGGCTGCCGATGTTCGTCGGAAAATTCGGTCGTTTGTACAGCGTGACCGAGCCGAGGCTCATCTCCAGGGTTTCGCCGTACGCCGCGCGGTGAGTGTGCCGCTTTCCATCGGATTCGAATGTCCACACGTATTGGGAATCGTCGATCAATTCCACGAAAAATTCGGTGGCGTAAGCCTCGTAATCGAGCGTATGGATTTCGGCCTCGAAGGGAGCGTCTTTGTACACTTCCGAGACTTTGAGGTCGCCGATCAAAAAATACGACACGTCGAAATCCAATTCTCCCAAAGCTTTCGCCAACAAATCGTGGGAGCGCAAGATTTCTATTTCGTTCTCGATGTTTTTGGTCCTGGTTTCGATGTCCAGTTGATTCAGGAACAATTCCTTCCCGACTTTATCGTCTTTGACCATCAACTTGGCGGTCACGGCGAAAACGGGATTCTTGTACCAGTTGTAGTACTTCGCGAAACCCAGCGCCAGCGTCATGGAAATCACGAACAGGTACCAATAGCGGAGGTACCTGAACAGAAACTGTTTCAAATCAAAGTTCCGCTCTTCCCTCCGCGGTGTTTCCGATGCATTGTCTACCATTTTCTATCTCACTAATCCAATAACTACTGCCACGAAGGTCAGACTGCTCAACGCCAAAGGCAATATGCGGTAGATATTGTCGTCCGCGGAAGTGCGGCCTTTGGTCGGTTCCACGTAAATGACATCGCCGGTTTGGAGGTGGTATTCCGGTCGGGTCAACGCCGAAGTGTCGTTGAGATTGACCCTGAAAAACCTTTTCGAATCGCCGGCGTCGCGGATCACGAGCACATTGCTACGTTTTCCGTACAGCGTCAAATCGCCGGCCAGCCCCAGTGCTTCCGGAAGGGTTGCTCGGGAGGAAGGTATTCGATACAACCCGGGTTTATTGACTTCGCCCAAAACCGTGACTCGGAAATTGACCAAGCGCATGTTTACGGAGGGATCCCTCAAGTATTTGCTCAATTCCTCTTTCAGCCGGTTTTCCGCGTCTTCAAGGGTGAGGTCGGCGAGAACTATTTCCCCGATCAACGGGAGATCGATGGTTCCCGACTTGGATATGCGGTACACGTTGCCGCGGTAATCCGCGTCGGATTGTGAACCGGTTCTGATGAAATACTTGTTGGCCTCTTCCGAGGTGCTGCTGATGTCGATTTCCACCAAATCATCGCTCCCGAGGATTTGATCGGGCGCCTCGGGAATATCGAGCACCCCTTCTTCCCGGCCCTGAATATCGTTGAAGTAAGTCACATCCTTGTGTGCCACACAGGCACCGAGAACGCAAGCAAACGCAATCCAAATCCACCGATTCATTCTTTTACCACCAGCGCCTCCACACGCATATTTTTCTCGAATTCCTCAAAAGTCTTGGCGTCGGGGATGCGTTTTCGCGTGTCGCCGTATCCCTTTGCCGTAATGCGTTTCTTCGAAATTCCCTTGCTTATCAAATAATCTCTGACGGCCCTGGCTCGCATCTCGCTCAACTCAAAAGCCGACCCTTTAAAATTCCACTCCTTTCCTTGGCCTTTGAAATTGGGATCGGGCAGGATGTCTTCCGTATTGTTGGCCGAATGCCCCTGAATTTCCACTTCCAACGTAGAGTTGAAGCGGAGGAACTCCACCAGTTGGTCGAGCTCCACTTCGGCGCCGGGCTTGAATGCGTACGTGTTGTTGTAAAAATACACTTCGTTCAATATCAACCTGTCTCCCACGCTCACCATGCTTTCGTTTTCGCTCTCGACCTCGATGGAAGTAATGGCCGAATAGCCCGATTTGTCTTCCTCTTCGGTCGCTTCCGGCTTCTCGATCACCTCGTCCAGGGCCGCGAATTCTTCGATTCCCGACAATTCCAGTGATACGTCGGTCAAAGGAATTTTGGCTTGGGTGTAATCGGGAGCTTCGAGGTAGACGAAATTGTAGCAAGGCTGGTGAACGGCGTGCATGGTCAGAGAGTAATCTCCCGACTCGGTGTGGAAGAGGTGACCGCAATCGCCGGCGTTCAATCCCAATACGGATACGTAGAAGGTATCGCCCGGTGCGGCGTCTATGGTGTTGACGTAGGTGATGTGACCGTCTTCACCGAAGATCGGTGCGCGTTGGAGTTCCAAGGGGTCGATGGTCCGGTTGACGTATTGGTCGCAAAAGTCCCCGCCCCCGTATTTGAAAACCATGGCTCGGTATCGGTCGTTTTCGTTCGAGGGAGAAACCGAAAAGTCGATTTTCGAGGGTTCGTGAACGATGAATTTGTACCAGAAGGTGTACTTGTCTTGGTAGAGGTAATGCACGGCGAACATCTTTTGGCCGTCCAAATTGATTTCCGCGCGTGCGAAGTCGTTTTTCTCAAGCGGGTAATGAATTTCAAACGCATTGAAACAGGAAAAGGGGCCCGTTTCCTGCTGCCCGAAAGCCGCCGGAATCGCCCCCATTCCAATCAGAACCGCACTTAGGAAAATTCGTGTTAAACGCATCATTCTATCGCATGCTGCCGGATAAGCAAATATATGTTCGGCAGTGGGTCGCCCGAGGAAATAGGTTTTCCATTATTCACAACCAAGTGCGGAAACAAAGGGTCTTGAAAGCTGCATCATGCCTATCATTAGCCTAGTTTTGCATTGTCTTGCCTCGGGCAATTGTGGATAACTTAAACAACGAAGGGATGCGACTGAGAACAACCGTGGTCATTTTTCTGCTGTCCTGCTACGCGGGCAGTGCGCAGGTATTGCAAAGTTTGATCGGAACCGTGGACGAGAGCTACCACAATTACGTACCCAACCCGGGTTTTGAAAACACCCTGAGGGAATACTGCCGCTGGAACCAGAGCGGGAGGGAGTATTTCGACCACATCCACGATTGGGACTCCCCGACCGAAAGCACCGCCGACATCTTGAGCATGCGGGTAAAGCGCACGTGCTGGGCCAACCCGCGAAACCACAGCAACGGCAAGCAAAGTCCGCGAAACGGCGACAACATGGCCGGAATCAAAACCTACGGCAAAGGGGGAACGGAAACGTTTTGGCACGAATACCTGATGGTAAAACTCGACTCCGCGCTGGTGCCGGGACAACGCTACTACGCCGAGTTTTATGCGGCGCGGGCCGTGACCTCGGAAAGGGCATCCAACAACATCGGCATGTACTTCAGCGATACGGCCGTGGTGACCCGCGACAGAATGCCGCTGTTTTTCACGCCCCACGTAAACAGCCAAAAAGTGGTGAAGTCGAGGTGGAACGCGTGGCAAAAAATATCCGGGGTCTTCGAAGTGGACAGCGAAAAGAACTACCTGCTCATCGGGAACTTTTACCACGACGACGCCACGGAAACCGTGTTTTACCCGGAAGGAAAAGGCGGGGCGTACTACTACATCGACGACGTATTGGTGAGAAGGGCCACACCGGAAGAAAAGCTGAGCCCCAAGCCGCCGGTGAGCGTGGCCCCGCGCCCAAAACTGATCTTGACCAAGGCCACCCCGATTTCGACCGCGGAGATCAAACTCGACAGCATCGATTACAAAGTCGGCGACCGCATCCAACTCGACAATATTTTCTTTGAATTCGACAAGGCCACGCTCTTGCCGGAATCCGAAAAAGAATTGGAAAAATTGGTGGACATCCTTCTCGATTACCCCCACCTCCACATCCGCATAGAAGGCCACACCGACAACGTGGGCGGCGACCTGTACAACCGCGATTTGAGTCGACGACGGGCCAAAGCCGTGGTGGACTATCTCCTCGACGCCAAAACCCGACCCGAACGACTGAGTTATGAAGGGTTCGGCAGTTCGAAACCCATCGCCGACAACGCCACCGACGAGGGACGTGCGAAGAACAGGCGGGTGGAATTCGTCATCCTGAGAAACTGACCGACTTCGGGTCAAGGCAAAAACGAAAGGTTTGTCGGGAAACCCGACGGGGTGAGAACACACCCACAAAAACCCAAAAACACCTCAGGAACCCTCCGCGGAGAATCCGTAAATGGTGTTTGACGACAGGAGTGTCGCCATGCTTCTGAGGGCGCTGTGGGCGAATCCCCGCTCGTGGGCGATGCCGAGGACTTCGCCGCCGAACCGATTGTTGGGAAGAGGCATGATCAATCGCCCTTGCGGTGCGAGGTGATCGGTCAATCCTTCAAACAAGCCGATGAAAAACTCCAGGCGCTCGCCGCAGCAATACGTAAAATCGAGGTCGTCTTCGGGATAGCGCGGAACCAACGGCGGTACGGACACCACCAAGTCGAAAGCCGTTTTCTTGGGAATCCCTTCGAAGAGATCGCTGTGGTGTACCGCGATGTCGACCTCGTTTCTCCGTGCGTTGATCTCAGCATTGCGGCACGCGGTCTCGACGATATCGGAAGCGTGTACCCGAGCACCCTTGGTGGCTGCCAGGCAGGCAATCGACGCCGAACCACAGCCCAACTCGAGGAGGCGAAGACCCTTTAAATTCATGGACTTCATGAAATCGAGTACGAAGGTGGACGCCCTCTTGTCACGCGGATGAAACACGCCCGGTTGGATGCATAAATCCAAAGAGGCGTACCTCCACTTGCGCAATTTGGCCGAGCGCAATAAATAAAGTGGCTTTGAAACGGCGAGGTAAAAAGCTCCGCCGAAAAAATGGGATTCCGGTATGGCGGTCATGATATCCATTTCAAATCGCCCTTAGGTGGCACGCGAGGGAAGCCTCGAAGGGGCGATTGTGGCCACCTGCATCCGTGCACCGAGTTATTCCACACTTCATTTTTCGAAGCATTCCTTTCACTGATCCGAGCTTTGTTTTCCTTATAGCGTTTACATGGGTCGCTTTGTTCATACGCCTTCCATGGAAGTAAAAATCTCTTTCCCCACGGGTGAATCGGGCGAACCGCAATGGAAGCGACGCATCCGCCCTCCATTCCGCTCATTGCTGCGTTGTTTCGTATTTTTGCGGCAAATCACACTCATGATTACGGGTAATTCCCTCACCATAGCGGTAGATTTCGACGGCACCATCGTAGAGCACCGGTATCCGAAAATCGGGAAGGAGATGCTCTTCGCCTTCGACGCCTTGCGCAAGTTGCAGGCCAACGGGCATCGACTCATTTTGTGGACCATCCGGGAAGGCAGGTATTTGGAAGAAGCGGTGGAGTACTGCCGCGCGAACGGAGTGGAATTTTACGCCATCAACAAAAATTACCCGGAAGAAACCTTTGTGGAAGGGATGAGCCGGAAGGTAAACGCCGATCTGTACATCGACGACCGCAACGTGGGAGGCTTTCCCGGCTGGGGCGAAGTGTACCGCATGATCCATCCCGAAGAGGGCCCGGCCAATCTCCAATACACCCACCCCGATGCGCACCACAATTTCGCGCCCAAGCCGGGGTGGTTCCGACGCATTTTCAATTTGACCAGAAACCAATGATTCATCTCAAATCGTCCGAAGAAATTGAATTGATGCGCGAAAGCGCACTCATCGTATCGAGTACCTTGGCGCTGATCGCCGAAAAAATCGGCCCGGGAGTCACGCCTTTGGAGCTCGACCGGATCGCCTACGAGTACATCAAAGACAACGGCGGGGAACCGGCATTTCTGGGTTTCGAGGGTTTCCCGAACTCCCTGTGCATGTCGGTGAATGAAGCCGTTGTGCACGGCATCCCCAACGATAGGCCCCTGGAAGAAGGTGACATCATTTCGGTGGATTGCGGCGTGGTGAAAAACGAGTTTTACGGAGACCACGCCTATACTTTCGCCATCGGGGAGGTGGACCCGGAAGTTCAAAAACTGCTGAAGGTCACAAAGGAATCCCTGTTTCTGGGCATCAACGAGATGCGCAAGGGAAATCGCATCGGCGACATCAGCTACGCCATTCAACACCACGCGGAATCGCACGGCTATGGCGTGGTTCGGGAACTCGTGGGCCACGGATTGGGAAAATCCATGCACGAAGAACCCCAAGTGCCTAATTACGGCAAGCGGGGCCGAGGCAAAAAGTTGGTCGACGGCATGGTGCTGGCCATCGAACCCATGATCAATATGGGAACGAAAGAGATCTACATGCTGGACGACAATTGGACCATCGTGACCGCCGACGGCAAGTACTCCGCGCATTTCGAACACGACGTGGCGCTGGTCGACGGCAAGCCCGAGATCTTATCCACTTTCGATTACGTGGAGAGCGTGCTCGAAAAAAGAGGCATGGACCCCATGCGCATCAAGTCCGAAGCTTTTATATTCTGAATTCCCACATCCGGTCGTCGCCCTCGATCTTGTTCAGGTGCCTGATGCGACGGTGCCCGGCCGATGTGCTGACCTGAGAAATCGATACCGTGCGAACGAATTCGCGCACCATGACCATATCGGATTCGGGGTTTCCGTCGCCTCCGGTCAGGTGAAAATGAAAGAGGGTTTTGTGGGTGGGACTTCCCGCGCGCAATTCATTTGCAAACCACACCCTGCGTCTCATTTGTTGGATGGGCGGGTACATCAGTGCCGAAGCCACGATCATCGGGCGATCGGCGGGGAGGGTGCGGATGTACGCGTCTTTCCCGTCCCAGCGAATTTCCTTGGGTACCGAATCGAAGTGCACCATGGTGAAGGGCTCCACCCCACCGAAATCAAATGACGAGGCGAACTTCGCCGGATCCGCGTATTCCAAACTTTCCAACACCACCAAGCCCCGGCTCAAGCGGTACTTCCCACCCATTGGATGCGCCTTGAATCCACCGTTCAGCAGCACGGCGATCTTGGCACCTTCGGTGGAGGCGGCGAAATTCGTTCCGCCGTGGACGGGTTCCTTGGCGATGAGAAACGTTTCCCCTTTTGCGGTGCGGTATTCGGACAGGGTTTCCGCGCGACGCAACGGGGATTCGTCCCGGTTGGCCGTGACGATGGATCCTTCATTTGTCGGGATATAACTCAAAGTGCACATCAGCCAAAACCCATTTCCCTCCGTCGGGCGTCGTAATCCTCCGAAGATATTCTATCGTTCATCATCAGTGCGTTCAATTCGGCGAGGGGTCGGTAGTATTCGAATTCCGCACGGTCTATTTCACGGCTTTGGCCGTCTTCATCCGAAACGAATAAATACCGCGTACGGGTTGGTATGGTGGGAATGAAGAATGCACGGAACCATTCCCTTTCCCGGGTGAGCCAAACGAATTCATCCTCTACCCTGCCCCCGACGTCGTCGCGCGAAAGCGGGCCCACCTTCCACGTCGTGGTGTATCCCCAATCGAAAATGAAAATCACGGAGTAAAATTACTCCAAATCAACCGCAGTCTGAAATTCAAAGGCGGCGTTCTCGTTATCCAAGGGTGTGATTTTGTACGGACCCGGGTTGCGGGAACGCAAAACGATGGTGATGATGCCGAGGCCGGCGCCTCCTTTGGACGAGAGGTTTCCGTTCATCATCACCTCCAGGTATTTTTTCTTCAGCTCCGTTCGGTCCATGGCGTTCACCTCCTCGTACCTCGATCGCAGAACGGGTATGGAGGACGTGTGGATCAAGTTGGAAAATACGCTGCAAAGGTGGGTTTTGGTGAGATACAACGTCACACCGGCGTGAATCCGGTTTTCGTCGTCGGAAATGCCGTGCAGGCGGATGTTCTGGATGGCTTCCACAAAAACGGAAAAGAACCGTCTTTGCACCTTCTTGTTGGGTATTTCCTTTTCGAGGATTTTCTCGATTCGCGCCGCCAGGGCATTGGCGAAACCGAAGTTCAAGTTGCCGGCATAGTGCACCAATACGCGGTGATCGCTACTTTCCAATAATTTATGATACGTCTTATCGACGCCCATATAAAACCGGTCAACTGCCATGAGATCACACTCCATTTCCGAATTTTCTCGCGGCGAATATATAAATTCTACCGTTGGAAATCGCGTTTCGTCGATGAAAAAACGAGTTTTATCAGAATTTTGCGCAGGGAACGACCCTGCGTTTCACAGCCTTTTTACTCTTTCTGCTCGCAAACTCTATTTGCAAGGTTAACTCGTGGGCTCCCCCGCTATTCGGGGTCAATTGCGATATGGTTACGTCGTAGCTGTACCCGATGGTCATGTTGTTGACTTCATAGCCTACGAGTACTGCGATGGCGTCTTGGTTGATCGTGTTGTTGGCGTTCTTTTTAAACCCGGGAATTCCGCGGTACCACAAGCCCAAAATAATGGGGTCGTACTCGTAGTAAAAGCCCATGTCCACCTGGTCAAACAATCCCTGCATGCGGTAATTGATCGCCGGAACGATGAACTGCCGCTTGCTGAATGCACCCACGTCCGACACCTTGATTCGCATCCCGGCGTGGGCGGAAAACAGTTGAGGCAACCGCGCTTCCCTTCCGGTGACGGAATGCACCGGACGGTTTATGTGATCGAGGGACGCACCCACCCAAAACACTTTCGAAAACAACAGAAAACCCGCTCCAAAATCCGGATAGTTCACCGGTTCGGTGGCAAAACGCCCCCTGTCGGGATCGAGCGTGGAAACGCCGTCATCCTCGCGCACCAACTGATCCATAAACGTCAGTTTGTCGATGTCGAGAAAGTTGCTCCCGAAACCGAACTTCAGGGCCGGACGCACCGACCACTTTCGCGTCAACCGAATGTCGTATGCGTAGTTCAACGACGCGGAAGTATACGTCAAGGCCCCCGTACCCGCACGATCGTGCGACACGGAAATACCGATTCCGCTGTTGATCTCCGGCAAGTAGTGATCGAAGGCGAAATTGTACGACACGAACGCTTTGGGCAGCGCCGGCCATTGATTTCGGTACGTGGTGACCGCCCGGCTCTGAATGGACGTGCCCGCAAAAGCCGGGTTCAGCTTCATCGGCGACGCGTAAAATTGCGTGAACTGCTGGTCCTGCGCTATGACGGGACCACCGAACCACACAACGGCACCTATGACCGCAAACGATATGTAAAAATATCTCAACATCAACGCAGTTTGGACAATTGAATCTCTTGCTTCACCTCTTTCAATCCGGCGAGTTCCGCACCGAAATACAAGGGTTTCTCAACCGGCACGTAGCCCTCGGCTTCGATCAGCATCGAGTATTTTTTGTTGGTGTTCAATGCCAACACGAAGGTTCCCTCCCGGGGATCGGATTGGTACATGCCCTCGATGGTTCCGTCTTTCTCCGCCATCAAGGTGATGGTCGCATTGCTGGGAATGGATTGACCCGCCGTGAGCGTTCCCCGAAGGATGATGGTGTTGTTTTCGTCGAACGACACCTTATATAGGTCTTGCAACCCGAATCCGCCCAGACGCTCGGACGAGAAGTATCCGTGTGACCCGGTCGGATCGATGCTGAAGAAAATGTCGTCGCCGGGAGTGTTGATCGGGTAACCGATGTTGGCCGGGACTTCCCAACCGTCTTCTCCCTCGCGGGTCATGAAAATGTCGAATCCGCCCATGGTGGTGTGGCCCTTCGAGGCGAAGTAAAGCACCCCGTCGGCGGCCATGAAGGGCGCGTCTTCATCGTATTTCGTGTTTACGTTGGGGCCGAGGTTCATCGGTTCCCCCCAGTTTCCGTCGGGAAGCCTGCGCACCACGTAGAGGTCTTTGCCACCGTATCCCCCTTCGCGGTCGCTGGAGAAGTAAAGCACGTCGGGATCGTTGTACCCGAATGAAGCGCTCGCTTCCTGGTACTTGCTGTTGATCTTCTCGTCGAGTTTCTCCAAGGAACTCCACGAATAGTGTTCGCGCTTGCTGAGGTACAGGTCTCCCGAAAACCCGTCCCGGCTGGTGCGGTAAATGATCAGGCTGTTCCCGTCGGGCGAACAAGCCACCGCGGCGTCGTTGGTTCTCGAGTTGAAAATTTCCGGTGCGGCCTCCGCGCGAAGCGGTTCGGCGTTGAGGTCCACCAAAAAGATGTTTTCGTCGAATTGCTCAGATACGTCTTTTACACTTTTGGAATCCAGCTTTCTACGCGAAGTGAAAAGCAACTTGTTTCCGTTCATGTCCCAAACCGGTGCGTAATCGTGCAAGCTCGTATTCACCTCCTCGCCCAAATTCGTAATGGTCACGGCCAAGGGAGCCTGAACCATGGTAATCGCCCTTTCGGCCGTAGCCTTCAGGTGTTCGATTTCCTCCACGGTTTTGGTTCTCTCGGACTTTTTCTCATACGTTTCGAGCAAAGTGAGGGCGTCGTAAAACCGGTAATCGGCGATTCGCAACAAGGCCAAATAGTAATAGGCGTCCACACCGTCGAGCTTCACGGCCATTTTCAGGTAGCGTTCCGCTTGGTCTTTGAGCGGAGGCAAGTGGTAGTAACAGATGCCCAAACGCTCGAGGAGTTCGGTGTTTTCCGGCTCTATTTTTATCAACTCGGTGTAGAGCTCGGAGGCGTAGTAATAGTCGCCTTGATAAAAATAAATATTGGCCTCGTACAAGAGGTTTTTGTGATAGCGACCCATTTTGCTTTGGGCATACCCCGACAAGCTCACGGTGAGCATGACCAAAAGTGCAATCGCGTTTTTTGTCTTTTTCATCATCTTAACAGTGTTACGTCTCCCGAATCGGTCAACTCGCTTCCATCCAAAAACTTCACCTTCACACGCCATACGTAGACGTCCTGCTGGCAAAGCTCGCCGCGGTAGTATCCATCCCAACCT
Source organism: uncultured Cryomorphaceae bacterium (assembly GCA_964574635.1). Classification (GTDB taxonomy): domain Bacteria; phylum Bacteroidota; class Bacteroidia; order Flavobacteriales_D; family Cryomorphaceae; genus CAZNOG01. The sequence goes on along the minus strand of CAZNOG010000008.1, from coordinate 74,545 downwards.
TGGCGCACATCAGTGGATTCGAATAGAAGCTCCCCCCACTTGTTGAAAATTTGCATTTGAAATTCATCCACCCCCTTGTACAGCGGGAAGAAGATGTCGTTGCTGAACATGTCGTCGACGCTCCAATATCCACCCGTGCTTCCACTCGTGTTCGGTGTAAAAGCGTTGGGGAAACTGATGCGACTGTCGATATTTCCTTTTACGGCCTGATCCACCCGGAATGTGTCCGGACAGTTCCACTCGTTGTTGGCCACCAACGTGACCGAGTGCCAGCCCAATGACTCATAGAAATGGTACGGCGAGAAGGCCGTGGAGGTCTGTCCGTCACCGAAATCCCAGTGATAGATCGACGCATCGGTCGACATGTTCAGGAAGTACACCTGATCCGGAACTTTGATGACCGGCGGGTTGACGGTGAAATACGCTTCCGCCCTCGGGTGAACCACAACGGCACCCGTATGCACTTCCACGTCTTGATCTCCTCCCGGTCCGGTGACTGTCAAGGCCACGTTGTACACCCCGGGCTCATAGTACACGTGCGTGGGATTCTCTTCGTCGCTCACGGTACCGTCGCCGAAATCCCAGTGGAAGGTCAAACCGTAAGTCGACCTGTTTTCGAACGATACCCTCAGAGGTTGGCAACCTTCACCCTCACCGATAAAATCGGCGATGGGAAGCGGGGGCTTAATGACCACTTTTTGCGTCGATGTGTCGTTGCACACTTCGCTTCCCACGGTCAATACGATATCGAACTCACCCCAATGACCATACGTGTACGATTGGGGATTGTCGGGATTATTGGAGGCCGTCACGTTGCCGTCTCCCCAATTCCAATGGTGCTGCGCACTCGAATTGGCCACGCTGAGGTTTACCAAGTCCACGGTGGCGTTGGGATACTGTTGCACGGCGGGCATGGCCAGGAAGTTCGCTTGCGGTTGTCCGTGCACCGGCACCTCGAAAGTCAAGGTATCCGCGCATCCCCACAGCGACCGGGCGATAAACAGTACGGTGTACACGGAGTCTTCCACCGAGGGATTGATGTACACGTGCGTCGGGTTCACTTCTACGGAAACCGTGCCGTCGCCAAAATCCCAGAAATAAGAGTATGCTCCGGTGGAAACATTTTCGAATTCGGCGGTATACGGCGAACAACCTCCGAGGGGAGGATTGACTCCGGCCACGATTTCGGGAATGACTTCGATGTCTATGGAATTGGAAGCCTCGCAACCGTAATCCGAAGTGGCGGTCAAGGTCACCGTATGGTTCTGAACCTCCCCGGTGTTGTTCGTGTACGTGTGGGTGTGGAGACTGTCTCCGTTGTCGGAAGTCGTTCCGTCACCGTAATCCCAATGGTAGGTCGACGCGTTACCGGTATAATTCGCAAAGGAGAAGTCCGCCGGATGGCAACCTTCGATGCCGGCCACCACGAAAGACACGTTTGGATTGGGGTGTACCGTGACGATCCTTTGAGTGGTGTCGGTACATCCGAATCCAGATTGCGCCACCATGGAAACGCGGAAGTCGCGGATCGTGTCGGAAATGTTTACGAAAGTGTACGAGGGATCTTCGATGAACGCCTCGTTTCCGTCACCGAAGGACCACGCATACGTCGCGGCGCCTTGGGAAGTATTGAAAAAATCGACGGGCAACGGCGAACAACCTTCGGCAGACGGAACGAAACCGGCGTTGACCTCGGGGTAGACCGTCACTTGAAATTCCGTGGTATCGCGGCAACCGAAGTCGGTCGAAGCGATCATCATGCCCTGAAAAACCTGAGGGGCGGTGGACGTCGATTGAAATACGTGTTGGTGCACTGTGGCCGACGTGTCCGACAAGGTGCCGTCGCCGTAATACCATTCGTATCGGTCGGCGGTGGTGCTGTTGTTTTGGAAAGTCACCGTGAGGGGCGAACAGCCCGCGGTCACGTCCCGCACCACGGCGGCCGATGGCTTGGGATGAAGGACGATGGACGAATAAGCCGTGTCTTCACACCCGAAAGCGGAAGTCGCCACCAGACGTATGTCGAATGTATCGGGGAAAATGGTGTTGTTTTGGTACCCGGCCAAAGGCTCTTCCGCCACGCTCACCGTACCGTTGCCCAACTCCCAATGATAGAAATCCGCGTTTTCGCTTTGGTTGTCGAAGACGAAGGAAATCGGGGAACAGGACTCTTCGGGGTGATCGAATGCCGCAGTTACCACGGGGTGAACCTCGATGGTTCTGGAATACGTGGCGCTACAACCCGCATCGGTGTACGCCGTCAATTCAATCGTATAGCTCTGCGTTTGGTTGGTGTTGTTCGTGAAAGTATGGCTGTGCACCAATGCGGACGTGTCTGACGTGGTGCCGTCTCCGTAATTCCAAACCACCGAATCGGCGTACAGGGATTGGTTTTCGATGACCACTTCCAGAGGTCCGCACCCGGAAGTCTTGTCCACGGTAAATTGCGGCACCGGATCGGGGTACACCACCACGTTGGCCGTGGCCGTGTCGTTACACCCGAAAGGCGATGTGGCCACCAATCTCACTTCGTAATCCACCGGCGCATTCCCCGAGTTTCCGTAAGAGTGATAGGGATTGGGAGCCGTGGAAAGTGTTCCGTCGCCAAAAGACCATTGGTAGGAAACCGCACCGGGGACAACCGGAAATTGCACACCCAAAGGCGAACATCCGGAATCGACATCCAATGTAAAGTCGAAAGAGGGTTGCGGGAACACGGAGATAGTGGCGCTCGATGTATCGTTGCAGCCGTAGGCCGTGGTGGCTACCAGGGTGACGGTATAATTTTGCAGGGTTTGACCGTTGTTGACGTATTCGTGCGTGGCGTCTTCGGTCGTCTCGACGGGAGAACCGTCGCCGAAATGCCATTCATACGAATCGGCATTCACCGAATTGTTGATAAAGATCGCCGGGTCGGGTTCGCAGGAAGGAACGTAAAACGCGTCGAAATGAGATTGGGCATTGGGGCGCACCGTCACGGTAGAAAAAGCCGTGTCGGCACAGCCAAACGCGGTCTTGGCGATCATCGCCACCGTGTAGACCGAATCGACGGAACCGTAATTGTTGAATACGTGCGTCGGGTTTTCCAGCGCGCTGCTGCCCCCGTCGCCGAAAATCCATACGTAATTGTCACCTCCCAAGGTGGTGCTTGTAAACTCGACTTCCAGAGGGCCGCAACCCTCGTCGATATTCGACACGAAAGAAGCTTCGGGCGCGGGCTCCACAGTCACCACTTGCGAAGAGGTGTGCGAACAGTGCGCGGTACCCACGGTCAACGATACGGTAAACGTGCCGGCCGACGAATAACTGTGCTCGGGATCCGATTGGGTGGAAGTCGTCCCATCCCCAAAATCCCAAAACCAATCCACGATGGGATCACCTCCGGCGGAGGTCGATATGTCCGTAAACGATCCCTCGGAGCCCACGCACACGTTCTGAATCAAAAAGTCCGAAACGGGGGTTTCGTGAACGTACACGATCTCGGTATCCGTGTTGCGGCATCCGTTCGGAGCCTCTACGGTCAAAGTTACGTTGTAGGCCCCCACCGATCCGTAGTTCTGCACGGGCGGGTCGGCCAAATTCGATGTGTTTCCGTTTCCGAAATCCCAGCTCCAATCGGAAATGGTGCCCGAAGAACCGTCGCTGAACTGCACTTCCAATTGGTCGCAATCTTCCCCGCGATCCAACAGTATTTCGGCTTCCGGACCGGGCACGACGGTGATGGGTATATAAGTGGTATCCGCACAACCGCCCAATCCGCCGACACCCGCGACGAGCATCACGGAGTAATTGCCGGCCGTTCCGTACACGTGCTGTACCGTGGCGTCACCGGAATAAACCGGGGGCGTGCCGTCGCCGAAATCCCACTCGAAGTGGGTGGCGTTCGACGATGAAGAATTCGTAAAAGTGATGACCTCGTGCTCGCAAACCTCCGTTTCGTCGGCAGACGCATCGGCGGTAGGCGGCGGAACGATCTCCACGGTGATGGAAGTCACGTCTATTCCGCAGAGGTTGGAATCGAGCAGCGTAACGCTGTACGTCCCGATGCCCGGGTATTCCAGCGTGTGAGGAAAGGTCGGCGGCCAAGCCCTCCAATCGATGATCGAGTCGTACCCGAGGCCCCAGTAATCGCCGAAATTCCAGTATTCATAACGCTGGTAGATATTTCCTTGCAAAAGACAATTGCGCTCCGTGGTGTTGGTGAAGGTCACCTCGTTCTCCGGCCAGCACAGCACCATTTCCGAAGCGGTAATGCCCGCGTCGTCGATGTCCCAAATCCGAATGGGGTTGAACGTGGCTTGGCTGTAGCCGCCCTGCACTTGGTTGCAGTAGTTCTCGGCGGTCAGCGTCACCACGGTTTCACAATCCACGGTACCTTTCTGGTACGTGTGCGAAATGGTCTGCCCCCAGTTGGTATGGTCAAAAACGGCGTTGGGCGAGCCGTCTCCGAAATCCCAGGTAAACGTGGTCGTTTCGGACGTATTCGTACTCGAGTTGATGAATTCCATGGTCTGCGGGGCACACGCCTGCGTGAGTCCCCCCACCGGAATCTGTATGGATGCGCTCGTCGCCTCCTCGATCACCACCACGCCGCTCACCGTGCATCCGGTATTCACTTCCGTAAACACCACTTCAAACGTATCGACCGTCGCGGTGTACACGTGGCTAATCGCGTTGGGCGGCACCAATTCACTGCCTGATTCCACCGCAGATCCGTCGCCCCAGTCCACGGTCCATTCACCAATGGCGTGCGGCGACTGCAAATTCAGCGTAAAATCACCGCCACTGCAGCTGTACCAATAAGGCGACGACGACGGATTTCCGTAAAAATCAAACAGTTCGCACTGCGCCTTTGCGTTTCCGGCACCGATTAAAATCATCGGTACCACGCCAAAAAAGAAAATCCTCACAAACCTTCTCATAGGCTCGGGTATACGCCCACTCATACAAAAGGTTGTGTGCCGATTCGCATTTTTCCCGCCCCATTCGACCAACACCTGCTTTTTCAAGCGGAAAAGCAAATCCCCTTCGAAGTTTCGACTTTTTTCTTGAGCGTGCCCCCTCGGTTCTTCGCCATTTCAAAATCGATTCACACGCGAATCGCAGTCCGGGGCACATATATCTTTCCCCGGCGGGGTCGGTCTACGCGCTGTATCCCTCACCCGCCCCGCGGGACAACCAAGCCCCGAAACCCGGCTTCATCCGTCGCCGTCTTCGGAGCAGGTTGTCTCGTCGCAGGCCGGGGTGAGGGGATGCCGCGCTTCGCCCTCACGCGTTTCCCGAGCTCCATCGGCCCTTCAAAGATTTTACCCCTTTCAACCATCCGATTCGCACTCCGAAAATGATCCGGACACAGTATCTTGCGCCTCATGGACGGCCAGAGAAAATTTTCCATTTACAAATCTTCCGCGGGCTCGGGCAAAACCAGCACCTTGGTTGGCGTGTACCTGAAACTCGCGTTGGGAAATCCCTCACCCCGATATTTCAAACGAATCCTGGCGGTGACTTTCACCAACAAGGCCGCCAAGGAAATGAAGGAACGCCTGCTGGCCGATCTGGACAGGATTTCCCGATTGTCCCTCCCTTACCGAGGCGGAGATTACGTGGTGGACGAACTCCTCGAACGCACCGGCTTATCGCCCGAAGTTTTGAGCGAAAGGGCGCGCCGACTCTTCGAATGCGCGTTGCAGGAATACGGCGACATCGCCATAGGAACCATCGACGGTTTCAACCATAAATTGATCCGGTCCTTCAGCAGGGAACTCAACTTGTCCGCCGATTTTTCCGTCGAACTCGAAGTGGCCGCCCTGTTCGAAGACGTCATCGACCGCGTGTTGAACGACGTGCAACCCGATGGATTTTTGGTCGAACAACTCGTCGGTTTTTTGAGCCACAAACTCGATTCGGACAAAAAACCGAACATCAAGAAGGAGCTCGTCGGTCTCAGGCACCTGATAATGTCGGATGAAGGCCGCCTACCGGCCGCCGCCGTTTTGAAAGTGGAATCCCGGGAGTTTGCGGCGAAGAGGCACATGTTGTGGCAACAAACCAAGGACTTCGAAAAGAGCTGCACCGCCGTTGCGAACGAACTTCTTCAACTGCTGGAAGACAACGGCATCACCGAAAACATGCTCCAACAGGGAAAACGTGGATGGACTGCGTATTTCAATAAGGTGAAAAACATAGGGAGCTTAACGGCCAAACCCGCGCTCCACAAGGGAATCGACCCGAATGCGTCTTGGGCGAAAAAAGGATTGTCGGGCGAGGAAAAACGGAGGGTCGAACTGCTTCAACCCCGCCTCACCGACTGCCATCAAAGGGCGTTGGAAATAGTGGATTCGGGTTTTTACACCTACCGTAAACAGCGCCAAGTCCTGTCATTGATCAACCTCGTAGCGCTTATACGGGAAATCACCTTCTCCCTCGATGAAGTGAAAGAAGAGCGGAACATCCTGCCCATTTCGGAATTCAACCGACTCATTTCCCAAACCATCCGAAACGAACCCGTGGCCTTCATCTACGAGAATTTCGGCAGCCGATTCAACCATATATTAATAGATGAATTTCAGGATACCGGCGAACTGCAGTGGAAAAACATGGTCCCGCTCATCGAAGAGTCGCTTTCGCAAGGACACGAAAACCTCGTGGTAGGCGACGCCAAACAGAGCATCTACCGATGGAGGGGCGGGAAAGCCGAGCAATTGATTCTCTTGCCCGAGTTCGACCCCGACGATGCGGAAATCAGCCCCGTTACCCGAGAGGCGTTCCGCAGAAACGGAGTCGTCAACCTCTTGAACACCAATTATCGGAGCCATCGCCACATCGTGGAATTCAACAATGCCTTCATCCCCATACTCGCCAAAGGTTTGCTCACTTCCGAAATTTACACGTCGGAATACGCGGAGGAAAACGTGAGGCAAATCCCCAATAAAAAATCCGGCGGCACGGTCGAGGTGCAGTTCTTGGGAAAAAATCCCGACAAGGACCTCTACCTCACCACACTTCTCAACCAGATTCGCGAAGCCCGCGAGGCGGGATACTCCTTCGGCGATATGGCAATATTGGTACGCTCGGCGAGAAAAGAAGGAGAAAAAATCGCCGCACTGCTATCCGAACATAAAATCCCCTTCGTATCGGCCGACAGTTTCGGCATGGATCAAAGCGAATTGGTACAAATCATCATCGGCGTACTGAGAATCTGCATGCTCCCCGACGACACTCCCTCGAAAATCCGCACCATGAGGTTGCTCTGCCATTTGCACGGAAGGGAGTTTCATCCCGCCCACTACCACGAAAGAAGCGGCAAAAGAAACGGCCGCATCGACTTCGACCGGTTTGCCGCCACCATCCACGGAGATTTTGCTACTGCCAAACTGCGCGGAGGAAGTGCCTACGACGTGGCGCGCAGCTGCAAACGTTTGCTGATCCCACAGGAGAAATGGAATGATTTCATGCTTGAAGGATTCCTGAACCTCATCCTCAACCGTGGCGGCACGCAAGTGAGCATTCGTGAATTCATGGGGTGGTGGGACAGCTTGACCGACTACCCTGTGGCACCCGGCGGCATGGTCGGAAATCGAATACAGATCATGACCATCCACAAAGCCAAAGGATTGCAATTTCCCGTGTGCTTTATCCCCTTCGTCGATTGGCACTATTCGTTGAACATCGAGAGCAGGTGGTTTCCCCTCCCCGTCGAAAAATTCGGCATTCCCTATGCGCCTCTCCCGCTCAATTCGCAATTGATAGGCATGGGATTAAAGAAGGAATTCGAGCGGGAAGAAGAAAGCAGGAGGTTCGACAACTTGAACCTGCTGTATGTCGCGCTGACCCGACCGGTCGAGAGGTTGTACATGAATTTTCAGTACACTCAAAAGAACCGCATCGGCGAGGCGGTGTACAGAGCCTGCCGGGAAATGGAGGGTATGGGGGAAGCGGGATTCACCGAAGGACAATACGAACCGTTTGTCATGAGGATAGGCGACGAGCCCGCCGAACCCTCTTCCACCATTGAATCAGTCGGAAAGTCGAAAAAATCGGAAGATTCAGTCCTGGAAACCGCCGGAATCGGTGACGTCGACATCGAGCGGCGATTCCAAATCGGTGATGATAGCCTGAGCGAATACCGGAATCTCGGTATCCGATTTCACTCCTTTATGGCCATGGGGCCCGACAAAGCCGCCATTCTCTCGGCAATCGACATCAGCCAACGCAACGACGCGTCCGACCCCGCCATGTACTCCGAAATACGCGCTTGGATCGACGAATTATTCTCCGACCCGACATTCTCCCGCGTCGTGGAAGGAGCGCAATGGATCGCGGAAAGGTCCATTGCGGTGGAGGGAAAAGTCTTGCGGCCCGACCTCATCCTCGATTACGGGTCGGAGGCGCGGGTATTGGATTTCAAAACGGGCAAACCCGTTCCGAAGCACGAACAGCAACTTCTCGAGTACCGGCAGGCCGTGGAAGAAGCTTTGGGAAAACCCACGCGGGCCTCCTTGGTGTACCTCTCCCCCTTGACGTGGAAAGACATCCTGTGAACTGAAGGCATTCCGGTTTTGAGCGGCTTTTGAGTTCCTCTTGCCGAAAAGGCAAAGAAATGAAGATCGGGCGGTTATCAACCATTGTGCCACACTCCGCGAAATTTTTCGGATTTTTTGTGAACCTTCCGCCGGATGCGTTGTTTTACGGGCACGCTGACAAGGGCAAAACCGAAAAACGGAATTCACGAGAGAATGGTTTTTCGGTAGGACGTGTAGAATTCTTCCACAAGGAAAAAAATTTTTCGGCGGTCGAAAATTTAACCTGAAGGAAACATTCGACGTCACGCCCGGATCGACAAGGCGCTTACACAATTGACAATCAAACCAATGCATACAACCGTCCTCACATCTATGTCGGGTATATTCCAGACCCGAACCACGATTTTCCACGAAATTTCGCGACGAACACAATTCTTTTGCCGATAAATTTGGGATTTATGGCGACAAGATGTTACATTTGTCGTTGCTATTAACCAATTCCGTGCTATGGATCAAAACCAACCTCGACCCCCGAATCTTCTTGAAGTGGACGACCTACCTCGGTCCACGGCTTCCCACGCCTCTGTTGGAGCCAAATCTCAATACACCACCCGCCTTACCACAGAATAAGGCGTAACGCCATGCGGTCCTCATGAAACAGAGAGACGATCGCAATCCATCCAATCGAACGAAGAGTTCACAATTTTCACATCTAATCATCAAAACCAAATTCTTATGAAAACAGATGTTACAAGCAGAGTACACGGAAACGTCGTACCGCGTGGCAACTCGGTCTGTTGCAGCGCATTGGCCCGCTTACGGTCAGTCGCACTGTTGCTGACCATCATGCTCACGGCGGGAATGGCGTTCGGGCAAAACGCCGTCCGTGAAGCAACCCAACACGCCGCGGATCTTTCGCAAATGCAAGAGCCCGTGGTGATCGTGAAACACGAGCCCTACCCGGGCCCGGACGTCGTTCCGGCGGAAGTGCAAGCCATGATGGCGAACCACACCCAGTCGTCCATCACACCGATGAACGACCCCGCACCGGTAATCGACCACTGTCCGGAAGACCGCGTAGTGGAGTGTTTCTCTGATGTAGGGCATACCGTCGGCGAATTGGAGTATTCCATTTTCTGCGGACCGGCTGCTCTCATCATCGTTTACGAACCGGCCGGAATCCTCGAAACGGGTTCTTGCCCCGGAACGGAGTACACCGTTACTTACGCGGTTTGGGATCAGTGCGGTTCTCACACCACCTGCGACCAAATCTTTACCCTCGACAACGCAGGGCCTCAGATCACTTTCTGCCCGGAAGGCGGAATCATCAACAACCCCGATGAAGCCGCACCCGACGTGGATGCCGTACTGTACGAAGTATCCTGTACGGACGACACTCTCTGTGCGGTGATCGACGTAACCGTTGAAGTGGACTCCACTTTCGACGTGTGCACCGGCTGGACTTTCACCAACACGTACACCATCACCGATGGTTGCGGTCGTACCGACCAGTGCGTGCAGGTTTTCGAAATTCCACCCGCACCCCTGTCAATCACTTGCCCGTCTGAAGAAATCGTGTCCTGTCCCGAGGACATCGTTTTCAACCCCGACGGACTCCTCATCGAAGGGTTGATCCCCGGCGTTGAGTACACCATCGAAAGCGAAGGACCTACCTTGATCGAAGGTGCCGGACCTTGCAATGGCGCCGTTTATGAATTGGTATACAACATCGAGGACGAGTGCGGAAGAACCGCTTCCTGCACCCAAACTTTCCTCATCGTGAATGACGGACCCACCATCGAAGGTCCCGAAGACATCACCGTGGATTGCGGTGAATCCATCGACCCCGAATTCACTGGAATGGCCACCGCCAACGATCCTTGTCAAGGAGCTTTGGACGTGACCTACGATGACGAGGTGATCTCCGATTTGTGTCCCCAAGTGATCGAGCGTACCTTCACCGCCACCAACGTTTGTGGTGCCGAGGTAACTTACGTTCAGACCATCACCATCGAAGACAACACCGCACCGGTACTTTCCGTACCCGCGGACGTGTCAGTTGGATGCAATGATTCGACGGACCCCCAATTCACCGGTTCCGCAACCGCGACCGATGACTGCCACAACGTGGATATTTCATACACCGACGGACTTGTGAGCGGAATGTGCCCCGAGTCTTTCGAAAGAACTTGGACCGCCGTTGATGAGTGCGGAAACGTTTCTACCGGCGTTCAAGTAATCTCCATCGTTGACAACGATGCTCCCATCATCACCTGTCCCGATGACATCACCGTGGACTGCACCGCTTCCCTCGACCCGGAATTCACCGGATTCGCGACGGCTACCGACGAGTGCAGCGACGTAGAAGTATCTTACGTTGACGGCGACATCGAAGGCGAGTGCGAGCAAACTTTCGTACGTACCTGGACCGCCACCGACGCTTGTGGAAACACCAGCACCTGCGAGCAAATCATCACCATCGTAGACACCACCGCTCCCACCATCTTCGGACCGGAAGACGTAACCGTTGACTGCACGGATTCACTGGATCCCG
>CAZNOG010000008.1:0-63369 GCA_964574635.1 uncultured Cryomorphaceae bacterium | reverse complement strand
TCACCATCGTTGATGACGTTGCGCCCGTAATCTCTTGTCCCGATGACATCACCGTAGACTGCGACGCTTCCCTCGACCCGGAATTCACCGGATTCGCGACGGCTACCGACGAGTGCAGCAGCGTAGATGTAACTTACGTTGACGGCGTAATCGAAGGTGAGTGCGAGCAAACCATGGTTCGTACTTGGACCGCCACCGACGCTTGTGGAAACACCAGCACCTGTGAGCAAATCATCACCATCGTAGACACCACCGCTCCGACCATCTTCGGACCGGAAGACGTAACCGTTGACTGCACGGATTCACTGGATCCCGATTTCACCGGATTCGCCACCGCGGAAGATGACTGCAACGAAGTGGAAATCTCCTACGTGGATGGAGACATCGTGGGCGAGTGTGAGCAAACCATGGTTCGTACCTGGACTGCCACCGACGCTTGCGGAAACAGCTCTACCTACGAGCAAACCATCACCATCGTGGATGAAACCGCACCGGTGATCTCTTGCCCGGATGACATCACCGTGAGCTGTGAGTCTTCACTCGACCCGGAAGTTACCGGCATGGCAACCGCCACCGACGACTGCAACACGGTTAACATCACGTACTTCGATACGTGGGTATCCGAGAGCTGTCCTTCCGTAATCGAGCGTACCTTCACGGCTACCGACCTGTGCGGAAACACTTCCTCTTGCACGCAAACCATCACCATCACCTACGACCTGCCGACCATCTCGGCACCTGCTGATGCGATCGTGGAATGCGAGAGCGACGTGGTACCCAACTACGACGGAGTAGAATACACCACCGCTTGCAACCTGAGCGGAGAAGTGACCGCTGAAGTGATCCTCTCCGACGACGGTTCTTGCCCCGGTGCGGAGCACACCATCGTGTACACCGTAACCGACGGCTGCGGACGCACTGCAACCGCCACTCAAACTTTCACCATCGACAACGACGGACCCTCCATCGAGGATCTGCCCGAAATGGAAGTGGAGTGCGTGGATGACGTTGTGGCCAACTTCGACGACCTCGTGGTAAATACCGCTTGCGACCTCGGCTACGAGGCCACTGCAGGTGAGCCCGTATTGCTCGAAGGAGAAGACTCCTGCAACGGTGCGGCATACTCCATCACCTACACGGTAGTGGACGAGTGCGGCCGAAGCGCTGAGGCTACTCAAATCTTCCACATCGTCAATGACGGTCTGGTGATTACTTCCGCACCGGAAGACATGGTGGTATCCTGCTACGAGGACATCGTGCCCAACCCCTTCGCGGTTGAGTACACCGCTCCTTGCAGCTCGGACGTATTCATCATCGTAACCCCGCCCACGCAAATGTGCTGTGACCACGGCTGCCCCGGCGCGGAATACGTGGTGAAATACACCGTATCCGACCAGTGTGGCAACGAAGAGATCCTCTTCCAAACGTTCACCATCGACAACGACGGTCCCGTGATCCTCTCTTGCGGTGAAGACGTGGATGTGGAATCAGCGGATGAGATCGTAGTATCTGCCGACGACGTGGTATACGAGACCTCTTGCGGTGTTGAAGCCGAAGTATCGGTGAACCCCGAACCGGAAGTGGTTGACAACGGCTGCGCCGGAATCGACTACATCTACGAGTACACCGTGACCGACATCTGCGGACGCACGGCCGTTTGCTACAGAACGTTTACCGTTCCGAACAACGACCCCGACTGCTACCTCGAGTACTGCTACGGTGACTTCGTATACGAGTACCTGCCCGGTACCCAGCTGAACGGAAGCCCGATTCCCCCGTCGCGTACGGATGGAACCAATGCACTGGGTACTCCGGAAAGAACCGACGCTGAAGTATTCGCAACTCTCGGATACGGCGGAAGCCTGACCATCGGTTTCGAATTGATGGTTGTAAACGGTCCCGGTAACGACATCGAGATCGTGGAAACTTCGTACGGAAACGAAGGTTGTGCCGTGTATCCGGAGTACGCCGACGTGTACTTGTCGCAAAACGGAGTGGACTTCTACTTCGCGAGAACGGTGTGCAAGAGCGATCCCTACGTAGACATCAGCGATGCAGGTGCCTTCGACTGGATCCGCTACGTGCGACTGGTGAACAACGACGCCTTGACATCGACCCCCGACGGTTACGACGTGGATGGTATCGTGGCTCTGCAAGAGTGCGTGCCCTTCGAAGAACCGCCCGTACCGGGTGGTGGTCTCATTGCCGAGGAGCACCATGCGTTCTTGACCGCTTTCCCTAACCCGACTTCGGGTGATGCCAACATCGTGTTCAGGGTTCCGACGGAAACCAAGGCCACCGTGGAGGTATTCGACATGAGCGGTAGAATCGTTCAAGAGTTGTTTGCCGAAACGGCTGCAGCTGACCTCGAATACAACATCGATTTCGATACGAGCAACTTGCCCTCCGGAATCTATGTGTACCGACTGAAAACGAGCGACGAAGTGATCGTGAAGAAAATCATGATCGAGCGTTGATCCTCGTTGGATGAATGAGTCCAAAACCCGCCGGAAGAAATTCCGGCGGGTTTTTTTGTGCCTGTTTTTTCACGATAAAAACCACGCTTTCAAATCACCGGGATCTTTGCAAACCGAGAACAATCGGGCGAGGGATGGAAACGGCGGCTTGCGCGCGGCAACGGCTAGGTTGGTGAGCGGAAGAGAGCGACCTTGGAAGCTCCTCTTCGCTCGGACCAACCTGCCGATGCAGCGCGAAACCACAGTGGACAGCCCGACCCGGCGATATGGAATATCGTACGAAGCGGGAGGTGGGCAACGCTTTTCGAACAACCGCCCGGCGAGATAAATCACATGCGCCGGGGCGCCCCCAAAAAGGCGGAAAATTCCCCTCAAACGATTTTGTATTTTCGTCTATTTTTGTTGCCCTAATCCCAAGACATGTTGATCATCACAGCCGAAAACATCACCAAAGCGTTTGCGAATCACGTGGCGCTGGACGACGTAAGTCTGCAAGTGCCGCGCGGGAGCATCTTCGGCCTTCTCGGACCGAACGGCGCCGGCAAAACGACGCTCATCCGAATCATCAACCAAATTACCGGACCGGACAGCGGCCGCATACTTTTCAACGGCGAGCCATTGGTGCGTGAACACGTGGAGCGCATTGGCTATCTGCCCGAAGAACGCGGACTGTACAAAAAAATGAAGGTGGGTGAGCAGGCGATGTACTTGGCCCAGTTGAAGGGTTTGTCGAAGTCTGAAGCGAAATCGAGGCTGCGCGAATGGTTCGAGCGGTTTGACATGAACAAATGGTGGGACAAAAAAGTCGAGGAATTGTCGAAGGGCATGGCCCAAAAGGTTCAATTCGTCACCACGGTGCTGCACCGGCCGAGTTTCATCATTCTCGACGAGCCGTTCAGCGGATTCGACCCCATCAACGCCGAGCTGATAAAACGCGAAATCAAGCGCCTGCGCGACGAAGGGGCGACCATCCTGTTGTCGACGCACAACATGGGCAGCGTGGAAGAGATTTGCAGCGACATTGCCCTGATAAACAAGTCGAAACTCGTGCTGTCCGGCAAGGTGAGCGAAGTGCGGCATGCGTACCGGGAAAACGTGTACGACCTCACTTTTCGCGGTGACATCCTGTCGTTTACCAATGCGCTGTGGACGAATTTCGAATTGATTGAACAAGAAAGCCGGGGCGACGTGCGCCGGGCCCGAATCCGCTTGCTGGACAAATCGACGGTGAACGACTTGCTGAAAACGGTGATTCCCGTCGTTGAAGTGGAATCTCTCGGCGAAGTGGTGCCGAACATGAACGACATCTTCATCAAAGTGGTGAGCGAAATACACGACAAACACGGGGACAATGAATAAGACCGCACTGATCATCAGCAGGGAATACCTCAGCCGGGTTCGGAAAAAGTCATTTTTGGTCATGACCTTCGTCGGGCCGCTGCTCATCGCGGGCCTCATGAGTCTGGCGGTGTACCTGGGCATCAGCGACACCGAAATGCACCGCGTCATCGTGGTGGACAACACGCCGATGGTGAACGAAGACAGCCTGAGCCGCAGCCGCCCCATGTTTTTCAACCGCCTGAAGGAAACTCCGCAGATGACCTTCACCTACACGACCGAGCCCATGACCAACGCCGAATTCGACGAGAGCGAGTACTCGCTCATGGTGGTGCTGCGTCACGACATCGTGACCTATCCCGAAGCGGAAATGGTGTTTCGCAAACTCCCGAGCCTCAAGGCGCGCAGCTACCTCAAGTCCCAACTCGAAAAGGTCATCGAAGCCGAAAAACTCAAGTTGCACTCCATCGATCCGGAAGTGTATTCGGGCATTCGCACCGAAATCAACCTCCACGCCATCGACGCGCACGACGGCGAAACCTCTTTCAAACAAGAGCAATCCGTCGTGGGATTTTTCTTCGCCGTGCTCATCTACTTTTTCATCTTCCTGTACGGGGTGCAAGTCATGCGCGGCGTAATGGAAGAAAAAACGAACCGCATCGTGGAGGTCATCATCAGTTCGGTGAAGCCCTTCCAACTCATGATGGGAAAAATCGTGGGCATCGCACTGGTGGGGCTGACCCAATTTTTGCTTTGGGTCGTGCTCACGACGATTCTCGTATCCGTAGCCACCACGGCCCTCGTGCCGAGTCTAAGCAGTGCCGCGGGAATGGCCGAAAACGTACAAATGACCGAAAAAGCGGCCGCGGACGTACAGAGCGACCCCATGAATCAGGCGGTGATGAACGAATTGGCCGAGCTCATACTCTACCGCGTAAACTGGCCCCTGATGATCGGTATGTTCATCTTCTTTTTCCTCGGCGGATACTTGCTCTACGCATCGCTCTTCGCGGCGGTGGGTGCGGCGGTGGACAACGAAACAGACACCCAGCAGTTCATGCTCCCGCTCACCATACCGCTGATCTTCGCTTTCATCGTATCCGAATTGGCGCTCACCAACCCCGAAGGGGCCACCGTATTTTGGTTTTCGCAAATCCCCCTCACCTCGCCCATCGTGATGATGGTGCGCGTGGCCATCGGCTTCGACGCGTCGAATAGTTGGGAACTGATTCTGTCAATGGCGCTGCTCATTGCGGGATTCCTGGGCGCCGTGTGGCTCGCGGGAAAAATTTACCGCGTGGGCATTCTGATGTACGGCAAAAAAGTGACTTACAAAGAGATGCTCAAGTGGATCCGATTCCACTGATCTCCGCGATCGCAAGTGAAAAGGACGACCGGAAGCGGCGGAAAGGTGTGGTGGGTTTTTGTGGGTGTGACTACGATTCGCGAATTACTGACCACGGGCATTCCACTCGTTGATCGCAAACACCGATTTATGCCCCTCACGTTGTGGACAACCCGACGGGTCGCAGCCGTGAGCGAAGGGTTGGATTGGCCATCTTGCAATCGATTGGAGAAGGGAACAAAAGCATACCGGGGATGAACTTCAGGGAGATTTACGACGCGGGAAAAAAGTTGCGGGACATCGCAAACGCAGAAGTCGGCCAGGCTGCGCTGTCGCATTACTTGGTGCTCGGCGGCGCTTCGGCCACACCCGACTTGAAAAAGGTGGCCGTCACCCACGTTCGCCGCGTGTGGGAGCACACCTTCAAGGGTCAAAAAATCAGCCCCTCCCGCGCGGAAAAAATCTTGTCGGCCTCTCCCCTTCCGTCCTTGGGAAAACCTCCCTTTCCCCCGCCGGAAAATCCCACTTTCCACTTCATCGACTTGTTCGCCGGCATCGGAGGGTTCCGCCTCGCCATGCAAAACCTCGGTGGAAAATGCGTGTTTACGAGCGAATGGGACGCGAAAGCCCAAAAAACGTACGAAACCAATTTCGGGGAACTGCCCTTCGGCGACATCACCCGGGCGGACACCAAATCCTTCATCCCCGACGAATTTGACGTTCTGTGCGCGGGGTTTCCCTGTCAGGCGTTCTCCATCGCCGGTAAGCGCGGCGGGTTCGAAGACACGCGGGGAACGTTGTTTTTCGACGTGGCGCAAATCATCCGCACCAAAAGACCAAAAGCCGTTTTTCTGGAAAACGTCAAGGGATTGCGAAACCACAATGGGGGCAGAACCTTGGCCACGATTCTCAACGTGCTTCGGGAGGATCTCGGCTACGTCGTACCCGAGCCGGTCATCCTCAACGCCAAAAACTTCGGCGTGCCCCAAAACCGGGAGAGGATTTTCATCGTGGGGTTCCGAAAAGATTTGGGCGTTTCCGATTTCGAGTTTCCGGAGCCGCAACCGGCGACGGCCACCTTCGTCGACGTGAAAGAGAAAGAACCCGTTTCGGTGAAGTACTACCTGTCCGACACGTACCTCCACACGCTGATCGCGCACAAGGAGCGCCACGCCAACAAAGGCAACGGCTTCGGATTTGAGATCATCTCCGACGAGGGCACCGCCAACGCAGTGGTATGCGGCGGCATGGGCCGGGAAAGAAATCTGGTGTACGATCATCGCCTGACGGACTTCACGCCCGTGACCCACATCAAGGGACAAGTAAACCGGAAAGGCATACGGAAAATGACACCAAGAGAGTGGGCACGCCTTCAGGGATTTCCGGATTCGTTTGAAATTCCCGTTGCGGATGCATCGGCGTACAAGCAATTCGGCAATTCGGTGGCCGTGCCGGTGATACAGGCCATCGGTGCGAAGATCCTCGAATCGCTCGACAAGGCTCGTTGATGTGCGTTTGAGTCCGATTTCGCCGGCTGCTCTCCCACCCACAAAAACCCAAAAACCCGAGGATTCCACGTCGGGCGCCGAAAAGAAATCGGCGAGAAAAATACGCCGTAAACCGTACCTTTACGCTTGTAAATCCCGAATTGTGAAAGTAGGAATCATCGACCTCGGTACCAACACCTTCAACCTGATCATCGCGGAAATCGACGAAAAGGGAGGGTACACGCATTTGTACAAATCCAAAGTGGGCGTGAAGCTCGGAGAGGGCAGTTTCAGCAAAAACTACATCACCGAAGCCGCGATGCAACGCGCGTTCGTGGCGCTCGAAGCCCAGATCAACGCCATAAAAAACCACTATTGCGACCGCATTTTGTGTTTCGCCACCTCGGCGATCCGAAACGCGTCCAACGGTGCGGATTTCGTGGAGAAAGTCAAGGCGAAATTCGGCATGACCATCTACGTAATCGATGGAAACCGTGAGGCGGAATTGATCTACAACGGCGTGCGATTGTCCGGGGCACTCTCCGAAAACAACGCCCTGATCATGGACATAGGCGGTGGAAGCACGGAGTTCATCATCGCATCGCAGGGGGAAATTCACCACGCCGCGAGTTTCGAGATCGGTGTAACGCGGTTGAGGGAGCGATTCTCCCCTTCCGATCCCCTTTCGGAAAAAGACATCGCCGAGATGGAAGGCCTTCTCGACGGGATGCTCGGTGAGGTGTACAGGCAAGCCAAGGAAAAAAACGTGGGCTACCTCGTGGGCTGCTCGGGCTCTTTCGATACGCTGAGCAATCTTTTGGCGTACCGCTTGGATCGCTTCGAGGAAATGGTGGGCGCGAGTACGGTGGATTTCGAAATCGAACCTTTCAAACAATTGCTTTCGGACCTGATAAAATCGGAAAGAAGCGAAAGGGAGGCCATGGAAGGAATGGCGGCACTGCGCCTCAACATCATCGCCATTTCCGCATTGATGACCCGGTTGGTGATGGATCGCACGGGTATCGACCGGGTGACGCTCTCAAAATTTTCGCTGAAGGAAGGCGTATTGTTCGACGTATTGAAAGGAAAACTCTAAGAACTGGACATGGCAAACATTCTGATCGTGGATGACGAGCGGAGCATCCGCAACACATTGCGCGAGATATTGGAATTCGAAAAATTTACGGTCGACGAGGCCGAAGACGGCCCGACGGGGTTGAAAAAAATCAAGGAAAACTCTTACGATGTGGTGTTGTGCGACATCAAAATGCCGGTAATGGACGGCATGGAGGTGCTGGAAAAAGCCATCGAGGGCGGCGTGGACACTCCCATCGTGATGATCTCCGGGCACGGCAACATCGAAACGGCCGTGGAAGCGATCAAAAAAGGCGCGTACGACTTCATCGAAAAGCCCTTGGACCTCAATCGCACCTTGGTGACTTTGCGCAACGCGCTGGACCGATCGAAACTCGAAGCGCAAACCAAAACGCTCAAAAACAAGATCAACCTGATCAAGGGCTCGGACATCATCGGCGAATCGGAAGAGGTGATGAAAATCAAAGAAATGATTTCCAAGGTCGCACCAAGCGATGCCCGCGTGTTGATCACGGGTCCGAACGGATCCGGAAAGGAACTTGTGGCCCGGCAAATCCACGAAAACAGCCCCCGCGCCAAACAGCCCTTCGTAGAAGTCAACTGCGCGGCCATCCCTTCCGAACTGATCGAAAGCGAATTGTTCGGGCACGAAAAAGGCGCGTTCACCTCGGCGGTGAAACAGCGAAAGGGCAAATTCGAACAGGCGCACGGCGGGACGTTGTTTCTGGACGAAATCGGCGACATGAGCGCCTCGGCACAGGCCAAGGTGCTCCGCGCATTACAGGAAAACAAGATCACCCGCGTGGGAGGGGAAAAGCCGATCAAAATAGACGTGCGCGTGGTAGCGGCGACCAACAAGGACTTGAAAAAGGAAATCGCCGAGGGCCGCTTCCGCGAAGACCTGTACCACCGCCTCAGCGTGATTTTGATTCCGGTTCCTTCGCTCAACGAGCGGGAATCGGACATTCCCCTGCTGGCCGATCACTTCATCGATTCGTTTTCACAATCGGAAGGCGGGCCGGTCAAGAAATTGACGGACGACGCCTACGAAGCGCTGAAAGAAATCAACTGGACCGGGAACATCAGGGAGCTGCGCAACATCATCGAAAGGCTCATCATCCTGTGCGACGGAACCATCACCGGCGATGACGTGCGGAGGTATTCGAACCCCACGAACTGACCTTTAATAAGCGATGGATTCTTCAATCGGTCGGCCGGTCGTGCCCGAGGGAAAGGAAATGCCCAAGAGCGCCGATACGGTCGGGGCGATATCTCGGATGTAGGTTTTGCGGTAGGTAACCCCGGGGCTGACTCCTTTGCCGTACACGATGAAGGGCACGTGGGTGTCGTACGAAAATGGTGAACCGTGTGTCGTGCCGGTTTTGATGTACCGCATCCAACCGCTCTCCAACACCCAGGTGATGTCGGGCGCCAAGGAAGGATAGAGCCCTCGCCGGACAAAATCGACCGGGAAATACGTCGCTCCGCTACGCATGAGATCGGAAGTAACGTAAGCGGAATACACGCCCTCTATGGAGGTGATGGCCGCGCCGAGCTTTCGGGCGAAATTCACCGGATCCACTCCATCCTCCTCCAGCGCCTCATGGTTCAAGGTGATGTTGTTGCCCCAATGCTTTTCGATAAAGCGGTCCAAATCCCACCCGGGGAACCGCGCTTGGAGGGTGTCGATCATGGCGGTGCGGCTGAACAAACCCGCCGGCATGCCTCGATCGGAACCGTAAACGGCGTTTTCGGCTCCACCGTGGTCGGAAGTGAGGAAGATGAGGCAATTTTCCAACCCGATCCGCTTGTCGAGGTAATCCATGAACTCACCCAACTCCCTGTCCAAACGCAAATAGACGTCTTGGAGCTCCACGCTTCTCGGGCCGTAGGAGTGCCCCACGTAATCGGTGGATGAGAAACTAATGGACAGCAGGTCGGGCACGTCGTCCTCACCGAGCTCTTCGTTCTCGATGGCCGCTTTGGCGAATTCCAAGACCAGAGTATTGCCGTGGGGCGAGTTTGCCAGTGTGTAATGCTTGCCTTGTTCCGCCGCGAAAAGGTTGAGGTCTTTGGGCATTACAGGGGCCCCTTCGCCTTTCGAAAGCGTCTCGTAGGGGTTGTCGTCGGGCAGGGAAGCGGTGTATTCCGATTCGGGCAGCAAGAGCTCCCAAGGTTGATCGAGCAACTCGTCACCGCGATTGAGCGCGTTGAATCGGGTCACCCAGTCGGGCAGCGAGTCGAAATACCAGGAAGATGAGATGAAGTCGAGTTCTTGGGAAAGCCAGAACGCTCCGTCTGCCATGTGACCCGCCGGGAGGATGGCGCCCCGGTCCTTGATCGAGACCCCCACCACCTTGCTTCTTTCGTTCCAAAACATTTTCAACTCGTCGGCCAGCCCGGTGGTTTTCAAGTTGCGTGGACTCATCAACCCCTCATTCCCGGTCACTCCGAGAGGTTCGACGTTTTGGTCTTCCACGCAGTAGACGGTGCGTTTTAAACGCGAGTCGTACCACGAATTGGAGACGATGCCGTGTACGGAAGGCGTGGTGCCCGTATAAATCGACGCGTGGCCCGGCGCGGTATAAGTCGGCACGTAAGAAAAATGGTGGTTGGCGGCATAGAAACCACCTTTGCGCAGGCGGTTGAAGCCGTTTGGACCGAAGTGATTTTCGTAGCGGTGGAGTTGCTCCGCGCGGAGTTGATCGACCACGATGCCCACGACGAGTTTCGGTTGGTTTTCGGTGATCTGTGAAAATGCTCCCCCACCGAGGAAGAGTAAAACGAAGAATGCCAAAAGTCTCATACCCGAAATTGTGGTTTACTTAATTCCCGCCATGTGGGTCGCTCGGTCCGTGAGTGGACTTGCCTGCGACTCTTTCGAGGACCGCCTTTTTGAATACGATGTATCCGATCCAACCGCAGAGCGACCCGAAGACTGCGCCCACAAAGATATCGGAAGGATAATGAACCCCGAGATAGATGCGGGTATATGCGATGAGGGCCGCCCAAACGAAGAGCAGGAAAGCCCACTTGACGAACGTTTTTCTCACCAACAAGAAGATGAAGGTGGCCAATCCGAAGTAGTTGGAAGCGTGGGAACTGATGAAGCCGTATTTTCCTCCCCGGTACCCATCGACCGTGTGTACCAAGTGGGCGATATCGGCGTTGCGGGAAGGACGGTACCGTTGAAACACCTCTTTGAAAAGTTCGACCGACCCGCGGTCCGTCATGGTGATGACCAGGGCCACGCCCAACAGCGACAACAGCGCCACCTTCCATCCGTGGGC
The DNA here is from genome assembly GCA_964574635.1 of uncultured Cryomorphaceae bacterium. Taxonomy (GTDB): domain Bacteria; phylum Bacteroidota; class Bacteroidia; order Flavobacteriales_D; family Cryomorphaceae; genus CAZNOG01. Next base: position 52,337 of record CAZNOG010000008.1, on the reverse strand, counting down.
CTTCGCCACCATCCACAAAATCAATAGGTAGACGGGAATCCAGAACAGTCCTTCGCTCATGTAGTACATGGGCATGTCGAGCCAATCGGCGTGGAGGCCGTTGAGCCACAAGAAGAGTTGGGTATCGATCGATTCGAGTTTTTCGATCATGATTGGGCGTTCAGGCCTTTCCAGAGCAGGTCTTTGAGTTCTTCCAGATTTTTCTCGGCCACCGAAGAGAAGAACACGTGGGGAATATCCGGCGGCAGATCCGCTTCGATTTCCTTCTTCAGCTCGTCGTCGATCAGGTCTGATTTGGAGATTCCCAAAACCCGGGTTTTGTCGAGCAATTGCGGGTTGTGCTCCCTCAGTTCGTGGATGAGGATGTCGTATTCCCGCGCGATGTCCATGCTGTCGGCGGGGACGATGAAGAGCAGGAGGCTGTTCCGTTCGATGTGGCGTAGAAACCTCGTTCCGAGACCTTTTCCTTGGCTGGCACCCTCGATGATCCCGGGGATGTCGGCCACGATGAAGGAGCGGTGGTCGCGGTACTTTACGATGCCCAGATTGGGTACCAAAGTAGTGAAGGGGTAATCGGCGATTTCAGGTTTGGCGGCCGTAATGACAGACAGCAGCGTGGACTTGCCGGCGTTTGGAAATCCCACCAATCCGACGTCGGCGAGAACTTTGAGTTCCAAGATACACCATCCTTCTTCGCCCTCTTCGCCCGGCTGCGCAAATCGCGGGGTTTGCCGCGTGGGGGTTTTGAAATGCGCGTTTCCCAATCCGCCTCGGCCGCCCTTTTTGAGGATGGCTTCTTGGCCGTCTTCGGTGATTTCGGCGATGATGGCGTTGGTTTCGGCGTCGCGGGCCACGGTGCCCAAGGGCACTTCCAGTACGGCATCCGCACCGCTTTTTCCGGTGGAAGTTTGTCTTCCACCCGCTTCGCCGTGTCCCGCTTTGATGTGCTTTTGGTATTTCAAGTGGAGCAAGGTCCACATCTGCGCATTGCCGCGAATGACCACGTCTCCCCCTTTGCCGCCGTCGCCACCGTCGGGTCCTCCTTTCGGGGTGGTGCGGTCTCGGTAGAGGTGTGTACTTCCCTTTCCGCCTTTGCCCGATTGGCAATGGATTTTGACGTAATCGACAAAGTTGGAATTGGACATGGTAGGGGTTAGATTCTGCGGTCGATGGCTTCTTTCAACCGGGCTTCGATGGCATCCACGGCTCCGATGCCGTCGATGGATTCGAATTTTCCTTTGGCTTTGTAGTAGTCGGCCACCGGGCTGGTTTCTTTTTTGTAAACCGCGATTCGATTGGCGATTACCTCGGGGTTGGCGTCGTCGGCGCGCCCTTCGGTTTCGGCGCGTTTCTTCAGTCGGGAGGTCAGTTCTTGGTCGTCGACGTGGAGGGCCAGCATGACGGTCACTTCCATGCCCTTGGCGGCGAGAAAATCGTCGAGGGCTCGCGCTTGGGTTTCCGTGCGGGGAAATCCATCGAAGATAAATCCCTTGGCGGAAGGGTGTTTATCGACTTCCGATTCGAGCATTTTGATGGTGACGCCGTCGGGAACCAGGTTGCCTTTGTCCATGTAACTCTTGGCCAAGGATCCCAGTTCCGTTTGATTTTTGATGTTGTACCGGAAGATATCGCCGGTGGACAAATGCACCAATTGATAGTGCTCGACGAGTCGTTTCGCTTGGGTTCCCTTTCCCGCGCCGGGCGGGCCGAAAAGCACCAGATTGATCATGGTTTACGATTTGATTTGGTAAATATCGTTCAAGTTTCTTCCCAATCCGTCGTAATCCAGGCCGTAGCCCAGCACGAAGAGGTTGGGGATTTCGAATCCGAGGTAATCCACCGGGTGGCTTCCTTTGTACGCTTCGGGTTTGAGCAACAGGGATGCGAGTTTCACTTCCGCAGGTTGGTGGTGAGACAAGGTTTCCATGATGCGGTCGACCGTGCGGCCCGTGTCGACGATGTCTTCCACCACGATGACGCGGCGGTCTCGAATATCGGTATTGAGGGAAACGAGTTCGCGCACGTTTCCGGTGGATTGGGTTCCGCTGTACGACGCGAGCCGTACGAAGGTGATTTCCGCCGGGCCGTCGTAGTAGGAGAACAAATCGGAGGCGAACCTGAAAGCCCCGTTGAGCACCGGTATGAACAAGGGCACGTCACCGCGGTAATCTTCTTCCATTTGCCGCGCGATGGCTTTGACGCGCTTTTGGACTTCATCCGCGGGGATGTATGGTTTGAACGTGTGATCGTGGACTTTGATGTCGGCCATGTCGTTCGTGATTTATGGAGGCGACGAAGGTACGGAATTCCCGTTCGCATCGATGATTTTGCCGCCGAAGTCCGACGTGAGCGGGATGAAAAGGCCGCACAAGGACGGAATCCCGGCATCCACTCATGGCCTCGGGGATGCGGAGCGCACCGCGGACACAGCGACGAAGAAGCTCGTGGGCGCGGTATCCGCACCGCCCCCGAGGGCATGAGTGATAGAGGGTGAAGGCCGGCCCCCGGCTTGTCCAAGGGGGTGCGCCCCGACCAAAATCCGGATTCTCTTTCCTGCGGTTTGGGGACTCGGTTACGAATGGTACTTTTGCGACTAAACCTGAACCCGTGCGGTACTTTTGAATGTGCCGCACCCAAATCTTTTAATTCACGCACATGAAACATTTTACAACCTTTTTATTCAGCCTTTTTTCTTTGGGGCTTTTTGCGCAATACACCACTCCCGGTGAGGGCGCGACGTATACCTTGGGCGACCTCGTGGAAATGTCCGAAGGGGTGGTTACCGAAGAAAACGGCGACTACTTCATCCACGCCGAATTGACGATTGCGCTGAACGACACGCTGACCATCAACGATATAGACGTGTACATCGACGAGGACGTTCGGATCGTGGCGGCCGGCGGATTTTTGGTTTCGAACGCCAAACTGACCTCGCCGGACGAAGACCAGATCTATCACGGCGGACTGCGGTTTGAGGAAACTGCGCACGTGATCATCGATGAGGCGACCATCTCTTACGGTGGAAGCGTAAGGGTTATCACACCCGACTTCAAAATTTCCAATTCCCTTTTGACCAAGCAGATCAACGGCGCGGCGAGCTCGGCCGTCCTCGCTTTCTCGAACGGAAAACCGGAAATCATCAACTGCGAATTCATCGACAACGACTACGCGGCGATCAGTTCTCCCGGAAACGGTGCCGTGGCACCCGTTATCGAGGGCAACTACTTCCACGCCAACGGTACGAAGAATAGCAACCGACCGCAAATCAACCTCGGTCCCACCGGACCCGACACCACCTTTATCCGCAACAACACCGTTATCGGTGTGGATTCTCTGGACCGTGTAGGAGGAATTTCAGTGGGTCTGCTTTTGGGTGGAACCGGCCGCGCCGTAGTTGAAAACAACGAGATCGTAAACAACCGGTACGGCATCAACTACATGGGCGCCGACCTGATCACGCTGACCAGGGACAACCAGATTTTGGGCAACGACAACGAGTCGAACCCCATGATGGGTGGAAGTGGTATCAGCATTACAGGTGCCGGTGAAACGAACCTGCACGTGATTTTGGGCAATACCATTTCCGATAACCTTTGGGGCATCACGCTGATCAACAGCGTGTACGCCAACCTGGGCGAAATCGACAATCCGGAAATCGGTCCGGGGAACAACTTTTTCGACGGAAACGGAAACGGCGGCAATATTTATGCGCTGTACAACAACGGTCCCAACGACCAATGGGCCCAAGGCAACTGCTGGATCGCTTCCAACCCCGAGGCCACCTTGGAAGACGCTGCAGAGGTGATTTTCGACGCGGCGGACGGAGAATTCGGTGAAGTCTTCTTCGACCCCATGGGGCAATGCGTTCCCGATGCGGTTGGTGAAGTGGATTTCAACCACATCGCCAAATTGTACCCCAACCCGACTTTCGGAGACACGCGCTTGGAGCTGGGTGCGCCCGCCGTATCGTACACCATCTACGACCTGACGGGAAGGGAAGTGGAAACTCGGGACCTCACGAGCGCCGGCAACACGGTGACCATCCTTACGGGCAAATTCACCCCGGGATTGTACATCGTGCGCGTGGACGGTGTAAACTTCCGCGCCGCCACGAAATTGATCGTCCGTTGAGGATGGGTCGGCTACGATAACGAGGTAGGACCTTGAAAATGCCAAACCGCGAAATCCATGCCCCGCAGGCAACCGTTGCAAGGACGGGAAATGGGTTTCGCGGTTTTTTTTTGAATTAATCAACGCCCTCTCGGGGCGACTTCACGCATGAAAAAAGAACCATACCACAAAGACTTTCGCCTGGGTGTTTTGGGCGGGGGGCAATTGGGCAGGATGTTGATCGCCGAGTCCATCGATCTCGACGTCCGTATTGCCGTATTGGATCCCGCCGAGGATGCGCCCTGCGCCAAAATCGCGCACGAATTTACCGTCGGCGACTTCGCCGATTATGACGCGGTGAAGAAGTTCGGTGAAAAAGTCGACGTGCTTACGATAGAAATCGAGCACGTGAACACTTCGGCACTCAAAGAATTGGAGAAGGCCGGCGTAGTGGTTCGACCCGGAACGAAGGTATTGGAAGTGATCCAGGACAAGGGCCTTCAAAAATCCTTTTACGCGGAGCACAGCATTCCGACGTCGAAGTTCCAACTGATCGAATCCAAAGGGGAAATTCGGGAAAGAAACCGGTTTCCGGTGGTGCAGAAGCTGCGCAAAGGAGGGTACGACGGTCGCGGCGTGGTGGTACTGAACACTCCCGAAGATCTGGCCAAGGCATTCGACGCGCCCTCGATACTGGAAGAGAAAGTCGATTTGGCCAAAGAACTTTCGGTCATCGTATCTCGCCATGAAAGCGGTGAGGTCAAGGCTTTTCCCTGCGTGGAGCTGGAGTTCAACCCCGAGGCCAATTTGGTGGAGATATTGTTCGCACCCGCGGACATCACCCCCGATCAAAACGAAAGGGCGGTGGCGCTCGCTACACGAGTCATCGAGGCCTTCGACATGGTGGGTTTGCTCGCCGTGGAATTGTTTTTGACGCGGAGCGGTGAAATCCTGGTCAACGAAGTCGCACCCCGGCCCCACAATTCGGGACACCACACCATCGAAGCCAACGCCATATCGCAGTACGGGCAATTGCTGCGCGCCATTTTGGGTTATGCGCCCGGCGATACGTCCACCTTGCGTCCGGCGGCCATGGTGAATCTGCTGGGCGAGCCCGGCCATTCCGGCCCGGTGCACTACGAGGGGTTGAAAGAAGTTTTGGCGCTGCCCGGGGTATACGTACACTTGTACGGCAAAAGCGAAACTCGTCCGTTCCGAAAAATGGGACACGTGACCATCACGGCCGACACCATTGAAGGGGCGCGCAAACTGGCCGAAAGAGTAAAGAACACATTAAAGTCCATCAGTTTATGACACCCAAGGTAGGCATCATCATGGGCAGCGACAGCGATCTGGAAGTCATGCAAGCCGCAGCCGATATTTTAACCGAGTTAGGGGTGGAGTACACCATCGACATCGTATCGGCGCACCGCACACCCGAACGCATGTACGAATACGCCACCACCGCCGAAGAGCGCGGCATACGGGTAATTATTGCCGGAGCCGGCGGGGCGGCGCACCTGCCGGGAATGACGGCCTCGATCACCCCGCTGCCGGTCATCGGCGTGCCGGTCAAAAGCCGGAACAGTATAGACGGATGGGATTCCGTACTAAGCATTTTGCAAATGCCCGGCGGGGTGCCCGTGGCCACCGTGGCCTTGAATGGTGCACAAAACGCGGGCATCCTGGCCGCTCAGATTCTGGGAGCCGGTGACGAGACCATCAGGCGAAAGGTAGCACAATACAAAGCCCGGCTCAGGGAAGCGGTGCTGGACAAAGCCAAAAAATTCGGGGGCGACGGTTCGGTTTTCTGAGTGAGACCTGCCGCAGGCTCGGGCCATCGTTCACCCTTCCAAATACCCACACGGTTGCCGATGGCCTTCCTTGGTTGATTTTATTTCTCTCCGGAATATTATGCACAGCTTGTAATCGAGCCGAAGTTGAAACAACCATTGAAACAACCTTCGAATCCGGATGCCATTTTTTCGTTGTTATAGGAAAGTCCACTTGCATCAAATGCGAATATTCGCTCTATAGCTTGCTCACCAACGAAAATTTGAAAGGCATCGAATTTCACCTGGTTTACGACAAAGCGAGGCAAATGATAATGGACCCTTTGATGGAAGATGAGGGATTGGACAAAATGGATGTGAATGAGTTTATGACGTACGGCATCCTGGACGATCAGACGGGAAAAACCATTGGAAAACCTGTGCTTTTCATGACCGTGGACAATGAAATCATTTACCGAAAAACCGTCGGTGAGGTCATCAATCACGGGGAGATTGCGCAGTTGGCGGGCTCGTGTCTGCAAGAACCGTAACCCATTCAAGCGTCGATCAATAAAGAGAGTACCCTGAATAGTGGGCTCGTAGTCGACAGCCGTTCTCAAATGCCCTTGTACCTGAAACCGCGTCCGCACCAATGCAATTACCGCTTCGTCTCCAATCGGTCCAAATTCGTATTTTGCCACCAAATCCGAGGATGTGATACAGCGATACCTTTGGACCCTCGCCGCGGTTTTCTGCCTATGCGGAAGCGCTTTGGCCCAAAACGACCCCGGTGGGGCGCGCGCAGCGGGCATGGCCCACACCGGGCTGAACCAAACGGACGTGTGGAGCCTGTTTCACAACCCGGCGGGATCGGCAGAAATCGAAGCCTTCACCGCCGGCGTTTTTTACGAAAATCGATTCCTCGTTGATGGACTCGCGTACGGTGGATTCGGTGCGGCCATGTCTCTCGGTACTGGCACCATAGGTGTGAAATACTCCAATTTCGGGTACGACGTGTACCGAGAAAGTCAAATCGGCGCCACCTACGCCATGAAACTCACCGACCGACTCAGTGCCGGTGTGGGTCTCAATTACCACGCCGTGCGCATCGACGCCGAAGACTACGGCAAAACGGGCGCCGTATCGGCGGAAGCCGGCCTGAGAATGCAACTTTCCCAAAAGGTGTTCGCGGCGGCGCACGTTTCCAATATTACGCGGTCCCAACTCAATGAATACGACGATGAGCGCCTACCCACTCGGCTGGGTGTTGGGCTCGGCTACCAAATGGCCGACGAAGTGCTCTTGGTCGGCGAGGTGGTCAAAGACATCGACCACGACCCCTCCTTCCGGGCGGGAATCGAGTACCACCCCGCGAAAATCCTGTTCCTCCGCATGGGTGCGTCGTCGGGCAACGAATTGCTGGCTTTCGGACTTGGACTCCAATTCGAATCCTTCCGTTTTGATCTGGCCACCACCTACGGTACCGCATTGGGGTACTCTCCGCAAGTTTCGCTTACCTACCGTCCGGAAGGGGAATGAAAACACGGCTCATACCCCTGCTGCTCTTTCTCGCATTGAACGCGGCGGCCCAAGTAGAGCCCGAGCCCGACCGTACCGCCATTATCGAGCAGCGACTGGAACAAATCGCCGAGAGCATGGAAGACGAAGATCTCGATTATTCCGAGCTCTTCGACCGATTGATGATCTACCTGGATTTTCCGCTGAATCTCAACACCGCCGACGAAGGGGACCTCTACGGCATGGGACTGCTCGCCAACGACCAGATCCGCGAATTTCTGGAGTACCGCCGAAAATATGGTGCGCTGCTCTCGATCTACGAGCTGCCCTACATTCCGGGCTGGAACTCCGAAACCGTACAAACCATCCTTCCATTCATCGAGGTGAAACCCGATTTGGGCCGAGAAAAAATCACGTGGGAAAAGTTGATCAAATACGCGAAGCACGATTTGTTCGTGCGTTACCAACGCGACTTGGAAGAAAAGAAAGGATACAAAGCCATCTCGCCCGAGGAGCTGGCCGAGAACCCCAACTCCCGGTATCTGGGCTCGCCCGACAAGGTGTACATGAGGTACAGGTACCGCTACGCCGACAGGATCAGCTTCGGAATTACGGCGGAGAAAGACAGCGGGGAAGAGTTTTTCAAAGGAAGCCAACCCAACGGTTTCGATTTTTATTCCGCCCACTTGTTTTTGAGCGATTTCGGTGTGGTGAAAGACCTCGCCATCGGTGATTTTCAGGCGCGATTCGGTCAGGGACTCACGTTTTGGTCGGGATTGGGCTTCAACCGGAAAAGCTCTTTTTCGGTGAGTACCGAACAGTTCGGCGGAGGCTTGGGGGCGTATACTTCCGTGAATGAAAATCTCTTTCTGCGCGGAGGGGGAGCAACGGTGTCGCTGGGCGACGTGGAAGTCACCGCCTTCTATTCGGGCAAAAAGATCGACGGAAACCTGGTGGAATCTTCCGACTCTACCGGTTTCGACGATGTGGAAACCGTGGTGAGTTCCTTCCAAGAATCGGGATATCACCGCACACCGAGAGAGGTGGAAGACAAAAATTCGATTTTCCAAGAGCACTTCGGTGCCCACCTCCACTACCGAAAAGGAAGGTTCCAAATCGGTGCCACGGCGGTGCACATGCGCCTGGACGGAGAGCTGAGGCGGGAGTTCGTTCCGTACAGCCGCTTTCGGTTCAACAAAGGCGAGAACACCGTGATGGGCCTGGACTACACGTGGAATTACCGGAATTTCCACTTCTTCGGCGAAACCTCGCGCTCCGAAAACGGGGCCTTCGCGACGCTGAACGGCGTGAACGTCGACTTGCACCCCCGCTTGCAAGTCAACGTGACCATGCGGCATTACGAGAGGGATTTTCAGGGCATCGCCTCGGCGGCTTTCGGCGAAGGTTCCCAAATAGAAAACGAAACCGGAGTATACTTCGGGGTGGAATTGCGCCCTTTCAAGCGCTGGAAAGTCAACGCCTACATCGACCAATTCAAATTTCCTTGGTTGCGCTACAGGACGGACGCACCCACGCAAGGGTCGGACTTTTTCACGCAGGTGGAATACCACGCATCGAGCCGAACGACGTTTTACGCCCGGTACCGAGATCGCTCGCGCAGGATCAACGCGTCGGAGACGGCGGAAGGGGCAAAAAACCTGGTGGACAATCCCCGTCGATCCATTCGGCTGGACATGACGCACAGGGCCTCCTCGCGAATCCGCCTGCGCTCCCGGGTGGAATTCTCGAGGTATCAACGCGGCGAAGACCCGGTATCAAAGGGTTTTATGGTTTATCAGGACGTGAGTTACACCCTCAAAAACCTTCCCCTCCGCATTTCCGCACGCTACGCCCTGTTCGATACCGACACCTATGATTCGCGGATATACGCCTACGAAAGCGACGTGCTTTATGCGTTTTCCATCCCCGCGTACGCCGGACGGGGAGCGCGCACGTACGTGCTGTTCAAATACGATTTGAGTCGCAACGTGGACCTCTGGTTGCGATGGGCGCAAACGTATTACACGGATCGAAACCTCATCGGATCGGGGCTGGACGAAATCGAGGGAAATACGCGCACGGAAATCAAAGCACAGATGCGCCTGAAATTCTAAGTTGGCCACGTAGGATGGCTTTTCGGACGGTAGTTTCACCGCCTTCGCCCGGGCTCACATCCCCGTCAATCCCACCCCGGTTTTTTTGAATTCTTCCCAAAATCCCGGGAAAGATTTTCCCACCACGTTGGGATCGGCGATGATAATCTTGCCCAATTTGAATACCATGGGCGCAAAGGCCATGGCCATGCGGTGGTCGCCGAAGGTGGTGATGTGGGGAATTTCATTTTCGGGCAACGGGGTGTGACCTTCCAATGTCAACGCTTGAATAAGCGACCGCGAATGCACGCCGCATTTCACCAACTGGGACGACAAGGCCCAAATGCGGTCGGTTTCTTTGAATCTCAGCGTGTCGAGTCCGGTCAACGTGAATTCTTTTTCCAAAGCGGCGGCGGTAACGGCCACGGTCTGTGCGATATCGGGTACGCGGGTGAAATCGCGCTCGCGGTACTGTGAATCCGGCGAACCGCTGCGTTTCAAGAGCGCCCCTCCATCCTGAAACACGGTTTCGACCCCGAATCCCGTATACACATCACTGAGGATGGAATCACCTTGGATGTTTTCTTCGATCAATCCGGGCATGAAAACTTCCAAGCCTTCGTTCAGCGCCACCGCGGAATAGAAGTAAGAAGCCGACGTCCAATCCGGCTCGACGTGTATGGTGGCTTCACGGTATTTTTCGGGTGCGATTGAAATGGAATCCTCGCCCAATTCCACGCGGGCGCCGGCATCGCGCATGAGAGAGGCCGTCATGTACACGTAGGGTTTGGATACCCGCTTGGCGGAAAGGTCGATCTTCAACCCCTTGGCCATGTACGGCGCAACCAGCATCATGGCCGAAATGAACTGGCTGCTCACCGACGCGTCCATATTGACGGTTCCACCGTCGAGGTTTTTGCCGCGGACCCGCAGTGGTGCGAAGCCCTGTTTTTCCACGTATTCGATGTCGGCGCCCAGAGATTGCAGCGCCTCCACCAATTGGCGAATGGGTCTTTGGCACAATCGCGCCGAGCCGGTGAGAACGCGCTCACCCGGCGTGATGGACGCCCAAGCCAACCCGAAGCGGATTGCGGTGCCGGCGTCGCCCATGTCGAGCACTCCTTCACCGGCTTCGAGCGCTTTGGTGAGGAGGATGGTGTCCTCCGCGCGGCTCATACCGATGCCCTTTATTTTCCCACCACTGAGGTGGTTCATGATAAGCAGGCGGTTGCTGATGCTTTTTGACGCCGGCAGCCGCACTTCGATGCGTCCGGCGGGTTCTTTCGGTTTTGTCAGGGTAACGCTCTTCATCCGACCCAACGTTGGTAGTGATTCAGTGATTCAATGATGGCATCCGCCCTCACTTCTTTATTGACCACGCCCTTGCCTATTCCGTCGAGCAAAGTCATGCGGATTTTGCCGTTGGAGTTTTTTTTGTCGCTCCGCATCAATTCCAGGATGCGATGGTACGTGGCTTGGTCGATCCACACTTTGGCGAAATGCCCGAGTACAAAGGAAATGATTTCGTTCAAGTCGTCTTTGTCCAACAAGCGGAATCGATGTGAAATGTACGCTTCGCAGATCATTCCCGCGGCCACGGCTTGGCCGTGGTGCAGCGTGCGCACGTCGCTCTCCAGGGAATACGCTTCCAAGGCGTGGCCCACGGTGTGTCCGAAATTCAGCACTTTTCGCAACTCCGACTCCCGGGGATCCCGGTCGATGATGCTTTGTTTGATGCGGATGCTTTCGGAAATGCACGCTTCCAACGTGGCGAGATCGAAGAAACTGACCTTTTTGATCCGCTTCCAATACGATTTCGAAGAGATCAGGGCGTGTTTGATCATTTCGGCAAACCCTCCCACGAGGTGCTCGCGGGGAAGGGTGCGCAGGAACTCGGGATCGATGTACACGCCGACGGGATAGGCGAAGAGCCCCACTTGGTTTTTCAGTCCGCCGTGGTTCACCCCTACCTTGCCGCCGATGGATGCATCGACTTGGGCCAAAAGGGAGGTGGGAACGTGGATGAAGCGGATACCGCGCTTGAACGTGGCGGCCACGAATCCGCCGAGGTCGCCGATCACCCCGCCACCGAGGTTGATGAGAACCGAATTTCGGTCGGCCTGCAATTCCTCCAGCACCTCCCACAATTTCCGACACACGTCGATGGTTTTACCCGACTCGCCGGGGGGAATCTCCATGACCGGGGCATCGGCGAGGGAAGGCACCTTCATGACCAATTTGGGCAAACAATGTTCCCTTGTGTTTTCATCTGCCAAAATGAATACCTTCACGTCGGAAAATTCCTTGGTGGCAAGCCGCTCGGAAAGCTCCGCAAGTCCGTGAGTACCATAGACGATGGTGTGGCCATCGGCTTTGATTTTCTCTATGGACAAGGTGGACATTTGGCGGAATGATGAAAAGGAAAACGCCGACTAAGATAGGATTGATTTTTGAGCATGGAAACCAACAAATCGACGCAACCGGCGAGCAGCTCCCTCCCCCCAAGGATGGACACGCTCAAATTCGAAGACACCGAGGTGGCGTTTGCCGCCAAGTCCAACGCCGAATTGAAACAGGCGTACCAATTGTTCCGCCTGATCGATCGTCCCTTCCTCATGACGGTGGGAAAACACTTCACCCGATTCGCCTTGAACGTGGGCTTGCCGATCAAAGGCGCAATCAAAGCGACGATATTCAAGCAGTTTTGCGGGGGAGAATCCATTTCGGAATGTGCGAAGACCATGCAGCGATTGGCGCTGTACGACATCGGTTCCATTTTGGATTACGCCGTGGAAGGAACCGACAAGGAAGAGGAATTCGATTCCATCGCCGATGAAATCATCCACACCATCGACACGGCCAAGGAAAACGATCACATTCCCTTCAGCGTGTTCAAGCCCAGCGCGATCAGCGACACGGGCATACTTACGAAGGTGAGCCGAGGCGAAGAGCTTACGGAGAAGGAAAACACCGGCTACCTGCAATTTCGCGATCGCGTGGATCGGATTTGCGCCCACGCCCACGCGTCGGGAGTGCCCCTGTTCATCGACGCCGAAGAATCGTGGTACCAAAAAGCCCTGGACGAACTCGTCATGGACATGATGCGGAAGTACAATCGGGAGCGAGCCATCGTGTACAACACGCTGCAGATGTACCGTCACGACCGCATCGCGCACATGAAAGACTCGTACGCCACGGCGGAAAAAGAAGGCTTTGTCTACGCGCTCAAACTGGTGCGCGGCGCCTACATGGAAAAAGAGCGCGACCGGGCCGAGAAACACGGCTATCCCTCACCGATCCAACCCGACAAGCCGGCGACGGATCGCGATTTCAACGCGGCGGTGATGTTCAGCCTCGACCACATCGAGCGCATGGCCGTGTGCGTGGGCACGCACAACGAAGACAGCTGCCTGTTGATGGCCGACGAAATGGAAAAACGCGGCTTGGACAAGCGCGACCCGAGGTTGTATTTCGCTCAACTCTACGGCATGAGCGACCACATCAGCTACAATCTGAGCAAGGCGGGGTACAACGTGGCCAAGTACGTGCCCTACGGACCGGTAAAAAAGGTTATGCCCTACCTGATACGCCGCGCGGAGGAAAACACTTCCGTGAAAGGACAAAGCGGCAGGGAACTCCGACTGATCCGCCGGGAACTGAATAGACGCAAAAAGTCGGGTAGGCGGAGGTAGAATCGAGTCCAACGGTCGCTTCAAATCGGGTGAGCAGCACCCGGGGGAACGGGGGTTGGACATTCCCGGTTTCCGATTTTACAATTGCCCAAAGGAATTTCTTCCTCTCCGGTGTTACAAATACCAAACAACTGAACACATGGAAGGTATAGGATTGATACTCGCCATTCTGTTGGGGGCGGCACTGCTGTATATTTTGCCCATCATCGTTATCATCAGCTCGAACAAAACCACCGGCACGGAAAAGTTGCTCTGGGTTCTGGCCGTGCTCTTCATCTCGTGGTTCGCGTGGATCATTTACGCCCTGGTGGCGCCCGTAGTACGGCGGTAGCGCCCGCGGCGGTTGGTTCCGCATACTCGGTTCTCAGGGCGACGAGGAGTGACGGGTAGGCGTTTTTTGGTGATTTGGGGGTGTAGCGTCTCCGCACAAGATCGCCTTATAATTTGGCGCCGGCATCCCGCATGGAATTTACCGGAACCGCGCGCTTCGGGTATTTCGGCATGCCGAGGTACGGTGGGCCCGCATTGCCCGGAGATGGGGATGGCCTGACGACTCACCCACAAAAACCCAAACCACTCCCCGCCCATCCGAACAAGAACACGTCCGGCACCGCCGGGCGGATATTTAGTCCGACTCGCGTTTTACGTTGCGCAGCGTTTCTTCGCTCTCCGTTCCATCGCGGGGGAGGATGGACAAATCCCCTGTGGTTTCGATGACAACGGCTTTGACGTCGGAGATCGAGCCCAAGCCTTCGTTTCGCAGCGCGGCCAGAATTTCTTTTTCCGTGATTCGCTCCTTGCGCATGTTGCCGCGAAGCATCACACCGTCGTACACCAGCAGAGCGGGCGTTGCCTTGACCAAGTGGTTGATTCGGGGCGATTTCATGGACAGCCAAGAGATGGCGATCTGCAGTCCGATCAACAACACGAAAGCGAGGATGCCCTCGACCAAGGGGACGTTTTTGTTCAAAATGACCGTAGACAAGGTGGAACCGATGGCGATGGTGACCACGAAATCGAAGGCGTTCATTTTCGCGAGGGTTCTTTTGCCGGCGAGGCGCAGCAGGACGATGAGCGCGAAGTATGCGCACACGGCCACGATGAGGAGGCGCTGAAAGTCAATCGTATTCGTAAACAGGTATTTTTCCATACGGAAAGTTACCATTTCCATTTCGATTGACCGAAGAAAGCATCGGATTTCGGAAGGGATCGCAACTGAAAATAACGGCTTTTTACTGCAGTCTTCCTATCGGGTTTCGGATATACGCACCACGGGGATGTTTGCAGTCTTCCTTGTGTAATCCAGCACGCCCAAAGACCGCAATTCTTCCAAATTCCGCTCCGGTGAATTCCTCGGATCGTATCTCAGTATCAGCTGCAAATCATTCCCTTGGTTGGAAACCCTCTTTGCGCGGAAATTCCTTCACCTCCCCGGCTCAAAGAATTCTTCCACCCTTTGAAGAACGCGTTCGGTGGCGCGGCCGTCCCACAGTTCGGGCACGCGGCCTTTTTTGTAAGTTCCTTCCAAAATGGAATCGATCACCGGTTCAATAGCGGCCAAATCGAATTCCAGTAGCGTGTTCGTGCCACGGGTCACCGTGATCGGGCGCTCGGTGTTGGGTCGCAACGTCAGGCACGGCTTGCCCAAGTAGGTGGTTTCCTCCTGAATACCCCCCGAATCGGTCAATACGAACCGCGATTCCCTCACCAGTTTCTGAAAATTGAAATACCCCTGGGCCGGAATCATTTTCAAGCCCTTCACGTCATCGAACGCCCCGCGCAAGCCGAGAGCCTCCATGCGGGCCAAAGTGCGAGGATGGGCCGCAAATACCACCGGCAATTTTTCCGCCGTCATCCCCAGCACGGAAAGTGTGGTTTCCAACCCTTCCGCCGTATCGACGTTGGAGGGTCTGTGGATGGTGGCCAATGCGTATTCGCCCGCGCGCAAGCCGTAGACGTCCAACACGTCCGAGGCGTCGATCTCATGGGAAAAAGCCGCCAAAGTGTCGATCATGGTGTTGCCGACGAAAGCGATGCCGCGCTCGCTTTTTCCCTCGCCGCGCAGGTTGCGCAGACCCGACTCTTCGGTCACGAAATGCAGATCGGCCAAAGCGTCGGCCACCAGCCGGTTGTGCTCTTCCGGCATGGTGCGGTCGCCGCTGCGCAAACCGCTTTCGAGGTGCGCCACCGGCAAGCCGCACTTGTTCGCCGCCACCGCCGCCGCCAAAGTGGAGTTTACGTCGCCCACCACGATGACCAAATCGGGTGTCTCGGCTTCGAAATGATCGGTCAGCGCGACAATGATTCCCGCGATTTGCTTGGCCGGATGCCCGGGAGCCACGTTCAAAAATCGGTCGGGGCGCAGTCCGAACTGATCGAAAAATACGCCCGACATGGCCGTATCGTAGTGCTGACCGGTGTGCACGATTTCCACTTCCAACGCGGAAAAGCGTTTTCTCGCCACGGCCTTGAACTGCGTAACCTTGACGAAATTTGGCCGCGTACCGACCACCACGCAAATTTTTCTCGTCACGTTCATTCCTTTTCTTGTTCGGATTTTGCGGGTTGATCCAACACCCCCAAAAACCCATCCGTCACTTTTCGGGCTTCATAGCCGTCCACCCACGCTCGATCGGGATGGTACCGAAAATCTTCAAAAATCCGCCCGGGGTTATTTACCGCTTCTTCCGTCGGGAAAAACACGCCCAAACCCTTTTCCACAATCAACTCCGACAAACTCCCTTTTACGCCCACGGCCACCACGGGCCGCCCGGTAGCGGCAAACTCCAATACTTTGGTGGTAAAGCCGTCTTTCACGAGATGGGGTATGAGCAAAAGCAGCCTTCCCGACCGTTTGGCCAATCCCAAAAAATCCTTTCCGGCGATCGGCTTCTCCACTTCCAATCCGGGAAGATCCTCCGGGCGGAAATCCGATCCGCCGGCGTATACCCTCACCGTTTTCCCTTCCTTTTGCCCAAAGTCACCCAGACGTGAGAAGAATTCTCCGAACCCCGTGTATAAATTGCCTCCGCAGAGCAAGTCCGGCCCGGAAAGGGTCGATACTTCCGTCGAAAGATCGTCGCCGTCCCACACGTGAGGCAGCAACCAAAACTTATTTTCAACCCCGTGGTGCCGTTTCCGCAGGTCGTCCACCACGCTTTGCCATGGCGATACGATGCCGTCGAAAGCGCGTACCACTTCTCGCTCCTTCCGCCGTTCGGTAAGTTCCCGTTTTTCGGAAAGCATGCTGTATCCATATACCTGTCCCCCGATCCAGGGGTCGCGCAAATCGCCGATGAACCTCACACCTCCGTACACGTCGCGCACTTGTGCCACGTAGTGCAGCAGGTTGAACGGCGCACCCGAAACCACAACCACGTCGGGTCGGAACTCGTTCATGCGCCGGTGAAAAATCGCCAAGAAGGCGTCCTTGTCGCGAACGGCCCGATCGTAGGGCGTGCCTTCGCATTGCCTCCTCAGCGAAAACAGTGCGATGCGGTACGCGATTTTCTCCAAAACCTTCACCGGTCGACGCATCAGTACGGCAGGATAATCTTCCTTGTAGCGAAACACGGAAATGCCGGCGACGTCGTCCGTCCACGAACTTCCCCCACCGCCCAAATCGGCGGCGATCACCTCCACTTCCACACCGGCTAGCCGCATGTACTTGGCGAATTTCGCCCATCTCCTCCCTCCCACTCCGCCTTGGGGCGGAAAGGTTCGGCACACGATCAATATGCGTTGGGGAGAATTGTGCAAGTCACGATTGTTTATCGTCCGGACCGCACATGCGCGCCACGATGGCCGAAGAGCTGTAGCCGTGGCTCCGGTCTATGTACACGATTTCGGGAATGGCATCGGCGGCCGTAATGGGTTTGCCGCGGTAATCATCGCCCAAAAACCGCACGTCGTAACCGCCGCTTCGCATGATTTCTTCCAGCTCCTTCTCGGTGGAATAAAAAAGCGTTTCGTCCACGTACCTCACGGAATCCAACACCGCTTTTCGCTCATCGGCGGTAAACACCGGCGGCCGCTTCCCGGGGTTGATTATATCGCTGAACGCCTCGGCGCGGTTGATCGCCACCGTCAGGTGGTCGCAGTGCCTTTTGCAATCGCGAAGCATCCACGCGTGTCCCGGGTGGTACAGGTCGAACACTCCGCAGGCGAACCCCCTTCTCACGACAATTCGCTTTTGATGAATTCGTCGAGCGTCCTTCGGGGCTCCCACCCCAGCACTTCCCGCGCCTTGGTGATGTCGGCGTACGTGATCTCCGCTTCGCCCTCCCGCTTGTCTATGAACTCGTAGTCGTCGGATATTTTTTTGGCCAAATCCAAGATGGACAGCGTGGACGAATGCCCGACGTTGATCGCCGTATTCAGCTTGCCCTCGTGTTGCGCGGCCAACACATTCGCGTGCGCCACGTCGTGCACGTGAATGAAGTCCCTCTTCTGCAATCCGTCGCCGGTGATTTGAAGCTTCTTCCCCATTTTGTGGTTATACAAAAAAATGCCCACCACGCTGCTGTAGGCGCTGAACTTGTTTTCCGGATTGTAGCTCCGCGGCCCGTAGGGATTGAAATACCGCAAGTTCACGTAGTCCAGAGGGTACCTCTCGGCGAGTATTTCCAGGTATTTTTCCGTTTCGTACTTCTGAAACGCATACGGACTCAGGCAGTCCACGGCGTCCATTTCCGAGGTCGGTGTCTTGTCCGGCGTGCCGTACACCGCGCTCGACGAGCTGTTCACCAGTCTCGGGAAATATTCTTCGGCCACCATGAGCTCCACCAAGTGCATGGCGCCCATCAGGTTGGCTTTTATGTGTTCGTTGATCAGTTTGTAGCTCGGCTGGATTCGAGGCAGTGCGGCGAGGTGAAACACCACGTCGTACGCGCGCAGCGAACCCAAGTCGAACAGCGATTGCTCCGCGAAGATTACCCGGGGATCATTCAGGTGATGCGCGATGTTGTCCAAAGAACCGGTGCTCAGGTCGTCCACTCCCGTCACTTTCCAGGGCGTATGTTCCATGATGTGGTCCAAGAGGTTGGAGCCGATAAATCCCGCCACGCCGGTGATGAGTACGCGATTGATGTGTTTCATGCCAATTCATCCAAAATGGCGTGGAGGATCACTTGGTGAAAGCATTCCACCACACCGTAGTTTTTGATAGGGGTATTGAAATTGAGTGTTCCGAGAGAAGCCAGCGTGTTGTGCGGAGCAAATCCCGACAAAGTGATCACTTCTTCCCCCGCGTTGCGGTGACTGCGCACGGCGTTGAGGATGTTGGCCGATTCGCCGGATGAGCTGATCGCCACCAGAAGGTCGTCCGGCAGGCGGCTGAATTCCAGCCATTTAGACAGGGCATGATCGTAGCCGTAATCGTTTGCAAAACAAGTGATCAAGGCCGGGTCGGAAAAAGCGAGCGTCCGCTTTTTGCCGATTTTCATGAAGTCTTCCATCATGTGCGACGCGATGGAATTGCTGCCGCCGTTTCCGATAAAAATCACCCGTTGGGCCGCCCTCACCATGTCCACCGCACGGGGAATGTCCCGCCGCGTATTCGCGTCGGCGAAAAAACCGTCAAAAGACTTTTTATATAAATCGAAGTGCATATTCCGCCAATGATTTACGGGTTACGGATTCTGCGTTGCACAGCCAGGTGCACGCCAACGATGCCGCCAGGGAAGGCACCAACATAATGTCTTCTCGGTTTTTCGGGGGGCGTTGCGCCGCCAAAGACGCGAAAGCGAAAAAGGTGTCTCCCGCGCCGATGGTATCCACCACCGGGCCACGGAAAATATCCTGTCTGTAGTAATTCTCGCCGTCGAAGTACACCGAACCTTCGCGACCCAACGTCAAGAAAAGGTGTTCGGCGTTTATCTCGTAGCCGTACAACTCGCGCACGGCTTCAGGGCCGCTGCAATCCTTGCGCCTGTTCACTTGAAGGCTGGCCTCGCGCAGGTCCAGACAGGCACTGCGTTTGGAATGTTTCTTCCACTTGCTCATTCGGTTGTACCCGAAGTTGTTGCTGTTTGTCTGTGCCATGAAATGAAATTCGCCGTTTACGCGCAATCCGTCGCAGAATCCGTGTCCGAAATCCGCCACGATCACCGCGTCGTACTGATCGGCGTCCACTTCCACCTCACCGAAATTCCTACGGTCAAATTTATTGATTTCAACGTGTTTTTTGGCATCATCGGCGTCGATCAGCCTCGTTTTCACGATGCCGCCGTCGTCGTTGGTCACCAAATCCACGTGTTTTACGAAGTCGCGCAGATGATTTGCGATCGCCGCCGCCCCGCCTTCCTGCGTTTCCATGCGGTCGTCGGGGTGCACCAGTCTAAAAACCGGGCAAAACGATTTCATGCTCTGCCCCTCGTATTGCACTTCCACAAAGCGATCTATGATGGTCTCGCCGATCACGCACACCCGCATATCCGCGACGTTGCGTTCAAATTCGGCGATGCTCTCCTGAATTCTCGACATGGTATCCTATGCTTTCCTACTCATTCGGTTGTTTTTCCATGGGCGTGCCCCCGGATTGCCCGCAAAAATCGGCATTTGATTTCGATTGGTCTAAATCGTCTTGTATCCACCGTCTTTTCCCACCCTGCGGGGTCGGTGTACCGCCTGTATCTCTCCGCCCGTCGGGGGCGGTGCCCAAGGCGTGTATGCGAGCTTCCCCGTCGCTGCAACCCGCCGGCGCACCGCATCTCCGACGTGCAGAGAGGATGCCGGCGTCCCACCTCACGCGGGTTCTACTCACCTCCGGGTTTTCGCGCCGACCCTTCAAAACCATCTAAATCGCCGACGTTTTTTGGGTCGGTACTCCGGCACGTCGGAAAAGTAAGTGTCCCGCAAATCGCCAAATCCCTTCCGAACTTCCTCCATATCGTCCGGCCACGGTGCCGACCAATCTCCGAAACCGTCCAAATACGCGAAGTAACCCTCCGCGTCAAAGGTTTTCATCCGTCCCGCCGTGATGCTGTCGGGGTTCAATACGCGCACGTAAAGCGGTTCGGTTTTCGGAAAATAATATACTTTTTTCCCGCGGTAGTGGGGGTGCCACGCCGCGGCGTGATCGCAGGCGAACAAGTAGTTCTTACCGTCTTCCGCCGGCGCTCCGCCTAGTGCCGGCACGCGGGTCAGGGCTTCATCGTAATCGTGAATGGAGGTATTGGCAAACCACGGCCGCTTCTGAGTCGAATTTCTCCCCGACGGCAAGTCGTGAAAGAAGTGATACCGGTCGGCGGCGACGTGAAAATCCATTCCCGCCGCGCGGTCGAAAGTCGCCGCCCGAATGGGGTCGTCGTCGTCCAAACGCACCAGATACCGCGCCAATCGGGGCATCGCCGAGAGAATATCTCCGGCGTGCCTCATGCGTTCCTCCTTGGTTCGGTAAGGCGAATCGATGCGCTTGAAATACGGCCGATTGATTTCGACGTCGCCGAAATACCACACCACGTACGAGGATTTGAGCTTGGCCAAACTGTCGAAACAAATGCCCCTCAATCGTGTTCGGAGGGAATCTTCATCCGCCCCCGGACTGAGGGGAATCAAAAACAGATAATCGACCATTGTGGATTTTAATTCTGCAAATATGCTATTTTTGCCGACCAATGCATGAAAACCGAACAATTCGTCCCGCTTCCGGCCGGGCGATCACGGCAAACCCGATGGAACGTGTACCTTTGCACCGCAAAAAAGGCAAAGGTCGGCAAACCGACGGAGTTTCCATGGCGAAAGGACTTTTTATCGTGGGCAACAAGCGCAGTGGATCGACCCACCTCATGCGCCTTTTGAATTTCCACCCCGAAATTTTCGTATCCAACGAATCCGACGTCATCTGGATTCTGTACAACTACCACGCGGGCAGGGAAATCGCACCCTACCCCCACGATTCGCCGGGGGGCATGGAAGCCGCACTGGAAAAAGCCCGGCACGTCCTCGACCCCGAAGCTGCGGCCCATCGAAATTTCGAGCTCTTCCAAACCTACCTCATGACGGAGGGGTTTCTGAAGCAAAAAGGCGTACAAAAACGGAATCTGAAATACCTCGGAGATCAAAAACCATATCAAAACATCGATCCCGAATTGTTGCCTTTTATCCTGGACAACGTGTGTTCCCCAAAATTCCTTCACATCTTGCGACACCCCTTTGAAGTGGTGTCCAGCTCCATGAATTTCGAGAGCGGTACGGGAGGCGATATTTGGGGTGGCATGGGGCCGGATGAAATCATGGCCATGTGGGAGCGCCACGAACGAAACGTCCTCGAAGCCAAGAGCAAATACAACCTCGACATCCTCACCGTGCGCTACGACAACCTCATCGGCGAAACCGAGTCGGAAATGCGGAAGGTTTTCGAATTTCTCGAAGTGGACTTCAACGACAAGCTCTTGGAGAAGTGCCGACAGTTCACACTACCCAACTTCAAGAAAATCAGAACATTTTCGGTGACGCCCTCCCAAAGGGAACTGATGCGGATGTATGGCTTGCAGACGAATTTCAGTTGGATGGAAAGGGAAGTCATGCCCACTTGCCGGAAATACATGCACAAACTGAAGCTCAAATTGCTCTGAGCGATTCCCGAACACGCGTATGGATCGCCGGGATGGTCAGCGACCCTCCGCCTCGCCCTCTCCGAGTTTTTTAACCGCTTCCACCACCGCGTCCAAATCGAACGCGTAGCGCAGTGGAAGTTCCGCGATGTGGCGTCTGAAGCGGATGGTATCGAACAGCCCTCGTATCGGCGGCTCTCCGTTGTAGATGATCAACACCGGCGTCCCCACGTATCCACCGATGTGCACCGCCCCCGAATGCTGGGTGATGATGAGTCTTGCCTCCGCGCAGTACCGCAAGGTGTCGGCGTTGTCGTCCGAGACTTTCATCTCGATGTTTCCGCCCACTTCCACGGAAGCGCTCAGGGATGGATGACCCACCAGATAGACTTTGTCGAACCACGGACTCACGGCCCGCGCCACCTCCGCGTAGTCCCAAGGCCCGCCGTTGTTTTCCGTTGTGGCCGCGCCTTTGGATCTGGGAAAAATGACGGCAGTGTTCTTCTTTCCTTCGCCGTACACGGCAGAGAGGTCGTAAACGTGTTGCCACCGCCCGATTTGTAGGTTCCGAAGCCCGTTCCAATACAATTCCGAGTTGGAAATATCGAGAAACGGCAATCCCGATTTCAAAGCCTCCTTCCGAAACGATTCGATCTCCTCTTGAACGTCCTTGGGGGGAATGGTGGCGTTCGCCGAGGGTTTCACCTCGCCGAAGAAATCTCGAAGCGCGTGGAACTCCGCCACGATGGGTTCGCCCTTTTCGTCTTTCATGAACGGACGGTGGATGTCCATGCCGCAGTACCGAATCCGCACTCCGTTTTTGTGCAAGTACATCATAAACGGTAGGTTGTGAAGCAAAAAATGGCCGAATTCACCCACGAAGGGCCCGTAATAGCATTCACCCACCTCCAGCGCGCGGTCGTGGAAAGCCTCGATCTTTTTCCGGATTTTCCGGAATCGGATGTCGAACGCCATGCGACCCCAAGGGTTCATCGCGCGGCGAACACCTTCTATGGTGGTGCCGCCATTTTTGAGGATGAGGCCGTCCTCGTATGCCGAAACCCCGTAGCTACCGTAATTCATTTCCATGCAGAAGCGCGTTTACCAAGGCGTTCGGGCCGTACCTCCGTCTCACGGACGCCACCACGTCGTCAAAATTATAGGAATCGTACTCCCGGGCCATTTTTATCATGGCCAAGCCCAGAGCTTCGCGATCATTGGGCGGGAATACCACGCCGTTTTCGGGCAAGATGATTTCCCTTGTGCCGTCGATGTCGGCGGTAATGGCCGGCAATCCACGCGCCATGGCCTCCACCACCACCACGCCGAAGGTTTCGGAATGTGAGGGCAGGACGAACACGTGGCTTTCGTCGAGGAGGGAAATCACCCTCTCCCGGTCGATGAATCCCAAAATTTCCACTTGGTCGGCCACACCTCGGCTCCGCGCCAAGGCTTCGAGTTCCGACTTCAACGGGCCGTCACCGGCGATGACCAAGCTGTATTTTTCCTGTCCCGCGAACTGGTCGGCGAAGGCTTCAATAAGCAGTTTCTGATTCTTTCGTTCCGTCAGGATGGCCACATTGACGAAGCGGAAGCGGTCGGTGGGTTTTTCGATTTTCCCCTCTGCGAAAAAGTCGTCCGTGACCACGTTGGGACATCGTCGGAACTTCACGCCGAATACGGCCTCCATTTTCTTCACGTAGTCGTCGGTGGCGGCAAAGCGCATTTCGACCTTGCGTACGAACTCCTTGCGGAATGCGTCATCGTCGAAGGGATTGCCCACCGGCAGCACGTCCTTTTCGATCTTGGGTGAATTTTCCAAGTACCGGACCGGCAAATCAAATTTGCGGGAAAGATGATGGGTCAAGTAACAGTAATCGAAGATCCCGTGGTGAAAAATAAAATCGGGACGGCCCTCTTCGCGGATGTATTTCTCCAATCGCTTTTCCGCACCTCGAAGGATATTGTTTTTCCGGCGTTCCAACGGATTTCGGAAGAGCCGCAGTGGCCATACGTGTACGACGGGGTTTTCGATGACGCGCACGTCTTCCCGCCGCGCATAGTCCAGCATGGCCGAACGATTCATGCCCGCGCGCAGGAAGTTCGCCGCGGTTTGCTCGCCGGTGAGCAGGATGGCGCACTTGCACCCTCGGGATTGCAATGCAAGCAAGTGCATCTGAACGAAAGTTCCCTGGGATTTCGACCTCGTGGGATACCACGATGAGACGAAGAGTATATGTGGCCGCCGATTACCCACGCCAATAATCGTCCATGGTTACTTTACAATACATCCTGCTCGGATAAAACTTCAACTCCCCGAGTTTTTCACGGTATCGCTTCTCGATTTTTTTCTGCCAACCGGGAAAACGATTGTACAACATGTTGTGCTTGAAGTGCAAATACCGACGCCCCAACCTGAATTCGCTCCGATCGACCAAACCGAGTTCCAAGGTTTCACCCCAAAATCCCAGCGCCGCTCTCAGGGCGTTCCTCGCGCCCAGTTCCACACGGTGCCACCTCATCATCTGGGCCAAATCGAGCAGGTGGCGTGCGAACAGCGTTTTCACCCCGGGGGTTACACGTTCCGCCTCCTCCATCATGCGGTAGTGGCGCAATATCATTTGGTATCGGGCGTGCAGATGCTCAACCGTTTGCGACAATTTCCTGGGCAAGCTGTCGACCACTTGCCGGTAAAATACTTGGGGCGGTTCATGAATGTACTCGTAGGGAACCCCCGAAATCAACGCCCGAACGTGGAGGTCGTAATCCTGCTGGCTGTGAAGCTGTGGATCGAAGCCCCCCAAATCTTTCAAAACCTCACGGCGCCAGATCGGACCGGAAATCAGCCACACGATGTCCCGATCGAGAAAACGCTCAAGGTCGGGTGTTTGGGTAGGCACGTTGCAAATCAGAGGGCTGTCGCCCAATTTTTCGAAGAAAATACCGGTGGGAAAAACGATGTAACCCAATTCCGGTTTGGCGTCCATGAGTTTCAACCGAGTGTCCAAGCACATAGGGTCGATCAAGTCGTCGCTGTCCAAAAACAGCACGTACTCGGCGCCGGATGCTTTCAGCCCGATATTCCGGGCACTGGCCGCACCCTTCGATCGGGCGGGATTGCGCAGAACCTTGATGCGGGAATCTTCTTTCGAGGCGCGAACCGCGTGGTTATCGCTGCCGTCGGTGCTGCCGTCGTCGACGAAGATCAATTCCCAATCGGGCATGGTTTGCGCCCGAACGGAGTCGATGCACTCGGCCACGAAGTCGCCTTTGTTGAAGTTGGGTGTAATGATGGATACCCGTGGTGAATTCATCCTCAGATTCGCAAAACAGATCGGCAAAAGTATCCAAACTTACTCATCCCGCCCCGTACCCGCTCGAATTCCTTTCGCAACAACCTCGAAAACCGTGGGTTAACCGCAATAAGTCGCATTTCCTCATTTATAGTAATTGAGGTGATCGCGGATGGGCCAGTGAAAAACCGTTTTGACGAAGTATCGGAATCGCTTTGAATGCCGTACGCCGGAATCCGCGGCGAGCAAACGGAAGATGGCGCGAAGGTCGCGGGTCTTCTTGTTCAACCGAGCACGTTGTCCGAACAGATGGGTGGACTCGAAATGGTATTTCAGGAACAGCTTCACCAAGCACTCCCTCACTTCGGCGCCTTTTTGATTCACGGCGCTCCATCGGATCAATTTTAGAGCCATGAGCGGTTTGTGCCGGTGGGCGAGTTCTTGGTCGAGTGAGGTATTGGAATCGTGCAATCGCCTGATGGCCACCGGTCGCGTCAAGTCTCCGCAAACCACTTCCGAGGTCAGCGTCAGCCTGGCGAGCCAGTGAGTGTCTTCCCCAATCCGCAATTCTTCATCGAAAAAGCCGGTCTTCTCGCAGGCCTCTTTACGGACGGTGAGCGCGCAGACCGAAAAGTGTCCCGACTTTCCGAAAGGCTCCATGGCGAAAAACATCTCTCCCTTCTCCGGGATCCTCGTCAGCATGGTCACCCCTTTAGAAGCGTCTTCGTATCCCAAAGCTTCCGCAACCGCGCCCGCTTCCGGAAAACGGGTGAATAACGCGTAAGCACGTGCAAATCTGTTTTGGAGCATATAATCGTCCGCGTCGAGGAAGGCCAAAAAAGGAAAGCGGGCGGAGTCCATGGCGAGATTTCTCGATGCGCTCACACCTTTGCGCGCATTTCCCGGGTGGGACAACACCCTTATTTCCGACCTGTTGCGAGAAAGTTGGCGTACAAAATCGCCACCCCCGTCGGTGGATCCGTCGTCCACCACGATGACTTCGCCGGTTTCGTTTTGGTCCAAAGCGGTGTCTATGGCCTTACCGACAAAGGGCCTCTGATTGTACAGCGGAATGATTACCGAAACTTTCAAGATATTTGGAGCTGCCGTTTGCACAAATATAACGTACACGGGGAAGGAAACTCACCATGACGATGCTATCCCGCAAAGTTTTCTGTATCGGTTTCAACAAAACCGGCACCACTTCTTTGGAGAAGTTCATGCTTCTCCACGGATTTCGCAGCGGGGATCAAACCCTCGGGGAGTTGCTCATGCCCGATTACGTACAGGGAAAGTGGGGCGGATTGAAGTCGTTGATTCACACCGCCGATTTCTTTCAAGACTTGCCTTTCAGCGCACCCCGCACCTTCAGAATCATCGACGAAGCCTTTCCGAACTCGCTCTTTATCCTCACTCTTCGCGACAGCCCCGCCACGTGGTACGACTCGCTCACCACCTTTCATCGTGAGATATTCGGAAAAGGAAAACGCATTCCGACCCGTGAGGACTTGCAGAACGCCGTGTACCGATTCCCGGGCTTTGCCTGGCTCGCCAACCGCGCGTTATACGACTCGCCGGAAGACGATCCCTACAACCGCTCCGACCTGATCAGAGCGTACGAAGGGCATAGAAAGGATGTGTTGAACTATTTCGGAGACCGCAAAGACCTCTTGGTATTGGACATCGCCTCCCCGGATGCCGTGAATCGACTCGGGGATTTCCTGAACATCACGCCGGTAGTACAAACTATGCCTTGGCTGAACAAAAGCCGTTCGCGATGATTCCATCCACTCGGCCTTACTTGCCCCCTCTCGAGCGCTACCAACGCATGGTGGCTGAAATTTGGGACCGCCGTTGGCTTACCAACCACGGCTACTTCCTGCAATCCTTCGAAACGCACATCGCCAAATATTTCGACCTGCCTTACGCCACGGTCGTAAACAGTGGAACCACCGGCTTGCTCATGGCATTGGAAGCCCTTCCCCACGGAAGCGAAATCATTACCACGCCGTTTTCATACGTAGCCACGACTTCGTCCATTACGTGGCAAGGGCTGAAACCCGTATTCGCCGATATCGAACCGGACGCACTCACCCTCGATCCAGAAGAGGTGAGAAAAAAAATCACGCCACGCACATCGGCGGTATTGGCCACGCACGTGTTCGGAAACCCGTGCGACGTCGAGGCGCTGGAAGCCTTGGCGCAAGAAGCCAACCTTACTTTGATCTTCGATGCGGCGCACTGCTTCGGCACGGAGTACAACGGACAAAGTGTGTTGAAACGGGGCGACGTGTCCATCCTCAGCTTTCACGCCACCAAAGTCTTTCACACAATCGGCGGTGGGATGATTACCGCGAGAACACAAGAAGTGAAAGAGGCCATGGACCGAAAACGCAATTTCGGCCACGTCGGCCAGAACGATTTCAAAGGGCGGGGAATCAACGGAAAAATGGATGAATTCCAAGCGGCGATGGGGTTGCTGAACCTCGAGGTGGCCGAAGAACTCGTCGCGAAGAGAAGATCCCAATGGTCGTACTACCGCGACGGACTGAAAGACGCCTTCGATCTGATGACTTTGAGGGATGAACGCGGGTTCAACGGGGCGTACTTCCCCATTTTCCTTCCTCCGCATTTGCATGCCGAAGAAGTAAAGTCGCGAGCCATGGAAAAAGGAATGGAACTGCGCCGGTATTTCTATCCGTCCCTGAACACCCTGGGATTTTCGGAGACTTGTCCCATTGCGGAAGACCGGGCGAAACGGGTGCTCTGCCTCCCGATGTTTCACGACATGGAAACGAGGGAACAAGATGCGGTGATGGACTTTTTAAGGAATCAGTAGCATGCGGCCGTTGATTTCCGTCATCGTGCCGGCGTACCGACACGAAGCGTATATCGATCAGTGCCTGCAAGGAATCGCGGCGCAGAAAGGGGCGTTCGACCTGGAAGTGGTGGTATGCGACGATGCCTCCGAAGACCAAACGGCGGTGATCGCAAAGCGATGGGCCGAAAGGGATGAACGCATCCTCGTGCATTCCCACCCCGAAAACTTGGGTCCTTCGAAAAATTTCGAGTTCGCCCTGAAGAGGTGTCGCGGAAAATACGTGGCCTATTGCGAAGGAGACGATTACTGGTCGTCGCCGGATAAGCTGTCCGCTCAAATGGCGGTATTGGAAGAACACGGGGACACCGATCTCGCGTATTCGCAGTATGGAAAAATAAACGAAGCGGGGGAGATCGTGGAAGGAAATGTGCCCGTTCACGAGGGCCCACTTTTTTATTTGAATGACTTGATCGATGACCACGGACCCTCGATGAATTCCATACTCGTGAGGCGGGATGTTCTACCCACAAAATTCCCAAAAACCTTTCACCGCGTACCGAACCCGGACGTCTTTATCTTGGCTGCCGCGCTGCGTCGCCGCCCCGGGAGGTTCGTGCCCGGCGTGTATTCGATGTACAGGGTTCATCCGGGCGGCATTTGGTCGGGGAAGGCCCAAGCGGAAAAGAACCTCATCCGCTATTCTACTCTCGCAGAAGTGTTTAAATGGATAAGCCGTGGCGATCGGGACGCGATGAAACGCATTCACGCCGGCTTGGAATCGGCGCTGCTCGTAGCCCGTCGTAAACACCGACCCCTGTTCGACCAATACGCGGGTAAACTGCCTTGGAAAAGACGGTTCATCCTGAAATCAAAGTGGTTATACGCCCACCTTCTCGGAAAGTAGCACCTTGTCCAACAAGTCCCTGAAGTTGATCGCCGGCGTTTCGAGTTCGGGAACCACGACGGCGGCATTACGGGGAAGGTTGTCGGCGATACGCGTGAATTCATTTGCCGAAACCGCGTAGTAGAGGTGCCCGCGCGCGATGAAGTCTTCGAAGGTCATTTTGCCGTTCGGGTGCGCCACCACGGCCGGTTTTCCGATGTACAAGGCGTCGAGCAGCACGGTGCTCCAGAAGGACACGACCACATCCACGGCTGAAATGGCTTCCCACAGCGGCATTCGCGTCGCTTCCACGATGTCGAACCGGTTTTCGTATCCCTCCAGCACTTCCATGAAGTGACGGATTTCGCCCACCATGCGGGGGTGAAACCGAATCATCCAGAAACGCTCTTCATCGGCGTCCATGGCGTCGAGCAGAAAGTCCACGGTGTCGCGGAAATTGGCGGGTTGTACGGCGAAGAGTGCGGTGGGTTTGTTTTTGGGGATGAACGGCCCGTTGGAAAACTTTTGCCCGTCGATGATCGAGGCGAGCTTGCCGTACCACGGATGGCCGCCGGTTTTGACCGTGACTTGCTGCTTGAGTGAACTCAGGGATTGCCGCAGACGATCGGCCCAGAAATCGCTCCAACAAAGAAACACGTCGGGAAGGGTGGAATATCCCCCGCGAATCGGCACGTTCCAGTGCCGGTACATGATGTGGGTGTTTCCCTGAGCACCGTTTTGGACGTCGACCACGGGAATGCCGCGTCGCTTGGCGGCGTGAATGATTCCGAACTTGAGTTCGTCGAAATAACCGGCCATCAAAATGGATTCGGGTCGGTAGTCGTCCATCAATTTTCCGAAGATGTCGGCGTAATACACAACGTAGGACGCGCTGCGCAAAAAGCGGTTGAAAGGCACGTGCTCGGCGATATCGGGGGGGACGAGCCCTTTGAAGTGGGCGCCCAAGTCTTTGGCGAGCTTGAGCCGATCGACCATCCAAAAGTAGTCGTGGTGGGTGCTGTCCGACACCTTCCACTTGGGTGTTCCGAGAAAGTCGGGGCGTTCGGCGTTGCCTTTCAAGGAAATTCTGAAGTACCTCTCGGGGTCTTTTTCCACCAAGGGGTCGAGGAACTTGTGGTAGCGCCGACCGTCGTGCAATTGTTCGTAATGCGCCTCGTCGTAGAGGGCCCAGACCTTCCCTCCGGTCGGTTTTTGGTCCTTGGCGACGAAAGTGAGTTTTTCCATCCACTTCAGAAGTTTGAGCTTCAATTTGGTGGTGGCGCTCAAATGATTGGGATCGCCGGTGATGGCCTTCACTTCCGTGCGACGATAGAGCAACAACATGCGAAACAAAGGCCAGAAATCCAGCCCTTGGAAACGGAATTTCTCCACGTTTTCGGGAGTTTCCATTCTCCACAACATGTCCAGTGTTGTCTCGAAATTATAGTCCTGCATGCTTTTCAACCGAGGTAGAAGTTTTCAAAACAGCGGAGAAAAATCGCGAAAAAAAGAGGCCGCTCAATGACAAAATTCCAAAAAATCACGCAGCGCCCGTCTTTCATTCGCTCACTCCGGCAGATTGACGATAACCGTAAAAGTCTACTATGACACTAAGACTTCAATCGTACTCAAAAATGCCCTAAGTGCAAAATTAGAAAATTTTGTCGGTCGTTCTTCTCACCGCGCGGCAGGCGGGGAAATGACCAAAAGGGCGTAAATTTGCGGCATCGACCAAAACACCTTCATATCGCTGGATCCCTATCATTTTTGGGAACCCTTCAGCCGGCTGCCGTTCCGGGAACCGCCCCCGCCAAAACCACCGACCACACTGCGCATGATGGTCGCCGATATGGCGAAACTTTACGTGCGGGATCGCAAAGGCGCCCCGCGCCCACCGGAAATTCCGAGAATCGACACCAAGATCGTGGTCTGCGTGGATTCGATCAACCAAAGGGAAGCCCTCCAGCCGATCATCGACCATTTCGGATCGCAAATTACGCTGATCGGATCCAACCCGGATTTGGTTCCTCACATGCCTGCGATTTCGGCATTGAAAAGTTTGTCCCGGCCCTATGCGCTGCACCGATTGATCTGGAACTACACACTCGGACCCTACCGGAAAGAGGTGTACCGCAGGCGGTTTTATGAATACCACGGCCATTTGGGTGCGTACCGGTTCTGGCGGGAAGCGTTCAAAAAAGGCAAAGCCAAGTACTTCATCGCGGCCAACGACCACAGCGGGTTGTGCCCCATCGCTTTTGCTGCGGCCAAAAACGCCGGCCTGCAGACCATTTACGTCATGCACTCCACCGTCAGCGACCTGTTTCCGCCGCTGCGTGTAGACCACGCTTTGTTGGACGGGCAAGACGCCAAACGGAAATACCTCGGCGCCGGCCCTACGAAAGCCGAGATCCACCTTGCGGGAACCATGAAATTCGACAAACACCTTCGGTCTCCGCGAGTGGATGTACCGGGTGACTTTGTGGGTGTGTGCTTGGGGTGGAACAAATTAACCGACATTCCGGCAAACATCGCCCTCTGTGAAATGCTCGAGGGGAACCGTGTGCCGTTTGCGCTCCGCTTTCATCCCGCCGTGAACGGTGATGTGCGGAAGTTGTTCATAGAGCGCGGTTGGACCGTATCAAACCCCGAAGAAGAAAATCCCCTGGACTTCATTTTGCGGTGCCACACCGTGGTGTCGAGCGACAGCAACATCCTCTTGGAAGCGTTGGTGTTAAAACGCAGGCCGGTGAATTTTGCCTCCGACAGCCGATTGCACGATTATTACGGCTTCGTGAAATCGGGGTTGGTGGACGGCGTGTACTACAGCCCCGAAGAAGTCGTTTCGGCCCTTTCACAACCTTTCGACATGGACAAACACCGGGCGGTGGCCCGATGGTACTGCGACACGTTGAACACCGCGGAAGAAGGGCATTCCACGGAGCGGGCACTCAAAATACTGAACGACATCGTCGTATGACGATCTCCCTACGCAACCGCCAATTTTCATACTTTTGAGCGGAAAGACACCACTTATGAAGCACACCTTTCTAATAGGGGAAATCGGACAAAACCACAACGGTTCGGTGGACATCGCCAAACTCATCGTGGAAAATGCGGCGCGGGATGTGAGGGAAGAATTGTTCGACATCCCCCTCAAAGGACTCGATGCCGTAAAGCTCACCAAACGCGACCTCCGGTACGAGTTGAGTGATTCGGAAATGCGCAAACCCTACACGGGCCGCAATTCTTTTGGAAAAACTTACGGCGAGCACCGGGCGTTTTTGGAATTGTCGGACGAAGAGCATTTCGAAGTGTACAGATACGCCAAAGCCTTGGGATTGCAGTTCGTGGAAACGCTCTGCGCTCCATCCACCCTATCTTTGCTGAGGCTGTTCACCCCCGATTACCTCAAGGTGGCTTCACGCGACCTCACCAATCTGCCGTTGCTCGAAGCGATGGCCGAGACAGGTATCCCCATGATCATCTCCACCGGAATGGCGGGTGACGAGGAGTTGGAAACCGCCGTGGACATCATTTCGGCGAGGCACGACAACCTCCACATCCTGCACTGTGTGTCGGAATATCCCACGCATCCCAAGAACGTAAATCTGGCCACCATCACCTACCTTCGGAAGAAGTACCCCCGATACTCCATAGGCTACTCCGACCACACCGTCGGCATTTCGGTACCTGTGGCCGCAGTGGCTCTCGGTGCGGAGATGATCGAGAAACACATTACTCTCGATAGGCGCATGCGGGGTACCGACCAAGCCGGTTCACTGGGTCCCGACGGACTCAACCGCATGGTGCGCGACATTCGGTTGCTGGAGATGGAAATGGGCGAAGAGCGCATGTTCATCGCCGATGGAGTAAAAGGTGCCAAAGCGAAGCTCGAACGTTCGGTGGCCTCATCCCGAAATATCGCCCAAGGTGAAGTCATCACGGAAAAAGACATCCACTTGCTGAGCCCCGGCACCGGCATCGCCTGGAAGGACCGCCATACGGTTTTGGGAAAAAAGGCCGCGCGCGACATTCCCGCAAACGAAATCATCCAAAGCCAAGACCTATATGACCAAACTCAGAACACTGCAATCGGAAGCCGAAGCGCGAAATAAAAACCAACTGCTTAGACTCTTCGAAAACTCACCGATTTTTCCCGATGAAAAAGTCGCACAAGCAGGGCTTTTCCAACGCCGACAGGAGCTGAGCAAGGTTCTGTTTTTTAACGAAATATACCAGCAGATCCTGCCGGTTCACGGCGTCATCATGGAATTCGGGGTGAGGTGGGGACAAAACCTCACCACCTTAAGCAACCTCCGAGGCATCCATGAGCCCTACAATTACAATCGGAAAATCATCGGTTTCGACACGTTTTCCGGATTCAAAAACATCGACGAAGAAAAAGATGGGAAAAGCGAATATCTGGAAAACGGTGCGTTCGACGTTGCGCCGGACTATGTCCATTTCCTTTCCGAAGTTTTGCGCGCCCATCAGGAATCGAGTCCATTGAATCACATCGACAAATTCGAATTAAGGCAAGGTGATGCACCGTGTCAACTTCGGGATTACCTGGAGGAAAATCCCCAGACCATCATCGCATTCGCCTATTTCGATTTCGACATATACAAGCCCACGTTCGAATGTCTGGAATTGATCAAATCGCATCTCACAAAGGGATCCATCATAGGGTTCGATGAATTGAACGACCCCGGATTCCCGGGCGAAACCTTGGCCCTGAAAGAAATCTTCCCGCTAAACGAAATCGCCATCCGGCGGAATCGGTACGCGGCGATGCAATCCTATTTCGTGGTGGAATGAAAGAGATCAAACTGGTAATCACCGACATAGACGGGGTTTGGACC
This sequence comes from uncultured Cryomorphaceae bacterium, assembly GCA_964574635.1. Classification (GTDB taxonomy): domain Bacteria; phylum Bacteroidota; class Bacteroidia; order Flavobacteriales_D; family Cryomorphaceae; genus CAZNOG01. Next base: position 18,735 of record CAZNOG010000008.1, on the reverse strand, counting down.
GATGGCGGAATGTACTACGACCAGGAAGGCAACGAATGGAAAAAATTCAACACCTACGACAGCGCAGGTGTACTTTGGTGCCGATTATTGGAAATACCCGTTGCGATTCTGACGGGTGAAGTCACCGAAATCGTACGGCGACGTGCCGAAAAATTGAAAATCGACTACCTCTTCCAAGGGGTGAAAGACAAGCTCTCGGTGGCGGGAAAGCTTTGCGCGGAATTGGGCGTTACCCTTGACGAAATAGCTTATTTGGGCGATGACCTGAACGACATGGTGCTGTTGAAATCCGTCGGCATCTCCGCTTGCCCCGCCTCGGCCCCGGAATACGTCAAGGCCCTTTGCGACCACACCATGACCTTGAAAGGCGGTGAAGGCGTTTTCAGGGAATTCGTGGAAAAGCTGGTGGTCGGAAAGAGGATGCCCGAGTTGCTGACTCGGTTTCATGAGGATGAGAATTCACAATAACAGACGATGAAAATAATCGCCGAAAGTGCATACAATCATCAGGGCCTCTTGTCGGAAGTGTTGAACTTGATGAGGGCCGCAGCTGATTCCGAAGCGGATTATTTTACGGTTCAGATCATGGATCCCGAATCCTTTTCCGACAAGGAGTATTCCAAGCACCAATTATACGTGGACCACAACATTTCTTTTGACGAATGGAAAAACGTCTTTGAAGAAAGCACGGCTTCGGGTCTTCAAATCATTCCCTGCGCCTTGGACGAGAGGTCTTTGAATTTCGTGTTGGAGGAAGGCTACCGCCTCATTAAGCTGCATGCCACCGACCTTACCAATCCATCCATGTTGGCGATTATCCAACAAAATCCTGACGTGCGTGTGATCTTGGAAACACAGGCGGCGACGAATTTCGAAATACGCTTTGCACTCGGTTATATCCGTGATCAAGTCGACGCCATCCTAACCGGATACAGCAATTACCCCACGGAATTGGAGGATTTGAACTTGGATTCATTGGACTTCCTTGCCGAAGAATACGGCAAACCGGTGGGATTGGCAGACCATTCGCCCACGGTGACGGACATTCCTCTGATGGCCCTTGCCAAAGGGTGCAAATATTTGGAAAAACACATCACCTTAACCAGAAACAACCGGCACTTCGACTGGCAAGTATCGTTGTATCCGGAAGAATTCAAAATCCTCACCTCCAAAGTACGATTGTACGAAAAGGCTTTGGGCCATGGCGTCAAGCACCCCGTAAAAAACGAAAAACCTCACCGCTCGGTGCTGTACAAAAAGGTGATGCCCGACGGCAGCCTGAAAAGGGCCGACGATGCACCGGATTACATTCATCACACCATTTCGGGATTTGACAAAAGCGTCGTTGCCGTCGCCGTCATCGCCCGATTGAAATCCAAACGGCTGCCCAAAAAAATCATCGAGAACATCGGTTCGGAAAGCTTGATCGAAGCCCTTTACCGATCGATGGAAAGAGCCGGGACGGCGACTTCCGTTCAGGTCGCCACCTCGGATTTGCCCGAAGATGATGTCCTTGTAAATCATTGCGAGGCCCTCGGGATTCCCGTATTTCGGGGTCACGCCGTTTCGGTAATCGACCGCATGCTCGATTTGGCTTGGGAGCGGAAAGCGGGAATCATTTTACGGGTCACCGGCGACAATCCTTTCACGGACCCTTACTTGATCGACGAAATGGTCAGAATGGTTCAATCGTATGATCTGGATTACGCAAAGGTGAACAACGCTCCTTTCGGCATGTCGGCGGAAGTTTTCTCCACGAATTACTTGTGGAATCTGTATGTTGGGATGGAAAATCCCATGGTGTCCGAATACCTCACGTGGTTCGTACTGAACGACGAATCCGCCCGAAAAGGATCCATCGATCTGGTTCATCCCTTCGGCGATCTCAGTTTCAAAAATTTGTCGGTAGACTATCTTCAAGACTTGGAAGACGCGCGGAAAGTCTTGGCCTGCACCGGTTCAGAATCCGTTTCGGGAAGTCGAACGAAAGAAGTTTTGAAATGCTGTGCCGACATATTGCGAGACAAGGAAGATGCTTTGATGAAGTTACCGGAAGGGAAGCGGATGTACCTCTCGGAATACATATCCGGCTGGAAAAATGCCGATTACGTTGTGAGAAAAGAATTTGAAGTGGAAGCCTGAACGATCTGTTCCCCGATTTTTCCTCTCTCAAGAAAGCGGATTTCGCCACGGGATAAACGGAACAAAGCGGAGGTTGGGTGACGCTCAGACGATTTCCATTTTCCCTTTAAAGTGGTACGGAGCCACCAAGCCGTATCCGAAACCCTTCACGCGAAAAGAGGCCAGATTGCGGTACAGCGCTAAGTAATCAAAAGCCACGTCCAAGTTTCTGGAAACGAATACACTCATCGTGTATTCCCCGTCGACCAGCAACACATTGGGCAGGTCTACGGCGATGCGCCGCGTGCTGCCGTCGGCCACCGCCACGACAGTGTCGCCGTCGAGGCGATTGGAAAAGTACTGCCCCACGATCTTCAAGTCCCTGTCTGCGAACTGCAACATCACCGTGAGTTCGTCGCCGGTATCGACGGTGGTCAAGTCGAATTCCACCCTCAGGTCTTCGCCGTGATTGAGCACCACTTCGGTGCGGTCTGAAGACTCGCCGTTCAGCGTGCAATTCTCGATTTGCGCACCTTGGTTGTATTCGATGCGGGAGTCGCTGTTTCCGTAGAGATCGTAATACATCTCGATGCCCTTGCCCACGTCGGTGCCCTCGTAGGCCACCTCCCCGCCGTCGAGCAACATCACGCGGTTGCACATGCGCGCCACGTGGGGCATGGAATGGCTCACGAAAATCACCGCCGAATTGCGGATCACCTTTGAAATCTTGTTGAAGGATTTGATCTTGAAGCCCGCATCGCCCACGGCCAACACCTCGTCGAGGATCAGCACGTCGGGGTTCATGTTGGCGGCCACCGCAAAGCCCAACCGGACTTTCATGCCGGAGCTGTAGTACTGCACCGGAGTATCGATGAACTCTTCGAGCTCGGAAAAGGCGATGATCTCGTCGAGCATGTCGCGAATTTCGGCGGTGGTGTACCCCAGCACCGAACCGTTGATGAAGATGTTTTCCCGACCGGTGAGGATGGGGTTGAACCCCGCACCCAACTCGATGAGCGCCCCCACCTTACCCCGCATGGCGATGGTGCCCTCGTCGGGGCCGATCAAGCCGTTGAGCATTTTGAGCAAGGTGGATTTTCCCGCGCCGTTTTTGCCGATGAGGCCCAAGCATTCCCCCCGTTTCAATTGGAAGTCGATGCCTTTGAGCGCCCAAAACTCGTGCTTTCGCAGGCGACTTTGGTCCGTGCGGATGCCCAGAATGTTGGAGCTCATGTCGCGGAGCCCGTAGTACAAGGAACGCTTCAGGTCCCTGCAAAACTTCTTGGACACGCCTTTGACTTCCACCAACACGTTCTCGTCCATATCAAGCGCTCATTCGTTCGATCAATACCGGCATGGCGATTCTGTATATCAGCCAAGTGAAGAAAAACAACACCATCATTCCGGCCGTGATGGCCAAGGCGGGCAACAGGTACTCGGGGGTGGTGCCGGCCATGACGCTTCTCGCCGTCATTAGAATGGACGACAAGGGATTGAGGGTGAAAATGGTTCTCAACACTCCCGATTCGGGCATCATGAACACCACCGGCGTGAGGTACATGAACAATTGCATGATCAGGGGGATGGATTTGCCCACGTCGTTGTACAGCATGCCGACCGGCGACAAGAGCACGCCCAGGGCGGTGCCGGTGACCACCAAGGAAAACAACATGACGGGCAGCCAAAGGATTTGCACGTTGGGATAAATGCCCATCCATAAAAACACCCCCATGACCAGCACGACCTTGATGACGGCGTTGAACACCGTTTGGTACACGCCCGAAAGGATGAGGCTCTCCCGGGGAAAATTGATTTTCGTGAGAAGGGTTTTGGAGGCGTTGGCGATGAGCAGGGGTTTGTTTACCGATTCGATGAATATGGCCCATAGCATGGTGCCCGAAAACACGTATGCCGTGTAGGGAATGTCGGTTTCGGCCACCTTGACGATGCCCGACCCGTTTAGGAAAACCCAAGTAATGGTGTTGACCAAAGGAAGGAGAAAAGCCCACAACAACCCCAAGACAGTTTGCCGGTACGCCGATTTGATGTCTCTTTTGGCCAAGTGCATTCCCAGCTCATGCGCCTGTCCGAATCCTTTGAAGAAATCGCCGAACAACGTGCGGAAGCCTCTCCTGCTTTCGGAGAACGGGCGGTACACCTTTACTGGGAGGGAAGGAGCTTCTCGATCGGTCAATGGTCAAAAATTAGCGGGCACAAAGATAGAAATTTAAGACCTTCGGGTACATCGCTTGCCCGGTGCGGACTCTTTCCACGGGAAGTGGAACGGAAAACGCCGAAGGAAAACCCGGAAACCCGAGGTGATTTTCGGCGAGTGAGGGCGTAGGCGCGGCATCCTTTTGGGCCGGGGCGCCGAGTGGCCGTGCCGCCTCGACCCTGACCGGCATGAAAGGCGTTGAGGCGGCTTACGGACACACGCCCCGGACCAAAAGATAAGCGCCGAAGACCGACCCGGCGAAGGGAGACGGGATGACTGAGAACATCCGATGGTCGCAAGCAAATCGGAGTGGAATGCGCACGCCGGGGCACTCCCTGAAACCCCTCCGCATCTTTGTTTGACTCATCCGCCTTGATCGCCGCGCATTTTCCGTTCGAGGGACAGGTGTTCGGTGAGGCGAGGGCGAATGGCACGGCAAGGGACGCCGCCTGCGACCATGCCTTCTTTGACGCTTTTGGTGACGAGCGACATGGCTGCGATCGCGGAACTGTCGCCGACGGTGACGCCGGGGAGGATAACGGCGCCCGCCCCGACGATGACGTGGCGCCCCAGCAAAACGGGCTTGCTCACCACGTTGCGGTACATTTCAGGCACCATGGGGTTGGTCATGTACATGCCGGAATAATCGTCGCTGCTGGAGTATATGGTGACGCGCGCCGACAGGCCGGAGAAATCGCGCATGGTGATGGACTCGCCCCCGATGAGGCTGCTGTACGGCCCGATGTGGATGTGCGAACCGATGAAAAATGGCCGGGACGACGGGCTGATGATGCAGAAATCGTCGATGCGCACCCGATTGCCGATGTGGATGAGGTCGGGGCGGAGTACGGTGGCTTTGCGCGACAGGAGCACGTCGGTACCCAAGGCCGCGAAGCCCATTTCGTCCAATTCCGCTTTGCTGTAGTAGGCCATGGCTGTGGATGAATTCTTTTTGGGCGGATGGCTCCCAAATGTTTAACGGCTGCGCAAGTTAGGCAGGTATTTCCGACCGACCCGGCTGATTTATACGTTTTTTCAATCACCAATACTAACCAAAAATACGTTTGTCGTGAAATCGTAAAAACGCAGGGGGATAAAAATAAAGCGCAGGAGGTTTCGGGCAGGTGGTGTGAGGGTTTTCGTGGGTATACCTCTTTAAAGAATTCGTTACTTCGCCATCCAAAAATCCAAACGCTATGGACACACGTCGAACGGTAACCGACTTGCTGGGCACGAAATACCCCATCATTCAAGCGGGCATGATTTGGTGCAGTGGTTGGAGGCTGGCCGCGGCTTCGGCCGAATCGGGAATTTTGGGGGTCATCGGATCCGGATCCATGTATCCCGACGTCTTGGACACGCATCTGGCCAAGTGCCGTGATGCGACGAACAAACCCATCGCGGTGAATGTTCCTTTGCTCTATCCGGAAATCGACAAGCATTTTTCCGTGATTCTCCGTCACGGTGTGAAAACGGTCATCACCTCCGCGGGGAATCCGGCAACTTACACGCCTATGCTGAAAGACAATGGCATACGAGTCATTCATGTGGTGAGCAGCGCCCGCTTTGCCGAAAAAGCCGCCCGGGCCGGCGTAGACGCGGTGATCGCGGAAGGTTTTGAAGCCGGCGGACACAACGGCCGGGAAGAAACCACCACCTTGTGCCTCGTGCCGGAGGTGTGCCGTGCGGTGGACCTTCCCGTGATTGCGGCGGGTGGAATAGGCAGCGGCCGGTCGATGTACGCCGCCATGGCCCTGGGGGCGCACGGCGTTCAGATCGGTTCGCGTTTCGTCGCCTCGGTCGAGAGCAGCGCCCACGAAAACTTCAAACGAGCCGTGGTCGAATCGGAAGAAGGCGCGACCAAGCTCACCTTGAAAGAGCTCGCACCGGTGCGGTTGATGAAAAACGGATTTTACGAACAAGTGGAAGAGGCGTACAAACGGTGCGCAACTGTGGAAGAACTGCGGGAACTGCTGGGCCGTGCCCGCGCCAAGAGAGGGATGTTCGAGGGAGATTTGCAGGAAGGCGAACTGGAAATAGGTCAGGTGGCGGCCTCGTTTGAAGAGGTGAAGCCCGTGGCCGAAATCGTAAAGGAAATCTTGAAAGAATACGAGCAAACGCGAGAAGAAATGTCAAAATTGAAATTGTCGTGATCGAATACACCTGGCATCAACTGCAAAACGGTTTGAGACTCATCATCCACCGTGACCCGTCGACCCCAATGGCCGTAGTCAACACCATTTTCGACGTGGGTTCTCGCGATGAATCACCCAAGAGAACGGGATTGGCCCACTTGCTGGAGCACTTGATGTTCTGCGGCAGCAAACACGTCCCGGAATTCGATCCCCCCTTGCTCAAAGTGGGTGGGGTGAACAACGCGTTTACCGGCCCCGACTACACCGACTATTACATACAGGTGCCCGTGCAAAACCTGGAAACGGCCTTTTGGCTCGAATCCGACCGCATGTCGTGGCTGAACCTCACCCCCGAGGGACTGGAACAGGAAAAAAACGTGGTGATCGAAGAGTTTCACCAGCAGTACCTCAACCGACCGTACGGAGACGTCATGATGCTGCTCTCGCCCTTGGTGTTTCTGAAACATCCTTACCGCTGGCCCACCATCGGCAAAACGGTCGATCACATCCGCGACGTGACCTTGGAAGAGGTCGTGGAGTTTTACTCCCGGTACTACCACCCGGGAAACGCCATTCTCACCGTGGCCGGTCCGGTGGAGCCCGATGAGATCATTGAGCGCGTGGAGCACTGGTACGGAGAGATTCCACGGGGACTCACCCCCGAACGCTCCTTGCCCCAAGAACCGAAAATGGACGAAAACCGCTTGCTCGCCGTGCAAAGACCGGTGCCCCAAAACGCCATCTACCTGGCGTGGAACTCGCCCTCGGTGAGAGACCCGCGGTATTTCGCCTACGCATTGCTCGCCGACATTCTTTCGGAAGGCGCATCCTCCCGCTTTCACAAAAACCTGATCAAAGGCGAACAACGCTTCTCGGAGGTGCAGGCGTACGCGCGAAACGGCATGGACCCCGGCACCTTCAACGTATCGGGCATGCTGAACGAAACCACCGACCACGGCGAGGCCAAAGAAGCCATCATCGCAGAAATAATAAAGGTGGCCCGGGAAGGGGTGGATTACCGCGAACTTCAAAAAGTCAAAAACAAATCCCTCTTTTCACAGACGGCACAAGAGGTGGGCGTGCTTTCCAAAGCCATGAACCTCGGCTATTACGAATTACTCGGCGATGCGTCGATGATTAACACCCATCTGGACAAATACATGGCAGTGACGCCCGAAGAAATCGTGGAAACCGCCACTGAATTGTCGAACCAACCCTACGCCGAACTCCGCTACCACGCATCCGTGGAAGGCAACGGCGAAACGACCCCATAAAATTCCCCTACGTGAGAGTACTCGACCGAACCATACCGCCCCAACGCCAAATCCCCACCGAATTGCCCGTACCGGATCTGCGGCGATTGACCACCGGAAACGGCGTGGAACTTTACCTCGTGGAAGGAGGCGATCAAGACTTGGTGAGCGTCGCCCTCGAGATCGACGCAGGATCCGTGCACGAGGAAAAACCCGCGGTGGCCGCCATGTGCGCATCCATGCTCACGCGTGGAACCAAGCTCCGCACCGCCGACGAAATAGCCGACGAAACGGATTTCTACGGCGCGCACATCCAAGCCTCGGCGAAGAAAGATGCGACCGTGGTCAACTTGCTTACCCTGAACAAGCACTTGGAATTCTTGATTCCCGTGCTCATCGATACCGTCACCTCGCCGGTATTTCCGGAAGACGAATTAAAAACGCTGGCCCAGCGCGCGAAAAATCGGCTGGAGATCAAACTCCAACACGTGCGCACGCGGGCCGCGCGAAATTTCAACGCCGTGCTCCTCGGCGGCACTCCGTGGCACACCCCGGTCGTACCCGAAGATTACGACGCGTTGACCTCAGAGCATCTGGCGGAATTTCACGCCACGCACTACACCCCCTCGAGAACGAAGTGCTTTATTTCCGGAAAAAACACCCAAAGGGCCGCGGAGATCCTCATGCCGTTTTTGGAAAAATGGGCGCCGAAGAAGTCGGGTGCCCCGAAAACAATCGGCGATCAATGGGAGTACCGCCCGAGGGAAATGTGCGAAACCGACGAAACGGCTTCGCAGTCGGCCATATTCGTGGGCTTTCCCGTGGTCACCGCCCACCACCCCGATTACCCCGCCATTTACTTTCTCGACAAGGTCTTGGGAGGGCATTTCGGTTCGCGACTCATGCGCAATCTCAGGGTGAAAAACGGTTTCACGTACGGCGCCAACAGCAACGTTACCCAGCACCGCAACATCTCCTTTCTCACCATCTCCACCCAAGTGGGCACTCGCCACACCTCCGACGCGGTCAACGAAATCAAAGCCGAACTGAATAGGCTCACCCAAGAGCCCATTCCCCGGGAAGAGTGGGATCTGGTGCTCCATCAAATCGCCGGTAGACTCGCCATGGCCATGGACGGCCCCTTCCAAAGGGTCAACCTCGTGATGAACCTCCTGCGCCGCGGCTTGGACCTCAACCACCCTTCCTCCCTCATGGCGCGACTCTCCGAATTGCAACCCGACGAAGTGATGCACGTCGCCCGTCGCCACTTCGATCCCTCGGCCATTGCAACTTCCGTGGTGGGACTCTGCCCCTGATTCGCCTCGAAGAGAGGCCGGCGGATGTACCACCGGAAATTTCATGATAAGTTTTCGACGAGCATTCCCGATGACGTGCCCGGAACTGCGAACTTTGCAAAATCAGGCAACATTTATCATTTTGAAACATCATAATATTGAGGCCTCACCACCGTTAAGCGATTGAAATTGCCGGTCATACCACACATACCAACCACCATGCACAAACTCCTCGTTCCGTTGATGTTTGCGGCCATGTTTTCGGTGGTTTCCCACGTGCGCGCACAATCCCCACCCGATTCCCTCTGCGCCGTCATACTGCCCGATGGTACGGTCGAGGTGAATTGGAACATCCCGGTCGACATGCAGCCCGGGTATACCTTCCGGATTTTCCGCAATCTCGGCGCCGGATTCGTGTCCATCGCCGATCTGCCCCCCACGCAAAACACGTTCATCGACGCCAATGTCGACGCCACCACACAAGTGGTCAAATATTTCATCCGGGTCATCGGCGGATCCGAACAAGTCACCTCCCAAACCATCAGCACGCTCCTGTTGCAGCTGAATTCCACGAATCTGGGCTCCGTGGCGAATTTGTCCTGGAATCTCCCCCTCGATCCCCCGCCCCCCGGAAGCACATTCTTGTTGGACAGGCGCATCTTGCCGGGCGGCTACCAGTTGCTCGCCCAACTTCCCGCCAACGCCACCCAGTACAAAGACACCATTTACGGCCAATGCGGTGAGTCCGTGAATATCGAATACCGCATCCGCTTCGACTCGGAATATTGCCAAACCGGTTCCCGGCCCGTGTCGGGAGAATTTCAGGACTTGCTCGGCCCGCCCATTCCTGAAGTGGAAACCATCCTCACCGATCCCGTCACGGGCGACGTCACCATATTCTGGCACCCCGTGTCGAGCCCCGACCTCGCCAAATACGTCATCCAAAACATCGATCTCCAAGCACAAACCTACGTGGACGTCGGTGAAGTCCTCGCGGGCGAACCCACGCAGTTCACCTACACCGACGCAGTCGACAACGGCAGCACCACCTTCGGGGTGCGCGCCGAAGACAATTGCGGAAACGAGCAGAACTTCAACTTCACCCACACCACCATGTATGCACAGGTGTACCACACCGAGTGCGAGCTGTCGGCATTGGTGGCTTGGTCGCCGTACGAAGGTTGGCCCGAGGGCGTGGATCGATACGTCATCTACGCCATGACCGACGGGCAGCCACCCGTCGAAATGGGCAGCGCGGACTCCGACGAAGTTTTCTTCGAGGCCCCCGTTCAACCCAACCGCGAGTATTGCTTTTTCGTCGAGGCCCGGAGCTTGGGCGACCAGCGCCCTTCGACCTCCAACGGCGCCTGCGTCGTGCCCAATTATCCCCCTGTTCCCGAGCACTTCGCCATCGACTACGTCAGCGCGGGCCAAGGCGCGATTGAAGTGGCGGTGTCTCACGATCCCGGCGGCGAAGGCGCGAGCTACGAATTGTTCCGTTCCGCCGGCGACGGCCCCTTCCGCAGCTTGGGGAAACTGGCCGGTGAAAACGCGCCGGTCATCACCTACCTCGATACCGACGTGTCGCCTGCAGACCAAGTTTACACCTATTATATACAAGTGATCGATGGGTGCGGCAACGTCTTGGGCGAGACCAACCGAGCGCGAAACATCGTACTCGAGGCCGTGGCCGACAGTTCCAGCGTCAGCAACCGGCTCAACTGGAGCGAATACGGCGAGTGGGACGGCGGAGTGGCCCATTACGAAGTGCTACGGTCCTTCAACACCGAAGAAAATCAATCCGTTTTCGCCACACTCGACCCCGACGTGTTCCAGTTCATCGAAGACGTCGAAGCTTTCCGCACCAACGCCGGCCGATTCTGTTACCGCATCCAAGCCGTGGAGGGCGGGCCGAACGGATCCAAAGCCCTTTCCAACGTCGTGTGCATTTCCCAACCCCCCGCGGTCTGGATTCCAAATTCCATCGTGTTGGGAGGATTCAACGACGTATTCAAACCCGTGGCCGGATTCATCGATTTTTCGAGCTTCCGCATGGAAATTTACGGCAAGTGGGGCGAGCGGATATTTGAAACAGACCGCATCGACGAAGGCTGGAACGGCACGTACAAAGGCGACTTCGTGCCGGCGGGATATTACCGGTACGTCATTTTCTACCGCGACGGGTCCGGCAAGCCATACACCGCGCAAGACGTGGTTTTCGTGCTCAAAAACTAAATTGCTCCTTCCTTAACCATTTACTTTTCGGGGCGCGTCCCCGCCCCTCATATAATAGGCACGACCGTTCTCGGATTCTAGTTCCGGTCCTTAGGTGGAAAATCCCCTTGGGCGGGGTCGGCCTACCGCCTATATCTTTCGCGTCGCCCGGGCGGTGTTGCATGCCACCACGGGGGCTCACGTATCGCCCCGTCGTGGCGGCATCACCATCCCCGGCCGAACGGAAAGGATGCCGGCGTCCGGCCTCGCGCGGCGCGACTCATCCCCACAATTTCAAATCCCTTGACGATCATGGTGAAAAAACCAAAAGTATTCCTTACATTTGTGCCCTTTTAAAATCGGCGGGCAGCGGTACCGCCTCAATGTCAAACCCCTCCCGCATACCGCGATGCGGGATACAAATGTGAGCCGAAAACAAAATGGCAAACGAAGAACAAAACGTGGATCGCAACGAGGAAAACCAAGTGCGTGAAGCCGAAACCAAAGTGGAAACCCCTAAAAACAAGGCGGAAGCCACTTCGGAAAACAAATCCGAAACAAAGCCTGAAAACAGTGCCGAAGAACCTGCCAAGAAGGAGGAAGGTGCGAAAACCCCGCCCAAATCCGCCGAAAAGCAGGAAAAAGTAAAGGCGGAAGAAAAAGAGGAAGGCGAAGAGCCCACCTCTGAGGTGGAAGACGACACCGACGCCAAGAAACCCAAGAAAAAGAAGAAGCGCATCTCCCGCGACGACGAAAGCGACGATGAAATCATCGAAGTCGCCAAACTTGTGGAAGAAGAAGGCCAGGAAGAGGACGAAGAGGAAATCAACCTCTACGAAGGCGGAGAGCAATTCGACCCCGAAAATTTCGATTGGGGAAAATACGAAGACAAAGAAGACCGATACGCTCCCGAAGAAAGGGAAAAATTGGACGCCCTCTACGACGACACCCTGAACGCCGTTCAAGAAGGTGAAGTGGTGAAAGGCACCATCGTCGACATCACCAAAAAAGAAGTGATCGTCAACATCAACTACAAGTCGGAAGGAGTAATCTCCGCTTCGGAGTTCCGCTACAACCCCGACTTGGCCGTAGGCGACAAGGTGGATGTATACGTAGAAAGCCTCGAAGACAAAGAGGGCCGCTTGGACATCTCCCACAAAACCGCGCGCATGCACGAGGCGTGGAGATTGGTGAACCAAGCCCTTGAAAACGACGAGATCATCACCGGTTCCATCAAGTGCCGCACGAAAGGAGGTCTTATCGCCGACGTATTCGGTTTGGAGGCCTTCTTGCCGGGATCGCAAATCGACGTCAAGCCCATCCGCGACTACGACATGTACGTAGGCAAGCGCATGGAATTCAAAGTCGTGAAAATCAACCACGAGTTCAAAAACGTGGTGGTTTCGCACAAAGCGCTGATCGAAGCCGAGCTCGAAGAGCAGAAGAAACAGATCATCGCCGGTCTCGAAAAAGGTCAGGTACTCGAAGGTACCGTGAAGAACATTACCTCCTACGGTGTGTTCATCGACCTGGGAGGCGTGGACGGACTCATCCACATCACCGACTTGAGCTGGGGTCGCATCAACCATCCCGAAGAGGTGGTGGAGCTCGACCAAAAACTCAACGTGGTTATCCTCGACTTCGACGACGACAAGAAACGAATCGCCCTCGGCCTCAAACAGCTCACCCCTCACCCGTGGGAAAACCTCGGCGACGACATCCAAGTGGGCAGCAAGGTGAAAGGCAAAGTCGTGGTGATGGCCGATTACGGAGCATTCGTGGAAGTGGCCCCCGGAGTGGAAGGCCTTATCCACGTCAGCGAAATGTCGTGGTCCCAACACCTGCGCAGTGCACAGGATTTCCTCAAAGTAGGAGACGAAGTGGAAGCCGTGGTATTGACCCTCGACAACGAAGAGCGAAAAATGTCTCTGGGCATCAAGCAACTCATGCCGGACCCATGGGCGAACATCGCCGAAAAATACCCCGTTGGCAGCAAGCACAAATCCATCGTGAGAAACTTCACCAACTTCGGTATTTTCGTGGAGCTCGAAGAAGGAGTGGACGGCTTGGTTCACATCTCCGACCTGAGCTGGTCGAAGAAAATCAAGCACCCCTCTGAATTCTGCAACATCGGCGACGAACTGGAAGTGGTGGTTCTCGAAGTGGATCAGGAAAACCGTCGACTCAGCCTCGGACACAAACAATTGGAGGAAAACCCATGGGATGTGTTCGAAACGCTCTTCGTCGAAGGCAGCACCCACGAAGGAACGGTTACCGGCATCGAAAACAACACGGCCACCGTTACCCTGCCTTATGGCGTGGAAGCCGTCGTACCGGTAAAACACCTGAGGAAAGCGGACGGAAGTTCGGCCAAAATCGATGAGAAACTCGATTTCGTCATTTTGGAATTCAACAAAAACCAACGACGAATCTTGGCCTCACACGTACGCACCTTCGAAGAGGATCCGAAATTGACCAAGATCAAGGAAGGCGCCGAGCGACGCGCCCAGTCTTTGGAAGCTTCCCGCGCGGTGAAAAACATCCAGGGAAGCCAAGAAAAGACCACCTTGGGCGACCTCGACGTCCTCGCCGGCCTCAAGCAGGAAATGGAAGAAGACGAATCCGCCAAGGCCAAAGCAAAGGCCAAGAAAAAAGCGGACAAAGCATCCGACGATACTTCGAATGAGAAATCCGAAGAGTCCAAAGATGCCGATGACAACACCGGCGACGAGTAATCGCACACGTCACCGGATAAAACAAGTCGAAATCGACGGAAGCCGCCCCCGAAACGGGGCGGCTTTTTTTGTGCTTCGGAATTTAGTGCACCTCGGATTTTCGCCGAAGCTTATGTCAAAAACTGCGCATAGACACATACCGAAATCCCCGCCGATACGCCCACTGTACATTGGGTTTGAGCCATTGGCGTTGAATCGAAAATTGCGAAAAAACCTCTGAATCACCGAACTCGATATTCGCATTTTTCAAATTCCATTTGCGAAATACTTTTTATTGGCTTAGTTTTATCGCTCAAAACCACCGGTTCATCGAAAGATGGACTTTTTATTCATGCACCCATCCTGACCCCAATCGTCGGGATCGCGGGGCTGTAACCGATTTAATAATTAAAACCATCAGATGATGAAGATGCAATTACGCAACCTAATCAAGGTCTGTTGTACCCTGATTTTACCCCTACTACTGGTCAACTTCTCCGTTGCCCAGACGGGAAACACCTGTGATGTACCAATTGAGGTGATTTCCATTCCTTACGCCACAACGGACAACACCTCCAACTATGGAGACGATTACGACAGTGGCGACCGTCCGCCTTTAGATCCCGATGCGATAGGCAACGGCACAGGTTCGGGAAGTTACCTTACGGGTGACGACGTGGTGTACGCGTACACACCATCCGAAGACGAGACCTTGGACATCGATATCACGGGTCAAGTATCATGGACCGGTGTATACGTTTTTACCGGTTGTCCCTTTGACAATACCGTCGGTTTCCACACATCGACCTCAACCAGCCCCCTGAGCATCGGAGGGCTGCAGGTAAGTGCAGGGACGACGTATTACATCGTGATTTCCACGTACGCATCACCACAGAGTACGCCATACACTTTGACTATAAGTGAAACCGTATTCGATTGCCCGGAACTGAACGCCAACATTGGCGCTTCTTGTGACGACGGTGACGACAATACGGTTCAGGACACCTTGAACGAAAATTGCGAGTGCGTAGGAATTCCCTTGCCCGAGAATGACGTGGCGTGCGCCGCCACGACCATCGAATGCAACGAAGGAATTACGGCTACGCTGATAGGTGCGACCGCTTCTATAGTGGACGATTGCTCCGGTACCGGCTCCTCCGACTTGTGGTTTACCTTTGTCCACGACGGCACGCAGATACTTACCATCTCCGAATCGTCAACTTTCGACGCCATCATCCAACTCTTCGTCGGCGACGATTGTGAAAACCTGGAAGAAGCGGGAGCGTGCCAAGACTTTCCCGAAAGTTTCGAAATCAGAGAAAGCGGAACCTATTACCTCCGTGTGCGACCTTACTCTTCCGCCTCCAATGAAGGCACTATGGTCGTTGACTTGGATTGCGTCGATTACGATTGCCCCGAACTGTTGGCAAACATCGGCGAAAGCTGTGACGACGGTGACGACAATACGGTTCTAGAAACCGTGACCGAAATCTGTGAGTGCGTTGGAATCCCCTTGGAAGAAGGCGAATGCCTGTGGACCGTGAATGTATCCTTTGACGGTTGGGGAGACGCCACCACATGGACACTTAAGGATGACGAGGACAATACCTTGTTGTCAGGTGGAACGTACGGATCCGGTGGATTTGACGACACCCAATCGGTGATCCACTCCGGACCCGTAACCTTTTGGATAAGCGATTGGGGTTCTTATGAAGACAACCAGGCCGCCTTCACCGTTTCAAATGGAAATGGGGTGCTTTTTACCGGCGAAATGGGTCCAACAGCCCAAACCTTCGGAAATCTGTCCTGTGACGACTCACCTCTCGTAGCATGTGAAGGAACTCCCGAGGGAGGAAACCTCGTCATTCTTCCTGCTTCGGGTCCGGCCGGCTCCACCCTTCCTGTGAACTTGGAGGTAGAGGGCTATACCCAAGGATTGGGCGTCACTTACGCATGGGAATACAGCCTGGACGAAGTCGACTGGGAGAGCTTGGCCACCTCAACACCTGAAGGTCAAGAATTGAACTTTATCGGAACACCGGGCGATGTCTTATACGTGAGATTGGCGGTGACGTGCAACTACTCCGCGTCCACGGCATACTCCAATACGGCTACTTTTGAATTTACCGCAGCGGAGGAGTATTGCGAAGTTTCTTACACGAATAGCGGAACCGACCGGTTGAGTGTAATCAATACAGTCGGTGCCATACAAAACATCGATTATTCCGCCACCACCAGACCTGACGGAGGATATGAGGATATGAGCCACATGGTCCTCACAGCGGAAGCGGGTGCTACCTTTACCCTAAACACTACCTATGTCGGTGGATCGAACGCCGTAAAAGTTTGGGTAGACTGGAACAACGACAATTGGTTTGATTCGGAAGAGGTGGTGACTTATGCATGGAACAGCGATGCTTCGAAAACCTTTGAGATAAGCATTCCGAATGAAGTTGCAGACGGATTGTACCGCATGCGCGTGCGCGGTGTGTATGGTTTCACGGAACCCGATGTTCCGGCGTGTGGCAATGCCGGTTGGGGATCGACTGTTGATTTTACCATCGACGTCATCTCTCTCGATGCCTGCACCGGCGCCGATGCGGGAACCCCTGTTGAGTCCGCCGTGGAGGTGTGTGCGGAAGAAGGATTTACACTTTCCGTGGAAGGTGGATCTAGTATCGCGGACGGCCTTGTACGCATTTGGCAATCTTCTCCCGCAGGAGAAGACACTTGGACCGACATCGAAGGTGAATCCGATCCCGTTCTTAATGTATCCGAAGGAGTCACCGAAGACACAGACTTCCGCTATGCCGTAACCTGTGGTGATGATTTCGACGCCGCGGAGATTTCCGTAAGTCTGAAATCGGGTATTGCATGTTACTGTACGCCTGAAGGTACCAACAGCGACAGATACATCGACAGCTTCACCGCAACAGGATCGGGTGATCAAAATATTTCCAATACGGAATCGGGTTTCTCACCCGGTGGATATGGAGATTTCAGCGATATGCAGGTTTATGTCGACGCGGGTCTCGATGTTGCCGTGACCGTATCCGCACCCGGAACGATGACTTTCGGATCGAGAATTTGGGTTGATTGGAACAATGACGGCATATTTGCCGAGTCGGAAACGTCTTGGCACACGAGTGCATACTTGAATTTGCATGAAGGTTCTTTTAATGTGCCACCCTCCGCCGCCAACGGTACTTACAGAATGAGAGTGGTTCTCCACTGGCTCAGCCAAACAGGAAGCGTTGATCCCTGTGTGACCGGCTTCTCTTATGGTGAATTCGAAGATTATACTTTGGTAGTCGGTGATGTTGCCGCTGTGCTTCCCTGTGTGGAGCCTACTGATTTGACGGTTTCAAACATTGAATTCGACTCCGCCGACATCAGTTGGATTGCAGCTACAACCGGTGCGGACCCCGCAAACTTTGAATACGCCGTCACTACGGAAAATGAAACACCCGAGTCAGGAAGTCTTGTCGATGTTTCTAACGTTTCTTTGAATGGATTGACTGAAGAAACCACCTACTATGTATGGGTTAGAACTCTTTGCGAAAATGGGGAGACGAGTGACTGGGTATCCACAAGCTTTACTACCCTTATGGATTGCAGCGGTATCACTGCTCCGTTTACGGAAAGCTTTGAAGATGGAATTCCCGATTGCTGGACGGTTATTGACAATGACGGTCAGGGTAGGACATGGACGGCAAACACCGTGTATGCCCGTACCGGAACCCAATCCGTCCGCGTGCAATATGAAAACCTCGCTCATGACGACTGGTTGATTACCCCGCAGTTTACCGTAACGGAAGGAGTTTCCGACTTTGTTTCCTTCTATGCAGCGAAAAACTCCACTTCATGGAATGAGACCTTCTTGGTGATGATTTCCACAACCGGAAAGAATATTTCCGACTTTACGGAAATCTACTCCGGTAGCGCACCAAGCTATTGGGACGAGTTCACTTTCGATATATCGGAGTATGCCGGTCAGGATGTGTATGTTGCGATTGTAGCAACGTCCACTTATGAGTGGTATCTCTATGTGGATGATTTCTCGGTTGGAGCTCAACCCGCTTGTCCGGACATTACCAATTTGACCGTAGACAATGTGACGTACTCTTCCGCTGAAATCAGTTGGAACGGAGGGTCCGGCGATATATATGTAATGACCGAAGGCGGGGAGGCACCCGACGAGGAAACCGTACCCACCTACGAAAATCAAACTTCGCCTTATACGGTTTCTGACCTCACCGATAACTCCTCTTACGAAGTATACGTTCGATCAAATTGTGGTGAGGACGGAGTAGGAAACTGGTTGTCCGTTGGATTTACCACCCCGGTCATTCCCCCGTCCAACGACGATTGTTCGGGTGCAATAGCGTTGGAATGCGGCGTTCCCACATCCGGCACGACTATAGGTGCTACGGCATCAGGTATTTCGGCCACTTGTGCCGGTTGGACATCATCCTCCGCATTGGATGTATTCTATTCTTTCGAAGCGGATGGTCAAAGCGACTACACCGTCACTGCTGATCGCTTGGCCTCCGAGGATTTGATACTATTCGTATACTCCGGTTCTTGTGGAGAATTGGAAATCGTGGAGTGTAGTGACAGCGGTAATCCGGAATCGGTGGAATTGACCCAACCCGAGGCTGGAACCTACTATGTGCGAGTGTTTACCTATTCCGGTACGGGCAATTTTACAGTTGATGTAACGTGTACTACCAATTTCGACTGCCCCGACCTCGAAGCCAACGTAGGCGACGCTTGCGACGACGGTGA
>CAZNOG010000007.1:0-160379 GCA_964574635.1 uncultured Cryomorphaceae bacterium | reverse complement strand
CATAGTTACGAATTTTTTTTCGTAATCGTGTCCGATGATTTAGGGGTGCTCAACAGGGTCTTCAAACTCAAAATCCGGATTGCTGAAAACCTCCAAAAAATTGGATACATTTATGTCATAGTCCTCCTGACACCAAAATGGTAATTTACTTGTGAAGTATGCAGGATGAGGAAGACATCCGCAATCAGTATTAGTTTTCACGGATCGATTTGCAGTGTTAATAATTGCGTTGTGGACAAATAATTGCTCCAACAATACAACAGGATAATCCTTCGAAACCAAAAATTCACCAAGTAGAGCGAATTCCTTGATCAAGTCATCTTGAAAAATGGCATTTGAAAAGTTTGCTACCAATTGGGTTGCTTTATGCACAACATCTTTATACACAACTAATCTATATGCTGGTACTGAAATATCCATCGTTTCTGTAATGTCAAACAAAAAAACACTTGCTTGCTAACAGACAAGTAGCTATTCACTTTATTTCCCTCATACCATGCCATAAAAGTGAATTCAAATTCACCAAATAACTCCGAAACACTCAATGAATCCATCTTCGAACTGCCGCTTTTCATTTGATCCATATGGCCGCTGGGATCACCAATTGGCCAATCATCCTGTTTTGAACATGACAATATTGTCATGACCATCAAACCAAGCACAATTGGGTGCAAAAAATTAAACCTCTTCATCTCACCAAATTTTGAGAACATCCGGAAATTAAGCGTCTTCCGGATTTAAACGCACCTATCAATCCTTAACGATTGATAAGATGTGTGAAAGAAAGAAAGAAAGAAAGACGCAAGAAATGTTGAAAACTTAGCGCGTTTTATTGGTAACTTCGTTTGATTATCTAAACATTGTTACAATGTGCTCATTGTCCGCTGGGAGGAATCATTCTTTTGGGTTACGAAGACAGCTTAGTCTCCAACAGATTTTCTTGGTTTGATTGGGAGTTTTCAACGCTGATGCATTTCAGCGTGGGCTACACCTTGAAATGATGCGTTATTCATATTTTTCCACCCTGCGCGCGTCATTCCAAACTTGTTTCGGAATCTCTTTGTAGCGGAGGGATCGGTAATCGAGTTTTGCTGTTTTCCGCGGGTCATTCCGAACTTGTTTCGGAATCTCTTTGTAGCGGAGGGGTCCGGGACCGGGGATCGGTAATCGAGTTTTGCTGTTTTTCCGTGCGTCATTCCGAACTTGTTTCGGAATCTCTGTGTAGGGGCGGGATCAGGGATGCGAATCGAAAGAAACTATTATTCGGATAGGTGGCTGTGTAGGTGGCTGTGAAACGAATCCAATCGGATTTAGACTCACATCATCGCTTCACCCCAATCCACAACTCAAAGCCAAATCAACCCTCACCAAGCCAACTTAGCCTTCCCCGAATACGCACAATATCCTCAAGCTCTAATCGTTAAAATCTTGTTAAACGCCAAAGCATTTTTAACTTTGGAGTTAACCAATCAAAATAAACGATGAGAGTGCTAAACCGATTTACCGCCGGAAGCTGTGTCTTTTTAGCCTTCAGCTTG
Organism: uncultured Cryomorphaceae bacterium; assembly: GCA_964574635.1. Taxonomy (GTDB): domain Bacteria; phylum Bacteroidota; class Bacteroidia; order Flavobacteriales_D; family Cryomorphaceae; genus CAZNOG01. The sequence continues at coordinate 158,841 of CAZNOG010000007.1, read as the reverse complement.
ATCACCGTCAACACATTACACGCACAACCCGATGAATGGTTTACCACCGGCACTACTTGGACGTACAACTTCCAACAAGCCTTCACACCGGGATTCCACCAAGCCCAATTTACCGTAACCGAGCAGACCAACTTCGCGGGCCGCGATTGTGCCAAAGTCGAGTATCTCGGCGAGGAACTCAATCCATTTTCGTGTTTGGCCGTTCAGCCGCCCTATTACTTATACGAATCCGGGGATTCAGTTTTTTACGCCTCCGAGAATGACGGTGTTTTTCACCTCGCCTACGATTTGGGTGCCGCCATCGGCGATACCTGGGAGTACGTGGTGCCGGTGAGGGAGCCGGGCGTGGACGGAGTGTACGTCGACACTTTTCTCGCGGAGGTGATCGATGCCGGTACGGTGGAGATTGATGGCCAAATTCTCAAAAGCGTCGCACTGCAATACACCTACCTCGGTGACGGGGATGCACATACGACTTTACAGGGCATGGGGCAAGTAATCGTCGTGGAACGCATAGGTTCACTGACCGGATTTATGGTTCCCGTCGGCGATTATATGGTCGTGACGGCGTGTGACGGTCAGTTCGGCGCGGTGGTTCAGTGCTATGAATCGGAATCCTTGAGCTATCTCAACCCCGTCTTTGAATCGTGTGCCCTGAGCGTGGCCGACGTGCAAGCGAACGACGGATTGAAAATTTTTCCCAACCCCACTACGGGAACCCTGCACTTGCATACCGAACAGCCCGTGGCTTCCGTACGCGTGCTGGACTTTACGGGCAAGGTGGTTTTGGAGGCGGGTCCCCACACCGCCGAACTCAGTTTGGAATCATTGGCATCGGGCTACTACTTGGTCCGTGTCCAAACCGACGAAAATATGCTTTCCCGAGTGGTGGTTCGGGAATGATGTAAAAATTGTGGTGAATCCTCCGGCTGCATTTTCCGGCGGTGATGCCGGACAGTATAAAATCAAAATTCAGGTTGTGGAGAGTTCACACCTAAGTCACATTTATTCCGTGAGGGGAAGTCATGCCCCTTCCACTTTGCATTCATTTTCACGGACAAATACTTCGCGAGCCATGAAATACCTCATATCCATCGTCTTTTTCCTGTTTGTCCTGCATGAATCCCACGCACAAAACCTCAACATGGGTTTGAATTTCACGGATGCCGGACGGAATATCACTGTCCAATATGAATTGGTTCGACAACAGAATGAATACAGTTTTGGATTGGGCGTAAACTTGAATAATTTTCGTCAAATAGAAATAGGTTCCGATATATACAGAAAAAAATTATACGCAACCGAAGCTCACCATTATATAAATTTGAATTTCACCTATCAAAGATATATTCTGAAAGATAAGATGAAATATTTGGAACCCTTTATTTTTTATGATCTTCAAGCGAGGTATGCCCCGGCCGCATTGTTCAGTACGTACATCGAGTACGATTCCACATTGGTTCAAACCAGAACTGAGCAAGGCATCATTGGTTATGAGATGCTCAGTTATTTAGGACCCTTTACTTGGATCGAACAAAATGTGGGCATCGGTTTCAAAGCCCCACTTACCGAACGGTTTTATCTCAAGCAACGATTTGGTGTGGGGGTAAACATGATTTTGGGCTATGACGACAGCTTAGCCGCCAAAAGATTTTCTTGGTTTGACTGGGAGTTTTCGACGCTGATGCATTTCAGCGTGGGCTACACCTTGAAATGATGCGTTAGTAGAGGAGGGACCGGGAACCGGGGATCGGGGATCGGGGATCGGGGATCGGTAAGCGAGCTTTGCTGATTTTCCGCGCGTCATTCCGAACTCGTTTCGGCATCTCTTTGTAGCGGAGGGACCGGTAATCGAGTTTTGCTGTTTTCCGCGGGTCATTCCGAACTTGTTTCGGAATCTCTTTGTAGCGGAGGGGTCCGGGACCGGGGATCGGGGACCGGGAATCCGAACAAAAGAAACTTTTTTTCCGGTTACGTTGCTTCGGGTCGACTTCAATCGAAACAGAAATCAAATTGAACTGGAAGAACTGGGGATCCGTCATTTGGAATGATTATGGACCGCCCACGACAAAAAACACCCTCAAAACCAAGAGTTATTAACAAAACAAGCGAGTTTTCAACAATTATTTGCATCCTCGCCCCCCCCTTACTTTGGTCGCACTGATAGAATGAGTGCACGCATTTTTGAAGCCCCGAGATCGATGGTCGATGTTCGGGTATTTTAAACTTTAATCCAAGTATTATGACACCGAAAATAAAAAAATGGGTATTGTGGTCTCTATTGCCACTGCCTTAATCGTCAGTTTTGGTTGCTCGAAGGACATGGAAAATCCTGCAAATTTGAGCACCGAATTGCATGAGATGAAACAATCATCTTATAATGCCAACGAATCCCAAGAACGTAACCCAAATAATACTGATCTGCCCAAACAAAATACAGGTTCATTCTGTGAAGCATCATGTATTTGGGGTTCTTGTAGCGTAACTTGTAGTGGTGAAGGTGCTTCCTGCTATTGCAGTTGGGGTTTCGCGAACTGCGACTGTAGCGCAGAAGCACAAGATGTTAGGTCATATTTGCTTTCATCTCAAGAAAAGGCCTCCCTATTGGATTTTGCGGAATTTTGCTTGAATAATCTAAGTCCGGAACCAATTGGCAGGTCATTGCATGGAGACATCCAAGATTTCGTTTCAGCCATATCCGATCAGGATCAAAAGGCATTTTCAACTTCCTTTTCTAAACTTCAAGCCACAATGGCTACCATGAGTTCGACAAACCAAACTTTGATCAATTCATACCTTTCCACGCATGGATTACCCAAGATTTATTGATTTCTTCTTCACAAGTCCGCGGAATATTCCGTGGACTTGTTTGTTTTTTGTGTTGTGTCTCTGCTTCCCACGGACGGCGTTGGCACAATTGGATGCCATGAATGACAACACGATTCGCGGTGAACTGAAGTTGCTAGACTTTCCCTGTGATTCTTTGGCCATCACCTTGGCGGACGAGGAATACGGCACAAACATCCTTATTACGGACACCATACGCGCCGATCAACCAATTGCCTTTTCTTTTATCGGTATTTCCGAGCCTTACCGAATCGGTTCCATTTCTGTAACAAATCTTTGTTCGAAATCAGGTGTGAGCATGCCCATACTGCTGGAATCGGGGGAACTCGTGCTGGAATATTCGGAAAACAGGGGTTTCAGATATTTCAATTTTTCCGGCAGCCCCCTTCAAAACCGTTTCCAACGGTACAACGATTCGTTGAACACCCTTCGCATGGAAATTATGGGCAGCACGCGACAATTAAATGATAAAAACCTGCCCGAATCGGAAAGAAAAATTGCTCAAAACACATTGGAAAACAGGTCGGCGGCAGCGACCAATTTGATCATTTCAAAGTGGAGGGATCATCCGCAGGAAAAATTTTCCTATTTATTTCTGCCTCTGGCCATGAAGTTCATCGATGATTCACCGGAATTGTTGGACAGTATTTGCCGTATGGGGTCGCGGTTTGCAGCACGAGCGCAAAGGGCCACTCTCTGTTATTCGGACAGTTCCGTAATCGACCGATCCGCGACCACCCTGGTGGGTTCATTCAATGAAAAATTGACCGAGTTTCTTTTTGAACACAAGGATGAATGGGTTGTATTGGACTTTTGGGCCTCATGGTGCGCCCCCTGCATTGCCGATCAAAATAAAATGCGGGCAAAGTTGGAGAATACGGATCGACCCCCATTCGAAATGGTTTCCATTTCTTTGAAAGAAGATCGGGAGAGATCGGAAAAATCACTGGAATCCAGAGATATCGGGTGGCCAAACTTTACGGATATTCGTGGGGAAGTAGCCCATGTTTTTCAAGTTAGCCGTATTCCGACCTATGTCATCATCGATCCCGACGGTCGGGTTCGGACAAAGGCCTATTCCATGGAAGAGGTTTTTGAGTTCGTTCATGTGCACGACACGAATCCAAGGAAAGAATGATGGATTTGGGATGACATGTGCAGTATGTACCACGGACGGTCTGTATGATCGAAATTTTCTCCCTCCCATTCCGCAGTTTCGCGCCACCAATCCAAAAGCGGGAAAAGCGCAACCGCCGGACACGGAAGTTCCGACATCTTGGTAAGGGCATGATGACCCCGAATCCATCCACTATTCAAAAACCGTTGCCAACACCAAGATAATCACCGCCCCAAGAAGGATGAAAATGGGCAGTGCATCTTTCGCCGACCATTTGAATTTCCGCTTGCTCCACTCAAGAAAGTATTTGACAATCAGAAAACATATCAGAAGCAGGGCGGGTATGGTGATGAGTTCGAAAAGTGCCTGAAAGAAATTATTAGGCCGGACATCGAAATGCGACATACCTACGAGCAGTACACAGTACAAGAGCAGTACCAAGCTCAATATGATTTTAAACCGGTTTTTCATAATCATGTGCCAATGGAAAGCCCACCCCTCGATGGACATAATTTATACTTCTCTTCTCTCTCGCAGAGGTAACGCATCAAAGCAGGCGGGTAAAACATTGACTTCGAAGGTTAAATATAAACGAAAATTCCTTTGAACTTCAATCATTCAGGAATTAAATTGAATTGAAGGGACTGGGGACCGGGGATCGAGTTTTGCTGTTTTTCCGCGCGTCATTCCGAACTTGTTTCGGAATCTCTTTGTAGCGGAGGGACCGGGGATCGGGGATCGAGCTATACTGTTTTCGAGGATGAGGCCTCGAGGCGACCCCAACCGGATAAGAAATCTGATTGATTGGTATCTGATCCCGCAAGTCCACTCCACCCCGTGCGTCATTCCGAACTTGTATCGCTTAGGGTCGGGGCAAGCTCAATTCCCTCACAAAACACCCCATAGGGTCTAAACAGGGTGACAATGTACTCATTCTCCGCCCAGCGGAATCATGCCTACTGCACTGCTTTGTCCACCATCCAAGTCCTGGCCAAGACCGTCAAGGGCAGCAGCACCACCAACCACCCGAGCTCCAAGCCGTGTTCGATGGCCATGGTGAAGGTGGTCACCGCCAGCAACCCTCCGAAGAGGAACATACGGGATTTGTATGTGAATACGGAAAGTTTTTTGCGATCCTTCCATAAGATGAGCAGCGTAGTGACCCCGATCACCGCCGTGGCCCACACCAGACTGGCGATGTCATCCGCCGAGTCGCCGGTGAAAATGGCATAGAGCAGGTAGACCATCACACCCAAAGACAGTACGAAGGAAACGGAATCGATGCGTTTGAGGGGTGTTTGTGATTCCGCATGGCGGTCATCGAAAGCAACGAACTCCTTAGGTGCAACCACATTCGCATCAATACCACCCGGCATTCCATAGTGATAGAACCAAGCTAGGGCATTGTTTCCTTTTACACCTATGGTTAGATACATGTCCTCGCGGCCGGCGGGAATCGCAATTTCGGATTTGATATGACCCATTCGCATCTTCTGCTTCCCGGCAGAATTACCGATTTCAAATTTTCGGTTTTGGCCCGGCAGGATGCGCTCTTCCGTTGAGCGATCCTCAAAATGAAACTCCAACTTCATCGGACAGTTGAAGTTCCAATTGAAAGGAAGTCTATGCTTGATGTGAATCGTTCTGCTTATGGCTCATCAACTTAAAGATTAGCGATAAATTCCTACAATATAGGAACTCACCTGACAATATGAGCAATTTTCCGCCAATAATTCCCGCGATAGCCTTTGATCTTTTTGACGATCTTCCCTTTAGTTTGATCAACTATAAAACCGGTCGGGAAAAAATTCATTTCACTATCAAAGGCCGGCGTTTTGACAAGTCTAACTTCACTGCCCTTATAGGTTTCAGATACTTCCCGGATGTTCTTTTCAGGCGTGTCTTATTCCAAGAAGACCACGCGCAGATTTTCCGGTTGTTCGAAGTTCATGAAATCCTTTCTCAGCCGTTGGCAAAATCCGCAATTGTGGCTCGAGTGAAGGTAAAGGACATATGCACTGGAATCATTCCGCTCAGAAGCAATCACAACATAGGAATCGGCAAAATCGGGAATGGAAACTTGACCGATTGCAACACTCAAGAAAAGCCAACATGTCAATGCCAAGAGATAACGCACAATCAATATTGTTTTTCATAATCATGTGCCAAGGGAAAGCCCACCCCATAATTGAAATATTTTATGCTGCTATTCTTTCTCACAGACGTAACGCATGGAATTATTCACTATCAGAACATATCGTCCGGTACTATCGCTCTCAGCTGCGATTTCAAACAGGGTTTGATTTTGGTTTTCGTCCGATAGAGTGAATCTGTTTCCCATTACGTTTTCAACGGTATACTTCTCCTCTCCACCATTAGGGAAAATCAACTTTACGTGGGTTTCCGTCAATACCACCCGGGAATCCAAGAGTTTTATTGCGGCCAATTGATTGACGCCCTTGTACTCCAGCATATCCTCAGAATTTACGACATCAGAGTCTTTGAAATTCAGCACACTAACGTCTACCACCTTGTAGGAGCCATAGTACTCTTGTGCCGAAACCTGAACAAAGAGAAATGTTAAAAAAAAGAAAAGTACGTGTTTCATGATGGTAGGCGGATATATCATTGAATTCGAGGAGGGATTAAATAAAAACTTAAAATCCCTCGAATTTTAGTCATAAAAAATCAATTCTTACTGATCCAAAAGACCGAGTACGAACTTCTCAATTTCTTCTTGACTCATACCACAATTTTCACAGGAATTCTCTTTCTTACCAGAGACAAAATGATGATTACCACATGGGCCGGACATAGTGACATCATATCCGTTAACCCCACCCCACCCGACATCGATCCACCCTGTCACATGAAACCTACATCCTTCGGTGTCGGTAATATAAAAATCCAATTCAAATACTTTAAACAAATCAAGCATTTCACAACTTTCAATTTCGCGATATGAATTTTGCGAAAAAATGAAGTCAGTGGTGGTCATCATGTTGTCGTTGTTTGCCTGAGTGAATAATGGCATGCAAAGAATGATGATAAAATTTAAACTCCGATTTTTCATCTCATCAAGTTTTGAGATTATCCAGGAATTAAGCGTTCCCCGGATTTAAACGCACCCAGCAATCCTTAACGATTGATAAGATGTGTGAAAGAAAGAAAGCAAGAAAGAAAGAAAGAAGTATTGTTGAAAACTTAGTGTGTTTTGTTAATAACTTCTTTTGTTTATCTAAAGATGGTTACAATGTGCTCATTGTCCGCCAGCAGGAATCATTCTTTTGGGCTACAAAGACAACTTACTCGCTAAATGATTTTCTTGGTTTGACTGGGAGTTTTCGACGCTGATGCATTTCAGCGTGGGCTACACCTTGAAATGATGCGTTAGTAGAGGAGGGACCGGAGATCGGGGATCGGTAATCGAGTTTTGCTGTTTTTCCGCGCGTCATTCCGAACTTGTTTCGGAATCTCTTTGTAAGCGGAGGGATCGGGGATCGGGGATCGGTAATCGAGTTTTGCTGTTTTTCCGTGCGTCATTCCGAACTCGTTTTGGAATCTCTGTGTAGCGGAGGGACCGGGGATCGGGGACCGGGAATCCGAACAAAAGAAACTTTTTTTCCGGTTACGTTGCTTCGGGTCGACTTCAATCGAAACAGAAATCAAATTGAACTGGAAGAACTGGGGATCCGTCATTTGGAATGATTATGGACCGCTTATGACAAAAAAACCACATTCGCACTAAAAGTTATCAACAAATGAGCGAGCTATCAACAATCCCTTCCATACCACACTCCCATTCAATACTTTAGTCGAGCTGATTGAATGAGTGCACACATTTTTGAAGCCCCGAGATCGATGGTCGATGCCGGGAGTTTTCTAACTTTAAAGCCACATTATTATGAAAACGAAAACAAAGCAAAGCGCATTGTCGATTGCGATGTTGGCTTTTGGCGTATTGTTCGCCGCCTCAACACTAAATGCGAAGCCAAACTTCCATCTAACGAAGTCGGTCCAACCTATACTTGGCTACAATGCCCCGTATGGTACAATACCCGGTAATGGCCAAGGTGACGAAGCCATAACCGCCGCTGAAGCCAAAGTGCCGGCGGAAGTGATGGATGAATTTAAGTCCACCTTTGTTTTTGACGAAGATGGCCATTTCCGCGGAGCGAGAATAGACATGCTCCGTCCCTATCTGAGTAGTGAAGAAATTATCGATTTGTTAGAACCCCATGTAGCCGGTAAGAATGTTCTGTATGAAGGATACAAACCGAAAACACCAAGAGGGTGCAAGAAGAACAACCGATGGATTTGCGTGCTACGAGATATTGACATTCTGCATTAAATCTAACGAAACATTTGAAGGTGAAAAATGAATGGATTCGAACTGAGCGGAAACTATTCCTTTCAGTTCGAATCCTTCTTATAAAAGGTACACTATGAGAGAATTAGCCTTCATTTTCCTGTTTTCACCCACTGTACTTTTTTGCCAAAAGGTCGGAAATTTTCATTTCGCGGAGCAAGTTTTGGAGCCGACTCTCGAAACGGAAATGGAAACCGAATACCTGCTGTTCGTGCATTCGACGCACAGGTGTGGGTATTGCCAATTGTTGAGAAGGGACATGGCAAAACAAAATATCCCCGACAACGTGAGGCTCGTTTTCATGGAGTACGACACCCCGGAAGAATGGATTTTGGAAGCCGATTCTTCGTATTTGGGTGCGGAGGTTCGGCGATTCCCCGAAACTTGGAAAAGCAAAGTGAAGATTTTTCCCACGTCCCAATTGGTTCGGGCCCGTGATTCGTCCATCGTCAAACGATACAAAGGATATCCCTTCGATTTTTGGGAAGACGTTTTCCGTAGGGCCGACAATTGATGGTCTCCTCAGACACATTGTTTAACCACAATGGCTACCATGAGTTCGACAAACCAAACTTTGATCAATTCATACCTTTCTATGCATGGATTGCCCAAGATTTATAATCACATTATCGATCCGCTCCCGAACTACATCCGAAAGCCAAATCCCCTCTTACGGAATAAACTTAAAATCCCGACCGGGAAAGTACGCTGTGGGACCCAACTGCTCTTCGATGCGCAACAACTGATTGTACTTCGCGATGCGGTCCGAACGAGAGGCGCTGCCGGTCTTGATCTGCCCGGTGTTCATAGCCACCGCCAAATCGGCGATGGTCGTGTCTTCGGTTTCCCCCGATCGGTGGCTCATCACCGAAGTGTACCCGTTTTCGCGGGCCATTGAAATGGCGTTTATGGTCTCGGTCAGCGTCCCGATCTGGTTCACTTTCACCAAAATGGAATTGGCTACACCGTTTTCGATGCCCCGGGCCAAACGGTCCACGTTGGTCACGAAAAGATCGTCGCCCACCAGTTGCACATCGGAACCCAGCGCGTCGGTCAGCTTCTTCCACCCTTCCCAATCGTCTTCGTCCAACCCGTCTTCGATGCTCACGATGGGGTATTTGCCGCACCATTCCGACAGCATGGACACCATGTCGCCCGCAGATAAATCCTCGCCCGAAGAAGCCAACCGGTATATGCCCTTCTCACGGTCGTAAAATTCAGACGACGCCACGTCCAACGCAATAAACACGTGCTCGCCCGGTTTGTACCCGGCCTTTTCGATGGCCTTCATGATCACCTGCAGCGCTTCCTCATTGCTTTTGAGGTCAGGGGCGAATCCGCCCTCATCGCCCACGTTGGTCGAGAGGTTTTGGCTCTTCAGCACCTCTTTCAGGTGGTGGAAAATCTCCACCCCCATGCGCAAAGATTCGGAAAAAGTTTCCGCACCGGCCGGCATAATCATGAATTCCTGCACGTCCACGTTGTTGTCCGCGTGCGACCCGCCGTTGAGAATGTTCATCATGGGAATGGGCAGCGTATTGGCCGCAACGCCCCCCACATAGCGGTACAGCGGTTGGCCCGCCTCCTGTGCGGCGGCTTTGGCCACTGCCAGCGACACGCCCAAAATGGCGTTCGCCCCCAACACCGATTTGTTCGGCGTTTCATCGATGCCGATCATCGCGCCGTCGATCAGTTCCTGCGCGAAAATGTACATGCCGTTCAGCTCCTTGTTCAGCGTTTCGTTTACGTTGTGCACCGCGCGCGTCACGCCCTTACCGAGGTACCGCCCCGGCTCGTTGTCCCGCAATTCCACCGCCTCGTGCTGCCCCGTGGAAGCACCCGAAGGCACGGCGGCCCGTCCCATCACTCCGTTGCGGGTGATTACGTCCACTTCGATGGTGGGATTACCGCGAGAATCGAGTATCTCACGGGCGAGGATCCTGGCGATCTGGGTCATGATATCGTGTATTTTGGTTGATGAAGTTTTATTGTGAATCGGAAACTTCCACGCCCTTGGAAAGGCGGATGTTCTCGACGAAATGATCAAAAAGGTAGCGCGAATCGTGCGGACCGGCCGAGGCTTCGGGATGGTATTGCACCGAAAACACGGGTTTGCCCTCCAACGCGATGCCGGCGACGGATTCGTCATTTAGGTTTTTGTGGGTGATACGTATCCCCTCGGAGTTCTCGGCAGATTTCCGGTCTACCGTAAAACCGTGGTTCTGCGAAGTGATCTCCCCCTTTCCGGTGGCGAGATTCACCACCGGATGGTTCACCCCACGGTGGCCGTTGAACATTTTCACCGTGTGCACCCCGTGGCTCAAAGCGATGAGTTGGTGGCCCAGGCAAATACCGAACACGGGCTTCCCCGTAACGATCACCTCCTTGACCAATGCGATGGTCGGCTCCATGGCCGAGGGATCGCCGGGACCGTTTGAAAGCAGGTAACCGTCCGGCTCCCACTCCTCCATTTCCCGTACCGTAGAGTGCATGGGAAAGACTTTCACCAAGCACCCCCTGTCCACGAGGCACCGCACCAAGCTGCTCTTCAAACCGAAGTCCAGCGCCGCCACTCGCATTTCCGCACCCGGGTAGCCTTGTTCATACGCTTGCGCACAAGTGACCTCCGAAGACAGCTGCAATCCCTGCATGTCGGGGGCTTCTTCCAATATTTTCCTCAACGCCTCCAAGTCGTCCGTCTCGGTGGAGAGCACGGCGTTCATGGCGCCTTTATCGCGGATGTGGCGGATCAGCGCGCGGGTGTCGATCCCGGAAATTCCGGGAATCCCGTCACGCTTGAAATATTCGTCCAATGAAGAAACGGGTCCCTTGCGGCTGTACACCGATGAGAAATTCCTCGTCACCACACCGGCCACGTGAATCTTGTTCGATTCCGTCTCCTCTTCGTGCACCCCGTAATTGCCGATGTGAGCCGTAGCCATGACCAAAATCTGCCCGTGGTAGGAAGGATCGGTAAAAACTTCCTGGTAGCCGGTCATGGCGGTATTGAAAGCGATCTCGCCGGTGGTGGTTCCCACGGCGCCCACGGCTTTTCCGGTGTACGCGGTTCCGTCGGCGAGCAGCAGCACGGCCGTGTGTTCAGTGGATTGACTCATCTGCGGGTATAAATTGAAAAAAAGGGATAATGCAAATGTACATTATCCCTTTCGGTAAGTTGAAGGATCGATTTCCAGTCCCCTATCATTCTGTTTTGTCGTCGTCCGACGCCTTTTCGGCATCGCCGCCTTCATCGGAACCCTTTTGCTCTTTCGCTTCGGGCTCGTCGGTTTTCTTCTCGGCCGCCTCGGCCTTGGCTTCCGCTTTGGGCTCTTCCTTGGCTTTGGTTTCCTCCGGTATGGGTTTCTCCGCCTTGGGCTCCTCGGCTTTTGCTTCGGTGGCCGCTGCTTCCTTCTTCACGTCTTCAGTAGCCGTTGCCTGCGCAGTCGTCTTTTTACCACCACCCCGACGGCTTCGTCTGGTTTTGGTTTTCTTGCCGGCCAGCATGGTTTCGTTGAAGTCCACGAGTTCCACCATGGCCATTTCGGCGGCGTCGCCCAGTCGCGTACCGGTTTTGATGATGCGCACGTAGCCTCCCGGTCTGTCGCCGATTTTCGGTCCCACCGTAGAAAACAGCTCGATCACGGCGTGCTTGTTGCGCAGCGTTTTGAAAGCTTCCCTGCGGTTGTGGGTGGAATCCGTTTTCGATCGCGTCAATACCGGTTCAACGAATACCCGCAATGCTTTGGCTTTCGCAACAGTGGTATTGATGCGCTTGTGCATGATCAGGGAGGTCGCCATATTGCTCAGCATGGCGCCGCGGTGTGCGGTTTTCCTGCCCAGTGCGTTAAATTTCTTGCCGTGTCTCATTGTAATTGCGTAGCGCGGTGAGGTTTATTCTTCTCGATCCGCTAATTATTCTTTGTCGAGTTTATATTTCGATACGCTCATGCCGAAGGTCAAACCTTTGGCTTCGATGAGGTCTTCGAGTTCGGTGAGTGATTTCTTCCCGAAGTTTCTGAACTTCAAAAGGTCGTTCTTGTTGTAAGACACCAAATCGCCCAAAGTTTCGATATCCGCGGCTTTGAGGCAGTTCAGGGCACGAACGCTCAGATCCATGTCGACCAGTTTGGTCTTCAGCAACTGGCGCATGTGGAGGGAAGTTTCGTCGAATTCCTCCGAATCCGTTTCCTCTTCTTCGTCGAGAGTGATCTTCTCGTCGGAAAAGAGCATGAAGTGTTGGATGAGGATTTTCGATGCTTCCCGAAGGGAGTCTTTGGGGTTGATGCTCCCGTCGGTCTCGATCTCAAGGATGAGCTTTTCGTAGTCGGTTTTCTGCTCCACCCGGTAGTTTTCTATGGTGTAGTTCACCTTTCGGATGGGGGTGAAAATGGAGTCCACGAAAATGGTTCCGATGGGCGGGTTGGACGTTTTGTTCTCTTCGGAGGGTCGGTATCCCCGTCCTTTTCCGATGTTGAGTTCGATTTCCAGTCCAACGCTCTTCTCGAGTCGGCAGATCACGTGGTCGGCGTTCAGCACTTGAAACGCCGTGGTGTGTTTCCCGATATCACCGGCGGTGAATTTGTCGCTGCCTTTGAAAGAGATGGTCACTTTTTCGGAGTCGGTGCCATCGATTTGCTGTTTGAACCGCACTTGCTTGAGGTTCAAGATAATTTCGGTCACGTCTTCCACCACGCCTTCGATCGCGGAAAACTCGTGGTCCACCCCTTCGATTTTCACGGAAGTGATGGCGAAGCCCTCCAAAGAGGACAGCAGGATGCGGCGGAGAGCATTTCCAATGGTGATACCGTATCCCGGCTCCAAGGGGCGGAATTCAAACTTCCCCTTGTGATTGTCTGACTCGATCATGATGACCTTGTCCGGTCGTTGAAATTCTAATATGGCCATGAGAAATTTCCTAAATCGTTAGTGGGTTCAATTACTTCGAGTAGAGCTCGACGATGAGCTGCTCGTTGATGTTTTCGGGAATTTGCTCCCGAATGGGGTTCTGGATGAAAACCCCTTCCAAAGTCGACCGGTCGAATTCCAACCAGTCGTATTTTTTCCGCCCGCCGGCCGCCAAGGAATTGGTGATGACTTCCAAAGACTTGGAACGTTCTCTCACCGCGACGCGGTCGCCGGGTCTGAGGGTGTACGAGGGGATGTTCACCACCTTGCCGTTCACCTCGATGTGTCGGTGGCTCACCAGCTGGCGCGCCCCTCTACGCGTGGGCGCAATGCCCATTCTGTACACGGTGTTGTCCAAACGGGCTTCACAGAGTTGCAGCAACAACTCACCGGTGATCCCCAACCGTCGCGAGGCGGTATCGAACATTTTCGCGAATTGCCGCTCGAGAATGCCGTAAGTGTACTTGGCCTTCTGTTTCTCGTTCAGCTGTATGGAGTATTCCGATTGCTTGGAGCGTCTGCGGCCCGGACCGTGCATTCCGGGAGGGTAATTCTTGCGCTCCAGCGCTTTGTCCGGACCGAAAATCGGCTCCCGGAACTTGCGTGCTTTCTTGGATTTCGGACCTCTGTATCTTGCCATTTCGTTAGGAGTGGTTTGTCTTCTCGACGATTACTTAAATGCTTTGAGTTCAGGTGGGGGTATCAAACGCGTCGGCGTTTCGGTGGGCGACACCCGTTGTGCGGCAGCGGGGTGACGTCGATGATCTCCATCACTTCGATGCCGGAGTTGTGGATGGACCGAATGGCCGATTCCCTTCCCGACCCGGGACCTTTTACATAGACCTTCACTTTTCTCAGTCCGGCTTCCCGCGCCGTCTTGGCACAGTCTTCCGCCGCCACTTGCGCCGCGTAGGGAGTGTTCTTCTTGGATCCGCGGAAACCTTGCTTCCCCGCAGACGACCAGGAAATCACTTGACCGTCGGCGTTGGTGAGCGAAATGATGATGTTGTTGAAAGAAGCTTGGATGTGCGCCTCTCCAACGGCATCCACCTTGATATTCCTTTTCTTTTTGGTCTTTGTCTTGGCCATAACTTCGATAATCTGGGTAATGTTCTATCCTGAAGGATTACTTGGCGGCTTTCTTCTTGCCGGCTACGGTTTTGCGTTTTCCTTTGCGCGTGCGGCTGTTGTTCTTGGTTCGTTGACCGCGCAAGGGAAGACCCGAACGGTGGCGCATACCGCGGTAGCACCCGATGTCCATCAACCGCTTGATGTTGGTCTGGATCTCCGAGCGCAGCGCACCTTCCACCTTGAAAGATTCGTTCAACACGCGGCGGATGTTGGCCAACTCTTCGTCATTCCAATCCTGCACCTTGGTGTCTTCGCTCACACCGGCTTCCGCCAGAATTTGCGACGCACGTGAAGGTCCGATTCCGTAGATGTAAGTGAGCCCGATGACTCCTCGTTTGTTTTTTGGTAGGTCTATACCGGCAATTCTCGCCATAACGTTCTATATTTCCGTCTTATCCTTGTCGTTGTTTGAATTTCGGGGTCTTCTTGTTGATGACATAGAGACGCCCTTTACGCCTTACGATTTTGCAATCGGCGGATCTCTTCTTTACACTCGCTCTTGTTTTCATCCCGAGGTCTTATTTGTATCTGAAAGTGATTCTTCCCTTCGACAGGTCGTAGGGCGACATCTCAACCTTCACCTTATCGCCCGGCAAGATCTTGATGTAGTGCATGCGCATCTTACCCGAAATGTGGGCAATGATCACGTGGCCGTTTTCAAGTTCCACTTTGAACATCGCATTGGACAATGCCTCTACGATGGTGCCGTCTTGTTCGATGGAAGGCTGTTTCGCCATATTATGAATCCTTCTTTCTTTTGGGTTTATTTGGTTTTCGTTTTCGTCTTTGACTCACGTTATCCCGCCATCCCGAAGGTCGACGATCGACCGGCCAACTTGCCGGTTTTCATCAATCCGTCGTAATGACGCATGAGTAGATAGCTTTCGATTTGTTGCAGGGTGTCGAGCACTACGCCCACCATAATCAATAGAGAAGTACCCCCAAAGAATATGGAAAACGCCTGCTTTACCCCGGCTTGCATGGCAAACACGGGCAAAATGGCGATCACACCCAAGAAAATCGCTCCCGGCAACGTGATGCGCGAGAGAATGGTATCCAAGAACTCCGCGGTCGACTTTCCGGGCTTCACGCCGGGGATAAATCCGCCGTTTCGCTTCAAATCGTCCGCCATTTGGTTCGGATTTACGGTGATGGCCGTATAGAAATACGTGAAAGCCACTACCATAATGAAAAATATCACATTGTACCAAAGGCCGGCAAAGTTAGACAATTCTACCATAATTCCCGACTCCGTTCCGGAATATTGTGCCACATACAAGGGAACGAACATAATCGCCTGTGCGAAAATGATTGGCATAACCCCTGCACTGTTGACTTTCAGCGGAATGTACTGACGCGCCCCTTGGCTGTATTCCCGCGTGCCCATTTGACGCTTGGCGAATTGAATGGGTACGCGACGCACGGCTTGCACCAAAGCGACGGTGGCCGCAATCACGATCAGCAGCGCGAGCAACTCCACGAGCAACATCACCAAACCGTATCCTTCGGGTCCGGTAGCCGCGATTACTTCTTGGAAGAACGCGCCCGGCAAGCTGGCGATGATACCGATCATGATCAGCAAGGAAATTCCATTGCCCACACCCCTGTCGGTGATGCGCTCACCCAACCACATTACGAACAGCGTTCCCGAGGTGAGGATGATCACCACGGTCATCCACCAAAACGGCGTGTCGAACATGCGGGCCTCTACCGGCACGGACGCGGCGATGTAGCCGGGTGCCTGAAATCCGGTGATGATGATGGTCAGAAACCGGGTGTATTGATTGATCTTCTTCCGTCCGCTTTCCCCTTCCTTCTGCATTTTCTGGATGGAGGGCACGGCGATGCCCATCAACTGCATGATGATGGACGCCGAAATGTAGGGCATGATACCCAAACTGAATATGGATGCTCGGTTAAAAGCCCCGCCGGTAAACATGTTCAGCAGCCCGGCCAATCCGCCGCCATCTTCATTGGCGGCTGCGAGCGCTTGTGAATCGATGCCCGGAAGCACGACGTATGAACCGATGCGGAAAACCAACAACAACGCCAGAGTCGTGAGGATGCGTTTGCGCAACTCTTCGATGCTCCAGATATTCTTAAGGGTTTGGATAAAGCTTTTCATGCCGTTCAGCGGAACTTTAGATTTCTACGATTTCACCGCCTTTGGCTTCTACGGCCGCTTTGGCGGAGGTGGAAAATGCGTGTGCCGACACTTTTACTTTGGCCGTGAGCTCACCCCGACCCAAGATCTTGATTCGGTCGTTCTTGGACGCGAGCCCGTTTGCTTGAAAAACTTCCGGATCGAAAGTGTCCAGGTTCTTCTCTTTCGCCAGTCTTTCGATCACGTCGAGGTTGATGGCTTTGTACTCCACGCGGTTCGGGTTGGTGAATCCGAATTTCGGTACCCGACGCTGCAAAGGCATCTGACCGCCTTCGAAACCGCGCTTGCGCTTGTAGCCGCTTCGCGACTTGGCGCCTTTGTGTCCACGGCCCGCGGTATCGCCGGATCCCGACCCTTCACCGCGACCGATTCGCTTTCTGTTTTTTACGGACCCTTTGGCCGGCTTTAAATTACTGAGGTTCATTACCTGTGCGTTTTCGGGTTATTTGTACTCGACACGAACGAGGTGTTTCACCTTTTCGATCATGCCTTTGATTTGGGGAGATTCGGTTTTGACCACCGGTCGGTGCATCTTCCGGCAACCCAAAGCTTCCAAAGTCGCCTTTTGGTCCTTCGGACGGCCGATGGAGCTCCTGACCTGTGTTACGATAATTTCCTTTGCCATTGCTTTCTGTGTTTCCTTCGATTCAACCGTTGAACACCTTCGACATCGGGATGCCCCTTTGCTCCGATACGGCTTTCGCATCGCGCATTTGCATCAGGGCGTCCACGGTGGCCTTCACCACGTTGTGAGGGTTGGCCGAACCTTGTGACTTGGCCAATACGTCTTTGATGCCCACGCTTTCGAGTACCGCGCGCATGCTACCGCCCGCGATTACTCCCGTACCGTTTGAGGCCGGCTTCAACAGGATGCGCGCACCGGCGTGCTTCCCGTACTGGGCGTGAGGTACCGTACCGTTGATGATGGGTATCTTCACCAAGTTCTTTTTCGCGTCGTCGATGCCTTTGGCGATCGCCGTGGTGACTTCCTTGGCTTTGCCCAAACCGTGGCCGACTACTCCGTTTTCGTTGCCCACCACGACGATGGCCGAAAATCCGAACGTCCGTCCACCTTTGGTTACTTTCGTTACGCGGTTGATGGCCACGAGCCGGTCTTTCAGCTCGATTTCACTGGACTTCACCCTTTTTATAGTTGCTTTTGCCATGTTTGCTTAATGCTTTCTTTCGCTTCCTAAAATTTCAATCCACCTTCCCGAGCGCCGTCGGCCAAAGATTTCACGCGGCCGTGGTACAGGTACCCGTTGCGGTCAAAGACCACTTCTTCGATACCGGCTTCCAAAGCCTTCTTGGCCAATTCCTTTCCGATGATCTCGGCTTGTTGGATTCTCGGTACGCCTTGCGCCTCCTTGATTTTGGTGGAGCCGGCTTGGGCCAAGGTGCGCCCGGTGGTGTCGTCGATGACTTGCGCATAAATATGCACGTTGCTTCTGAAGACGGTGAGCCGGGGCTTTTCGGCCGTGCCCGAAATGTTTTTGCGAATGCTTTTTTTGATTCGCTCCCTTCTGTCGCGTTTGGTTCTCGCCATGATCTTAAATTATTTTCCTGCAGCCTTACCTGCTTTGGTTCTGACTTGTTCACCGACAAAGCGAATACCCTTTCCTTTGTAGGGCTCCGGTTTGCGGAAAGAACGGATCTTGGCCGCCACTTGCCCGATGAGCTGCTTGTCGTGAGATTCGAGGACAATCCTCGGGTTTTGCCCTTTGGCCGATTCGGTGGTCACCTTTACCTCGGGGGGCAATTCGAATACGATAGGGTGGGAATAACCCAGAGCCAACTCCACGCGCTGACCTTGCGACTTCACGCGGTAACCCACGCCCACCAGTTCCTGACGGATGGTGAACCCTTGGCTCACGCCTTCCACCATGTTGTTGATGAGCGAGCGGTACAGTCCGTGGAGGGACTTTGTGGATTTATCCTCATTCGCGCGTTCCAGTGTCAATACTCCGTCTTCCACCTTGCAGGAGATCACCGGGTCGATGGCTTGGGTCAGTTCACCTTTTCCACCTTTCACGGTAACCACCTGATCTTTGATGTCGATGGTCACTCCATCCGGAATCGTAATTGGTGCTTTTCCTACTCGAGACATGATCGTTACTTTATGCTGTTCGCTATTGGCGTTTGGATGATTAGTATACGCGGCAGAGAACTTCCCCGCCCACGTTTTCGGCGCGTGCCTGCTTGTCGGTCATCAACCCTTTGGAGGTCGAAACCACCGCGATACCGAGCCCGTTGAGTACGCGCGGGAGGTCTTTGGCCCCGGCGTAGTACCGCAGTCCCGGACGGGAAGCGCGTTCGAGCTTCTTGATCGCGGCCGCCTTGGTGACCGGGTGATACTTCAATGCGATTTTGATGGTGTTTTGCACCGGGTGCTCCACCACCTTGTAAGTGAGGATGTACCCTTGCTCCATCAGGATTTTGGTCAAATCGATCTTCAGGTTTGAAGCCGGGATCTCCACGGTGCGTTTGCGCGCCATGATGCCGTTTCTGATACGGGTGAGGTAGTCTGCTATTGGATCTGTGTACATGGTCGAATCTTATTGTCTCGAACGGATGGAATGCTTACCAGCTGGCCTTTTTCACCCCGGGGATTTTTCCCTGGAGAGCCAATTCCCGAAAAGTCACACGCGACAATCCGAATTGACGCATGTATCCACGGGGTCGACCCGTGATGCTGCAACGGTTGTGCAAGCGTACTTTCGAAGAGTTCTTCGGGAGCTTTTGCAGGGCTTCCCAATCTTCCGCTTCTTTCAGCTGTTTGCGCTTCTCGGCGTACTTGGCCACCATTCGTTGGCGCTTACGCTCGCGGGCTTTCATTGATTCCTTGGCCATTCTTCCTATTAATTTTTGGCGAATGGAAACCCAAATTCCCTCAGCAGGGCTTTGGCCTCTTCGTCACTCTCCGAATTGGTGACGATGGAGATGTCCATTCCGTTGATCTTGTTGACTTTTTCGATGTTGATTTCCGGGAAAATGATTTGCTCTTTGATCCCGAGGGTGAAATTACCCCTGCCGTCGAATCCCGAGGCCTTCACACCGCGGAAATCGCGGGTTCGGGGGAGGGACACGGCGATGAGCCTGTCGAGGAATTCGTACATTTTGTCTCCGCGAAGCGTCACGCGCGCCCCGATGGGCATGCCCTTCCGCAACTTGAAGTTCGAAACGTCTTTCTTCGACATGGTCGGCACGGCTTTCTGGCCGGCGATCAGCGTCATTTCGGCCACGGCCGCGTCGACGATTTTCTTGTCGGCCACCGCTTCGCCCAAACCTTGGCTCAGGCAAATCTTGGTGATCTTCGGCACTTGCATGCTCGAAGTATAGCCGAACTCTTTCATCAGAGCCGGAGCGATTTCTTCGCTGTATTTTTTCTTGAGTCTTGGCGTATACATGATTTATACCTCCTGTCCGGATTTTTTGAAATACCTCACGGATTTTCCTTTGTCGTCTTTCTTCCGACCGATGCGCTCGGCTTTCTTGGTTTTAGGATTCACCAACATCAGATTGGAAATGTGAATGGGCGCTTCCTTCTTGACGATCCCACCCTGGGGGTTGGTCGTACCGGGTTTCGTGTGTCGGGAAACCAGTCGCACCCCTTCCACGATGGCGCGGTACGAATCGCGGTCGACGGCTTGCACGCGGCCTTGCGTCCCTTTGTACTCGCCGGCGATCACTTCGACGGTGTCTCCTTTTTTGATGTGTATCTTCATGACTTCTTCTTTCCGATCGATTAAAGCACCTCGGGGGCGAGTGAAACGATTCTCATGAACTGCTTGTCCCGAAGCTCCCGGGCCACGGGTCCGAAAATCCGCGTTCCACGCAAATCGCCCGCGTTGTTGAGCAACACCACAGCGTTGTCGTCAAAACGGATGTACGATCCGTCGGGTCGACGAACTTCTTTTTTGGTGCGGACAACGACGGCCTTGGAGACCATTCCTTTTTTCACGTTGCCCGAGGCCATGGCATCTTTGACCGAGATGACGATCTTGTCGCCGATGGATGCATATCGCCTGCCGGTACCTCCGAGCACGCGGATACACATCACTTCTTTTGCGCCGCTGTTGTCGGCTACCCTGAGCCTGCTTTCCTGCTGTATCATCTGTAGTGTCGTTTATCTTATTTGGCCTTTTCGACTATCTCAACGAGCCTCCAGTTCTTCCGCTTGCTCAATGGACGCGTTTCCATGATGCGCACGGTGTCGCCGATGTTGCACTCGTTCTTCTCATCGTGAGCGATAAACTTCGTTTGGCTCTTGATGAATTTCCCGTAAAGGGGGTGCTTCTTTTTTCTTTCCACGGCTACGGTGATGCTCTTCTCCATCTTGTTGGAGGTCACCACGCCGATCCGTTGTTTTCTAAGATTTCGCTCTGTCATCTTTCAGCTTATTAGCTTTTGGTAGCTCGATTGTTCTTCTCCCCTTCCAACTGCCTGCGGCGCAAATCACCTTTCAACCGCGCGATGAACCGGCGCTTGGCCGGCAGCTGCATGGGGTTTTCCAAGGCAGCCACCGTATGGTTCAGGTGCATTTTGGCGTAATTTTCTTCTTCGATCTCGATCTTCTCGATGAGTTCAGACTCGGTGAGATCCCTTATTTCTTCCGGTTTCATAGTGCTTTCTTATTCTGAAAAGTCGCGTCTAACAATGAATTTAGTACGTACCGGAAGCTTCTGCGCGGCCAGGCGCATCGCCTCCCGAGCAACTTCCAAGGGCACACCGTCGCATTCGAAAAGCATGCGTCCCGGACGAACCGGAGCCACCCAGTGACTCGGCGCTCCTTTTCCCTTACCCATTCGAACCTCGGCGGGCTTCGACGTGATGGGCTTGTCGGGGAAAATCCGGATCCATACCTTCCCTTCACGTTTCATGAAGCGCGTCACGGCGATACGTGCAGCTTCAATCTGACGGGCGGTGATGAAGGATTCATCCATGGTCTTGATGCCAAAAGACCCGAAAGCCAAGGAAGTGCCGCGCGTGGCGTTTCCCTTCATTCGGCCTTTCTGCATTTTCCGGAACTTCGTTCTCTTCGGTTGTAACATCACTGAAATTTCTTGCGGTTCTTAATTTCTTCGTCCACCTCTCGGCTTGCGGCCACCACCCGGGTGCCCGTGTCCTTGGGTCTTGGATTTTCCGGTCTCCAACGTCGGAGACAAATCCCTCTTGCCGTATACTTCACCGTTGCAAATCCACACCTTCACGCCGATTCGGCCCATTTTGGTGTGCGCTTCGCTCAAGGCGTAATCGATGTCGGCGCGGAAGGTGTGCAAGGGCACCCGGCCTTCCATGTACGACTCGGTACGCGCCATCTCGGCGTTGTTCAAACGACCCGATACGGTCACCTTGATACCCTCGGCGCCCATGCGCATGGTCGAGGCGATGGCCATCTTCACGGCGCGTCGGAAAGAGATCCGGCCTTCGATCTGACCGGCGATGCTGTCGGCCACCAAGCGCGCATCCAACTCGGGACGCTTCACCTCGAAAATGTTGATCTGAACTTCTTTGCCGGTGAGCTTCTTCAACTCTTCCTTCAATTTGTCCACTTCCTGACCACCGCGACCGATGATCACGCCGGGGCGTGCGGTTTTGATGGTGATGGTCACCAACTTCAAAGTGCGCTCGATGATGACGTTCGCAACGCTGGCTTTGCTCAAGCGCACGTCGAGGTACCGTCGGATCTTGTGATCTTCGACGATCTTGTCGGCGTAATCGTTTCCGCCGTACCAGTTTGAATCCCAGCCGCGGATGAAGCCAAGTCTGTTTCCTATCGGGTTCGTCTTTTGTCCCATATCATTTACCGGTATCTTCGGTGTCTACTTTATCTTCTTTGTTCACGGTATCCTTCGTGTCGAGGATGATGGTCACGTGGTTGGACCTCTTCCTGATGCGGTGTGCACGCCCCTGGGGCGCCGGACGCAGCCTCTTCAGCATGCGGCCTCCGTCTACGAATATCTCGCGGATGTACAGGTTCGCATGATCCACACCGACGTCTTCGTTCTTGGCCTCCCAATTGGAAATGGCCGAAAGAACCAATTTCTCGAGTCGACGCGCAGCGTCCTGCGGCATGAATTTCAATTTATTCAAGGCGTCCAATACGCTTTCACCGCGGATGACATCCACTACGAGGCGCATTTTACGCGGTGAAGTGGGGACGTTGTTCAATTTGGCGATGGCCAAAGATTTCCTTGCCTCTTTTCGCTTGTCCGCGGCTATTTTCTTTCTGGATCCCATGATCTTTTCCTGTTAATCGCTCCTTAGCGTCGTTTGTCCTTTTTTCCACCCGCGTGGCCACGGAAGGTCCGCGTGGGTACGAATTCACCCAACTTGTGTCCCACCATGTTCTCGGTGATGAAAATAGGAATGAACTTGTTTCCGTTGTGTACCGCGATGGTCATGCCGACAAAATCGGGAGTCACGGTGCTGGCTCGCGACCAAGTCTTGATCGGCGAGTTCTTCCCGGACGATTTCATTTTATCCACTTTGGCCTCCAGCGCGTAGTGAACAAACGGGGGTTTCTTGAGTGATCTACTCATTTCTTACTTCTTTCTGCGTTCTACGATGTACTTATTCGACGCCTTCTTCTTGTCGCGGGTCTTGTATCCTTTTGCGGGGATACCTTTTCGCGATCGGGGGTGACCACCGGCATTTCGGCCCTCACCACCACCCATCGGGTGGTCTACGGGGTTCATCACAACCCCACGCACGCGGGGGCGACGTCCTTTCCAACGGCTTCTACCGGCTTTTCCGCTCCTCTCCAAAGAGTGCTCACCGTTCGATACCGATCCGATGGTCGCCAAGCATGACGCCAAAATCAACCGAGTCTCGCCCGAAGGCATCTTCAACGTGGCGTACTTTCCCGAGCGCGCGTTCAGCTGGGCGTACGATCCCGCACCGCGGGCCAACACGCCACCCTGTCCGGGACGCATCTCGATGTTGTGAACGACGGTTCCCAACGGAATATCGCTCAAGAACATGGCGTTCCCCACGTCGGGAGTGGCCGTCTCACCGCTCATGACCTTGGCACCCACTTGGATGCCTTCCGGAGCGATGATGTATCTCTTCTCGCCGTCCGCGTAGTTGATCAACGCGATTCGAGCCGTGCGGTTGGGGTCGTACTGGATGGACTCCACGACACCTTCCACTCCGTGCTTGTTACGCTTGAAATCGATCACGCGGTAGCGACGCTTGTGCCCACCTCCACGGTACCGCATGGTCATGCGACCCTGGTTGTTCCGCCCGCCGGATTTCTTGATCGGCCTCAGCAGGCTTTTCTCCGGCTTTGATTCGGTCACTTCCCCGAAGGTGGTGATGATCTTATGTCGTTGTCCCGGTGTGGTGGGACGAAGCTTTCTAACGGGCATCGTCTGATTCTTTTTTAAATGTTGCTGTACACGTCAATGGTTTCACCTTCGGCCAACGCCACAACCGCTTTCTTCCGGGCGGCCGTCTTTCCGGTCACCACGCCGGTACGGGTAAACCGAGATTTTCGCTTGGGAGCGTAACGCATGGTCCAAACTTTCTCCACGTTCACGCCATAGAGCTTCTCCACGGCCTCCTTGATCTCGATCTTGTTGGCGTCGTACTTCACCACAAAACCATAGCGCTGCAAGTCTTCGGCAGTCGCCGTCATTTTCTCGGTGACGATCGGTTTGAGGATTATCTGGCTCATGACTTGTTGTTAAATCGGTTTAATGTGTTCTCAATCACCGGCAAAGCGCTCTCGGAGATGATCAACGACGTGTGCTTCAAAATATCGTAAGTACACAACTCGCTGGCAGCCACCACTTTATGCCCTTGGCAGTTTCGGGAGGACAAAGATACCATATTATCCATTTCCGGCAATACCAGAAGCGGTTTTTGGTTGCCCAATTTCAGCGCCTCGATAAACGCCAAGTAATCCTTGGTTTTCGGTGCGTCGAATTTGAGGTCTTCCACCAGGGTGATTTGGTTCTCGCGGGCCTTGTAAGTCAAAGCCGACTTTCGCGCCAACACCTTCAATTTTTTGTTCAGCTTGAAACCGTAGGATCGGGGACGCGGTCCGAAGATGGTCCCACCTCCGCGGAATACGGGGCTCTTGATGCTGCCCGCACGTGCGGTTCCGGTTCCCTTCTGCTTCTTGATCTTCCGGGTGCTTCCGGCCACCTCGCTCCTCTCCTTCGCCTTGTGCGTACCGCTGCGGTTGTTCGCACCGTACTGCTTCACATCGAGGTAGATCGCGTGGTCGTTGGGCTCGATACCGAAGATGTCGCCGTTCAGCTTCACCTTCTTGGTTTCTTTTCCTTCCCTATTGTATACAGCGAGTTCCATTAGTTCTTCTCCAAGATTAAGATCGCTCCTTTGCCGCCGGGTACTGCGCCCTTGACGATGAGCAACGATTGTTCGGGTATCACTTTCAGTACTTGCACGTTTTCGATGGTGGTGCGGGCGTTGCCCATTTGCCCCGCCATGCGCATTCCCTTGAACACACGCCCGGGGTCGGACGCACCCCCGATGGATCCCGGCGCGCGAACGCGGTTGTGCTGTCCGTGGCTGGTTTCGCCGACACCGCCGAAGCCGTGTCTCTTCACCACCCCCTGAAAACCTTTTCCTTTCGATCGGCCGGTC
This sequence comes from uncultured Cryomorphaceae bacterium, assembly GCA_964574635.1. GTDB lineage: Bacteria > Bacteroidota > Bacteroidia > Flavobacteriales_D > Cryomorphaceae > CAZNOG01. The sequence continues at coordinate 133,695 of CAZNOG010000007.1, read as the reverse complement.
ACGTCGATGTATTCGCCTTCGACGAAAATTTCCACCGTGATCTCGTCGCCGAGCTTGTAGTCTTCATTGAAGTCGGAAAACTCCACCAAATTGCTCTTCGGGGTGGTCTTCGCCTTCTTGAAATGTCCTTTCAACGCGGTGGGAGTGTTCTTCTCCTTGCGGTCGCCGAAAGCCAACTGCAGGGATTCGTAGCCTTCCTTTTCGCCGGTCTTGACCTGCGTCACCACGCAAGGACCCGCCTGGATGATCGTGCACGGGAGGTTCATTCCGTCAGCGTCGAACATCGAGGTCATTCCTATTTTCTTACCTATTAATCCGGGCATTGTTTCTCGTGATTAAAAATCAAACTTTTATTTCAACCTCCACCCCGCTGGGCAGCTCCAGTTTCATCAAAGCGTCGATGGTCTTGGATGAGGAACTGTATATGTCCAAAAGCCGCTTGTACGCCGAGAGCTCGAATTGCTCCCTGGATTTCTTGTTCACGTGCGGTGAACGCAAAACCGTGTAAATCCTTTTGTGCGTCGGCAACGGAATGGGTCCGCTCACTACGGCACCGGTCGATTTTACCGTTTTCACGATTTTCTCGGCCGATTTGTCGACCAGGTTGTGATCGTAAGACTTAAGCTTGATGCGAATTTTTTGACTCATCGTTCTGTTCCGTGAGGGTGAATTAGGCTTCTAATTTTTTGCCTTTTACTTTGGCAATCACTTCGTCGGCAACGTTTTTCGGCGCTTCCTCAAAGTGTGAAAATTCCATGGTCGACGTGGCGCGGCCCGAAGAGATCGTACGCAATTGAGTCACGTATCCGAACATCTCCGAAAGGGGCACCTTGGCGCGAACTACCTTCGATCCGGCGCGGTCGCCCATGCCTTCGATGATTCCTCGACGGCGGTTCAAGTCGCCCACGATATCCCCCATGTTTTCTTCGGGGGTCAATACTTCCAACTTCATGATCGGCTCCAACAATACCGGCTTCGCCTTGGGTATCGCGGTGCGGAATGCGGCTTTGGCGGCCAATTCGAACGACAACTGGTCGGAGTCTACCGCGTGAAATGAACCGTCGCGCAATACGACCTTCAAACTGTCCATCTGGTATCCCGCCAACACCCCGTTCTTCATGGCGTCTTTGAAGCCTTTCTCTACCGAGGGGATGAACTCTTTGGGGATGTTTCCTCCTTTGATCTCGTTCACGAACTCCAAACCGGATTTTTCCGGATCGTCGATCGGACCGATGGTCACCACGATGTCGGCGAACTTACCGCGACCTCCCGTCTGCTTCTTGTACACCTCGCGGTGCTCTACGGGCGCGGTGATCGCCTCTTTGTAAGTTACCTGGGGCGCACCTTGGTTTACTTCCACCTTGAACTCTCGCCTCAGTCGGTCCACCAATACATCCAAGTGAAGCTCTCCCATTCCGCTGATGATCGTCTGCCCGGTTTCGGGATCGGACTCCACGCGGAAGGTCGGGTCTTCTTCGGAAAGTTTGGAAAGGGCGTTGCCCAGCTTGTCCAAGTCGGCTTGCGTCTTGGGCTCTACCGCCAATCCGATTACCGGATCGGGGAAGTCCATGGACTCCAATACGATGGGGTGCTTCTCGTCGCAAAGGGTGTCGCCGGTTTTGATGTCTTTGAATCCGATCAAAGCGGCGATGTCGCCCGCACCCAAGCTGTCGATCTGATTCTGCTTGTTGGCGTGCATCTGGAAGATGCGCGAAATTCTTTCTTTCTTGCCGGTACGCGTGTTCAACACGTAAGAACCCGAAGGCAATACACCCGAGTATGCGCGGGTGAAGCACAGTCGACCCACGAAGGGGTCGGTGGCGATTTTGAACGCCAAACCGGCAAACGGCTCCGAAGTGGAGGGCTTGCGGTACTCTTCCTTACCGGTATCGGGGTTGGTGCCCGAAATGGCTTCCACGTCGGTGGGTGCCGGCAGGAGCTCCATCACCATGTCGAGCATGGCCTGAACTCCTTTGTTTTTGAACGAAGACCCGCACATCATGGGCACCACCTTGTTGGCGATGGTCGCTTCGCGAAGCGCGTCCAAAATTTCGCGCTCGGTCAGCGATTCCGAATCTTCGAAGAATTTTTCCATCAACGTGTCGTCGAACTCCGCCACGGCTTCGAGAAGCTTCTCGCGGTGCTCCCGCGCTTCTTCCATCATGTCTTCGGGCACGGGCACTTCTTCGAAAGTCATTCCCAAGTCTTCTTCGTGCCAGATGATTCCGCGGAAGTTGATCAAATCCACTACGCCACGGAAGTCGTCTTCCATCCCGATGGGGAGCTGGAGCGCCACGGCGTGGCTGCCGAGCATGTCGCGAACTTGTTGGCACACCCCGAGGAAATCGGCTCCTTGGCGGTCCATCTTATTCACGAATCCGATGCGGGGAACGTTGTAGTTGTTGGCCAGTCGCCAGTTCGTCTCCGACTGGGGTTCCACACCGTCTACCGCGGAGAACAAAAACACCAAGCCGTCCAACACGCGCAGCGATCGGTTTACCTCTACGGTAAAGTCCACGTGACCGGGAGTGTCGATAATGTTGACGTGGTACACCTTGTCGCGGTACGTCCAGTTCAGGGTGGTGGCGGCGGAAGTGATGGTGATACCTCTCTCCTGCTCTTGCTCCATCCAGTCCATGGTCGCGGACCCTTCGTGGGTTTCACCCAGTTTGTGGGAGATACCTCCGTAGTAAAGTATCCGCTCCGTGGTGGTGGTTTTCCCCGCGTCGATGTGTGCGGCGATTCCTATGTTTCGCGTATATGCCAGATCTCTTTTCGCCATTGGTCAATCGGTCTTTGTTCGGTTTTCCTCGTTGGAATTGTGCTGCTTTCGCAATAATTAATGTAAGTTCAGTCTTCTGTTCGTGCCCTGTGCTTGGGGGTTCGTCAGAACCGGAAGTGAGAGAACGCGCGGTTCGCCTCGGCCATCCGGTGAGTATCTTCTTTTTTCTTGAAGGCCGCGCCTTCGCCGTTTGCGGCGGCCATGATCTCATTGGCCAATCGCCGGCTCATCGATTTTTCGTTGCGCTTGCGCGAGTATCCGATCAACCATTTCATGGCCATGGACAGCCGGCGGCTGTCGCGCACGGGTTGGGGAATTTGGAAAGTGGCTCCACCCACGCGGCGGCTTTTCACCTCTACCGCAGGGGTTACGTTGCTCAATGCTTTCTTCCATACTTCGATGCCCGGCTCCTCGCTCTTCTCGTCCACTATGGCGATCGCATCGTAAAAAATGCTGTAAGAGAGGTTCTTCTTTCCTTTGAGCATCATGTTGTTGACGAATTTCGTCACCAACACGTCGTTGAACTTGGGGTCGGGAAGCGTAATGCGCTTTTTGGCTGTTTTCCTTCTCATGATCGTAAATCCCGGTTACTTCTTGGGCTTTTTGGTTCCATACTTCGAACGACGCTGAGTGCGGCCATCCACCCCGGCGGTGTCCAACGCACCCCGTACGATGTGGTAACGCACACCGGGCAAGTCCTTCACACGACCACCGCGCACCAACACGATGCTGTGCTCCTGCAAGTTGTGCCCCTCACCGCCGATGTATGCGTTCACCTCCTTCCCGTTGGTCAAACGCACACGGGCCACTTTCCGCATCGCCGAGTTCGGCTTCTTCGGTGTGGTGGTGTACACGCGCGTGCACACGCCTCGCCTTTGAGGACAAGACGTCAGCGCGGCTGACTTGCTGGTTTTCGGTTTACTCGACCTTCCCTTGCGTACTAATTGCTGTATGGTTGGCATATCTTCAAAATTGCTCTTTTTCCGACTTTTAGCACAGTTTTATGTTTCCCCGTCGGATTATTGGGGGTGCAAATGTACGAGAATTAAAGAATAAACCAACAGATGTGGACAATATTTTTCCCGATCGCAGACCCGGTTCCCACCGGACCACCCATATTTTCGCCCGGCTTTTCTTTTTCGCACCTCCCCACCCTCACCAAATTCTCCCAACGCCCGGAAATTCACCCCTCCCGGTCCTTCCTTTTTCATTTTCAGGGCGCGTCCCTGCGATCCATCCACGGTGCGACTCCACGGCACATCCCATCCACCGTTGTTGAAAAATCCCCCTTCCGCAGGGTCGGCCTACGAACGATACTCCGCCGTGCAAGCGGCAGGGGTGCGCAAGGCGAACGAGGAGCTTCCTGCCGGTCGCTCTCGCCGCCGGCGCTCCCCGGCCCCTCGCCCGCCGGGTATCGAATCTTCGGCCTCGCGCAGGCAAGCCTAACCTCTTGCGAACACCTACCTTAATAGTAAGGCATTCACCTCACCACGACTGTGGCATAAATCCAAAGGAACAGGGCAAAACCTCCACACTTTTTCCACACCCCCGCCGATCTTCCCCACGAGCCACCCGTGCTCATTGCGCGGAATAACGATCTGAATAACAACCCACAAAAACCCAAAAAACCTCAAAACTTTCGGAATATCCGAACACCGGCAGTACTTTTGCCCGGCAAATGCGAAATCCGGATCGAGTGGGAAGCTATCCGTCTTGTCCGGATCAAGCACAAAACAATCACTCAAAATCCTATTAAAATCCGCTCTACAATGAAAAAGCGAAATCTCTTTACTTTGGGTCTCATGGGAGTTTCCCTGTTGTTTATGACCTCGTGCAGCGACGATGACGACGATGATCCCGCACCCGTCCGACCTTCCTTCTCGGTAGTGGAAACCAATACCGGCAACACCGGCGGTGAAATGGTTATCGCGCAAGGCGAGACCCTCGAATTCGCATGGGATGCCCGACGAGGCGACAACGATCTGAAAACGTTCGAAATAACCACCTCCGGCGCGAATTCCCAAACCCCCATACCCACCAGCTACGACGGCAATACCTTTCCTTACGAAATCGACGACGCGTACGACGAGATTTACATCGATACGGTGGCTTTCACCGCGGCGGGAGTGAACTTGGGACTGACGACGTACACGTTCTCCATCATCGACGAGGCGGGTCGCCGACGCGACGTGACTTTCGACGTAGAGGTAATGTCTTCCACCACGGAACTTTCCCAACCCCAAGCTTTCGAGTGGTCGCGAGTAGGCGGCAACCCCGGAATCGGTCTGGATCAGTTCGGTCTGAAATGGACGAGCAACTCGGCCACCTCGGCCATCGTCACCCTGAGCGAAGCCACCAAATTGGTGCAACTGCAAAACAGCACTTGGGTGGACATCGACACCGTTGAAGACTTGGCCAACGCCATCGAAGACGCAACGGCCATCGATCAGTACACAGGTGTATCGGTGGAGCAGAGCGGAACCTACAACGACGTGTTGGGTGTTCGCTTCGACGGCAACTACTACATCCTGAACGTTCAGGAAGCAGAGGTGACCTCGACGAGCGAAGGAACTTCCGTAGTGATCAACGGGGAGTACAAAAACTGATGTCCCCTATCGGGTTTTTACCCAATTGCGATCCTTACGTCTAACTGAGCACAATGAGCCGCCCCGTCCTCGCGACGGGGCGGCTTTCTTTTGCCCCGTATCCAACCCCTGCTTGGCCGGCCCCGGGAGGGGACGGCGGTAGAAAATGGAGGCGGGCGACACGCGTAAATGTGTACTTTTGTGGGGATGGATTATTTGAAGAAATTGAACGGACCCCAGCGCGCCGCCGTGGAATACACCGAGGGCCCCTCCATGGTGATCGCGGGCGCAGGCTCGGGCAAAACGCGGGTACTCACGTACCGCATCGTACACCTTATAAACAAGGGAGTGGATCCCTTCAGCATACTGGCCCTCACCTTTACCAACAAAGCCGCGCGGGAGATGAAGGAACGGATCGCCGAACTCGTCGACCCGGGAGAGGCGCGGAATATCTGGATGGGCACCTTCCACAGCGTGTTCGCCCGCATTCTTCGCGTGGAAGCGGAGAAGCTCAACCACACGCCCCGATTCACCATCTACGACACGGCCGACAGCAAAAGCCTGATCAAAAGCATCATCAAGGAAATGGGCCTGGACGACAAACTGTACAAGGTCAGCTTCGTCCAAAACCGCATCTCCGCCGCGAAAAACAACCTGATCTCGCCCAAGGCTTACCGGGAACACCCGGAGATCATGGCCGACGACGAGACTTCCGGACGCAAACACGTGGTGGACATCTACCTCGAATACAACCGCCGATTGTTCAAAGCGGACGCCATGGACTTCGACGACCTGCTGTATAAAACCAACGTGCTGCTGAAAAATTTTCCGGAAGTGCTGCACAAATACCAGCACAAATTCAAATACCTGCTGGTGGACGAGTACCAGGACACCAACTACAGCCAATACCTCATCGTGAAAAAACTCGCCGCGCTGAACGAAAACATCTGCGTGGTGGGCGACGACGCCCAAAGCATTTACGGTTTCCGCGGGGCCAACATCCAAAACATCCTCAACTTCCGGAAAGACTATCCCGATTACAAACTCTTCAAGCTCGAACAGAATTACCGGTCTACCAAGACCATCGTGGGTGCCGCCAACAGCGTGATCGGCAAAAACCGGGATCAGATCAAAAAGACGGTGTGGACCGACAACGACGAAGGGGAAATCATCCGCGTGGTGCGCACACTGTCCGACAACGAGGAGGGCTTGTTCGTGGCCCACGACATCTTCGAAGACAAGAACAACCACCAACTCGACAACAAGAGCTTCGCCATACTCTACCGCACCAACAGCCAGAGCCGCGCCATGGAGGAAGCGCTTCGAAAGGTCAACATCCCCTACCGCATATACGGCGGCCTGTCTTTCTATCAGCGCAAGGAAATCAAGGACCTCTTGGCGTACTACCGCCTCACGGCCAACCCCAACGATGAAGAAGCCCTGAAGCGCGTGATCAACTACCCCGCCCGCGGCATCGGAAAAACCACCATGGAAAGGCTTACCATCCACGCGGCGGAAAAGCAGGTGAGCCTCTGGGAGGCAATGTACACCCACGGTGACGACCTGCCCGTAAACTCGGGTGCCAGAGCCAAACTCAACAACTTCGTCGACATGATGCGGAGCTTCTCTGCCCAACTCGATAGCCAACCCGCGTACGAACTCGCCGAGCACATCGCCAAACACACGGGATTGCTGGGCGAACTCTATGCGGACAAAAGTCCCGAAGGGTTGAGCCGATTCGAAAACATCCAGGAATTGCTGAACGGTATCAAGGAATTCACCGAAAGCGGCACCTCTGCGGAAGACAGCGACCGACCGACGCTGGGGGATTTTCTGGTGGACGTGGCCCTTCTCACCGATGCGGACCAACAAGACGATGACGACGACAAAGTGCAGCTCATGACCATCCACGCCTCCAAAGGGCTGGAATTTCCGCGCGTGTACATCGTCGGACTGGAAGAAAACCTGTTCCCTTCGCAAATGGCCCTTCTGGAACGCAGCGAATTGGAAGAAGAGCGGAGGTTGTTTTACGTGGCGCTGACGAGGGCGGAGCAAAAAGCCACCCTGACCTTCGCCACCAGCAGATACAGATACGGCACCCTCAATTACTGCGAACCGAGCCGTTTCATCGACGAGCTGGACGCGCGCTACCTCGATATGCCCTCCGATCTGCGTGAAAGTCCTCGGGAAATGCCCATGGAATTCGATTCCCGGCCTTGGTCGGGACTCGGATCGGCAAGAAAGTCGTCGCCCCGTCCGACTCCGTCGCAGACGTCCCAAAAAACCGCGACTTCGGTTCCCGCCCACCTCAAACGCATCGACGAAAAACCGGCGTTCACCGGCGAAGTCCACGCCCCCGGCACCATCCTGGCCGGCATCCGCGTGGAGCACGAAACATTCGGCAAAGGCAAAGTACTTTCCGTCACAGGCGACCACCCCAACGAAAAAGCCACGGTGTTTTTCGCGGCCGTAGGTCAAAAGCAGATCTTGCTGAAATTCGCCAAACTGAAAGTCCTCGATTGAGCCAAGCCCCACCGGCGGCGGGAGCAACCCGCCGGTGGCGGGCCCTTGTTGTCGATGGCTTCCAAGCCGTAAACCCACACCGACGCCGTTCAGTCGAAAATCGAAAACCGACGGGTCGGCGACGGGGTATTTTCGTACCTTTGTTTCCCGTAGTTACACTTCTTAATTTTTTGGGATCATGGGCCAAAAAACCAAATATGTTTTCGTAACCGGCGGGGTCACCTCTTCATTGGGCAAAGGGATCGTTTCAGCATCCCTGGCCAAACTTCTTCAAGGCCGGGGCTATTCGGTCACCATTCAAAAACTCGATCCGTACATCAACATCGATCCCGGCACGCTGAACCCATACGAGCACGGCGAGTGCTACGTGACGGAAGACGGTGCCGAAACGGATCTCGACCTGGGCCACTACGAAAGGTTTTTGAACGTACGCACATCCCAAGCGAACAACGTCACCACCGGGCGCGTGTACCAAAACGTGATCAACCGTGAAAGACGGGGCGACTACCTCGGCAAAACCGTGCAAGTGGTGCCGCACATCACCGACGAAATCATCCGCTGCATCAAATTGCTCGGCAATACCGGCGATTACGACTTCGTGATCACCGAAATCGGCGGCACGGTGGGCGATATCGAATCCCTTCCATATATCGAGGCCGTGAGACAATTGAAATGGGAATTGGGGAAAAACTCGGTGGTCATTCACCTCACGCTGGTGCCCTATTTGGCCGCTGCCGGCGAACTCAAAACCAAACCCACGCAACACAGCGTTAAAGCCTTGCTGGAGCTCGGGGTACAACCCGACATCCTGGTGTGCCGAACCGAGCACGACCTCACCCACGACTTGAAACAGAAAATCGCCAAATTCTGCAACGTGGCCGAAAGCGCCGTCATCCAATCCATCGACGCGGAAACCATTTACGACGTGCCGCTGATGATGGAATACGAGCAATTGGACAAGGAGGTGCTGGAACACATGAACATGCCCTACGAAGGCCACGCCGATTTGGACCACTGGCGAAACTTCCTCAAGCGACACAAAAACCCCAAAGCGGAAGTCAAAATCGGCTTGGTGGGCAAATACATCGAACTCAAAGACTCGTACAAATCCATCGTGGAGTCCCTGATCCACGCCGGCGCCGCCAACGAAGTGAGCGTCGACCTCCGATGGATTCACAGCGAGAACATCACGCCCGAAAATGTGGCTTCCCAACTCGCCGGATTGGGGGCAGTGCTGGTGGCGCCCGGATTCGGTGAGCGCGGCATCGAAGGAAAAATCACCGCCGTGCGCTACGCGCGGGAAAACCGGATACCCTTTTTGGGCATTTGCCTCGGCATGCAGTGCGCCGTGATTGAATATGCGCGCAACGTGTTGGGTCTCGAAGGCGCACACACGGCCGAAATCGAACCCGGCACCCCCCACCCCGTGATCGACCTCATGGAATCGCAAAAACAAGTGGAAGACAAAGGCGGCACCATGCGGTTGGGTGCATACTCCTGCCACATCACCCCCGATTCCCTGGCGTGGGAGATCTATGGAAAACCAATCATCTCCGAACGCCACCGCCACCGATACGAATTGAACAACGCATACCGCGAAGACCTCCACGCCGCAGGTATGCTGGCCACGGGGGTAAACCCCGACACCGACCTGGTGGAAATCGTGGAGCTCGCCGACCACCCGTGGTTCGTTGGAGTGCAGTTTCACCCGGAGTACAAAAGCACGGTCGCGACCCCTCACCCACTCTTCATCGCCTTCGTAAAAGCCGCCCTCCACGTGGGCGTGGAAGCAGAGGAATCCAATACGACCAATTGAGAAATCCCCGCGAATCCGGATTTTGTCGGCCTCCCGCAAAGAGTTTATCTTTGCGCCTCTAAAAATGTTTTGAATGGATAGAAATTCAGTCGTTGGACTGATTCTCATAGCGATTTTGTTGGTTGCGTATTCCCTCTACAACCAACCTAGCGAAGAAGAAATCGCGGCGCGACAAAGGGCATTGGACAGTGCGGCGGCGGTAGCGGCGGAAGAAGAAGCGGAGCAGCGCGCGCGCGAAGCGGCGAGCTACTCGGAGACGGCGACACCCGCCCCGGATTCCACCACAACGGCAAACGATTCCATCACTACCGCCGCGAAAAACGCGGAAATGCAAGCCAAGTACGGAGTGTTCGCCGCCGTGGCCGACGGGGAGGAATCACTGATCACGGTGGAAACCGACCGCATGGTGGTGCAATTCAGCAACCGCGGTGGAGTGCCGGTGAAAGCCGTTTTGAAGGAATTCAACACGTACGACAGTTTGCCTTTGGTGCTGTTCGAGCCGGACCTCGCCTCCTTCACGACGGAATTCACCTATCCCTCTCTGGGAAACCTCAGTACAGGCGATTTTTATTTCACCACCTCAGCCGGTGACGCCGTGCTCGAGGGGGAAGACGCCAAGCAAATCATCTTCACGGCCGATTTGGGCGGGGGAAGAAAACTCGAGAACGTCTACACCCTGTCAGGCGACAGGTACGACATCGGTTTCGAGTCCCGGGCCTACGACCTCGACGGGGTGTTCACCTCACCGAGAATCATCTGGGAGCTCAGCGCACGCGACGTCGAGAAGAGCATCAAAGCCCAGAGGAACAATTCCACCATCTTCTACAAAGAAGAGGGATCGGGCAGGGACTACCTCTCGGAAACCGGCGACGACGACGAAACCGTGAAGGGAAAACTCCGGTGGATGGCGTTCAAAATGAATTTCTTCTCAACCGTTCTGCTCGCCGACAACCCCTTGCCTGCCGGAGCCGAGTTGGAAAGCCATCCCTACGAAGAAAGCGTCGATTCGCTGACCCAATATTACCGCGCGGAAATGCCCTTGTCGCCCTCCGGTTCCACGCTGTTTTCCGGTCAATTGATATTCGGGCCCAACGATTACAAGGTGCTGAAAGAGTATGGCCACGAGATGGACAAGATCATCAACCTCGGCTGGGGAATCTTCGGTTGGGTGAATAAATTCGTGGTGATTCCCATTTTCGATTTGCTCGAAAAAACGGATTTGTCGTACGGCATCATCATTTTGATCCTGACGGTGGTCATCAAATTGGTGCTGTCGCCGCTGACTCTGAAGAACTACATCAGCAGCGCGAAAATGCGCGTACTCAAGCCGGAGATCGAAGAGATCAACGAGAAATACAAGGACGCGGACCCCATGAAGAAGCAGCAGGCCACCATGGACCTGTACCGTAAAACGGGGGTGAACCCTTTCGCGGGTTGCGTGCCGATGCTGATCCAACTGCCGATCCTGTACGCCATGTTCCGGTTTTTTCCGTCGAGCATACAGCTGCGCCACGAATCTTTCTTGTGGGCCGACGACCTGTCTTCGTACGACAGCATCTTGACTTTGCCCTTCCACATCCCGGCGTACGGCGACCACGTGAGCCTGTTTACGCTGCTGATGGCGGTGAGTACGCTGATCTACACCATTTACAACAGCAGCCAGATGCCCACCACCAACCAACCGGGCATGCCGAACATGAAGGTGATCATGTATTTCTTTCCCATCATGATGATCTTCTTCTTCAACGGATTCGCCTCGGGGTTGAGCTACTACTACCTGTTGTCCAACTTGTTCTCCATCGGGCAGATGATCGTCATCAAGCAGTTTTTCGTGGATGAGGACAAGATCCGGCAGAAAATACACGAGACCAAAAAGAAACGCGCGAAACAAGGCAAATCGAAATTTCAACGCAGATTGGAAGAGATGGCCAAAGAGCGCGAAACGCGAAAAAGATGAGAGCCGCCCTCCGAACTTCGATGTGGATGACGGCCGCCATGGCGGTCTTGGTCCTCGCCTTTTCTTCGTGCAAAGCCAAGCAAGAATCCTTGGCGGAAAGCCCAATTGAAACCCATAAGGACACCATCGTCGTTGTCGTGAAAGAAGAGCCCCAACCCCAAGACAGCCTGCTGATCTCTTTCGAAAAAACCCCGTGCTTCGGCACCTGTCCGGTGTACAAGATCAGGGTGTACCGAAGCGGATTCGCAACCTACGAAGGCATCAATTTCGCCGAGCGCCTGGGATTGTATTCCACCCGATTTACCGAAAGGGAAATCTCACGCGTGTTTGAATTGGCGGATGCCGCGGACTACCTGAAATTCGACAGGGAATACGACGATCGCCTGGTGACCGACTTGCCCTCCACCATATCCGTACTGGTGATAGACGGTGAAAAGCACCGCGTAAAAGCCCGACACCGGGTGCCGGAAAACGTGAAGATGTTTCACGACACGCTGGCGGAATTGCTGACGGGAAAGGACTGGGAGCCGTACAGCGAACACTGAAAAATCACAAGAGCAACCGGGGTTCTCACCCTAGACGGAAATCCGCGCAAGGGCCTGAGCCGATATCCTTTTTTGTCCTGCGGCGCAGGTGGCACCGACGGGTGCGAGCGATTTTATGAGCTCCGCACCGGCGAGAGCCACCCGACGCGGGAAAAAAAGATAAAGGCGGAGGACCGACCCCGCCCTCGGGATGTCAATCGGCGGAGCCGAGGAGGACGAAAATCACGAGACGGGTAGTGATTACAAAGTCCAATGCAGGGATGCGCCCAAAAAAAACATCAAGTGGAATGGACGATGCGGTAGTGGCTGAGGGTGAACTCCCAATTCCAAAGGAAGTTTTTCATGGCGTCGCGCAGGCGCTGGATGATGATGGGGTTGGGCGCCGAAAGGGAGCGGAAGTACTCTTCTTGGTGGGAATTGAGCTCCCAACGCGCAAACAGGGCTTTGGCCATGCCCGACTCGACGTTTTTGTTGGGGTGGTTTTTGCGCTTGATGAATTTGCGCGCCTCGCCGACCATGTGCGCCAATTGCATCTTGTCGATTTCGTATAGCTCGGCGAATTTGGTGAGGATGTGCTCGGTGATGCGTCTGTCGCGCCCGGCTTCGAAGTACTGCGGAATGATCTGCAGGTTGCCGGCCAGTACGATGAGGGTGAACGAACCGCTGTCTTCTTCGCCCACGGACGGCCGGCGGACGAATTCGGGTGAATCGTTGACCAAATTCGCCACGGTCGTGAACCCCTCGTCGATCAGGGATTGTATGCCGTTGACAAACAGCTTCGCAACTTGTTGCTCGGTCAATCTTTTTCTTCCGAATATGGTCAGCATAAATTCATCGGGTGATTTTGGGGGTTCGCACTTTGAGCCATCACAAAGTTATGAAGGTCGACGACCCGAACCAAGATGGGACGGGTGGCTTATCAACAGAGTTTTTAACGTAGTGGCGGCCACCCAGGCGAGATTCGCCGCGAGGGGCCTCGCATTCGAGGGCCGGTTTTTTATGCGTCGGGAAGACCGTATCTTTGCAGTGCAAATTTAGGCTATGAAACTCAAGGGAACCAAGCTTTATTCGGTGCTGACCTTTACGTGCCCCCGCTGCCACGAAGGCAAGTTTTTCAAGCAGGGCAACAGTTATCGTAAGGGGTTTGCGGAGGCTCGTCCTTCGTGCAGTCACTGCGGGGAGGATTTTCGCCGGGAGCCGGGGTATTACTTCGGGGCGGCGTACGTGAGCTACGCGCTCACCGTCGCGTTGTGGGTGGCGGTATACGTGGCTTTGTGGGTTTTCGACGCCCTCGGATGGATTTCTTTCCGATTTTTTGAAAACGGCTGGATGTTTCTGATCGTCGGAAGCATCGTGCTGCTGGCGTTGATGCCGCCCTTGTACCGCCTGTCGCGGATTATCTGGATCAACATGTTCGTGGATTACCGCGACGACGCGGTGGAATTCAACCGGGCGCTGAGGCTGGAAGAAGAGAAGTCCCCTCAGGGTGAACCGGCCGAATCCGCCTGATTATTTGAATTGCTGAAGGTCGTAGAGCCTTTTGTACACGCCCTCGGCGGCGAGCAATTCCCGGTGGGTGCCCTGCTCGGTGATCCTACCGTTTTCCAAAACCACGATCGTGTCGGCATTCTGTATGGTCGACAGGCGGTGAGCGATGACCAGTGAGGTGCGCCCTTGCATGAGCGTCGATACCGATTCCTGAACCAGTTTTTCCGATTCCGTGTCCAATGCCGAGGTGGCCTCGTCGAGGATGAGAAAGGGCGGATTTCGCAAGACCGCCCTCGCGATGCTCACCCTTTGCCTTTGACCGCCGCTCAGCTTGCCGCCCGAATCGCCGATTTTGGTGTCGAAGCCTTGCTCCAGCCCCATGATAAAGTCGTAGGCATTGGCCACTTTGGCGGCTTCTTCCACTTCTTTCGGCGTGGCGTTCGGCTTGGATAGGCGGATGTTGTTGGCGACGGTGTCGTTGAACAGGATGGGCTCTTGGGTGACGATGCCGAAGAGGCCCCGCAGTTCCGACAAGGGAATTCTGCGGATATCGACTCCGTCTATGGTGATCGCACCGCTTTCGACGTCGTAAAATCGGGGCAGCAGATTGGCCAAAGTGGATTTCCCTCCCCCCGAAGGGCCGACGAGCGCCACGGTTTGACCTTTTTTTATCCGCAGGTCGATCCCGTGTAAGATTACTTTATTGTCGTACCGAAAACCCACGTTGTCGAAATGGATTTCCTTTTGGAAACCCTCGATGTGCACCGGATCGGTGGGCTCGGCGATCTTTTCCTCGGCGTCGAGGATTTCGTTGACCCGTTCCACGGAAGCCAGCCCCTTTTGAATTTTGAAGTACGACTGGCTGAAAGACTTTGCAGGGGTGATGATCTGCGAGAAGATGACGATGAAGGTGATGAAGAACTCGCCCGTGAATCCCTGCCTGCCGGCGTCCAACACCAAGTGCCCTCCGTAAAAGATCAACAACGCCAAGGTAATGGAGCTCAGCACTTCCGACAGGGGGCTGCCCAAATATTGGCGGCGGAAGAGGCGCACCATGAGCCGGAAATAATCGTCGTTGGTTTCCTTGAACCTCCGGTGGGTTTCTTTCTCGGCGCCGAAGGCTTGGATGATGCGCAGACCGCCGAGGGATTCTTCGAAAACCGACAGCACCTCCCCGAGTTTCGACTGACCTTTTCGGGAGGCGCCTTTCAGTTTGCGCCCGATGATGGATATCAGCACGCCGCTGACGGGCAGCAACACGAGCACGAACACGGTGAGTTCCCAATTCATGAAAAACATGGTGCCCAAGTAGGCGATGATCAAAATGGGATCGCGGAATACCATTTCCAATGAGGAAATGATGGACGTTTCGATTTCGTTGACGTCGGCGGTGACCCGCGCCACGATGTCGCCTTTGCGCTCTTCGGTGTAATAACCGGGGTGGAGGGCGAGGATTTTTCTGTGTACGGCCTCGCGTATATCGCGCAGCACGCCGATGCGGATGGGCGCCATGAAGTGGAGCGTCATGTACCGCGTGAGGTTTTTCAGGAAGAACACCGCCACGACGAACAGGCAAAAATAGAGCAGGGCCCGGGGCGCACCGTGTTGCACGATGAACCACCCCACTTGGTAATCGGCCCAAGCCAGAAACCGGTCGGACGACAGGCCGAAGGCGGGTTTGGTTTCTGGCAATACGATGTCTTGGGCGCTGAAAAGAATGGTGAGGAAAGGCGCCACCGCCGCCAGCGAAAACAAGGAAAATACGGTGGCGAGAAGGTTGAAGAAAATATTCCCGACCACCTGGGGTTTGTAGTTCCTCAGCAGCCGAACGATCTGGATAAATCCCTTCATACGCCTTTGGCTTGCACCCCCACGTAATTGAACGGGCTGAGGTTGCGCATTTCTTCTTTCACGTGCGGCGCCACGTCGAGGGTGTCGATGAATCGGTACAGGGCGTCTTGGTCTATGGTCTCGTGGGTGCGGGTGAGATCGCGCAGGGCTTCGTACGGCTTGGCGTGTCCTTCCCGCCGCAGGATGGTTTGAAACGCCTCGGCCAGCACCACCCAGTTTTTGTCCAGATCGGCTTTGATCGCCGTTTCGTTGACCACCAATTTTTTCAATCCCCGGCTGATCGACGACACCGCGATCAGCGCGTACCCGAAGGGCAGCCCGATGTTGCGCACCACGGTGCTGTCGGTGAGGTCGCGCTGGAGGCGGGAGATGGGAAGTTTTTCGGAAAGGTGACCCAAAACGGCGTTGGCCATGCCCAGGTTTCCTTCCGCGTTTTCAAAGTCGATGGGGTTCACTTTGTGCGGCATGGCCGACGAACCGACCTCGCCCGGTTTGATGGCCTGCTTGAAATAATCCATGGAGATGTACGTCCACAAATCACGGCACAAGTCGATCAGCACGGTGTGGATGCGCCGCATGGCGTCGAATTTCGCCGCCAGTTGGTCGTAGTGTTCTATCTGCGTGGTGGTTTGTTGTCGGCTGATGTTCAGCGAATCCTTCAAGAACCGGTCGGCGAAGTCGGGCCAATCGATGTCGGGAAAAGCGGCGTGGTGGGCGTTGAAATTTCCCGTGGCTCCGCCGAATTTTCCCGTCATGGGCACGGCGCGCAGCGATTCCAATTGGATTTTCAGCCTTTCCACGAACACGGCGATTTCCTTTCCCAAGCGGGTGGGTGAGGCGGGTTGGCCGTGCGTTCTGGCCAACATGGGGATGTCGCGCCAAGCGGTCGCCAGGTCGGCGAGGTCGTGCACCAACGCGTTCAGCGCCGGGTTGTACACGTCCGCCAAGCAGCACTTAATCGTCATCGGCACGGCCGTATTGTTGATGTCTTGCGAGGTCAACCCGAAGTGCACGAATTCCCCGAAGCGCTCCAATCCCAGTTCCGCCAGTTTTTCCTTCAGAAAGTACTCCACCGCTTTCACGTCGTGGTTGGTGGTCCTTTCGATTTCCTTCACCCGCCGCGCATCCTCGTCCGAAAAATCGTCCACCACGGCGCGCAGCCTGTCGGCGGCCCCTTCCGGCACGTTCCGCAGCGCCGGAATATCCGTTCGGCAGAGCGCGATGAAGTACTCAACTTCCACCTTCAACCGAAAGCGGATGAGGGCGTGCTCTGAAAAGTATGGCACCAACGGCGCCGTTCTGTCGGCGTATCGGCCGTCTATGGGTGAAATGGCTTTGAGGCTCATGTCCGGATAAAAGAAGGGGGTTGATGGGCATGTCGCAATAGCCCGCTAAATTCCGCATTTTTTGCGAAACCATAAAACCGTCCCCCCGCGTCGCCCGCGTCCAAAGTGCGATTGCCCTTCCGCGGCGGAGGCGATTTTCCTACATTTGGATATGGATATTTTCTTGGCCATCGTGGGCGGCCTGCTCATCCTCGCAGGCATCGTGGGTTCGGTTCTTCCCGTCCTCCCCGGCCCTCCCCTGTCGTGGCTGGGCTTGCTGTCCCTGTCGTTCACGAGTTACGCGTCGTTCACCCCCGCGTTTTTGGCCGTCACCGCCGGAATCATGGTGCTCATCGTGGTGCTCGATTACCTGATTCCCCTCTGGGGTACAAAGCGCTACGGCGGCTCGCGGGCGGGCGTCAACGGATCGGTCGTCGGGCTCGTCGTCGGACTGTTTTTCCCGCCGGCCGGCCTCATCGTAGGCCCCTTTCTCGGCGCCTTTCTGGGGGAGCTGTTGGTCGCTCGGCGCGAAGTCAAAAACGCCCTTCGCAGCGCCATGGGGTCGTTGATCGGCTTCCTTCTCGGCACGGGCATCAAGCTGATTTACGGGGGAGTCGCCGCCTATTATTTCGTAAGCGCCCTGGTGTCAGGCACGGCGTGAAAAACGGATACGGTGTTTTTTTGGGCGTGCCCCCCGGCCCCTCACCTTCTTAATTTTACTCGACCTTTCGGTTCGTCTACCTTATTCAAATCCGTCCGGGGGTCGGTCTACCGGCTGTGGTCGCCTTCGGAGCCGGCCGGTGGCGTAGGTTGGCGAGGAGCTCATAAAATCGCTCTCGCCAAACCACGCCACCGCGCCGTTCCGTTCGGCTCGCCGCCGCCGTTCGCCCTCACGCGATCGCATCCTCGGCAAGAGACCCGCATGGGAATGTGTCCCGAGCAGTGGAAACTCAAAAAAAGCGTTCCTCGATCATGTCCACGATTTGCCCGCCGATGGCCAGCGAAGCCGTGGCGGCCGGCGAGGGGGCGTTCAACACGTGGATGCTGTTTTCGCCGTACTCAATGCGAAAATCATCCCGCGTATCCCCGTCCACTCCGAGCAACAACGCCCTCACACCCGATCGGCCGGGCTTCAGATCTCCGAGCTCCAACGAGGGGACGAGGCGCTGCAGGGTGCGCAGAAACAGACGCTTGGAAAACGCCCGGCGGTACTCGTCGATGCCGAATCTGGCGTTCTTGGCGAAGAGCTTCCACGTGCCCGTGTAGCGCAGTGCGTCGGCCGTATCCCTCCAGTCGAAATCGGTCTTGGCGTACCCTTCCCTTTTAAAGGTAAATACCGCGTTGGGTCCGCATTCGATTTCTCCGTTGGTCATGCGCGTGAAGTGCACTCCCAAAAACGGAAAAGCCGGATTCGGCACCGGGTAGATCAGGTTTTTGACCTTGTGCTTGGCTTTGTCCGTAAGTTCGTAATAGTCACCTCGAAAACCCACTACCCTTTCGCGCAACTTCACCCCGTCGGCCCTCGCCAACCTGTCGGCGTGCAATCCCGCACAGAACACCACGTGCTTGGCGCGGTAGACGTTCTTTTTGGTTTTCAGTTTTTTGCATCCGTTTTCGTCCTCCACGCCGGTCACCGCTTCACCGGTCACCAATTGGCTCTTTGGGTTGGTTTCCAAGGCCAACTCCACCATTTTCTCCGTGGCCCCTCGAAAGTCGATGATGCCCGTTACCGGCACCCAAATTCCGGCCACACCTCGGCAATGAGGTTCCCTCTCCCTCACCTGATCGCCGTCAATTCTCTCTATGCCCTCGATTTCATTGCGCTTCCCGATGTCGAAAATCTTCTCCAACATCGGCACTTCTTTTTCGTCGGCTGCCACCACCACCTTTCCGCACACGTCGTGGGCTATGCCGTGCTCCTCGGCGAATCGCACCAATTCCTTCCGGCCTTTCACGCAGTTGATCGCTTTCAGCGAACCGGGGGTGTAGTACAACCCCGAGTGTATCACGCCCGAGTTGTGGCCGGTCTGGTGATCCGCCAAACGATCTTCCTTCTCGATGAGCACGACGCGCAAGTGCGGGTGTTTGCGCTGCAGCTTGTAAAAAGTAGCGGCGCCGACGATTCCACCGCCGACGACGGCAAAATCGAAGACTTCGTTTTGTGACATGTTGCCTGCTTTGACCGGCAAAGGTAGAAGATGGCGGTTTATTTTCCCTCATCCCTCGCCCTGGCGCGGGTAAACCCCATGCCTTGGAGAGAAACTCCCCCTTCCACTTTCAGCGATTTGTCGGGAAAGACGGGCGGGCCCACCGGCTTGAGCAAATGAGCGCCCTGATTTCGGGGGTTCTTGATTTCCGCAGAAATGGGATAGGCGTTCATCTCACCGCCGAAAGGACTCAGCATGGCGGTCACGTCGGAGAGCTGAGTGCGTTTGTCCAGCCATTTCCTCTCTTGGTCGGCGCGCAGGATCACGGGCGATCTGTGGTGGGGCAATTTCTGAAGCAACGGCGTGGCCGGGGCGGTAATCAGCGCAAAAGACCGCACCACTTCTCCGCTGTCCGTGTCCACCCATTCGTCCCAAATCCCGGCGAAGGCAAACGGCCTACCGGCTTTGGGCAAGTACACCGCGTATGGTTTGTCGAGTTTTTCTTCCGTGGTGCCTTCGATGAAAGCGTCGGCAATGACGAGGCAGCGGCGCTCCCGGATGCTCTTGCGAAAAGCCGGCTTCTTGATGATGCCTTTGGCGCCGGAGTACCGCGGGTCGTTCTCGGGATTGTGGTCGCCCTCGGCGCGGGCGTTGAAGAAATACATCCGCTTCTTGGCCCAAAACGGGGTCAAACCGAATTGCATCAATTGCAATTCCTTGGGATTGTCGTCGGAGATCACCGGAGCCATGGCGCCCGGACCGATGTTGTACGCCGGACCGAAAGGAAAGGAAGCTTCCACGCCGAAGCGCGCTTCTATCTCCGAGATTTTCGTAACAAGAACATACCTTCCGCACATGGCTAAACCCTCCCGTTTTTCGTGAATTCCCGATCTTTACCGATCCCTTTTCGATCCATGGATCTAAATTACCAAATATACCGACGGCGACCCAAACAATTTTCATGGCAAAAACCGACTCCGCGAGAATCCGCATACTGCCCTTCGGGGAACTGACGGCCCACGACTTGCACGCCATCTTGAAAATCCGCGTAGACGTTTTCGTGGTCGAGCAAAATTGCGCCTACCCGGAATTGGACGGTTTGGATCCGGGGTGTACTCACGCGCTGGCTTTCGACGAGGGTGGCGCGGTGGTCGGAACGGCGCGTATCGCCCCGCCCGGACTCATCTATGCCCAATGGAGCATCGGCCGCGTGGCCGTGGCCAAATCTCACCGCGGCAAGAATTTCGGCAGAGACCTCATGGTCGCCGCCATGGATCACTGCGACCGCACCTCAGACACGCCCCAACCGATCAAAATCGCCGCCCAAACGTACTTAGAGAAATTCTACGTCGGACTGGGTTTCGAGGCCACCGGCGATCCCTACCTCTGGGATGGAATTCTGCACGTCGACATGGTGAGGACCTGATCCCCGTCCTTAAATCGGGAAAGGTATTTCAGCCCACCGGCCCACTCATCGGATCAGGCGCACCGACCCCGTATATTCGAAGTTGAACAGGGAGTGGTCGGTCAGTATGATGACGTAAGTATATACACCCGCTTCGGCGTAGTACCCGTTGTCGAGCCGGGAACCGTCCCAACCGCGCATGCCGTCTCCCTGAAAAACGGACTGTCCCCACCGGTCGTAGATGCGCATATCCACCGAATAGGCCCCGGTGGTTTCGGGTCGGAAAATGTCGTTCAAGCCGTCTTCGTCGGGGGTAAATGCCGATGGCACGTAAATCAAGTGGTCGCTCACCCGTATGGTCGATTCAGTGTGGTCGGAACACCCGAATTCATTGGTGACCGTTTGACGGATGGTCTGGGGACGGAAGTCGTCGATGACGTGGGAGAAATCGGGGGAAGTGAATTCCCGCCCGTCGAAAAAATACGTCACCTCGTTGTATCCTTCCCCGGCGGCGGTGACGTTGACCTCCGGATTCATCGGCGACAAAGGGTTCGGATGAACGCTGAACCCCGCCACAGGCGTGGGAAACACCTCCACCACGTCGACTTGGACGGTGGAATCTTCATCGATGCATCCGTCGAGGTTTTGCAAATGAAGGCCCACGGTATAGACGCCGGGTTCACGGTACACGTGTGTGGCGTGTTTGGAATGTCCCTCCGAGCCGTCACCGAAATCCCAGTGGTATTGCACGTTCACGCTTTCCGTAATGGAAGTGTTGGTGAAGTTGAACCTCGCCGGGACGCAGGGCAGCGCCGAGCGCACTTGGAAGTCGGCCACCGGGTTGGGGTGAATGCGCTGTATGGCTTTCACCTCCCGGGTGCATCCGGGAGCTACGACGGTGAGGGTAACCTCTTTGTTTCCCGGGGTATCGAAGTGGATGGAACCGGGGTGTTCCGCCGTGGAACTCCCGGGGCTCCCTCCCTCGAAGGTCCATTGAAAGGTCGAAGCGGGACTGTACAGACCACCGGCCTGAAAGCCCACGGAATTTCCCTCGAGGCATGCCACCGCCGTCGGCTCGATTATCGGCTCGAGTTTGTGCTGAATTTCGAAAGTGGCTTGGTCGCTCACCGGACAGTGCAATGGGGAGCCACCCGTCACGGTCACATCGTAGAAGCCCGGCTCTTGGTAGGTATACTGCGGATTGGGCAAAGTACTCTCGTCCCCGTCGGTTCCCTCCACGCCGAAATCCCAGTGAAAGTCGACGGCCTGGGAATTCACCTGCTGAAAAGAATAGGTCAGGCCCGTGCAGGTGGTGTCTTGCTCGACGATGGAAATCTCGATGGGAGGCGGAATGTTCACTTGGGTTTGTCCCCACCCCGGGCAGGCGTCGTGAGTGAGCTCCACCTGCACGTCGTGTGTACCTTGATCGAAGGCTATACCTTGAACCTGGGTGCCCGTAGCCGTGCCTGGTGACGCCCCACCCCCAAAATCCCAAACGATGCTCGCGTTTTCCTGGTCGAACTCCCCGCTGACTTCAAACGAGTAGTAAGGCTCGCCATCGGTACAAACGAATCCGAGGGGAACGATTTCGAGCACGGTGTGAAGGTAGACCGGAAGAAGGACGGTGGTGGTGTCGGAACAAAAGAATCCCGGGTTGGTGATCAGCGTGACTTCGTAGGTGCCGGTGTCGGGGTAGGTATACGATCCGTGGAAATCGGTGGAAACGTCGCTCGTGGTGGTGGGATCGCCGAAATCCCACAAAAACTCGTTGCCGGGGTCGCTCAGGTTGGTGAAGTGAAACGTGAAATCCTCGCACAAATCTTCGGGAAGAAAATCTTTGATGATCGCGGCGGAGGTCTGCTCGCACTGTGCGACGTTGAATTGAAAATCCCTGCGGTGGGTTCCGACCAGTTGACCTTGCGACCACTCTTCTACGCACACTCCCACCACGTACTGCCCCATGAGGACGGGTTTTCCCGACAGGAGGCCCGTGTGGGGATCGATGGAAAGTCCGGGATCGCCCTCCATCGGGTGGGTGGCGCTGTAGGGCGCTTGCCAACTGACCTCCGAATAAGGCGGGGCCGGCGGGGGCACCGGCATGGGGTTGATCTGGTTTCCGCCGATGAAAGGTGAGCACAGGGAATAAACCAGGGAATCGCCATCGGGATCCGTGGCGCTGTGGTCGAATTCGAAGTATTCGAAGGAGCAAAGTACGGGGGGAGGAAAACCGTTGAACCTAGGTGAGGAGTTGCAGCTCGCTACCGATGAGGCGGGGATGTCGGCGACCAGCGTCAACCCTTGGCTTCCGGGGTTGGACAAATTGATGATGGAGTGGTTGCGGCAGCAACGGGTATAGACGATCTGGTACGACTGGTCGTCGTCGGGCAGAGACACCGTGAAGTTGTACACGCCTTCCTGCACGCAAATATCGGGCGGGACGCTCAAGCAGGGGGAGTTGAAACCCGGATCGACCCACTGGACGTCGTCCACGTTCACCGGAACTTGGTTCACCAAATTGCCGCTTTCGTTATAAATTCCGAAGGTGGCCGGGTTGTCGAATGCCGCCCCGGAAGAGTAGCAATCGCGGTACAATTTCATGGTGACCTCGTAGGTTCCGCCACCCAGGCAGTCGTAATAGATTTCCCCACCGATGATGTGTTCGGCCCGTACGCTGTGGACGGATACCGCCATGGCGATCCAAGTCAATAACCCTATGATTGCCTTCCTGTTCAAATTGGGCGGTATGAGTGCGCGTCGCGCATGGTTTCTCGAAAAGAAGCGATTAAATTACAGTGATTTTAAGGTTTTCCCAAATTTCCGAATCGAAATTCCCGGCATTGAATCATCCTGCGGGGTTCCGTCAATTTGACCAAAATCAACCCGGAAAGTTGCACGGCCTTCCGCATTCAGCGCTCCTCCTTGACGGGATATTCGTCTTCGGTTGCCGGCAACCAATATCCGTCGCGCATATCGACCATGTCGGAAATCAATACCCGGTCGGGGTGAACCTTGGCGGGGTGCAATTCAAACTCCCACCCCCGGGAAGTCTTCCTCGCCTCCTCAAAAACCGTGGGAGACAGGATCTTGAAATAAACCAGTCCGTTTCCGTACTTTCTGTATTGCGGGTACTCGATTTTCATGTCGTCATCGGCATTCCGTGCGGCGGCTAAGGTACGACCCCGAAGCCAGAAATTCCATCGACATCCCGCGCGCCCTTCCGGTCGTGCCTTCCCGACAGTTCGCCTCGCCCTCTTGTCGCTTCCGTCGCGTTTTGTCCACTCCGCTCATTACCCGTAAATTTGTAAGCCCGAGGATGCCTACCGCGCACCGAGGCGAAATTCAAGGAAATCACCATGGACGATTACGGGAAATATTTGAAAAAGGCGCAAAAATCCTACGCCGAGAAAGACTTCGAAAAAAGCGTGTACTGGTACACCCGATGCATCGCCATTCGACCCGACGATGCCGAACTGTACTCCGACCGCGGGGTGGCACAGTTCCACCGGGGAAACAAGCGGGAGGCCCTGGCCGACATGAACCGCGCACAGGAACTCGAGCCGCACAGAAGCTATCGTTACTCCTCCCGTGCGTACATCAAAGACGCCATGCACGATACCGAAGGAGCGGTAGAAGATTACCGCATCGCCGTCAAGCTCGATCACGAGGACGCCATCGCGTACAACAACCTCGGACTCCTGGAAGAGAAGCTGGGCCGACACAACCAAGCGCGTGTGTTTTTCGAATTCGCCGACGCCCTGGCAAAAAAAGAATCGGGCATGCCCACCCCGCCGACCGACACCCAATACCCCACCAATATCCAAAGTGAGATAAACCGGGAAAAAAAGGAACAGTCCTCCACCCTCCTGAATGAAATGGCGGAAGTTTTCCGGTCCAAATCCACCTTTAAAGAGTTTCTTACTTTTATCCGAAACGGATTCAAGTGAAACATCGATTTCTGGAAACGCTGGCCGACGAGGTCGACGCCTCGCCGGGTGGAATGGTGCACACCACCGTGATCCTCCCCACCAAAAGGGCCGGCACCCATCTTCGGAAAATCTTGGCCGGCCGGGGTGACAAAGCACGCATTCTCCCCCGAATCACCACCATAAACCGATGGATTGCGGAAGTGGCCGGACTGGAAACCGCCGACTCCCTCAAAACCCTGTTCACCGCCTACGAAGCGTATCGCGACGCCATGGGCAAAGAGGCGCAGCCCCTCGAACAGTTCATCGGCTGGGCGCCCGTCATGCTCGCGGATTTCAACGACGTCGACGCGGCGCTGCTGCCCACGGACCGCCTTTTTCGCGATTTGGTGGACCACACGGAAATCGAGCACTTCAGCTTCCTCGACGCGCCCCTCAGCCAAAGCCAGGAAAACTACCGCAAGTTCTGGAACTCCCTGCCGAGTATCCACGAAGCGCTGGTTAAAAGATTGACCCAAGAAGAGCTGGCGTACCCGGGGTTGATGGCCAAAATCGCCACCCAAAGAATCACCCGGTTTCTCGAAGAAAACCCCCGGCCTTATTTCATCTTTGGCGGACTCAACGCCCTGACCAACGCCGAGGAATTCCTCATCACCCAAGTGGAAAGGTCGGAACGGGGTCGCATCTATTTCGAAGCCGACGACCATTACTTGGAGCGCGGCGACCACCACGCGGGGTCCTTCCTCAGAAAACACGCCCAAAAGGGATTGGGACGGATGGTCCGCACGGAATCCCCACTCCACGAGCGCGCCTTCGAAGTGCACATCCACGCCGCCAATCACCGCCTCGATCAAGCCAACGCAGTGGCGGCACTCCTCCGCGACAACACTTGGCCGGCCGAAGATACCGCCGTCATCCTCGCCGACGAATCGTTGGTCGTGCCCATCCTTCAGCGCCTCCCCGAATCGATGGAGGCCGTCAACGTCACTATGGGCTTGCCACTCACCGAAACGGCGTTTTACCACTGGCTGGAAAGTTGGTTTGCCCTCCACGCCATCACCCTCGTAAAACCGGGGGAAGAACCAACCTTCCCCCGCAGGGAACTCTTGGAATTCCTGGAAAATCCCTTTTCCCACCTCCTTTGGTCGAAATCGGCGTCCGACCTCCCCATAAAAACGTACATCCGCGCCTCCGACCTCGCCGCGGACCATCCCTTGCTGGTGTCGGCGCTCCAACCCATGGAAACCGAAGGGGGGACGGACTTCGAAACCATGCTGAAAACCCTGGGGGGAATTTTTTCTTTTTGCGTGGACGATCCGCACGGAAAGTTGGAATTAAGGGCCGGGGCTTTGGGGGCGAAACGTTGCATGGAAATCCTCACACGAATCGAGAAATACCCACACGCCAAAAATCTGGGAATTAAAGCGCTGGGTTCCATTGTAAGAAGAGCCGTTTCCGGCGCCTCCCTCTCCTTGGTCGGCGAACCGCTGGAAGGGCTGCAGATCATGGGACTGCTCGAGGCCCGAAGCTTGTCTTTTCCCCGCGTCATCCTTTGCTCGGCCGAAGAAAACGCCATCCCGCGCAATCCCAAACACGACAGTTTCATTCCCTACGACATCCGCCTCGCGCACGGGCTGCCGGGGCGCACCGAAAGGGAGTCCATTTACGCCTATCAGTTTTACCGCTTGCTGCAAAACGCCGAGCGCTTCGACGCCGTCTACCAAACGGATATCCAAGGCCTGTCCGTGGGTGAAAAAAGCCGCTACCTGCAACAAGTGGAGTACGACTTGGCCGTGCGAAACGAACACATCACGGTCAAACACTCCATCACGCGCCCGACCACTCCCGACGGAGGTACGCAGGAACAGGTACTGGACAAAAGTCCGGAAGTGCTCGAGGGCATCCGGAAAACCATCGTCGACAACGGCCTTTCGGCTTCCTCCGTCATCCGCTATCTGGAATCGCCGTGGGAATGGTATTTCACCCACGTATTGCGCTTGTCCGAGCCGGAGGGGGAGGAATTGTCGGCGGCCACATTCGGCACCATCGTACACGAAACGCTGAACGCCCTCTACAAACCCGGCGAAGGCCGATTGATCACCGAAGCCGACGTGGATGCCATGCTTCGCCAATTGGAAACCGTGCTCATGGAAATGTGCGTCACGTGGGCGCCCCACCGGGATTTCAACCGAGGCGTAGACCACGTAAACTACCGCACGGCCTTGGGCATGCTCACCCGCTTTCTGGAGTCCGAAAAACACATGGTTTCACCGCAGGGCAGAGGGGAGAAAATCCGATACATCAGAGGAGAAGAAGAGCTTTACCGCCACCTCACGGTCGAATTGGACGGCGAAACGATTCGAGTTCCCTTCAAGGGTTCCATAGACCGGCAGGACGAGAGAGAAGGCGTGTTGTACATCGTGGATTACAAAACCGGAAGCGTGGTGTCCGGCGATTTGTCGTACAAGCAAGTCGACCGGGAATCCCTTACGTCCAAGACCAAAGCCGTTCAATTGCTGATGTACGAATGGCTCTGCGAGGAGGTCTTTCCGGGCAGGGAGGTCCGCTCGGGAATCATTTCGTTACCGAAAGTGGGTGACGGGTTGCTGGAACTGCAAATCGGCGAGGAAGACAAACTCCGTCTGTTCGAAGATTTCCTCCGCGAAGTCATCCGAGAAATGCTCGATCCTCACGTGCCTCTCATCGCCCCACCCGGTTTCGAATTCTCCGTATTCACATAATCCGCTTTCAGGCCCGCCACCTTGAACAACGCTCAGGTCGACTGAGTGTCATTGGGCTGCACGTTCCACCACCACCGCTCTCACCGGAATTCTAACGGCGTCAGGTACGGGAACGGCAACCGACACAACGCGTGTCCGTATGCGCAGTCATGAGTTTCGCATTTCCCTTTGCCGTAACGGCCGAAAAACCCGGGGGGTTTTGTTATGCACGCATAATGTTTTCTTATCTTTGGGCAATTGGAAGTGAAGGGCATGGACGCATCCGAAACCATAGATTTTCATATCCGCTGGCTGTGGCTGAAAATATATCGGCTGTACAACGCCGAAGCGTCCAAATTCGGCGGCACCATTTCCGTGGGCTACGCCCTGCTGAACATCGACAAAGAGGGGACGCCGAGCACCAAGCTGGGCCCCAAGATGGGCGTGGAACCCCAAAGCCTTTCCCGCACGCTGAAAACCATGGAAGACAAGGGTCTCATCACCCGCACACCTTCACCCGACGACAAGCGCGTGGTGCTCATCCACCTCACGGAAGAGGGGAAAAAATTCCGGGACAACTCCCGCGACGTCGTCACCAATCTCAACAAATACCTCAGCGACAACCTTACCAAAAAGGAAGTGAAGTCCTTCCTTACCGTCGCGGCGAAAATCTCCGCTTTGCTGGAGAAGCCGGAAGTTCAATCCGCCATCGCCATCGAACCGATCATTACACACACTCCTAATTCACATCCCCACCATGAGCAATAGAAAAATCGAGAAAGTGGCCGTGCTGGGTTCCGGCGTCATGGGTTCGCGCATCGCGTGCCATTTCGCCAATGTCGGTGTCCAAGTATTGCTGCTCGACATCCGCCCCGAGGAACCCAACGAACGCGAAAAAACCAAGGGCCTCGACGCGAACCACCCGCTGGTCAGAAACCGCATCGTAAACGAATCCTTGCAGGCGGCCATAAAATCCAATCCGTCTCCACTCTACCTCAAATCCTTCGCCGACCGCATCGAAACCGGCAATTTCGACGACGACATGCACCACATTTCCGAGGCCGACTGGATCATCGAGGTAGTGGTTGAAAGGTTGGACATCAAAAAAACCATCTTCGACCAAGTGGAGGCCCATCGAAAACCCGGCACCCCGGTGACGTCCAACACCTCGGGCATTCCCATAGCGGCCATGAGCGAAGGGCGCAGTGAGGACTTCAGAAAACACTTCTGCGGCACCCACTTTTTCAATCCGCCAAGGTACTTGCCCCTCTTGGAGATCATCCCCGGGCCGGACACCCTCCCCGAAATCGTCGATTTCCTCCTCGCCTACGGATCCAAATTCCTCGGCAAGGAAACCGTTCCCTGTAAAGACACCCCCGCCTTCATCGCAAACCGCGTCGGCGTGTTTTCCATTCTCGACTTGTTCCACACCGTCGATGACATGGGCCTCACGGTAGAAGAAGTCGACAAACTCACCGGTCCGGTCATCGGCCACCCCAAGTCCGCCACCTTCCGAACGGCCGACGTAGTGGGAATCGATACCCTGGTGCACGTGGCCAACGGACTGCGGGAAAATTGCCCCGACGACGAGAGAAACGACGTTTTCGAAATACCGTCCTTCGTCCGGAACCTCGTGGACTCCAACAGGCTCGGCAGCAAGTCGGGCGCGGGATTCTACAAAAAGGTCAAAGACGACAAAGGCGGTTCGGAAATCCTGTCGCTCGACCTCGAAACCGGCGAATACGGACCTCGAAAAAAAGCGTCTTTCCCCACCTTGGAGATGACCAAACCCGTAGACGACTTGGGCAAACGACTGCCCATGCTCTACAAGGGCGGGGACAAAGCCGGTGAGTTTTACCGCCGCACTTTCCACGCGCTATTCGCCTACGTGAGCCACCGCATCCCCGAAATTTCCGACGATCTTTTCCGCGTCGACGACGCGCTGCGCGCGGGCTTCGGATGGAAGCTCGGCCCCTTCGAAACCTGGGATGCCCTCGGCTTCGAAGAGGTGCTGAAAAACATGGAAGAGGCCGGCGTGAAAGCGGCCCCTTGGGTGCACGACATGCAAAAAGCCGGTTTCAGGAGCTTTTACAAATTGGAAAACGGCGTGAAATACGCGTACGACGTGGCTTCCAAAGACTACAAAGCCCTGCCCGTGGAAGAAGGGCGGTTGTACTTGGATCGCATCGCCGACGAAAACGTCCTGTGGAAAAACGCCGGCACCACCATCCGAAACCTCGGCGACGGCATCATCCACATCGAGTTCCACACAAAGATGAACACCATCGGCGCGGAAGTCATCGAGGGTTTGAACAAAGCCGTCGACATGGCAGAGGCGGAGTACAAGGGATTGGTGATCTCCAACGACGGGGAGAACTTCAGCGCCGGCGCCAACGTCGGTATGATCTTCATGATGGCCGTGGAACAGGAATTCGACGAGCTCGAATTCGCCATCAAGCGCTTTCAGGACACCATGATGCGCCTGCGGTACTCCTCGATCCCGGTCATCGCCGCGCCGCACAACCTCGCTTTGGGCGGGGGCTGCGAGCTGGCCATGCACGCCGACAAGGTCATCGCCCACGCCGAATTGTACATGGGTCTGGTGGAAATGGGCGTCGGCGTCATCCCCGGCGGCGGGGGCAGCAAGGAATTCGCCTTGCGCACATCCGACGAACTCGGCGACGGGGACATCCGCGTAAACACTTTGCGCAACCGCTTCCTCACCATCGGGCAAGCCAAGGTATCCACCTCGGCGCACGAGGCCTTCGAACTGGGCTACCTGCGAAAGGGAATCGACGAGGTGGTGATCAACCGCAAAGATCAATTGGCGTACGCCAAGCAAGCCGCGCTGATGATGCACGCCAAGGGGTACACCAAACCCATACCGCGAAAGGACATCCTGGTGCTCGGAAACGAAGGCATGGGCATCGTCTACGTGGGCGCGCACAGCATGATGTCCGGCCACTACATTTCGGAACACGACAAGCACATCAGCGAAAAGCTGGGTTATGTGCTTTGTGGGGGTGACTTGTCCGAGCCCACACGAGTTTCGGAGGAATATCTACTCTCTCTGGAGAGACGGGCCTTTCTGGAGTTGTGCGCCACCCGCAAGACCTTGGAACGCCTGCAGAACATGGTCAAATACGGCAAAGTGCTCAGGAACTGATCCGATTTTGATTTCAGGTCACACCCACAAAAACCCAAAGAAATGAACGCATACATCGTATCCGCATACCGCACCGCGGTCGGCAAGGCACCCCGGGGAAGTTTCCGCTTCACCCGTCCCGACGACTTGGCCGCCGCCGTCATAAAGAAAATCATGGCCGACCACCCCGGCTTGGACCCCGAAACGGTCGAAGACGTGATCGTCGGCAACGCCACCCCCGAAGCCGAACAGGGCCTGAACGTGGGGCGCCTGATCTCGCTCATGGGCCTCGACTCCGAAAAAATCCCCGGCATGACCGTAAACCGATACTGCAGTTCGGGGCTGGAGACCATCGCCATCGCCTCGGCAAAAATCCACAGCGGCATGGCGCACTGCATCTTGGCCGGGGGGGT
The DNA here is from genome assembly GCA_964574635.1 of uncultured Cryomorphaceae bacterium. Taxonomy (GTDB): domain Bacteria; phylum Bacteroidota; class Bacteroidia; order Flavobacteriales_D; family Cryomorphaceae; genus CAZNOG01. Next base: position 103,070 of record CAZNOG010000007.1, on the reverse strand, counting down.
CGAAACCATGTCGCCCATTCCATTCGGCGGCTGGCGCATCGTGCCCAACGCCAAGGTCGCGAAGGAAAATCCCACGTGGTACTGGGGCATGGGCTTGACCGCCGAAGCGGTGGCCCAGGACTACAACGTGACGCGTGAAGACCAGGACGAATTCGCGTGGCATTCTCACCGCAAGGCCGTGGAAGCCATCGAAAGCGGGCGTTTCAAAGACGAGATCGTACCGGTGGAAGTCGAGCGCGTGTTCGTGAAAAACGGAAAGCGAACCACGGAAAAATACACGGTCGACACCGACGAAGGACCCCGGCGGGATACGTCGCCCGAGGCGCTGTCCCGCCTGAGGCCGGTCTTCGACGCCAAAGGCACCGTGACGGCCGGCAACGCTTCCCAAACTTCAGACGGGGCGGCTTTTACGATGGTCGTATCCGAGGAATTCCTCAAAAGGCACAACCTCACCCCCATCGCCCAATTGAAGAGTTACCACGTATCGGGGCTCTCCCCGAGGGTCATGGGCATGGGGCCAATGTACGCCGTGCCGGAAGCCGTGAAAAAAGCGGGCTTGAAACTGAACGACGTCGAGCTCGTCGAGCTCAACGAAGCTTTCGCGTCGCAATCGGTGGCCGTGATCCGCGAATTGGGCTTGGATCCCGACATCGTGAACGTAAACGGTGGAGCCATCGCGTTGGGGCACCCCCTGGGATGCACCGGCACCAAACTCAGCGTACAACTCTTCAACGAAATGCGCAGGAGAAACAACAAATACGGCGTGGTGACCATGTGCGTGGGCACGGGTCAAGGTGCGGCGGGAGTCTTCGAACTTTTGAATTAAACATCCGAAATACCGATAATCATGGACAACAGCAACAACGGGGAAAACAACGGAAACCGGCCATTGAAAGGCGGTGAATGGCTCATCCGACCCACCTCTCACGAGTCGATCTTCATCCCCGAAGAATTTACCGAAGAGGACAGAATGATGGGTGATACCGCCAGACAATTCGTCGAGGCGGAAGTGTATCCCAACCTCGACCGCATCGACTCGATGGAAGAAGGCCTTATGGAGAGCCTCCTCGACAAAGCCGCCGAACTCGGGTTGCTCGGCTTGGCCATTCCCGCCGACCTCGGGGGGATGGACCTGGATTTCAAGACGACCATGTACATCACGGAAGTGCTCGGTGCGGCGCATTCCTTTTCGGTGGCGCAGAGCGCCCACACCGGCATCGGTACGCTGCCCATACTCTATTACGGCAATGACGCCCAAAAAGAAAAGTACCTGCCCAAACTCGCTTCGGGTGAATACAAAGCGGCGTATTGCCTGACCGAACCCGGTTCGGGATCGGACGCCAACGCGGCCAAAACCAAGGCCACCCCGGTAGACGGGGGAAGCGCTTATCTGATCAACGGGCAGAAGATGTGGATCACCAACAGCGGCTTCGCTGATATCTTCATCGTGTTCGCCAAAATCGAAGACGACAAGAACCTCAGCGCCTTCATCGTGGAAAAATCTTTCGGTGGCGTCGACCTCAACCCCGAAGAGCACAAAATGGGCATCAAGGGCTCGTCTACCCGACAAGTGTTTTTCAACGACTGCAAAGTGCCGGCGGAGAACATGCTCCACGAAAGGGGAAGCGGGTTCAAAATAGCTCTCAATATATTGAACATAGGCCGATTGAAACTGGGCGCCGGCGTGCTGGGCGGGGCGAAAATGACGACCACCCACTCCATAAAATACGCCAACGAAAGGGAGCAATTCGGGCGGCCCATATCCAAGTACGGCGCCATCCGGTACAAACTCGCACAACAAGCCACGTTGATCTACGCCGCGGAATCGGCGGTTTACCGCGTGACGGCCGACATCACCCACCGCATCAAATCCTTGACCGAGGAAGGGAAAGAACGGAATGAGGCCGCGCTGAAAGGCATCGAAGAGTACGCCGCGGAATGCGCCATGATGAAGGTTCTCGGTTCGGAAGTGCTCGACTACGTGGTGGACGAAGGAGTGCAGATATTCGGCGGCATGGGCTACAGCATGGAAACCCCGGTGGAGAGGGCGTACCGCGATGCGCGCATCAACCGGATTTTCGAAGGCACCAACGAGATCAACCGAATGTTGACCGTCGAAATGATTCTGAAAAAGGCCATGAAGGGGGAACTTGAACTCACCCAAGCGGCCATGGCGGTGGCCAACGAACTGACCTCGATTCCGGAAATGGCGGAAGACGACGGACAGCCCTTCTTCGAGGAGCGTCAGCTGGTGGAAAAATTCAAGAAATCCGTGCTCATGGTTGCGGGATCGGCGGCGCAAAAGCTCATGCAGACGCTCGGCAAGGAACAAGAGATCCTCATGAACATCGCGGACATGATGATCTGGACGTACACGGCCGAATCCGTACTGCTGCGCACGACGAAATTCGCGGAGCTCAAAGGAGAAGACGAAGCCAAGGAGTGGATCGACATGATGCGCGTGTACATCCACGACGCGGCCGACCTCATCTCAAAAGCCGGCAAAGACGCCATTCATTCCTTCGCCGAGGGCGACGAGCGACAAATGATGCTCATGGGGTTGCGGCGATACACCAAGACGAAACCGCTGAACGTCAAAGAAGCGCGGCAACGAGTGGCTCTGGCCATGATCGAGAAGGACGCGTACCCTTATTGACGGAACCCCGGTTCCAACCGGGAAAGAAGGTCTGCGGGAGGCCGAGGGCTCAACCCCGGCTCTCCGCTTCGGCTTCCTCGGCCAAAAGGATGCGTATCTCGTCCGAAAGACGCTTCATGTCTTTGGGGCTGGTGCCGTCGTAATATCCCCGGATGCGGCGCTGGGAATCGACCAGCACGAAGTTTTCGGTGTGGATGAAGTCTTGCACGCCACCGTCGCCTTCGTCCAGAACGGCGAAGTAGCTCTTGCGGGCCAACTCGTAGATGTGCTTTTTGTCGCCGGTGGCCAGCACCCACTTTTTGGGATCCGCACCGTAGTCCTCCCCGTACTGACGCAACACCTCCACGGTGTCCAGTTCGGGGGTCACCGAGAATGACAGCAATTTGAATTTCGGCTCGTCGGCGAATTCTTCCTGCAACTCGGCGAAGTGGTCGCTCATCACGGGGCAGATGCTCGGGCAGGTTGCGAAAAAGAAGTCGGCCACGTATATTTTCCCTTCAAAATCTTTGGAAGTCACTTTGTTGCCCAGCTGGTTGATCACTTCGAAATCGGCGATTCGGTGGTCACGGTTGATGCCGTGCAGCGTTGAGTCCACCAATTTGGGGTTGATGTCCGAAGGTTGGTAGACTTTCAGTTTCACCTCGGGTTTGATGAGGGGATAGGCGATGATCATCCCCACGATGAAGATGACCACGAAAGAACCCACCGTGATAAGCCATCCGTATTTTTTCATGTCTATTCGCTTAAAAAAGGTTTTCTGTTCGCGCACCGCGAAGGGCGGGTTTCGACGGTGTCGGAGCGTCCGCTTCGGGGTGTAAATTTTTCGGCGCAAAGGTCGGAATTTTGAAGGACAACCCCGCCCTGCCGATGGCATTGGCTACCTTTGGAATTCGGGTTTCCGGCCGAAGGTGTCGAGGAGCCCGTGGGCACGAACTTTTAACGGGAAATTCATGAACATACTCGGAGTACATTGCTCGGCGGCCGGCGGCGTGATCAACGCCTTCGACGAAGCGGAGAAACTGGGCATCAACGCCTTTCAAGTATTCACGAAAAACCAGCGCCAGTGGAAGGAAAAAGTCATCGGCGATGAAGAGGGCGAATCTTTCCGCGAAAGGCGGAAAAGCCAAGGCGTGGTTTCGGTTTTTTCCCACGCCATGTATCTGATCAACTTGGCGTCGAAGGACCCCATGCTGAAAGAAAGGTCTCACGCCGCCTTGGTCGGCGAACTGAGGCGATGCCAGGTGTTGGGACTCGACTTCACGGTGTTGCACCCCGGTTCGGCGGTGGACCAGACCCGGGAGGAAGCCATCGAGCGCATCGCCGAAGGTTTGCGATTCGCCTTGGACCAAACCAAGGGGTCGAGCGTAAAAATCCTGTTGGAAAACATGGCAGGACAAGGCAGTACGGTGGGAGGACAATTCCGTGATCTGAGGGCCATTTCCGATTTGGTGGGCAGCGATCGAATCGGCTTTTGCTTCGACACCTGCCACGCCTTCGCCGCGGGCTACGACATCCGCACCGAGTCGGGCATCAAAGACGCCTTCGCGGAGTGGGACGAAACCATCGGCATGCAACACATCACGTGCTTTCACCTGAACGATTCGGTCGGAAAGCTGGGTAGTCGATTGGATCGGCACACGCACATCGGCCACGGCGAGATCGGCGACGCGCCTTTCGCGTACATCATGCGGAATTTCCCTTCGGTCACCAAAGTCATAGAAACGCCCAAAGTGGACGATTGGGACGAGAAGAACCTGAAAAAACTGAGAAGCTTCCTCGAATGACCCTGTCGTCGACTCACTGTCCGCTCGGGGCGGCGTAAATCGAATCGATCAGCTCCGCGTACGCGCTGCGAATTTCTTTTCGCTTGAGTTTGAGTGTGGGCGTGATCATGTTGTTTTCGATGGTGAAGGGGTGCTCCAGCAAGCGGAATTGCTTCACCTGTTCCCACTTTCCGAAGTGTTGGTTGATCTCTTCGATTTCCCGGCCTATCCTGTCGATTACGTGGGGGTTTTCCACGATTTCCTTGGTCGTTTCACAGGCGTAGCCCTTGCGTTTGCACCATTCCCTAACGAACACGAAGTCGGGCACGATCAACGCGGAAGGGTGTTTTCTGTTTTCTCCCAGCACGATGATCTGTTCGATGAAACGGCTTTCCTTGAATCGGTTTTCCATGATTTGGGGGGCGATGTACTTCCCCCCCGAGGTTTTGAAAATCTCCTTCTTGCGGTCGGTAATCTTCAGGAATTCTCCGTCCACCATTTCGCCGATATCCCCGGTGTGGAGCCAGCCATCCTCGTCGATGACTTCCGCCGTGAGGTCGGGCCGATTGTAATAGCCCATCATGACGTTGGGCCCTTTGACCAGAATTTCCCCGTCTTCGGCGATTTTCACGTGCACATCGCGGATGGGCCTGCCGGTGGTGCCGATGCGCATGCCCCTGTTTTCAACCTGGTTTACGCTGATCACCGGCGAGGTCTCGGTCAGCCCGTAGCCTTCGAGCACCGGAATACCGGCCGCGTTGAACACCCGTGCCAAACGCGGATTGAGAGAAGCGCTGCCGCTGGCCACCGCCTTGACGTTTCCTCCCAGCGCCGCCTTCCACTTGCTGAAAATGACTTTGCGCGCCACCCACAGCTTGGCCGAGTACAGGGGTCCGTTGGCACCGTACGGTTCCCACTTCTCGCCCAATCGCAAAGCCCAGAAAAACAACGACCGCTTCACGCCCGTCAGCGCGCTTCCGGTATCTACGATCCGATCGTAGACTTTCTCCAACACGCGAGGGACGGCGGTGAACACTTCGGGCTCCACCTCTCGGATATTTTCTCCGATGGTTTCCATGGATTCGGCAAAGTAGAGCGACACACCGGTGTACGTGTACAAGTAGATCAACATGCGCTCGTAGATATGGCAGAGGGGGAGAAAGCTGATGCCCTTCGCCCCCGGTTCCACCGGCAGCCTTTCCTTGCTCGCGATGGCGTTGCTCGCCACGTTCTGATGGGAAAGCATCACTCCTTTGGGCACACCCGTGGTGCCCGAGGTGTAGATGAGGGTCGCCAAGTCGGAGGCCTTCACCTCGCTGCGCAATTTGTCGATGGCGGTGATGTCGGGCTTGGTGTCCAGGCATTCCGTCCAGTGCTTTTGCCCGGGCAACTTATCGAAGGTGAATACACCTTCCACGGATGGGGCGCTTTCCTTGGCTTTGAGAACCTTTTGCAGGATGACATCGTCGGACACAAACACGAAGCGCACGCCGGCATCGTTGAAAATGAAGGCGTAATCCTCGTCGGAAATGGTGGGATACATGGGCACGTTCACCGCGCCGATCTGGAGGATGGCCCTGTCGGTGATGACCCATTCGGGGCGATTGTTGGCGATCAGGGCGATGCGGTCACCTCTTTTTACACCCAAATTGAGAAGGCCCGTGCTCAATTCGTTGGCGCGGTCGATGACGGCTTGGGTGGAATAGGTTTCCCACGCACCGCCCACTTTGCCGGCCAAGGCCACCTTCTGTGGGTAATGCGCCATTTGGTAGTCGAGAAAATCGAAGAGTCGGGTCTTTTCCGCCTGTAGGTCCATTATTCATTGGATTGGTTGTCGCAAAATATGCAATATTTTCGTGTCCGCCCCTTCGGCGACTTGTAGGGAAGTACCGTACGAAAAAGCCCCTACCGGATGAGGCTCCGTTTGTTAGGGTTTTTGTGGGTGGGTCGTCCTTTCCGGATGTCGGTCAGAAATACGTGAAAACGCGTTCCCCTTTGATCCAAGTACCCAAGACGCGCGTACCGAGCACGTCTTTTTCCGGAACTTTGAGAAGGTCGCGATCGAGGAGGATGAAGTCCGCGTCTTTTCCGACTTCCAGACTCCCCTTCCGGTCTTCTTCGAAATTGGCCAGCGCGGCCCAGATGGTCATGGCGCGCAGTGCGTCTTCCCGCGTCAGGGCCTGATCGATTTGGAAGCCGCCGGCGGGTTCACCCCGGATGTTTTTGCGAAACACCGCCGCGTAGAAATTATTGACGGGCGAGATTCCCTCCACCGGAAAATCCGTCCCGATGGCGAGGATGCCCAACTCTTCCTTCAAGGATTTGAAGGCGTACGCATCCTGGATGCGAACGGGGCCCAGCCTCGTTTCGGCCCAAGCCATATCGGATGTGGCGTGGATGGGCTGCACCGAGGGAATAATTCCGAAGTCGGCGAAGTAATGCAGGTCTTGTGGCGATACCACTTGGGCGTGTTCAATCCTCCACCTCAAATCGTTGATGCCCCCCAGGGATCGGGCGTAGAGATCGAGGACAAATGCGTTTGCCGAATCACCGATGCAGTGGGTGCAGAGTTGGAAACCGTTTTCCAGAGCCGCCTCGGCGTACACGTGGTACGTCGAATCGTCCAAGAGGCGGAGTCCGCGGTTGTCCGGATCGTCGGCGTAGGGCTCTTTGAGATACGCGCCTCTGGATCCGAGTGCACCGTCGGCGTATAGTTTGATGGAGCGCGCAGTGAGCCTCTCGGTGACCATGGGTCCGGAGGCGATGAATTCCAGACTTTCCTCTCCCGGTTCGACCATGGCGGAAATGCGCAATTTGAGTTTTTCTTCCTCGTGTAGGCGGTCCAGAAAACGAATGTCTTCCACGGAAAGGCCCGCGTCGGAAACGGTGGTGAGTCCGTGGGAGAAGCAGTCGCTTTCCGCTTCGGCGATGAGGCGGATCAACAACTCTTCATCGAGGGGAGGAACGGCTTTGTTGACGCGTTCGGCGGCGAGATCGATCAGCACGCCGGTGAGGCTGCCGTCGGGGTTTTTCAACATGGCCCCGCCGGGAATGAAGGTCGTGGAATCGATGCCCACGGCACGGAGCGCGGCGCCGTTGGCCAGGGCGGCGTGTCCGTCGATGCGGGTCAAAACGACCGGCCGATCGGGAAATCGAATATCGAGAAGGCGGCGCGTGGGAAAGGATTTGTCGTCCCACAGGTTTTGATCCCAACCCCGGCCAACGATCCAGTGACGGTCGGTGGTTTCGGCGAATTTGAACACGCGGTTCATCATCTCTTGCTCGGATTCCACGCCGTAGAGGTTGAGTTCGGCTTTGTTGCGGGCGTAGCCCAGAAAATGCGCGTGGGCGTCGTAGAAACCGGGGTAAATCACTCGTGTTTGTGCGTCGACTTTGCGATCGGTGCGGTAGCGGTTGAGGATTTGCCTTTCGGCGCCCATTTCCACGATTTTGCCGTCGCGTATGGCCATGGCTTGGTAGGTGGTATTGTCGGGATCGAAGGAGTAGATCACGGCGTTGTGCACCACGAGGTCGGCTTGCTCGGTTTGGTAACAGGAATGGAGAGCGAGGGTGAGGAGGGCGGAGAACAATGCCGTGATCGTCAAGTTTCCGGAATGCATGGGTTCGAGGGTGTTTTTAGGAAATTTCAAAGGTAAGAGGAAATGGTATTGTCGCCCCGGGAAATTCCGGAGCCGAATGACGGGTGGTGACGGTGAACCGCCTGAGGGCGAAGGCCGGCATCCTCTCCGCGGTGACGCGATGCGGAACGCGGCCCCGGCACGGCGACGGCAGAAGCCCGTGACGGGGACTTGCGTACCGCCGCGGAAGCGGGGAGAGATATAGGCCGTAGACCGACCCGGAGGGGTGGCGAAGGACCGGAGCGTTGAGGACGTTTGACGATTTCGAGGAGAACCTCCACCGGCAATTCCCAACCGGGGCAGGCCCTATAAATCAGTTGTACACCTTCACAACCGCCTCAAGAAACGCCGCAGCACCGGCAGGCGGCGCTGTAAATGCACGTGGTCGGTGAGCGCGAAGATGAGCACGAAAAGCAAGATGAGGGCGGGCACTTTGTAACGTACGACGGCGCCGAGTACGGGCACGGTCTCGCCGATAAGCACGCCGAGAATGAGCACGAAACCCGCGCAAAATGCCACGATGGGCAGAATGAGGCCGTAAGGAGGGCGGAAATTCCAAATCATGACGGCGAGGACGATCAGCAGGAGCAGGTTTTCCAATCCGGCGGGGATGTACAGGGGGTTGCCGCCTTCCCAAATCCACGGACGGAGGTAGGTGACGACGAGTGCTTCGGGGGCGCCGAGTACGATATCGACCGGCTTTTCGACCGTGGGGATATCGATGATGGATCCCGCGTCGGCGCCGGCGGCCACGTTGTAGAAGGCCTCTTGTTTGAGTCGGAATTTTTCGGCGACGTTTAGCTCGGGATGCAAGTGCCCACCTAAGAATACCAACAACAGGGCGAGAACGTGGGGTATGGAAAACACCAACCAAAAGCGGCGACCGTGGGTGAGCTTGGCCAGGAGCAATCCGATGAGGGGCGGCGCCATGCAGAACAACACGTAGCCTTTTACGAAGATCAGCAAGGCCAATCCGATGAGTAACCCCGGGAAGTGTCGCCTCTCGAAATCGCCGTAAATAAAGTGGAAAAACCCGCGGAGGAACAAGCCGAAGCCGAGGATGAGCAAACCGTCTTTGAGCACGCCGCTGGTCCAAAACACGGTGGTGGGCAGGAGGTAAACGGCGAAAAACATGGCCCATTTTTTTCGGGGGAAATACACCACCAGCAGGCGCATGAGGGCGGTGAGGCCGATGAGCGACATGAAGCACCAAAACAGCACGTGCGTGGGGTAATACCCCCCGGAAAACAGCATGAGAAAGGCGTTGGCCTTGATGATGGTGATGTTGTCGTTGAAAAATCCTACGCCGAAGGGCCGCTCCATGTGGGTCATGGTGTAGTAGTACTTCTTGGCCAGGGGGTCGGTTTTTTCGTCGATGCCGAAGAGCAGGCGCAGGTAGGTTTCCGGGGTTTCCTCTTCGAAGAGGGATGAGTACATCACCGTGGCGTCGTCGAAAAAGCGGTAGGTATCGCCCGTGGTTCTGTCGTCGTAGTGTCCGGAATACAACGCCGAGAGCGCCGCGCCGGCCAAGAGCTTGAGCACGAAGGCCAGCAAAATGTACACGCGGCGAATGCCCTGAATCTTGAAAAACCTGAATCGCAGGATCATCCAAACGAAAACGGCGGTATAAACGAGGAGCAGAACGAAAGTCACGGCGGTATTTTTTCCCAAAAATACAGGGTTTGCGGGAATGTACCGGCACTCGGCGGCACCGGGTAAAATGTGTAGTTTTGTGAGCCAAACCAACGCAGTGCAAATGGAAGCGATCAGCAAAGAAGTGACCACCGTAGAGCAGGCCCGAGAGTTGGGTTTGCTGCCCGAAGAGTTCGAGAAGATCAAGGAGATTCTCGGACGCGTACCCAACTTCACCGAGTTGAGCATTTTTTCGGCCATGTGGTCGGAGCATTGTTCGTACAAAAACTCCATCGTATGGCTGAAGACCTTGCCGAAAAAAGGCGAGCGCATGATCGCCGAGGCGGGTGAGGAAAACGCGGGCTTGGTGGATATCGGCGACGGCTTGGCCTGCGCCTTCAAAATCGAATCGCACAACCACCCTTCGGCGCTGGAACCATACCAGGGAGCGGCCACGGGCGTGGGCGGCATCAACCGCGACATCTTTACCATGGGCGCGCGCCCCATCGCCCAGCTGAACTCATTGCGCTTCGGAAATCCCGATTCGGAGCGCGCCCGGTGGCACCTGCGCGGCGTGGTGAAGGGCATCGGCGATTACGGCAACGCTTTCGGTGTGCCCGTTGTGGGTGGCGAAGTGTTTTTCGACGAATCTTTCGAAGCGAATCCGTTGGTGAACGCCATGAGCGTAGGAGTGGTCAAAGTGGGCGAAACCATGTCGGCCACCTCTTCGGGCGTGGGCAACCCCGTGTATATCTTCGGATCGGCCACCGGCAAGGACGGCATCATGGGGGCTTCCTTCGCTTCCAAAGACATTTCCGACGAATCGGCCTCCGATCTGCCTGCGGTACAGGTAGGCGACCCCTTCCAAGAAAAACTTCTCCTCGAAGCCACCCTCGAACTGGCCCAAACCAACGCCGTAGTGGGCATGCAGGACATGGGCGCGGCGGGCATCACCTGCTCCACTTCCGAAATGAGCGCCGACGGCGGTTTCGGAATGCGCATCCACCTCGACAAGGTGCCCACGCGCCAAAAGGGAATGTTGCCCTTCGAAATCCTCCTTTCCGAATCGCAAGAGCGCATGCTCGTGGTGGTGAAGAAGGGCATGGAAAAAGAAGTGGAAGAAGTCTTCGCCAAGTGGGATCTCCACGCGGCGTGCATCGGCGAAGTGACCGAGGGAGGCATGCTGGAATATTTCCAAAACGGAGAGTTGGTGGCGAAAGTGCCCGCGTGGGACTTGGTTTTGGGCGGAGGCGCCCCGGTTTATGAAAGGGAATACCGCGAACCGGCCTACTTCAAGCAAAACCAAAAATTCTCCATCGACGACGTGGAAGAGCCGAGCGATTACGTGAAGACTTCCCTGCGCCTGCTATCGGCACCCAATATCGCGTCGAAGCGCTGGGTGATCGAACAGTACGACACCATGGTGGGCGCGGCAAACATGACCTACAACAGGCCCTCGGATGCGGGCGTGGTGCTGGTGGAAGGCAGCGACTCGGCCCTGGCCATGACCGTCGACTGCAACTCCCGCTACGTGTACAACGATCCAAAAAAAGGCGCGGCCATCGCCGTGGCCGAGGCGGCGCGCAACCTCGTGTGCTCCGGCGCCGAGCCCCTGGGCGTAACCAACTGCCTCAACTTCGGGAATCCATACAACCCCGAGGCCTATTGGCAATTCGTCATGGCCGTAAAGGGCATGGGCGAGGCCTGCGAAAAATTCAATACCCCGGTGACCGGCGGCAACGTGAGCTTTTACAACCAAACGGTGAGCGAAGGCAAAGACCCCGAACCGGTGATGCCCACCCCCACCATCGGCATGATCGGCTTGCTCAAAGACAAAAACAAGTTGATGACCTTGGACTTCAAGGAAAAAGGCAACCTCATCTTTTTGATCGGCGAGTCGAAAAACGACATCGCGTCGAGCGAGTACCTCCGATTCATCCACGGCATCACCGATTGCCCGGCCCCCGAATTCGACTTCGACGAGGAAATCAGAGTGCAAAACGCCGTCAAATTGCTGATCGACCAAGGGTTGGTCAACGCAGTTCACGACGTGTCCAACGGCGGGCTCTTCGTCACGCTGGTTGAAATGAGCCTCCCCCGCCAATTGGGCTTCGACATCACCTCCGACGCCTTCGTGCGCATGGACTCCTTCATGTTCGGCGAAGCCCAAGGCCGCATCGTGGTCGCTTTGGACGAGTCGCAGGAAAACGACGTGATCGAGGCGCTGGAAAGCATGGACGTGCCCTTCTCCTTGCTGGGCCACGTCACCCGCGGCAAGATGGTTGTCGACGATCACCACTACGGATTTTCCGACGATCTCGCCAAGATTTACAACGAGAGCTTGGAGCGCATCCTGGAAGGAAAGGAATCGCCGGTGATGTAACCACGGGCCACCTCGGCGGCATTTGGGTTTCACCTCCACCGAAGCACAAGAATAAAACGCGTGTTTTGGGTTTTTGTGGGTGTGGCTCTTATTGCCAATCGATTACGGCGGCAAAATCGCGTGAAATCAAAACTTTCCCGAGGGTTTTTTTGTTTCCCTTACCACAATGGGGTTTGGTGGGCGCTTCGAATTCCCATACCTTAACCGCCCGAAAACCCACATGCAATGCGATCGTGGCGTGAATTTTCCCATCGTTGCGTCCCGCATCGGCACGGTAACCAAAACAAATTAATCAAACCAAAAAACCTTCAAATGACACGTTTTAGTCCAATCCTCTTGCTCGCGGTAACCTTCGTATGGATAGGCTGTGGATCCGGCCCATCCGGCGAAACTCCCATCGATGTGGATACCGATACGCTCAGCGTCGATCCCACCGAACCCGAAACCGAAACCAAGGTGGCGGAAGTAAACTTGGTGGCCACATCCGGTTCCGAACTTTCGGGTACCGTGACCTTTACCGAAGAAGACGGCATGGTGACCATGGTAGCCGAAATTTCCGGACTCACCAAAGGCGTTCACGCCATCCACATCCATGAATTCGGCGACTGCTCAACGGAAGACGGTTCCTCGGCCGGCGGCCACTGGAACCCTACCGGCGACCCGCATGGAAAATGGGGTGACGCCGATGGATACCACCGCGGCGATATCGGCAACATCGAAGCCGACGAAAACGGCGTGGGCACCATCACCATGACCACCGACGAGTGGTGTGTGGACTGCGGCGACGCCGACAAAGACGTGGTCGGTCATTCCATCATCATCCACGACCTCCCCGACGACTTCGTGACACAACCCACCGGAAATGCCGGCATCCGGCTGGCCTGCGGCGTGATTGAATTGCACAACTGAACCCCCAACTGATTTTACGATTTTTCGAAAAGGGACAGGCTCCGCAAGGGGTCTGTCCCCTCTAATGGCGGGTTGTCGATGGCCTTCGTTAATGGCCAATGGTCAATGGATTGTGGCAGGTGGCTTGTGGTTTGTGGCTTTTATCAATTATAAATGATTAGCTATCAACAAATTATGCCGCAACTGCACCTCGAATAAAAATCCTCAAGTTTCGGGAAATGGAGTCTATTATCACGTAGAAGAAGATTTTACGCAGTATTTCTGATTTTAAACGACTCACTTCTCACTTTACGTTTTTAACTTACTTCCCTGTATTGGGAAATGCAATATAGAAGCGTAGCACGAGAATTTCATCCGGCATTTACGACCCCCACTTTGACCTGTCTGACAGGGTTTCTCGTGTTGCACCAAACCGTTGGTACTTTTCGCTCGCGCCCGTATTGGGGTGGCAAAATCATCGCCCTGTCAATTGTCAATGGTTAATTCTTAAAGCGCTGGATCATCTTGGTCGGTCCCATTCGGGGTGACTCTGAGGAAAGACATTAACTCGCATTAAGTGCTTTTTAATGATCCAAACCAGTTGGACTTGATATCGTAAAAGACCCAGATCGCGAACAAACCGTTGATGACGAAAACAATTTGACTAAATGTGAAATTCACATCAGTTCCGAAAGCCGAGACCATGGACAAGGAACCAAAGACAGTAACTATGGCGGCAAAGAGAGCCATGAGGGTTTTGTTCATAGTTGATGGTGAGTTTTCAACCTTGGAGGTCATACGGAACCAACCTGCAAAAAACACCGAATAGCAGAAGAAAGATAAAAAATGTATCAGACTTGATATGCTCTTAACATCGCTGATGAACAGCTTGTTTCCAAGAATTAGAACAGATAATTTGTACAAAGCGAAGATTACCCAAATAATTGCGCCGCATAGGGCTATTCCCCTTCGAAGTTTATACGCTGATCTGGCCGTTTTCATGATCCGGGATTTTGGGTTATGACATGTTGTTTATAGAAGTGCACCGGATTCCTCAACACATCTCATGCGATGTGTTGGGGAACCGGAGCGTACAATTTTCGATTTTTAACCTATACCCAACCTTCATTTTGGGCTAGACTTGCCAGTCCTCCCATTAGAATACCGAATGGACCAAATGGTGAGAACGCCACTCCTATGATAGTATCCACAATAATCACATCGGAGCCGTCATTTAATCCTCTTCGGAGTTGATTCCGTCCTTCATTTGTCCAATACATATAAGAATGCTGCAGAAAATCCCATGTTACTTCCGCATATTCAGCGTCTCCCGTCTGTCTCCAATCTTTCAAGACTAAAGCTCTGTTTCCCCAGAAGAAAGTGGAGTCTACCGGTTCTGGATTTAAAATAAACCTCTGGCTCATATTTCGTAAAGTATCGGAAAATTCGGGACTCACACCCATCCGGAGTTCATATTGTTCAATAGCTTCTGAAATAGATGAGGTGAGTGATTCATTTTCGTTAGTAATCCAATTCGGAAATTTATTGGAGATAATTTCAACTTTCAATCCCGTTGTGTCCATTCCATTTCTGGCAAACTTGGATAGTGAACTGTCAATAATTTCCGTAAGTTCGGGTTCTGTTAAATATCCTTTGCTAAAATATCGATCTTGCCCATTTGTGTATACTGCACCTACCATGAGGTTATGATAGAATCCGGCAGAATTACCACTATTTGATTTAGGTGTTCCATGAAAATTGTCCTTACTGGAGGACGTTGGGGTTTCAATTTCTGATAAGGAACAGGAATAAAGTAATGCCAACAGAGCAATATTTACGAAAGGAATAATGGCTTTGTTTGAGAGAAAACCTAAACAAAAACATCCTTTAAAATTTATGAATGTATGGTTTTTGTTGTGTTGTGTTGTGTTGTGTTTCATGATAATGAGTTTTTTCGACATCAAACATAATTCAAAGATACCGATGCACCAAATTTGTTTACAATCATTTCATCAAACCCGTAGAGCCTTGGTGCCTTCGTGGCAAAATCATCGCCCTGTGAATGGTTAATTGACAATTGTCAATCGTCAATGACATAAGTCGAGACCGCCTCCCGGATGGCGATCCCCATGTTTCGGGAAATGAGGTTTTTTTTTCTCGCACAAAGGCGCAAAGCCGCCAAGGTTTTGGCTCATCTGCGGAAATTTCCGACCGTGTTTCCGGGAAGGTTAGACCTCCGGCACCCCGCGCCTTCATGCATGGCATCGCCATGCAACCTTTGCGCCTTGGCGTCTTTGCGCGAGGCACTTCGGGAAATTAGAATCAGCAACGCAGAAAGACAACCTTCCCCGGCCTTTTCGATCCCTCACTTCTCACTTTTCACTTTACGTTTTACACTTAATAGCATTTTTACGTTTTACACTTAGTTCCCGCTTATCACCGGTCGTTTTTAATTCAATATCCGGTTTTCGGCATTTAGACCTTCTCTCCTCAACACACTGACAATAAGTCGCATAAAAAACAGGCGGGAACAAGATCACTTTCCTTTGGCCCTTTTCGGCCCACAATGGCACGTAAGTATATACCGCGGCATCATTTCGCGGCGACCGATTGAAATTTTAACCTAACCACAGTGTCATGAAAATCAAAAATTACATCCTGACCTTTGCCTTGGCCGCCTTCTTCATGGGAGGCGCCACCGCGCAGACCTCATTCATCATCGCGCCTGAAATAGGCATCCACAATTCAAAATCCCCTCTGCTGAGGATATGGCTCTCGTTGAGGATTTCCACTGCAGACGGGTTGGCGATGAAAAAAATCCCCGAGATCAGGATCAGGGGGATTGCGATGAAGGCCGGGGCGTCGTTTACAATAAAATAGGGCGAAACGGAATTGTATCCTTTGGGTTTGAAGTTCATTTTCGTGGGTTTTGGCGTTCAAGGTATTAAATCCCATCGATCGGAGGATGGCCTCCCCCGAAAAATCCGGATTCCCACAAATATGGGGGGGTGGGTACTTACCGACTTACGTCATACACATGCACAACATGACGGGTTTTATATCCCGACTCCCCCGGCGCGGAGAAATAATTCCGGTCGTAGGTGCCCACTTTATCCACTTGCCATTCCGGCTTCCCGGTGAAGTGCCCCAAGAAATTCTCCCGGCTGGGTTCGGCCACAAGCACCAGCCTCTCCCCTTCCCTGCCGAGCGCGTCCCAAGCTTCCCCGGCTAGGGGGGCCAGGGTGCGTCCGTATTCCCAAATGATTTCCGGATCGAGGTTGCCGTAAAACAGCGGATCGTTCATTTTCGCATCGTGCTCCAAGGTCTGAAGGGTGCGGAATTCGGGGTTGGCCTTGAAAAATGCCGTTCCCGACATCCCGATGGTGGTCACCACCGAAACGGTCAACACTCCTGTCCAGAATAAGAATCGCGTATCGCGCCGCAATAAGTTGGTGGCAATGAACGCGGCGATCAGGTACATGGCCAAAACCAAAGTGGAGTACCACAACCACACTCCGTCCAACGAGCGATCCACAAAAAAATACACCGCCGGGGATCCCACGCAAATCAACAATACGATGACCCGATGGGTGTTGACGAAAATCTTGTCGAAAAGCGTCGGCTTCGGTGTGTTGATAATGTAGAGCAGCACGTGCGCCGTATTGATGGCCAAGGGAATCAACACCGGCACGAGGTAGCGCGATTTCTTTTCGGGAATGGCCGACAGCAGCACCACCGCCCCCACGGTCCACAACCAGGAAAAGGTATAGGCTTTTTTGAATTTTACCCTCTTTCGGAAATAGGGAAAAGCCAAGCTCATGGCCGCCGGGATGGTCCAGATTCCCGACTGTATGAAAAAGCTCCAGTAGTAATAAAAGGGGCGCACATTGTAGGAAGTCCAATTGCCGGTTTCCTTGTCGGCCACCTGCAGGATGCCCTGGGGATCGACCATGCGCAGGTACACATACCAGCTCGCACCCACGGTTAGCCCCACGGCGATGAGCACGGCGTACCGGCCCCACCACCTGACCCACCGTCCGCGGTACACCGTCGAATACGCCAACAGGAAGGGCAGAAAGAGGGCGTACAGGCTCACCGGTCCTTTGGCCAGCACCGACAAGCCGAAGCAAACGCCGCCCAGCAGCGCATACGTCCATCCGGTCCGGGTCTTTTCCAAACCCTCCCAAAAACAGATCGCGCCCAGCATGAAAACGTGGGTGTAAACATCCGAAGGAGCCTCAAACCGGATGACCACATAATAGAAAGACGTGGCCAGCACCAAGGCCGAAAAGAGCGCCAAATCCCGCCCTCCACCGACCCGCCGAACCAGGAAAAACAGCGTGAAGACACCGGCGGTGGCCACGAGTGAAGTGGGCAAGCGATACGCCCACAGCGTTTCCGTGCCGAAAGCCCAAATGAAAGGCGCCGTAATCCAAGCGGGAAGAGGCGGTTTCTCGTAGCGGGGCAGGTCGTTCATGGTGGTGAGCAGCCAATGGCCTTCGGTAATCATCTCTCGCGCCACCAAAAAGTTGCGCGCTTCCATGATGGAAATGGTCAGCGCGTCGAGGTTGAAAAAAAACAGAAGGGTCGAAAACAGACCGATGGTCCAAAGCGGAAACCGTTGCAGTGCACGGAGGACGCTCATGCCTTCAGAAGTTTGAGGTTGCGCACGTACACCACCGCTCCGAAGCTGTGACCGACGATCAGCACCGGGTCTTTGCGCAAAATGCCGTAGAGCAGGATGAGCGCCGAGCCGAAGAGGCTAATCAGCCAAAACCCTTTGGGCAGGGAGGAGATTCTATTCTTCTCCGCGTACATCCACTGGTACACGAAGCGGAAGGTGAAAAGCATCTGCGCGAAAACGCCGAGCAGGAGCAGGTACAGGGGAATGTCTTCGGAAGAAAACAGTGACCTTACGTCGAAGGTGTTGTTGGAAAACGCGAAGACTATGACCACCAGGGGAAACAACAGAAAAAACCACCGGCTCGGCAAAGGGAATTTTTGCCACTGCCCGTTGATCTGGATGTTGCGGATGTACACGAAGTACGTAAGTACCTGACCGAACATGATGGCGAAATCGTTTCGGAAGTAGCCGTAGATGAACAACAAAGTAGATGCGAACAAGCTGATCTGCCAGAAAAATCGGGGTGCGAGCACGGTTTTCGCCCGTTCTGACGCCAACCATTGGTAGAAGGTCCGCGCCGAAAACAGGATTTGGGCCGAAAATCCGATGATGTATATGGCGTAATCCGGTATCAACCGCCTTTTTCTTTGATTTCGTAGTCGATGTAATTCTTCTTCATCCACAGGTAGGCGAAGCAATCGACGAAACCCTTGAACACGCGGTTGGACACGCCGAACTTAGCCACCCCGGCCGTGCGGGGAAAGTGGCGCACGTCGACCTGTTTCACGCTGCCCTTTTGCAGCATGACCATGGCCGGCAAAAACCTGTGCAGCCCGCGGAACATCGGGATTTTCGCCGCGTAGTCCGTCTTGATCACCTTCAGCGGACAGCCGGTATCGTCCATGCCGTCTTTGGTAAACCACCGCCGCACTTTGTTGGCGATGGTCGAACTCATGTTCTTCACGAATCCGTCTTTGCGGTTTTTGGATCGGTTGCCCGTCACGAGGTCGTATTCCGGGATATGGGCCAGCAGGAGATCGAAGTCTTCCGGATGGGTTTGCAAATCCGAATCGATGTAGCCGGTCAGCGGGGTGTCCACATGGTCGAAACCCGCTTTGATGGCGGCGCTCAGGCCGGCGTTTCGAGCGAATGAAATGTAGGCGAAGTCCGGCGCCGCGGAGCAAATTTCCCTGATCAGCCCTTCGCTGCCGTCGGTGGATCCGTCGTTGACGAACAGCACCTTGGAGGGCACTGCGGCCACCTTGAGGTAGTCGCCGAGGACTTGTGCCACGCGGGGCAGGTTGTCGACCTCGTTGTACACGGGCACCACGATGGTGAGTTGTTTTCCTGTCGTCATATCACGCCGAAATTTTGCGGTACCACGCGATTTGTCGAGCAATGCCGTCGGCGAGGGACGTGCGCGGTCGGTAGCCCAGCAGTTTTCTCGCTTTGCTTATTTCCGCTCGGGTTTCCACTTGGTCGCCGTCTCTCGGGGGGAAGGATTCGGTGCGGATTTTCACCCCCAGCGCGTTCTCCACCGTGCGCAATCCATCCTCCGTGGTGTGCTGCTCGTCGCTGCCCAAATTGATGATCTCCCCGTCCAGCGCCTCGTGTCGGTCCATCGCCAGCGCGATGCCATCCACGATATCGCCCACGAAAGTAAAGCTGCGCTTGTGTTTAAAACTGCCCTCGAACAGCGGAAAAACGGAACCTTCCAACCCCGCTTTGATCAGGCGAGTGTATAGCTTGTCGGGCCTTTCCCGGGGCCCGTATACCGAGTACAAACGCAGGGACGACGCCCGCAGACGTCCCTTTCGCGCCTCGGCGAGCACCCATTGTTCCGCGGCGAGCTTGGTCACTCCGTACTGCGAAGTCGGCTCCGGCACCCGGTCTTCCGCTTTCATGGCATAGGCTCCGTACACCGAGGATGTGCCCATGTTGAAAAAATGTTTGAGTGCGGATTGGCGCCCGGCAAAATCCACAAGCAGACGGGTGGCTTCCAGATTGTTTCGGATGTATGCTCCCGCGCTCGTCCCGGCCGAAATGCCCGGTTGCGCTGCGAAGTGCAAGATAAAATCAAAATCGAGGGGAAGGGCGTCGTAAGACCGTTTCTCGGCGAGGTCCATTTCAATGGTTTCCACTCCGACAGCCGCCGTTTCCCGGGCGTTTTGGCGCTTGAGGGCCGGGTCGTAATAGTCCGAAAAATTGTCCACTCCGACGACAACCGCGCCATCGCGGGCCAATCGTTCGGCCATGTGAGAACCGATGAATCCGGCCGCCCCGGTGATCAAAACCTTCATAAATTCCGTGTCGCGCCCTGCATTTCGCGGCGTAAAAAGGCCTCAAATGTATGATTTATCCGCGATACCGACATCGCAGATCGGGGATTGAACCAGGGCAAACGCATTTAACTTTATCCACATCAAAATGTTGTGCCACATCGAACATCATCGCCTTACACCGCGCATAAAGTATTTTCGTTCAGCCCCAAAAAGTCGAGCGTGGACGATTCTCTTTCCCAAACTTACAGATTGGAACCGGACTTTTTTCGCAGCAATACGGGGAAAACAGTGGGTTCCATTTTCATCGATCCGGGCTGATGCAACCGCAAAGGCATTTGAGAACATTCCAGTATATTGCCATAAATTAAGAATATGAAAGCCTTCGGACTACTCATTTTTTCAATTATTGCCCTCACTTGCTTGCGATAAAAGTCCCACCGGACCCGGTGACGGCGATCCTCCCCGGACTTTCTTAATCAATTTTATGCTTGTTGATTCGGCGGGGAATAATTTATTGCCCTACGATTTGCCGGACAATCCAATTGTCGATCCTTATTCCTTCCATGCCTGTTCGGATTGGAATGACGATATTGGAAGATATCTGCATCATCAGGAACATGGCTTCATCTTTCAGATGTTCCAAGAATACTATGATTTTATGTACGATCCTGCCTTCCAACAAGACAGCACTTTCCGAATGTACCCATGTTTTGGCTCACGGTGCGATACGGTTACCGTTTCCCATCCCATAGATTTTGGTCCATGTCAGGCCAAAGCCATCTATTGGGGTTCGGACACCACCTTCAATTACCAATGCTACCGTCTACAGGTTCAGTATGATGAATAAATTTTTCAACCTCGCCTTTCAATTACTGCTTATTTCCACACTTTTGGCGGGCGGATTATAAGGGCAATCGGGACGCACCGGCGGCACACCGCCCATCAGCCACCCCCTCCACCCTACCTCAGCCGTTGCCTTGCGGTAGTTGGCGGTATTTGGCGGTATTTTCGGGGGTACCCCCGGCCTTCACTTCCGGTTTCCGATCCACTCGGATGCGGGTTCGGATCCCTTGACGTCGATTTCCACGGCCGGGGTCGGCCTGCACCCTGTATCTCTTTCCCGGTACGGAGGCGGGGCGCAAGGCGGGGGCACGGGCTTCCAAGGTCGCCGTACCTCCCCCGCGCTCCGCTCCCTGCCCGGAAAAAGAGGATGCCGGGTTCCGTCCTCACCCGACTCATGGCATTCCAACCAAATCCGAAAATCCGCATCGCAGATCAATAAATCCGAAGCCCGAAAGCGGAGGTCGAGGCGCGTACACCTCATCACTGGAAATTCCCTGGGCGCGAAGAATGTGCGCGGAGAAAATCGAGGAAAAATCGTTGCGTTCACACTTTGCGGTTCCGCCCGGCGTGCAATCCCATCGTCCACTTGGCGAGTGACAGACCCACCAAGATTAAGAGCACGACACCCCACGCGTTGGTGCGGTCGAAGATCCACCCCGCGAGGATGGGCCCCGGCGCGGCCACGAGGTACCCGATGGATTGGACGATGGCCGAAAGTTCGGCGGCGGTTTCGGCATCGTCGGAGCGCACCACGATGAGCAATAGCGCCAAAGCGAAGGTGCCGCCCAGGGCAAAACCCAAAATCGATATCCACACGTAGGGCGCGCCGATTTGGGGAAACATCAAGCCGACGAGACCGACGAGTTCCATTGCGATCAGGACGGTCACGACCGTTCGTTGATCCTTTCTTCTTCCGGCCCACAAAGGGATGACGAGGGTGCCTAGTATGCCGGTGAACTGCGACAGGGAAAGCATCCATCCTGCAAAGACCGAATCGTAATCGGTGGTGACGAGCATGGCCGGGAGCCACGCGAGGATGACGTAAAACGCGAAGGATTGAAGCCCGAGGTAGAGAGCGAGGGTCCAGACGAGTCTTTTGCCGCTGAGTTTTGCCATGGCTTCGCGGAAGCCTCGGCGCGGATTCGATTTACGGATATTCCGGTATTGGGTGGACCAAAAAACCAGAGCCAATCCGGCGGGCAGAGCCCACACCCCCAAAGCCCCCCTCCACCCCGTCCATCCCGAGGCGACCAACGGTACGGTGACGCCTGCCGCCAAGGCGGCACCCACGCCCATAACGCTGGAATACAAGGCCGTGATCAAGCCCGCGCGGCGGGGAAAATTCTGCCTGGTGAGGGCAGGAATCAGCACGTTGCCGAAGGCGATGGCCGTGCCCAGCATGAGGGTGCCTGAAACCAAACCGGGGAGTCCGAAGAGGGACCGCAACACGATGCCGAGTGTGAGCAGCGCCAGGGCGCCGAGGAGGGTTTTGCCGAAGCCGTAGCGCTTGGTGAAGACGGGCGTGAACATGGATACCACCGCGAAGGCCGGCAGGGGCAGCGTAGACACCAATCCCATGAGGGTGCCCGACACGCCGAGGTCTTCGATGATGTCGGGGATGAGCGGGCCCAAGCTCGCCAGGGAAGGCCGCAGGTTGAAGGCGATCAGTAAGATGCCGACAATCAAGGGCAAGTCGGAAGATCTGTGTCGGGACATGATTTGCGACGGCAAGTGTACGGTTTACGCGTGACGTGGGAAGCGCCTAAAATTATCCGGCCGGCTTCCACTCACGCCAGCATGTCACAACAATCCACGGACACGAGTCGTTCAGCGAGGGCCTGCAATTCGGCGTCGAATTTTTCGGCTACGGCTTCACCTTGGCGGCGCAGGGCTTCCATGTTTTCCTTTCCGGCGTCGTCCATTTGGTGGTTGACGTCGGAGGGCAAGGGGGCGTTCACGCGGAGGTATTGCGATTTTCTGCCCACGGCGTCGTAGATCTGCCTCACCTGGTAGTCCACCGTTTCGGCTACTCCGCTCATCATGATATCGATGAGGGGGCGCACCCATTGGGCCATGCCCCAATCGCGGGCCAGGTGGTAGGGGTAATTTTCCTTGGCGCTGCCGGTGCCCAGGGAGAGGACGATCATGTCTTCGGCGGTGACGGCGCGGTCGGAGTCGGGTTTGCGGAAGATTTTTCTCGCTTCGGCGTAGGCGCACAGAGTGGGATTCCCTGCGAACACACCCCCGTCGATCAGGGCGTAATCTCTGTTGAGGCCGTCTTTGATACGGGCCACCTCGAAATACGTGGGCGCCGCCGAGGTGCTCCAGGCCACATCGCGGAGGTAGAAATCGTGGCCCTTGTCGACGGCGCTCCGCGAGCTGAAGAAATGCGCTTTCCTGCGCTCGATGTCGTACGCGGTGAAAACGCCGGTTTTGAGCAGGTCGGCGAGGCGGGCGTCGCCCATGTACTTCTTCAGCACCTTTCGCAGGCCTTTGTCGGGGTATCGCTCGTCGAGGAGGCCGCCCATGGTTTTCACCTTGTGGAAGATGGACCGTTTGAATATCTCCTCTCCGTGTTTGAAGTAGAGTTCCACGATTTCGGCCGCTTTGAATTTGGGTCGGCCGTCGGGTCCGGGCAGCAAGCAACATGCGGTGAGAATTCCACCGGTGCTGGTTCCGGCCATGAGGTCGAAGAAATCGGCGAGGCGGGTGTCGGGATCGCCGGTGAGGGCAATGAGTTTTTCTTCCAGCACGGTGAGCACGACTCCCGGGATGACGCCGCGTATGCCGCCGCCGTCGATGGAAAGGATGCGTGTGTATTGGGTTTTTGCGGGCATGGTTGGAGGAGTTTGGTCGATCTAAGTTACGGGAAATCGGGTGGTGATCGAAATGTGCAGTTTTCCGAACACGTGACTTCGAGGTGACTTAAATCGGAACAGGGAGAGGTTCACATAGGTTTGGCGCTGCGGAGATTGGCTTTCTTACGATAAAGAGATTCCGAAACAAGTTCGGAATGACCGGGCTTTTGGGTGTAGATTGGTGTGAGGTGATCATGTGATTCGAAATCCGGTTGGAGTCGTTTCAAATCCTTGCATCCGAAAAACAGTTTTTTTGATTCGGATCCCCGCTCCCCGATCCCGCCTCTTCACCCAAAAGAGATTCCGAAACAAGTTCGGAATGACCGGGCTTTTGGGTGTAGATTGGTGTGAGGTGATCATGTGATTCGAAATCCGGTTGGAGTCGTTTCAAAGCCATGCATCCGAAAAACAGATTTTTTGATTCGGATCCCCGGTCCCCGATCCCGCCTCTTCACCCAAAAGAGATTCCGAAACAAGTTCGGAATGACGCACGGAAAAACAGCAAAGCTCGATCCCCGATCCCCGATCCCTCTACAAAGAGATTCCGAAACAAGTTCGGAATGACGCATTGGGCGAAATGGATGTCCGGGGTCGGAATGAACGATTACCGCCACATAAAAATGACTTGAAAGTGGTATGAAATCGCTTATTTGGAACGGGTCTAAATTGCTAACTTTGCGCCTTCACGAAAAACTTAGAAGCTTTGACCAACAAGATAGCAATCTTTGCCGGCGCCCTCCTACTGGCGGGCTGTACAGGCGGCACCGAAGGAACTTCCGAAGAAACCCCGAAAACGACCGCCGACGGGAATGGAGATCCCGGTGTGGTGAACGTGTACACTCACCGACACTACGAATCGGATCAAGACATTTTCGCGCTCTTCGAAGAGCAAACGGGCATAAAAGTACAGGTGACCAACGCCAGCGCCGATGAACTCATCCAAAAAATGCGGATGGAAGGTGCGCAATCGCCGGCCGACGTGCTCATCACGGTGGATGCCGGTAGACTGAGCCGGGCCAAAGACGCGGAATTGCTCCAACCCATCGAATCGGAAGTGCTGGAAAGCAATATACCGGAACACCTTCGCGACGCCGACAACCAGTGGTACGGCTTTACCAAACGCGCCCGCATCATCGCCTACGCCAAAGACCGAGTGAAACCCGAAGAGCTGTCGACCTACGAAGACCTCGCCTCCGACAAGTGGAAGGGCCGGCTGTTGATCCGCTCTTCGTCCAACATCTACAACCAATCCCTTCTGGCCTCGCTGGTGGCGCACAACGGCGTGGAAGCCGCGCGGGAATGGGCCGCGGGCGTGGTGAACAACATGGCCCGGGAACCCAAGGGATCCGATCGGGACCAAGTGAAGGCCGTGGTGGCCGGCGAAGGCGACGTGACGGTGGTCAACTCGTACTACATCGGCCGCATGCTGAACTCCGCGGATCCCGAAGAAGTGGCGACCGCGCAAAAAGTGGGCTTGTTTTTCCCCAACCAAGAAGGACGTGGAACGCACGTGAACGTGAGCGGCGCGGGCGTGGCCAAGTACGCACCCAACAAGGAAAACGCCATCCGTTTGCTGGAATTCATGATCTCGGAAGACGCCCAGCGAATATTCACCAACTACAATTACGAATATCCTGTGCTTGAAAGTGTTACCCCCGCGGAAACCATCAGCGCGTGGGGCGAATTCGCGGAAGACGACCTCCCGCTGAACGAACTCGGCACGAACAACAAACAGGCGGTTTTGATCTTTGATGAAGTGGGCTGGAAGTAATCCGGACGATTTTTCCCCGGGTTACAGGTTCAAACGTCTGAGGCGAGACGGCAACCGATGGTCGGTACTGACGCTGGCCATCGTTTTGTTTTTGGCGCTACCGGTGCTGTTTATCGGCGTGGAGCTCTTCGCCGGACCGGGCGAGACGTGGCCCCACATCGTGGAGCACCTCCTGGCCGACTACATCGGAAATTCCCTCTTCCTCATCGCGGCCTGCGGCGTGCTCGTCTTCGTGTTAGGGGTGTCCACGGCCTGGCTGGTGTCGCGGTACGAGTTTCCCGGCCGGAGGCACTTCGAGTGGCTGCTCATCCTCCCCCTGGCCATCCCGTCGTACATCGTGGGCTACGCCTATGCAGGGATTTTCGACTACGGCGGAAGCCTGGAATTGATCCTCCGGTTTTTCGGCCTTGCGCCCTTCCGCATCGACGTGATGAACCGTTTCGGCCTCGCCTTCGTGCTGGCCATCTCCCTCTTCCCCTACGTGTACGTCAGCGCCCGCGCTTTTTTCGTGTACCAAGCCAACAACCTGCTCGAAGCCTCCAAGGTTCTGGGCGCCGGCGAGGGCCGGTCGTTTTTCCGGCTCATCCTCCCCTTGGGTCGCCCGGCCATCGTGGCGGGCATGGTGCTGGTGATGATGGAGGTACTGAACGACTACGGCACGGCGGCCTATTACGGGGTGAGCACCTTCACCACGGGCATCTTCCGTTCGTGGTTTTCCCTGGAAGAGCCCCACACGGCGGTGTACCTGTCGGCGGTGCTTCTGGCCCTTATTTTCCTTTTGATCTCCCTGGAAAAATGGCTTCGGCGGGAGATTCGCTTTTCCACCGCCCGCGGAAACGCCCCTCCCCTCGTGAGGAAAAAACCCGGGAAGTATGCGCGCACCGCGTTGTCCGCCGCCGTTTTCACCCCCGTGCTGCTCGGATTCATCCTCCCTCTGGCGCAACTGGTGTATTGGGCGTTCCTCACGGCCGACCGCGTATTCGACGCCTCTTTGATCTCTCTGTCTGTGCAGAGTTTCGCCATCGCTTTCGGCGCCGCGCTCCTCACGGTCGCCCTGGCGGTGATGCTCATCTATTTTTCCAAGTGGAACGTGCTGGCGTCGGTGCGCGGCGCCGCGCGGATCGGCGTACTCGGCTATGCCATCCCCGGGGCGGTGATCGCCATCGGAATCATGCTTCCCACGCTCGCACTGGACAAGTGGATGATCGGCGTGGCCAAGCGCCTTTGGGACATGGACGTGGGGCTGCTGATCAACGGGTCGGTGGCGGCGCTGTTGTACGCCTATTGCGTTCGCTTTCTGGCGGTGGCCTACAACCCCGTGGAAGCGACCACGGAAAAGGTTTCGGACGCCATTCCGGATTCTTCAAAGGTTTTGGGGGTGGGTCGTCTCAGGACGTTGTTGCGCATAGAATTCCCATTGATAAAAACCGGGTTGATCAGCGCGGTGATCCTCGTGTTCGTCGACGTACTGAAAGAATTGCCGCTGACGCTCATCCTCAAGCCCCATCACGTAAACACTTTGGCCGTGAAGGCTTATGAGTACGCCAGCGACGAAATGGTCATGGAATCGGCCATCCCGTCGCTTTTCATTATTTTTACGGCGATGCTGCCGATCGTATTGTTGAACAGAATGTCGCGCGTGGAGGCGTAAACACCCCACGGGGCCGACCAACCATCACCCCGGCGCGGCCAAAGATTTCGGTTATATGTTGAACATCGGGAACTTATCGAAGAGTTTTGACCAGGGACGAACCTACGCCTTGAAGGACGTGTCGTTCGAACTGGAAGCGGGGACCGTGTGCGCCATCGTGGGCGAGAGCGGGAGCGGCAAAACCACTTTGGTGCGCCTGATCGCCGGACTCGAGCGACCCGACCGCGGCACCATCGCCTTGGGCGGCAAGCTCATGTCGTCCATGGACAAATTCGTCGCCCCCGAAAAACGGCGCTTGGGCCTCGTCTTCCAAGAATACGCCCTCTTCCCCCACCTCACCATCCGCGACAACATCCGGTTCGGCATATCCAAGCTCAAAGACAAAAACGAACGCGTCGCCGAGATGCTGGAACTGGTGGGATTGCAGGGCATGGAAAAGCGCTATCCACACCAATTGTCGGGAGGGCAGCAGCAGCGCGTGGCCCTCGCCCGGGCTCTGGCGCCACATCCTTCATTGTTGATCCTCGACGAACCTTTCAGCAACCTCGACAGCATTCTGCGGGCCGAATTGCGGGACGAAATCTTCGACATCATCCGAAAAACGGAAGTGACCGCGTTGTTCGTCACCCACGACACCCGCGACGCCATGACGGTGGCCGACGAGATTTTGATTCTCCAAGAAGGTCAACTGGTCCAAAAAGACATCGCCTCCAACCTGTACGGCAAACCCGAATCCCTGTACGTGGCCTCTTTGTTCGGCGACACGGTGCGCATCACCCGCTCCCTTCAGGAAGCCTTCCGGTGTCCCCTGCGTCCCGACTGCTGCCACGCCATCCGAAACGAGAAGTTGCAAATCAACGCCGACTGCGAATACATCACCGCCGCACGCGTGATGCGGAGAACCGTTTTGGGCGACTCCGTGCAGCTGACCCTGCGTTTGGAAAACGGCGAATTGCTCACCGTCATGACGCGGGACGCGGACGTAGCCGACGAGCTCAAGATCGGCTTCAACTCGGCCGATTTGCTGGAATTCAAGCAATAATAACCCATCGCGAACACGTCCGTCCGCTGTGTATTGGATCTATCTCCGTCCTTCACAAGAAGCCCGGGCCTCATCCCTTCTCCCCTCTTTGGATTCGCCGAGCTCGATCGCCGATCGCATGAAAGGACTCTTGGAAAAATACCAAACAGCCTAAAAATGGCCTGGGAAATGCGTGTTCGGATGGGATCGGCCTACCCCCCTCAAGATCACCCGAAGGATGGGTTGTTTGGCGGGTTCCTCGACGCTGACATTTTGATTTCCATATCATTATTCCCACATTTGTGAGCGTTTTGATCCATCCTATAGATCTCGCCATATTCGTCGCTTACCTCCTCGGCATGTTGGCCGTTGGCTTCTACTTCATGCGGAGGAACAAAGACGTAGATGATTACTACGTCGGAGGGCGGAACATGAGCAGCGGCCACATCGGATTGAGCGTTGTGGCCACCGACGTCGGCGGGGGATTTTCAATCGGCCTGGGAGGTCTGGGATTCGCCATCGGTGTGGCGGGCAGTTGGATGCTCTTCACCGGTTTGCTCGGAGCGTGGCTGAGCGCGGTGTTCCTGATTCCCCGTGTCTTCAAGCTCCTCCGCAACCACCGACTTTTCACCTTTCCGGAAATTTTCCTCCACTTGTTCGACAAGCGGGTGGCCCTGATCGCGGGCGTCATCTCGGCCGTCGGTTACATGGGATTTTCCGGCGCGCAAATCCTCGCCGGCGCGAAGTTGGCCACGGCCACTTTCCCCGCTTTGGATTTGCAGCAAGCGGTCTTGATCATGGGCATCACGGCAGTGACCTACACCGTATTCGGCGGACTCAAAGCCGTGATTTACACAGACGTAGTCCAGTGGATTCTGCTGATGGGCGGACTGATATTCATAGGCATCCCTTTGGGCTACGTGGCCATAGGGGGCTGGGAAGGGATCGTCTCCACCGTGGAACCCTCCTTTCTCGATCTATGGAATTTGGAGTGGCAGCAATTCGTAAACTGGGGCGTGACCATCATCCCGATCTGGTTTATCGGCATGACGCTCTACCAACGCATATACGCCAGCAAGGACGAAAAAACCGCCAAAAAGGCGTGGATTATTGCGGGCCTGTTCGAGTGGCCGATCATGGCTTTCATGGGTGTCCTTTTGGGTTTGTTCGCCCGGGTGGCCCTAATGCAAGGGATGTTCGAACCGCTGGGATTTTCGGCCGTCGGAGATTTGGACAGCGAGATGGGCTTGCCCATCCTCTTGCGCACCGTCTTGCCCGTAGGCCTGATGGGCTTGATGATGTCGGCCTACTTCTCGGCCATCATGAGCACCGCCGACAGTTGTCTGATGGCGTCCAGCGGCAACGTGGTAACGGACATCCTGTCGAACATCCTCCCGATACGGGAAGAATACCTGTTGAAATTTTCCCAGATCGCCACCTTCGTCGTCGGCGCCTTGGCGCTGCTGTTGGCCACGGTCATGACGAACGTCCTCGACCTGATGCTCCTTTCGTATTCCTTCATGGTGTCGGGTTTGTTCATCCCGTTGATCGCGGCGCTGTTTTTCAAAAAGAAGGACCCCAACGCGGCCATCGCAGCCATGATCGGCGGGGGACTCACGACGCTCTGTCTAGAGTACCTCAAAACCGAAGGTCTGGTCCACTTGCCCCTCAAACTCGATCCCAATATTTTCGGCATTTCCCTGTCGCTGGTGGTGTATTTGCTCGTGGCCAATAGACGAAAGGGCCCGGAAAAAATGCAGGTGGCGGGCCCCACGCGGGATGGGAAATA
Organism: uncultured Cryomorphaceae bacterium; assembly: GCA_964574635.1. GTDB lineage: Bacteria > Bacteroidota > Bacteroidia > Flavobacteriales_D > Cryomorphaceae > CAZNOG01. The sequence continues at coordinate 73,271 of CAZNOG010000007.1, read as the reverse complement.
AGGAAACCGTTGGTTTGGGGGGGGGGTGGAAGTAGAGTGGGGTTGGTGGGATTATGCGGCGCCTCACAGGAATCGGAGTTGCAAGTTCAGTTTGAAGTACAATCGGCCGTCTTCCCTATACACGCTTCCGAATTCATGTCGACTACTACTCGGGGTTTCGAATTTGGTTTGGTTGAAAAGGTTTTTTCGGGGCATCTTTTCCGGTAACCAATTGGAAATGCGATGACAAAATCGTACTATTGAAAGTGAAAAGGCCAAAAGACATTCTTTCCGGAACAGGATTTAATAAAACCACCAACACCATGAACCGCTATGTAGAACAACTCCTCGACATTATGCGCGCGGCACGGGACAACCGTGAACCACCTCGGGAATTGGAGTTACCCGAAGAAATGGAGTTCATGCGCGATATCATCGAATTGGAAAGATCGATGGAAGAAGACCAACGGACCATGGAGGACATTCTCGGTGTACCTCAATATTATTTTCCTCCCGAAGACCGTCTCACGGACGCACACGTAGAGCGATTAAAAATTGGAATTCTGGAATTGTGGCGCGCCTTTAATTACGAAGCCGATTTCAGGGAAGGTGAATTCAATGAACGTGAACAATACACCAAACTGGTGGAAAAGTGGAAGGAACACGTTCCTGTTTTTCGAGGCTCCAACGGCACTTGGCACATCGAAATGTACAATTACGACGACCTGTAATTGGACGAATATCCATCTCGGGTGTTTATTGGGATGAGTGAACGCGTTTTGATTCTTTTCGGACTGGTGGGATAGGGTGCCGTTCGAATCCCGGTGAGGTTTTTTTGGGAGGGTTCTGGAGGTCTTTTAGTGAGGTGCTCCCTCAATGTATTGATAGTTGACATCGAACTTGGATGCGTATATGCGCGACCGGTTAGAACGGTATTAGTGCCGAGTAAAATTGCGGCACTACAATTGCGCGATTGGCACGACTCCTTCCGAATTACGGATTCCAAGTCGGCGACTTAATGCCTTAAAACAATGAACCCCACCGAGTAGGCAGGGTTCGATAGGAGTCTCTCCTTCGGCATATAGCCTTATTGTGAAAAGATTGAAAACGTTTCTTTTTTCAAAGTAACGCCACAATAATACGAAAAATTTCTATATTGTGACACTCTAAAACCAAAAATTCAATAAAATGAGTGTGACATTTGGCTTTGACTTGGGCACCAACTCAATAGGCTGGGCCGTGGTCGATGAAGCAAACCAAGAAATAAAAGGCATGGGGTCCATGGTTTTTTCCATGGGTGTTAACCTAGTCAAAGGATCAAAAGAAGAATCACTGAATGAAACGCGTCGAGTAAAGAGGCAGTTGCGTCGTCAATATTTCCGGCGTGGTATACGCAAAGCTAAACTCGCCGAAAAACTGTTTGAAAAGGGATTGTTCCCGGACATTGAGGCACTTTATGAAAAGTATTTTCCCGAAGGATCCGAAACTCGCTATCCAAACAAATTCCGCAAGCTGATAAGACAAGCGCCATTGTGCCCCGAACTGAATGAGTTCTTTAAAATCGACCCCTACGAAATGAGGCACTTGGCATTCGAAGGAAATAAGCTTGGTCCCCATCAACTCGGAAGGGTATTCTATCAAATGGGTTTAAGGCGAGGATACCGGGAAACCTTGAAAGATGGCGATGAAAAAGGAGCCATATATAAAGGAGTACCCAAAGAAAACCGAACGGGCATCGACGAGACGCTGGAGAAAATAGAGGAATTCGGCACGTTGGGTAACTACCTCTTTTATCAAGACCCCCACCAGACGCGATTGCGTAACAGGTATACCCTGCGGAGTATGTATTCCGAAGAATTCCAAATAATCTACGATAACCAGAGAAAGTTCTATCCGGATATTCTGGATGACACTTTTTACAATGAATTAGGTTTCACACACCGCTCAGATACAACCAAAAACGGAATACTCTTTTATCAACGACCTCTGCGCAGCCAAAAACACCTGTTGGGAAAATGTCGCTACGAAACCAGTAAACCGGTTGCACCAAAATCCTCCTTGGATTTCGAATATTTCCGAGCTCTCACGTATGCAACGAACATCAGAATGGATGGTGAAGCGCTAGGTGCCAATGACAAAAAACTGGTTGTCGAATATTTGCTGAAACAAGACAAGCCGCAAGACTTCGAAAAACTCCGAAAAAAACTATCCAACCCACAGGCGAATTTCAATTACGACGACAAAGAAAAATTACCCGGGAACCCCACTCACGCCTCGCTGTCTAAAATATTCGGAAAGATTTGGACTAAAATGAGCCCAAGCGAGAGGGAGGATCTATGGCACTTGAAATATTGGGCCGAAGACCCCGAATGGTTGGAGCAACATCTGCATTCAAAAGAAAAATATGGCCTCGATGAAAAAGCCGTTGCCAAATTCAAAAATTTCCGACTGGCGGAAGGCTATTCAAATTTGAGCCGTAAAGCGATTCGAAACATCACGGAATTTTTAGAAAAAGGATATGGAAATGATGAAGCCATCCTTCTTGCCGGAGTAAAAAAGGCATTGAATGAGAAATGGCCGGAAGAAAATGCCGCAGAACAGTCATTTATTGAAGACAATGTCATCGCCATTGCCAAAGACGGCTCTGAAGGTCCTGCCTTAGATCGAATCAAGTACTTTCTAGAGGAAGAATTCGGCGTGAATGAAAGATCGCTCAAAAAATTATACCACCATAGCTTCAAAGTACGAGGAGAATTATCTAAATATTTACCCGAACCGAAGAACGTTCGGAATCCGATAGTTCAAAAGGCATTGTTTAAACTAAGAACACTATACAATGCACTCGTGGATGAATACGGCCAACCTGCCGCTGTAAAGGTAGAGCTTGCAAGGGATCTGAAGGGAAGCAAAAAAGAACGGGATAAAATCCGTAAAATGAATATGGATCGCCGAACGATGAATATCGAATTAAAAAAAACTCTCGACAAATACAGACAGCCACATACTCGTGAGAATATTCAGAAACTGCAGTTGTATAATGAAATCAAAGAAAGAAACGGGCGGGCCACGAACCCCTTCAACCCTGAGCAAACCTTCGGAATTGAAGACCTCTTCGGCACCGGCGCGGTTCAAGTAGAGCACATCATACCGCTTAGCCGCAGCCTGAATAATTCTCTTTCCAATAAAACTCTTTGTGACGCGGACACAAACAGGGCCAAAGGTAACCGCACACCAATGGAATACTTCCAATCCATCGGCGCCGACTGGGAAGCCATTAAAAAGAATATTTTCGACATTCTCCCATACCAAAAAGCCAAGCGTTTTATCTTAGAAAAAAATGCCGACGCGGAAGATTTCATCTCGCGGCAATTGAATGATACAAGGTACATATCGCGATACGCCGTGGAATATTTGAGGAATGCATGTCGTCATGTGGACATCATGCAAGGAACGGTAAGCGCATTATTGCGGCACTATTGGGGCTTGGATGGTATTCTTACACCACCCAAAATACTCGAGGTGGAAAACGGAGAGTACCTGGTGGCCATTGACAAAGAAGGCGAGGTGGTGGATTACAGGAAGTGGAATGCCGGCACACTCAAAAAAGATGAAAATGCATTAGCCAAAAAAGGCCAAGTATTCGGTGGCAACGTCATACATGAAAAGTTCTATCCCAGAAAACAAAGGCTCGACCATCGTCATCATGCCATTGATGCATTGGTTGTCGCTTTAGGGAAAAGAGCACACCTTCAGCAATTGTCCACTGCACATGCGAATGAAGTAGCCATGTCCGACTTGCGCAGCGACAGCCGTCACTTTGTAGATAAACCGTGGGATAGGTTCTGGGTGGATGCGAAAAAAGCGGTGGACCAAATATTGGTTGTCCACGAACAAAACAACCGTGTACTAACCAAAACCAAAAAAAAGCTCTACGATTTCAAAGGCAATACACGAAAGAAAAATGGCAATCAACTCTATGGTGAAGGATACTCTGCCAGAGGCCCTCTCCATGAAGAAACCGTGTACGGCAAATATTTTCACGATGGAGAGACGCCATATTACCATGTACGGAAATCTATTGACTTCATTCAAACCCACAGCCATTTGGCAAAAGTGGTCGACCCGGGAGTCCGAGACGCCATCACTGACCGACTTCGGGAGGTGGGAATCGACGTAACCAATCCCAAAGGTTGGGACATAAGTGCCTTGGATAACGAGGCCAAAAAAACCGTGTTTTTTGAGGCTGATGAAAACGGCATCCCTCAACCCAAGGTTTTCATGCCGAACAAAAATGGCTCACCTATTCCGGTCCGGAAAGTTCGGATCAAGGAATCAATCGGAAATGCAACCCGATTAAAAAATCCGTACAATCAATTCGTAAATCCAAAAAACAACCACCATGTATTGATGTACCATGATTCGGATGGAAATCTACAAGAAGAAGTGGTGAATTTTTGGACCGCTGTGAAAAGAGCGGCGGATAAACGCCCAGTATATCGCACCCCAAAAGGTGGTGATCTGTGGTTTACCATGGAGAAAAACGACATGTTTATCTTGGGTTTACCGGATCATCATGTGGCAAACTGGATGTCGCTGGACAACGATTATTTGAGTGACCATTTGTATAGAGTACAAAATATATCAGCTGGAGATTACTTATTCCGGTTGCACCGTGCGAGTTCGCAAGACTTTTACAGCGAGATGAAGCGGATTCAAAGCATGGGTAAATTAATCAGTGAGAATCCAATAAAAGTAAAATTGGACGTGTTAGGCAATCTGCGACCGTGGTAAAGCGTACCTTATTCTTTACGAACCCGGCACACTTGTCTTTCCGAAACGGTCAACTCGTAATCAAAACAGAAAGTGGTGAGACGACCCGACCGATCGAAGATCTGGGTTTTATCGTTCTCGAACATCCCCGAATTACTTTCACGCAACACATCGTGGATGCGTTGGCTCGAAACAATTGCACAGTCATCTTTTGTGGCGGCGATTATATGCCTAAGGCGATGATATTGCCGTTGGAAGCACACCAAACTCAAAATCAACGGTTCCGAAGTCAGGTTTCGGCCGGAAAACCCCTGATGAAAAACCTATGGATGCAAACAGTAAAAGCGAAATTGAAAAACCAACACGCCTTACTGGAGCTGGTGGGTTCGGAGGTCAATCTGCGTACTCTCGCAGAAAAAGTTCGAAGTGGAGATCCGGAAAATCTTGAAGGGATGGGAGCTAAACGTTATTGGCCCGAACTCTTCGGAGGTGATTTTAAGAGGGAGCGTTTCGGGGATTCACCGAACAACCTTCTAAATTATGGATACGCCATCCTTCGTGCGGTCGTGGCCCGGGCATTGACGGGAAGCGGACTTCATCCGACACTGGGTATCCACCACCACAACAAGTATAACGCGTTCTGTTTGGCCGATGACATCATGGAACCTTACCGCCCGTTCGTGGATCGAGAGGTGTTGTCAATGGTCGAAGAAGGATTCGATTCATCGGAACTGACGACTGAAGACAAGCAGCGGCTTCTCCAAATTCCCCATGCGGATTGTCGGATTGGCGAGAAGGTCAGACCCTTAATGATGGCAGTCCGTGAAACCTCGGCCGGATTGGCGCAATGTTTTTTGGGTGAGGCGAGGAAATTGAGATACGCAACATTTGCGGATTGAGCGCGTAGGCTCAATCATGTCATATTCAAATCGCTACACGCGCATAAATGCCTACAGAGTTATGTGGTTATTCGTCATGTTCGATCTTCCTACACACAATGCCGACCTTCGTAAGAAGTACGCCGATTTCAGGAAGAACCTTCAAGCCGACGGTTTCGTGATGATGCAATTCAGCGTATACACACGCCATTGTCCGAGTTGGGAAAATGCTCAAGTTCACATCGACCGAGTGCGACGCCTGACACCGAAAGAAGGGCACGTGTCCATTTTACCGATCACGGACAAACAATATTCATCCATGATCAACCTTGTGGGACGGAGCTTCAAACCGTTAAATTCACCCCCGGGGCAACTGGAATTGTTCTGAAGGTGGAATTTTCGAACCGAAGAACCACGTGAAGACCGCACCGCTTCTTGGTTTAGGCCAACACGTGGTATCTAAGTTCGTAGTTTTCAATCAATCCACAACTGGTCTTGCCATTCTACTTCTTTCATTGCGGGTATCTAAGTTCGTAGTTTTCAATCAATCCACAACGGTAGGCATTGACAACTCGGGAGGCGTTTAGGTATCTAAGTTCGTAGTTTTCAATCAATCCACAACCACGATGCAAGAATGGGATAATGCTGTTGAGGTATCTAAGTTCGTAGTTTTCAATCAATCCACAACCGGCAAAACGTTGTAGGCAATGATAACGAAGGTATCTAAGTTCGTAGTTTTCAATCAATCCACAACACAAGTTAGCAACCATGTTTAAGAAAACCGGTATCTAAGTTCGTAGTTTTCAATCAATCCACAACGGGGCGTATGTCCTCTTGACGCATCAGTTGGGTATCTAAGTTCGTAGTTTTCAATCAATCCACAACTGGCGGTTCTGCACAGTCACCTCGAAGTAGGTATCTAAGTTCGTAGTTTTCAATCAATCCACAACATAAAGGACGATCGTTTTAGGAAACTTGTAGGTATCTAAGTTCGTAGTTTTCAATCAATCCACAACACGATCCTAAGGACGACGATCCCAAGGACGGTATCTAAGTTCGTAGTTTTCAATCAATCCACAACACTTCGGGCACACGCCCGGGCAGAAGGTGAGGTATCTAAGTTCGTAGTTTTCAATCAATCCACAACATCATCTTGACCCACACAGGAGTCGACGCAGGTATCTAAGTTCGTAGTTTTCAATCAATCCACAACTGAGCGGCAAGATGACGTATCGGACGATTTGGTATCTAAGTTCGTAGTTTTCAATCAATCCACAACGCGTCGATTGAGGCACGAATGGGAAACAGGGTATCTAAGTTCGTAGTTTTCAATCAATCCACAACGGGCTTGTCCGTTTTCGGCAATCCATCGCCGGTATCTAAGTTCGTAGTTTTCAATCAATCCACAACGACTGGCCGAAAGGCGTAGTACACAAGAAAGGTATCTAAGTTCGTAGTTTTCAATCAATCCACAACTCGCCGCCCTTAAAGTCATCGAGGGGTAGAGGTATCTAAGTTCGTAGTTTTCAATCAATCCACAACATCTTGCAGGCCTATAATGTATGCCTGCAAGGTATCTAAGTTCGTAGTTTTCAATCAATCCACAACGACATGAACCAACACGTAAGACCCGGTCCAGGTATCTAAGTTCGTAGTTTTCAATCAATCCACAACATAGTCCGGGTGCTCCTTTTTGATCTCATCGGTATCTAAGTTCGTAGTTTTCAATCAATCCACAACAAGGGGAAGGAGGTCATGTTGTATGCGTTTGGTATCTAAGTTCGTAGTTTTCAATCAATCCACAACGACGGGTGCATGGTATGAGTTTTTGACGGTGGTATCTAAGTTCGTAGTTTTCAATCAATCCACAACGGGAGAGGACGAATGTGCTATTCCTACCTGGTATCTAAGTTCGTAGTTTTCAATCAATCCACAACGAGGTGCTTGTCGGGGCTTCGGGGGAATTGGGTATCTAAGTTCGTAGTTTTCAATCAATCCACAACTGCAGGGCCGTATGTCAGAGGTCTGGGGAAGGTATCTAAGTTCGTAGTTTTCAATCAATCCACAACATAGCACTCACAATTATACGGAGACCTGGGGTATCTAAGTTCGTAGTTTTCAATCAATCCACCACGTGAAAGAGATTGTGAACGAGAGGGAGCTGGTATCTAAGTTCGTAGTTTTCAATCAATCCACAACAGAGCCCTACGAATCCGGCGCCGCGCTTGGGGTATCTAAGTTCGTAGTTTTCAATCAATCCACAACGCTTACTAATATTTCTACCGTTTGTCCTCGGTATCTAAGTTCGTAGTTTTCAATCAATCCACAACCGAATACACAAACGTCCCATCTGAGTACGCGGTATCTAAGTTCGTAGTTTTCAATCAATCCACAACAATATGACGGATCAGGAAAAACGGCAAGTAGGTATCTAAGTTCGTAGTTTTCAATCAATCCACAACTAGAATTTCCACGTTCTAAGGATTACAAACGGTATCTAAGTTCGTAGTTTTCAATCAATCCACAACTACAGGGTGAAGAAGCGGTGGTCGCCGAAGGGTATCTAAGTTCGTAGTTTTCAATCAATCCACAACAGACAAGGTTGGTGTTAGAGTTTGGTATGAGGTATCTAAGTTCGTAGTTTTCAATCAATCCACACGGCACGCCGATTTCGGAGTTTCAATCCTTCTCTGTCTGGGATTCATTGGATAAGGCACTATTTGCCATTTTCATGCCATTTTATCCGTGGGTTTTAATCCTTCTTTGTCCGAAAATCCGTAGATAAATCGGGTACCGGACGGAGGGTCCCCCACCCCCAAAAACAAACCCATCCCCCCCTCACACCCCTTCCCCCTCCGCCACCTTCCCCACATCGCCGAACACCTTCACGTACACGCCGTCCCAGACGTTTTTTCTGTCGGGGTCCACGTAGCGGATCTGCGTCTCGAAGGTCAGGCCGAGGTCCAGCAAGTGGGAAAGGGTTTTGTTCTCCGCGCGGGGGAGGTAGCCCAGCTTGTTCTCCCCGTACCACACCTCGATGGCGTAGCGGTCGTGGGGGTTGCCGGGCTCACGGCGCAAATCCACCAAAATCCCTTTCTTCAACTTACGGTGCACCTTGCGGTAATCGTAATAACGGAGACCGCGTATAAAACCGCCGTAGACCAAGTCCAAACGCGGAGGTGCGTCGACTACTTCCGGCTCCACCATTCCCGCCATCACTACCTTCGGCGCCGCACCGAGCAGCATCAAAGTCCGCAAAAAACTGATCCTTTTCATTGCCATGGTCGATTCAATTTAACAGTCATACCAAGGCAATTTACCACCTCACTACGTAACCTATTTACGTTCCGGGAATTTTTCCGGCATTACAACTCTACAAAGTGTTCCGGCACCGAGAGCCTCCGAGTACGCTGCGCGGAGGATCTCGCCAGTTCCACCCCAAAAACCTTAATCCACCCCCACCCATTATTTTACTTTCCGAACAAAAACGACGACAAGGTGGGTCGCTATTTTACTTTTTGCCCAAAAACTAAAATAAGGAAGGTCGATGTTTGATTTTCTCCTGAAATTTTAAACCGCCGAACCAAGACTCGAAGACGAGAACCCACTTAAAACCCAAAACCCGATCTTTATGCCCACTCGGCCAGTTCCATCCAACGCTCCGTGGCGGAATCGATTTCTTGAACCACCCCCTCGAGTTCCGCGGCGATGCGCATCAGCTCGTCGTTAGAAGTGGTTTGGGACAATGCCTCGGCGAGGTGGGTCTTCTTCTCTTCCAAGGTCTCTATGGTTTTCTCCAGCTTTTCGAACTCCAAGCGTTCACCGTAGGTGAGCTTGGTTTTTCTCTTGGGCTCGGCCGACTTGTCGGCTTCGGCCACCCTGCGCTTGTCGGCTTCCGATTTCGACTTCGCCGCTTCTTCCTCCGCCCTCGCCTCACGGTACTGCGTATAGTTTCCGGGGAAATCGCGGATCTTTCCCCCGCCCTCGAACACGAACAGGTGATCCACCGCCTTGTCCATAAAAAAACGGTCGTGGGACACCACCGCCAAACACCCGTCGAAAGTGGCCAGATAATCTTCCAAAACTTGCAGGGTATCGATGTCCAAGTCGTTGGTGGGCTCGTCCAGCACCAAGAAGTTCGGATTGCCCATCAGGACGGTGCAGAGGTACAATCGCCGTTTCTCCCCACCGCTCAACGTCGACACCAACTGCCACTGCTTGTCACGGGAAAACAGGAACCGCTCCAGCAATTGGGCCGCGGTGAGCTTGTGCCCCTTTTTCAGTTCGATCACCTCCGCGATGTCGGTCACCACCTCGATCACCCGGCGGTGGTCTTGATCTTTCAACCCTTCCTGGCCGTAATGGCCGAAGCGCACCGTTTCTCCTCGAACCACCTTGCCCCGATCGGGCTGCACCTCGCCGAGCATCATCTTGACGAAGGTGGACTTCCCCACACCATTCGGACCCACGATGCCCACTTTCTCCCCTCGACGGAAGGTATAATCGAATCCGTCGGTGATCACCACGTCGCCAAAGGCCTTCCCCACCTTGTGGAACTCCACGATCTTGCCGCCCATGCGCTCGGTGCGCACGCCGAGTTGCACGGATTGCTTGTCGGTGCGAACGGAGGCCCGGGCCTGTATGTCGTCGAAAGCGTCTACCCGTGACTTGGCCTTGGTGCCCCGGGCCTTGGGCATGCGGCGCATCCACTCCAATTCGGTACGCATCAAGTTCTTGGCCTTGTCTACGCTGGCTGCGAGTTGGGCTTCCCTTTCGGCCTTTTTCTCTAAGAAATACGTATAATTTCCGGTATAACGAATCAATTCCCCCCGGTCCATTTCCAGGATATCCGTACACACCCGATCGAGAAAATACCGGTCGTGCGTCACCATCAGCAGGGTAAATGCCCCGTCGGAAAGCCAGGTCTCCAACCACTCTATGGTGGCGAGGTCCAAATGGTTGGTCGGCTCGTCGAGGATCAAGAAATCGGGTTCCTCGAGCATCACCCGCGCCAGTGCTGCGCGCTTGCGCTGACCGCCCGACGCCGAGTCCACGCTTATGACGGTGTCGTCGATGCCCAATCTGCCGAGCACCTCTTTCACCCTCGCGTCGTAATCCCAGGCTCCTTCCCGGTCCATCATGTCCATGGCGCGTTGCAAGGCCTCGCCGTCGTCGGGATTTTTCAGCGCCTTTTCGTACGCCAACACCGCGCGCTGCAGGGGATTGTCCGATTCCATGATGGCCTCGGCCAGTGTTAAGCCCGCTTGGAGATGGGGCTCTTGGGGCAAATATCCCACCCGGGTGCCGGTGCGAAAAATGACTTCGCCCGAATCGGCCGGCTCCACTCCCGCGATGGCCTTGAGCAACGTGCTCTTTCCCGAACCGTTGGGCGCCACGATCGCCACCTTCTCTCCCCGCGACATGCCGAAAGAAAACCCCTCGAACAACATTCGAGGTCCATAGCGTTTCGACAAATTTTCTACCGACAGTACATTCATGTGATTCCAGCCGTTCGGCCCCAAAGTTACGAAGAGGGAACGGGGAAGGGTAACGTGCCTTCGCGTGAGGGCGGTCGGCGGCATCCTGCGGGTGTGGCGGCGTTGCGGGGCGCGGTGTGGAGGCAGCGACCGGCAGAAAGCTCGCCTCCACACTTGCGCCCCGCCGCCGCCACACCCGCAGATACAGCCGAAAAGCCCGACCCCGACGGACGGGCGATCCACTCACCTATTGACGAACCGCCAAAAGAATTAAGCGGATTTTCGGTTCGCCGACGATTCGGGGACACGCCCAACGCATCCAGCCTAAAAACGGGCGCGCACAAAAAAATCCCCGGCGTCTTTGGATCGGCGAATGATCTTGCTTACCTTTTCCGATTCAAAATCAATCCAATGCCGATGAAAGCCGCTATCCTGCTCTCCCTTTTCGCTTGGATGACCGTTTCCGTACAAGCTCAGTCGTACCGCGTCATGGCCGATACTGGTTATCACCTGTTCGACAATGGCGAAATGTTGAGGGCCATCCGAGTCGATTCCACCGCCATCGACGATGGTGATCAAGTGCAATTCTTGCCCCGAATGGTACGAAACAGGCCGGGCTATCCCGACGCGTTCCCTTGCTTCACCATAGACGGCGCTTCTTGGATGGGTTCGAAAATTCGCGTCGGGAGCGATGGTCATCAAATCCTGTACAACAGGTACGGCACTCCCATCCACCTTGAAATGCAAAGATCGCTGAACGACCCTTGGATGGTATACGAGGGGGGTGACATGAGGGTGAGAGGGGTCATTTACGACGTGGTTTCCGAGTACGTGCTTGGGGAACCGGACTCGGTGCGATACATCGGGTTTCAAGCGCTCGACGCCGACTCCAACGAAATTGAAGCCTTCATAAACCAGAAAACCATCGCCATATCCAAACACAACGGCATCACGCGCACGGTCAATTTCATCTCATTTCCCGAAGGATTCGAACAATATTACTCGGCGGGCTTTGGAGAATACGATTTGGTGGGGCGGGAAGGCAGTGAGTACGGTGTACGGAACCTCACCCGCACGGACGTATTTGATTTTCAGCCGGGCGACGAGTTGCACATCAGTGAATCGGATCTTGAATACGGACACACCAAACGGCACTACATCCTGCATTACCTCGATCGGCAAACCGTAGGTGACAGTATTCACTACGTGGTCATAGAAAGTTACGACCAATTCGTGATCGGCCCTTCCTCGTGGGAATACGACACCTCTTCGGTGGATACGGTGGATTTTTGGGTCACTTCCGATCCGCTTTTCGATCAGTGGTCCCAACTCCCCTTCGTCGTGGAATGGGAAAATATGGCCTATACCAATTACTACACGCAGTTGAGCGAATCCCCGGACACGAAGGTGATTTACGACGAGACGACCAACCTTCAGCAATCTTTGCCGAATGTCGACCCCGAATGTTGGGTGGGCCCTGTGCTCGACGACTTCTGCGTGGGCACCACGGCGCAAAAATACATCCGCGGCCAAGGAGGGCCCTACTTCGAATGCGAAAGCGGATTCGGAACCGAGTATTATTTCCGCAAACTCGTGTACACCTCCCTGAACGGTGAAGAATGGGGCACTCCTTTCGAACTCGTCACGGCCACCACGGAGGTTCGCCGAACCGACGATCCGCGAATTCACCCCAACCCCGCCAAAGACAGAGTACGGGTGGAACTGGACCCCGACCTGACACCCGCGACGTTTACCTTGTGGGACCTGCGGGGCCGCCGGGTCAAATCCGTCGAGATTACTTCACCCCACACGGACATAAATCTGGACGCCCTGCCGCCAGGGCCGTACTTCCATTCCATCAAAGACCGACGAGGGCGGCGAACCACCGGAAAGCTCATGATCCAATAAACGGCTGCGAATGATTGGGCGCCATCCCGGTGCTCCGGGAATCGGAATTCCCTTCCGACGTTTGACCCCAAAATTGCGGAGACACGATATTCGGGCACAAAAAAACCGCCCTTTCGGGCGGTCTGCTGTTTTATTTGAGGATTTCTGAATCCCGTATCGGGCACTTCGGTCTACGAGACGGAATTCGGCTGTTGGTACGATTCCGGGCGCCGAAAGTTTCGATTCATCCCTTCAATTTCGGATTCTGTCGGTGGCGATCGCCGTCCCGACGCGTTTTCTTTTCGAAATTCTTCCGTACCGCCGTTTCCAAATCCACGCCGGTTTGATTTGCCAAGCAAGTCACCACCCACAAAATATCCGCCAATTCATCGGCGATGCTTCCCTCCTTCGCCCCGGGTTTGAAGGATTGCTCACCGTACTTCCGCGCCATCAGCCTAGCCAGCTCCCCCACCTCCTCGGTGAGGATGGCCATGTTGGTCAATTCCCCGAAATACCGCACGCCGTAGGTCTTTATCCACTCGTCCACTTCGCGTTGCATCGTTTTCAAGTCCATGTCATTCCTTGTTTTTGGTGTCTATCCAGATGGTTACCGGCCCGTCGTTTAGGAGGCTTACTTTCATGTCGGCGCCGAACTCTCCGGTTTCCACGCCTCCCTTCACGGCGGTGCGTAAAATCCCGACGAAATACTCGTACAAGGGCACGGCGGTATCAGGTTTTGCGGCGCGAATGTACGAGGGCCGCGATCCCTTTTTGACTTTTGCGTGGAGGGTGAATTGGCTTACCACCAACACACTTCCACCCACCTCGTTTACCGAGAGGTTCATCACCCCTTCGGCGTCGTCGAACACGCGCAATGCGGCGATTTTTCTCGCCAGCCATTCGGCGTCCTCACGGGTGTCGGCGTCTTCCACGCCCAGCAAGACCAGCAGCCCGGTGCCGATCTCGCCCACCCTTTTGCCGCCGATGTCCACGGCGGCTTCGCTTACCCGTTGAACCACCGCGCGCATTACCTGTAACTTTGTTCGTTTTCGGCGTCTTCCACCATGCCCAAATAACTGTCGTACCGTGTGGAAGCCACTTCCCCGGTTTCCAAGGCTTCCTTTACCGCGCACCCCGGCTCGTGGAGGTGGAGGCAGTTGTGGAAGCGGCATTCGGGCAGCAACTTTCTCATTTCGGGGAAATACCCCGCGATTTCCTCCGGCTCCAAGTGCACCAATCCGAATCCCCGGATCCCGGGGGTGTCGACCACGTACGCGCCGAAATCCAGTTTCACGAGTTCGGCGTGGGTGGTGGTGTGCTTGCCCGTGAGGTGCACGTCGGATATTTCCCCCACGCGCAAATTGACTTTCGGGTCGAGTGTGTTGATCAGCGTGGACTTCCCCACGCCGGAATGGCCGGAAAACACGCTGACTTTCGACCTCAAAAGGTTTTTGAACCTTTCCATTCCTTCGCCGGTGGTCGCCGAGCATTCGAGCGTTTGGTACCCGAGTCGGTCATATACGTCCAAAAATTCGCGGACGATTTCCCTTTCCCCTTCGGCGAGGAGGTCCACCTTGTTGAACACCACCGCCACGGGGATGTGGTAGGCTTCGGCGGACACGCATATGCGGTCGATGAAGACCGGTAAGGTGCGGGGGTGGCTCATGGTGGCGATCACCACGGCGAGGTCGATGTTGGATGCGATGATGTGGCTCTCTTTGGAGAGGTTGACCGATCGGCGGACGATGTAATTCTTCCGCTTTTCGAAGTCGACGATCACCGGGTCTTCCTCCCAATTTTCCACCTTCACCCAATCGCCCACGGCCACCGGATTGGTGGATCGCAGTCCCCTCGTGCGCAGGCGACCACGGATGCCGCAGTCCAACATCTCGCCGGATTCGGTCTCCACCACGTATCGGCTGCCGGTGCTTTTTATGACTCTTCCTCTCTTCATCCCCGCGAAGGTAATTCTTTCCTTTCGTGCACATGCTCCAAGGGAGAGGGAAGTACGGCGCGCCCACGACCAATTAATCGTAAATTTGTCGCTTCGCCATGTCCATATCCGCAAAAAACATCACCAAATTTTACGGCGCCCAAGCCGCGCTTCGCGACGTTTCCTTTTCCGTGGAACGGGGGGAAATCGTGGGCTTTTTGGGCCCCAACGGCGCCGGAAAGTCCACCATGATGAAGATCATCACCTGCTACTTGCCGGCGAGCGAGGGCGAGGTGACGGTGGCCGGGCACGACGTGCGGAAACAATCCATCCAGGTGCGCCGAAAAGTGGGGTACCTGCCGGAAAACAATCCCCTCTACCCGGAAATGTACATCCGCGAGTACCTTCGCTTCGTGGCCGGCATGTACGGTTTGAAGAACAAAAAGGCGAGGGTGGAAGAGATGATCGAATTGGTGGGCCTGCAGGTGGAAAGCCACAAGCAGATCGGGGAACTTTCCAAAGGGTACCGTCAGCGCGTGGGTTTGGCCCAGGCGTTGATCCACGATCCGGAAGTGCTCATCCTCGACGAACCCACTTCGGGTCTGGACCCCAACCAACTCGACGACATCCGCGGATTGATTCGGCGCATCGGAAAAGAGAAAACCGTGTTGCTGAGCACCCACATCATGCAGGAGGTGGAAGCCATTTGCGACCGCGTGATCATCATCAAGCGCGGAGAATTGGTGGCCGACAGTTCCGTGGCCGGGTTGAAGGCGGAAACAGAAGTGGAAACCATCTACCTCCACGTGAGCGGAACACTCGACGTTCGCGCGCTGCGCAACCTCGAAGGCGTGAGCCGCGTGGAGATCATCGCCGAAGGGAAATTCCGCATCCACGGCCACAAGGGAAAATCCCTAGGCGGCACCATCAGCCGATTTACGGCCTCCCGAAATTTGGTTGTGGAAGAGATGAAAAAGGAAGAGCGGAGATTGGAAGACATTTTCAAGACATTGACCACATGACCGGAACGCCGCGAATCAAATTTGCTACATTTGCCACACCGGAGGTGAAGGGGTTGAACCCCTTTCAGGCAGTGAAACAAACGATTGGCCGCCATCCCCTTCCGGCGTTGAGATCACATCGACAAAAAACCCCATACTGAACATATGCCGTATTCATTTACCTCGGAATCCGTATCCGAAGGACACCCCGACAAGATCGCAGACCAAATTTCAGATGCCGTACTAGACAACTTCCTCGCATTCGATCCCCACAGCAAAGTGGCCTGTGAAACGCTGGTGACCACCGGACAGGTCATTTTGGCGGGTGAAATAAAATCGAACACGTACATCGACGTGCAGCAAGTGGCGCGCGAAGTAATCAACCGAATCGGCTACACCAAGTCCGAATACAAATTCGAAGGCGATTCCTGTGGGGTGCTGAGCGCGCTGCACGAACAAAGCCCGGACATCAACCGGGGCGTGGACCGCGGAAATCCCGAAACGCAAGGCGCCGGCGACCAGGGAATGATGTTCGGCTACGCCACCAACGAAACCGAAAATTACATGCCCCTCGCGCTGGATTTGTCGCACCGCATCTTGCGGGAACTCGCGGCCCTGCGGAGGGAAAACGACGAAATCAAATACTTGCGCCCCGACGCCAAAGCACAGGTCACCATCGAATATTCGGACGACCACGTGCCACAACGCATCGAAACCATCGTCATATCCACCCAGCACGACGAGTTCGTACAACCGGACTCAGCCACCAAAGAAGCGAGGGATCGGGCCGACGCCGAGATGGGTGAACGCATCAATCGCGACCTCCGCAACATCCTCATCCCGAGGGTAAAAAACCAGCTTCCTCCCCACCTACAAAAACTCTTCGACGGCACCATCAAATACCTGATCAACCCCACGGGAAAATTCGTGATCGGCGGTCCCCACGGCGACTCGGGTCTTACCGGAAGGAAGATCATCGTCGACACATACGGTGGAAAGGGAGCCCACGGCGGCGGGGCGTTCAGCGGAAAGGACCCGAGCAAAGTGGACCGTTCCGCGGCTTACGCGGCCCGGCACATCGCCAAAAACCTCGTGGCCGCCGGCGTAGCCGATCAGGTGCTGGTTCAGCTCTCCTACGCCATCGGCGTGGTGGAACCCACAGGCATCTTCATCGATACCTACGGCACCTCCAAGGTGAATATCCCCGACGGTGAAATCGCCAAAAGGGTGAAAAGCATTTTCGACCTGAGGCCGGGCTTCATAGAAAAGTCACTGCAGTTGCGCCTGCCCATCTACGGCGAAACCGCCGCTTACGGACACATGGGCCGCACACCCGAAACGGTGAAAAAAACTTTTTCTCGAAACGTAAACGGCTCGGTCGAAACCAAGACGCTGGAAGTCGAACTGTTTACCTGGGAAAAACTCGACGCGGTGGAAACGATCAAAGAGGCCTTCGATCTCTGACAGCGCGTGGCGAGGGAATCGCCGATTTTCACTCCCGACCCCAAAATGAAAAAGCCACCTCCGAAGAGATGGCTTTTTCTTTGTAGCGGGGGCCAGACTCGAACTGACGACCTTCGGGTTATGAGCCCGACGAGCTACCAACTGCTCCACCCCGCAATATCTTTCCCTTGGTACCACTCTCGGGGAGTGGTTTCGTGTCGGCGTTTCCGACTTGGGAGTGCAAATATATATTTTGTTTCTTTGTCTACCAAATCGCGGAGGAAAAATGGCGCACAAGGCAGGCTTTGTCAACATACTCGGACGGCCCAACGCCGGCAAGTCCACACTGATGAACGCGCTTGTGGGTGAACGCCTTTCCATCATCAATCCCAAGGCTCAAACCACTCGGCACCGCATCGTCGGCATCGTAAACGACGACGACCACCAGGTGGTGTACAGCGACACGCCGGGCATCCTCGATCCCAAATACTCCCTGCAGAGCGAAATGATGGCCGCCGTAAGGAGCGCGCTCCGCGATGCCGACATCATCGTGTTCATGATCGACGTGACGGACAAAAATACCGACTTCCACGGTTTGGACGCGATCCTGAACGACATGGACATCCCCTTGATCGCGGTATTGAACAAAATCGACCTCAGCGACCAAGAGAAAGTCGAGGAAAGCGTGGCGCAGTGCGCCGAGCGTTTTCCAAAGGCGGAGATCATCCCCATGTCGGCCATGCACGGTTTCGGGGTGGAACAACTCAAAGCCCGCGTGCTCGAGCTCCTGCCCGAGTCGCCGCCCTACTTCGAGAAAGACGCCCTCACCGACAGACCCATGCGGTTTTTCGTGTCGGAAATCATCCGCGAGCGCATTCTCAGCCACTACCAAAAAGAAATTCCCTACTCGGTGCAAGTGGAGGTGGAGGAGTACAAGGAAGAAGAGCACATCACGAGGATCTTGGCCGTGATCTACGTGGAAAGGAAGTCGCAAAAAGGAATCCTCATCGGCCACAAGGGCGAAAAACTCAAGCGCGTGGGCATGGAGTCGCGCCTGAACATCGAAAAGTTCATCGACGGCAAGGTATTCCTCGAGCTGCGGGTGAAGGTGGACGCGGGATGGAGAAACAAGGAAAACAGGCTGAAAGCCTACGGATACAAAAATCGGTAATGAGCAATATCGTCGCCATCGTAGGACGCCCCAACGTGGGCAAGTCCACCCTGTTCAACCGCTTGACCGAAAGTCGGTCGGCCATCGTCGACCCGACCAGCGGCGTCACCCGCGACCGCCACTACGGCAAGGCCGAATGGATCGGGCGGGAGTTTTCGGTGATCGACACCGGCGGCTACACCATCAATAGCGAAGATGTCTTCGAAGAAGAAATCAAAAGGCAGGTGGAGCTGGCCATCGACGAGGCCAACCTCATCCTGTTCGTGGTGGACGTAAACACGGGCATCACCGACCACGACCACGCCGTGGCGCAAATGCTCAGAAAAGCCAATAAACCCGTAATGGTCGTGGCCAACAAAGTGGATACCAGCGACCGCATTTTGCAAGCGGGAGAATTTTACGGACTGGGCCTGGGCGACGTGTACTGCATCTCCGCGGCCAGCGGCGGCGGTACGGGCGATATGCTCGACGCTTTGGTGGAACAACTTCCCGAAGACGCAGCGCCGGATGACGACGACCTGCCCCGCATCGCCGTGGTGGGAAAACCCAACGTGGGAAAATCGTCGCTGATCAACGCCCTCCTCGGCCAAGAGAGAAACATCGTTACCGATGAGGCCGGCACCACGAGGGATTCCATCCTGACGCGGTACAACGCCTTCGGCTTCGATTTTTATATCGTCGATACGGCGGGAATCCGCCGCCGCAGCCGCGTAAAGGAAGACATCGAATACTACTCCGTACTGCGCTCCGTGAGGAGCATCGAAAACAGCGACGTCTGCCTCTTGCTCATCGACGCCACGGAGGGCTTGACCAAACAGGACCTGAACATCTTCCACACCATCGAAAAAAACGGCAAAGGCGTGGTGATTCTGGTCAACAAGTGGGACCTGGTGGAAAAAGACGGACACTCCACCAAAAAATTCGAAGAGGCCATTCGGGAGCAAATCGCGCCATTTACGGACGTCCCCATCGTTTTCACATCGGCACTGACCAAACAGCGAATACACAAGGCCATGGAGAAAGCGCTGGAGGTGTACCAAAACCTCCGCACGCGCATTCCCACCTCAAAACTCAACGAGGTGTTGCAGCCCATCATCGACAAAAGTCCACCGCCCACCTACAAGGGCAAGAGCGTGAAAATCAAGTACGTGATGCAATTGCCCACGCACAAAGTGGCCTTTGCGTTTTTCTGCAACTTGCCACAGTACGTCAAGGAGCCGTATCGCCGGTTTTTGGAAAACCGACTGCGGGAAAACTTCAATTTGCAAGGCATTCCCATCCTGATATTTTTCCGGAAAAAGTAACCCGACTTATTCGCGCCCATCGCACCAAGCGAAACACGCCCGTGCGAGGGATGGGAACGGCAGCCCTGCGCGCCGATGTACTTGGGGATTGTACGCGGGGCAGAGCGGCCCGGCAGGTAGCTCCTGCGCCGCATACAATCCCCGTACACCGGCGTGTAGGCTACAGTGGACAGCCCGACCTGCCCCGACGAAGGCGGTTTGAACGAAGGGATTAGGAGGGTTTTTGTGGGTGTGTCGTCATCACGGATGCACGCGGCAGGGCGCACAATAAAAAACTCCCTCGAAATTGAACGCCGGGTACTTCCGCCTCAGGGGTCGTCGTTGCGGAGGATGATGCCGAAATGGTCGAACTCATCGCTGTGCTGGAGGATGATTTCTATGATCGCCACCGTTGGAATGGCGATGATCATGCCGATGACTCCCCACATGGGCGCGGCGAGCAAAAGGGCGAGAATGGCGGCCAAGGGATTGATGTTTACGCTGCGGCCCACGATGTACGGCGTGATGAAATTGCCTTCGAGAAATTGTATGAATACGTACATGCCGGCTACCCCGACGGCGTACCAATAAGAGTCTTTGGTGAGGAGCGCGAATGCGACGGGAAGCGTGGCTCCCAGCGTGGTGCCGATGTAGGGTATGACGGTGAGCATGGCCGACAATACGCCGAAAAACAGGGCGTATTCGATGCCGATGAGCCACAGCCCGGTGCTGCTGAGTGCGGCGATGATGAGGATGACCCAACCCAAGCCGCCGAGGTATTTCTGCGCCACTTCCTTGGCTTCGAGTGTGGCGGTGGATAGATCGCCTTGGCGCTTTTTGTCGATGGCCCCGATGAACCGGAAGAGTTTGCTGCGATACAGCAGGATGAACACCATGTACACGGGAATGAGGAGTGTCATGGTGACGGCGCCCGTGGTGTCGGCCACGGCGTTGGCGATGAAACCGCTCCCGCCGCTTACCATTTGGGGTGCGAATTGCTTGAGGTCGCCCACGGTTTGGACGTCGGCGGGGAGGAGTCCGTCGGGCAAACTTTGGAGAATGCCGTTGAGACGGTCGTTGAGTTCGCCGGAAAGCCGTGGGAAATCGGCGGCGAGTTCGCGGAATTGGAAGAATACCAGCACGCCGAACCCACCGACGATGAGGATGATGGACAAGGTGGAAAGTATGGCCGCCAAAACGCGTTTCATGCCCCAAGACTCCATGCGGCGAGCCATGGGAAGCACGATGAGGGAGAGCAACATGGCCATGGCGAGAGGCGCGAATACCGCTTTCAGCAAACTGAGGGTGTAGATGACGATCGCACCTATGACGATGATCTTGAAATAGGTATCGAGGACTTGGTTTTTCACCGAAGGAGGCTGTATGGTTAGAGGTCCGTGTGGGGCGTGGGCGCGTCGTCGTTTTCGGCTTTTGACTTTCGGAAAAGTCCGGAAATGCCGGTGATTGCGCTCTTGATGAACGAGGTGTTTTTGTACGATTTCGTCGTGTACGCGAGCACGGCGCCGAACAATCCCTCGGCGAGCATGGGCAGGTAGGCCGTGCGCGTCACTTCGCGCAGAATGCGGGTCACCGTCCAGTAGTCGCGCATATCCCGCCAATGGTCCACCGCGTTTTCACGGGTTTCTTCCCGCTTGCGTTGGAGGTGGGCTTTGAATACCGCGAGATTCTTTCGGCTATTGATTTTGATCTCCTTCTTTACCAGCATTTTCTTCTTCAAAAAGTGATTTCGCGAATGTCTTGATCAAGTGGTCTTGAATGGGGTTCTTGAGTAAGAATTTCCGCGCCACAATAGCGACGACGTAAAGCACGACGACCACGCCGGCGACGAGCCCGAAACCGGCGGCATAGCTGTCGAACAGCTCGCCGAAATAAAATCCCAGGGCCATGAATCCGAAGAGGATGGGGACGGTCACGAAGCCCGCGAGCAAAAACGCCGAGATGGTGGAGGCGATCACCCGCGAGGACTTTTCGATCAGCTCCACTTTGAACAGATCGAGCTCCGTTTTGAGGTATTCCTCGAAGATTTCTCCGGTTTCCTTGATGTCTTGCTTAAGTCCTTCCATATTCTTCCGGCGGTATTGGTTGTTCGGGCAGGCTTAAAGAAAAGGCACTTCCCGTTGAATCAGCGGAAAATGCCTTCGTATCCTTACTGCGAAAAACGGTCATTAGGAATTGACCGTAGACTTCACGCCTTCTTTCCCGTTTTTGATCTTTTCGGCCACTTTGTCGGCCATGGGCGAGGACATCACCGCTTGTTTGCCGGCGCGGAATTTCTCCGATACCACTTCGCTGGATTTGGTAACGAATTCATCCACGGTGTCCTTGATCTCGTCGATGGATTTTGCAATTTTCTTACGGGTTTTCTTTCCTTCATCCGGGGCCAACAAAATACCGGCCAACGCGCCTGCAGCGGCGCCTACGATACCGGCGATGAGGATTTTTTCAGTGCTTTTCATGTAATTGAGGTTTTAAAAGATTATATGAGGTTTACGTGCTCCTTGGTTTCTCCGAAAATTTCATGCCGGTTTCGGTGCGTGGCGGTTTTCCTCGGTCGAGCCTCATTACCAAGGCCCAACCTCTGCCGCATGGGGCGATCGCGTGGCGAAATTCCGCGCAATAAGGGGTGGATAATCCACACTTTGCCGAGGGTACTCCGGCACACCGTCTGCATGAACACCGGGAATTAAAGGTAATGAATTGGTCGCTATGCACCAAGCGCCCGACGAAGGAAAGTTGCCTTTTATCGTTCTCCCCCCGCATCCTCGAGTTTACCCTGAGCGGTTTCCCACGCCTCCATCTTTTTCTCGAGCTCGCCCTGCATGTCGGCCTCCCGCTGCGCCAGATCGTACAAAGCCATGTGATCGCTGTGGTCGACCTCCGCCGCCTCGCGCTTCAAATTTTCCAACCGCTCTTCCAAGGTTTCGATTTCCTTTTCCAAAGTGGCTACCCTCTTGGACAACTGCCACTTTTCCTTTTCGCTCAAGCCACTCTTCTTCTTCGGAGCGCTCTTGCGGTTGTCGGCCGCATCGGCGGTTTTCGACTTCGAAACGTGCTCGTACCCGCGGATGGATTCCGCTTTTTGTCTTTCCAAAAATTCGGTGATGCTGCCCGGGTAGCGAGTCATGCGCCCGTTTTTCAACTCCATAACGGATCCCGTGAGGCCGGCTAGAAAATCCCGGTCGTGCGACACCACCAACAACGTGCCGTCGAAGTCGATGAGGGCCTGTTTCAAAATCTCCTTGGAGGCCATGTCCAAGTGGTTGGTCGGCTCGTCGAGAATCAAGAAATTGTACGGGTGCAGCAAGAGGCGGCACAAAGCCAAGCGGGCCTTCTCACCTCCCGAGAGCACCTTCACCGGTTTGAATACGTCGTCGCCACTGAACATAAAGGCGCCCAGCAGGTTTCGCACGCGCTTGCGCATGTCGCCCACGGCTTCGTTCTCGATGGTTTCCAATACGGTGAGTTTGGACGGCAGCGCGTCGGATTGGTTCTGGCCGTAGTAGCCCAAGTCCACCCCGGCGCCGAGTCGGCAGGTGCCGGTAAAACCGGTCAATCCCGCCACCACTTTGGTCAGCGTCGTTTTTCCCACGCCGTTCTTCCCGATGAGCGCGGCCTTTTCACCGCGTTCCATCACAAAGTCCAAGCTTTTCAGCACGGTGTGATCGCCGTACGCCTTGGAGAGTTTTTCGGCTTCAACCACGATCTTCCCCGACCTTGGCGCGGGCGGAAAGCGGAAGTGCATGGCCGAATAGTCATCTTCGTCGACTTCGATTTCTTCGATGCGGTCGAGTTTCTTTGCCAAGCTCTTGGCGAAAGAGGCCTTGGAAGCCTTCGCGCGAAACCGGTCGATGAGTTCTTTGGTTTGCTTGATCTCCTTGTCTTGGTTCTTCTTCGCGGCGCGCTGCTTTTCGATCACGTCTTTCCGCAATTCCACGAACCGGCTGTACGGTGTGGCGTAATCGTACGATTTTCCCTTGATCAACTCCACCGTGCGGTTGGTGGTTCGGTCGAGAAACAAGCGGTCGTGCGAAATGAGAATCACCGCCCCGGAATACTCCATCAGGTAGTTTTCCAGCCATTGAATCGACTCGATGTCCAAGTGGTTGGTCGGCTCGTCGAGAAGCAGCAAATCGGGTTTCGACAGCAGGATCCGCGCCAATGCCACGCGCATCCTCCAGCCACCGCTGAACTCCGACAGGGGGCCGTCGAACTGCTCGGGCAGAAACCCCAAACCGAGCAGCACCCCTTCCACTTCTTCCTCCTGCTTGTTGATGTCGTGGATACCCAATTGCACCGAAATGCGGTTCAATTCCTCCGCAAGCGCCATGTACCCGTCGCTCTCGTAGTCTTCCCGCTCGTTCAGCTCCACGGTAATTTCCTCCATGCGCTTCTCCAACTTCCGCGTGGTGTCAAAGGCTTTGTACACCTCTTCTTTGATGGGTAGCGACGAGGTAAATTCGAGGTCCTGCGGCAGGTACCCGATCACGAAATCCTTGGGTTGGTGCACCTGTCCGGCCGTAGGCGGCTGCTCGCCCAAAATGACCTTGAGCAGCGTGGATTTTCCCGCGCCGTTCTTGCCCACCAGCCCCACCTTGTCGTTGGTGCCGATAAAAAGGTCCAGGCCGTCGAACAAGGGTCGCGCACCAAATTCCAGCCGAATATTTTCGAGTTTTACCATGGGTGTCGGTTCGGTTGCGGGTGCGTGGTGATCTGGGCGTGCCCCCGCATCTCACACATCGCAACGGGCACAAAGATAATGAAGGCATTTTCCCGGACGTCGAACTTACGTCTCGTCAAATCGGGGTCGAACTACCGGTTATATCTTTGCCCGGTCGCACTATTCGCAGTGCGGATTTTTCGCGTCTCCCTCAGGGCATTCTTCTTCACTCCCACCTTTTCCGGGAGGGCAAAGGATGCCACCGTCCGTTCTCACGCAATCGTGCGCATAGCACGGCGGCCGTTTTGCTTGGTTGTTCGGTGGCCATCGTCGCGAACCAAAAACAAAAGAGCACCCCGTTCGAGAGGTGCTCTTTGTGTTGTAAATCAGTTCGAGGAATCAGAAACTCCAGAGGTCGTGCTCCATAATGAAGAGTTGCTCCTTGATTTCTTCCGCTTTAAGCAATCGTTCGATTCCGGTGTAGACGTCGTCCAGTTTACGGTCGTAAACGTTGGACTCTTTCACCACCGTGGCGCTGAACATCCTCTTTTCGAAAAGGTCGTCGAAAGAGCGGCGCTCCGTGTCGTTGTGTCGGTTGAATGAATCCCAGTTGGCAAACACATACCTGCATTCGGGGTAGTACAACCAAAACAGCGTTTCGAAAGCACCGGTGGGTTCACCGTCGGCGGATATCCTTTCTTTCAACGGGGCGATCCCGATGATGCGGATATATCTCTCCGATCGTTGCCGGTCGAAAAACCAATCTTCCTTGATTCGGTACTTGGTGATGTCTTGGGAGTTGGTTCTGATCACTTGGTACACCGGGATGAGTTCACCCGTATCGGGGTCTTCCGTCATGGTGGTATCCGGTTTTTCCAAGAGGTTCTGCACGTCGCTGCGCAGCAGTGGTGTGCGGAAGTCGTCTTCTTGGCCGGTCACTCCGGTGCTGTATGCGGTTATGGATCCTTCCACGAGGAGGGCGTCCTTAATCACGTCAAAGAGACTTTTCATTCCATTGGCCTCCTCCAGCGGGTAGTACAGCGGGAGGTTCATCTTCTCTCGAAGATCGATGTCCTGCCAAATCCGCTTGGACCACATCACGTCCGCCTCCCGGATGTAGGGATAGGGTATGACGCGTTTGGTTTTGTTGTTTTCCCGTATCCAGGCACCGTCCAAAACGGTTTGTGCCGAGATGGTTTCGGGAATGACCACGGCCATTCCGAGGAAAAACATCACTGCGATATGGAATAAGTTCTTTTTCATGATTTCCGATATTAAAATCAGAGTACCCTCAAATTAATCCCTCCGAGTTTACGAATGGTTCCATCGGGTGCGGTGGCGCGGATATTCTCCACGATCACCACTTGGTTTCTGCGCACTTGTTGCAGCAGTTCTTTTTGCTCGGGGGTAAGTCGGTTTGAAGAGGACGACAATGTTTTTACGTCTCCACCCATCACCACCGTAATATCAAACGATCGTATGGGATAGTTCAGGTCGAAAACGAAGTCTTCCAATTCGGCGATCACCCCGAGGGCTGCCGTAAGTTGGTTCTTCTGTACTGTATTGTCAACGGAAGTTTTTCCGGCAAATTTTGCCACCGGGTCCGGAACGTTCTTCAATCGGAAGGTAAAGCTTCCCATGTTCTTCTTCTCACCTTGGATATCGGCGGTGACCGAAACCACGGCCTCGCTACCGGATTTCACCCTGGCGATGTACGTACCGTCGGCTTGCTTGGTGAGCGTACCGGTGCTGATGCTCGCCGACAAGGCGTCTTGAGAAACACCGGGCACGGAAATGGCCACGGGGTTGTCGATACCTCGATAGAGCACGTTCATTTTGATGGGCGACACAACCAAAGAAGGTTTCGCCACCTCGTAGTCGACTGAGTAGTGGTAAAACGCGAAGCCGTCGCCAGTGGGTTTGCGGAACTTGATGAGTCCCTCCCACT
This sequence comes from uncultured Cryomorphaceae bacterium, assembly GCA_964574635.1. Taxonomy (GTDB): domain Bacteria; phylum Bacteroidota; class Bacteroidia; order Flavobacteriales_D; family Cryomorphaceae; genus CAZNOG01. The sequence continues at coordinate 46,823 of CAZNOG010000007.1, read as the reverse complement.
CTTTGTCACCCACACCTCGCGCGGGTATGGCGATGTGACCGAAGCCGTCGCTACCCACCCTCACTTCGATGGGATTGCCCGGTATTTCCGTGGCACCGCTGTCGATTTTCACACCTTCCGGGGCGAGTTGAATCTCGGGAAGGTTGGTGTTGTCGTAAGCCGCCAAGAAGACCTTCGCCCGGAAAGAGTCGCCTTCCAGCACATAGGTTTTTTCGGGAATTACCATGGCTTCCAGGTTGGTAAACCTGTACGAAGCCGCTTCCACGTCGCGGAACAAGTACTCCAACACATCCGACTCGGCGTTTCTTACGTCGGCCTGAAGCTTAGACAATACGGTGGTGGTCGCCGCGAGGGGAACGCTGTAAAAGTTGAGCGATTCCCAGTTGGTGACCGTTCCCGATGCGTCTTTTACTTTCTCCGGGTAATTGAACAGGCTGTCGATGTTCGCCACCAGCGAGGGATTTCCATCCCCCACCAGGGCTTTCAGGTTCTCGCCGTATTCGTGGAGTTTTTGCTTCAGCACGGCCGCGCGGTAGTTGTTGCCGTCGGGATCATCGGATGTCGCGGGGTTTCCCGGTTCGGATCCGATCATCAGGTTGGTATTGGCGTTTCGGTTGTCCCTTCCCGCCACGTATTTCAGTTGCAGTATGGTGTCCATACCGAACTGGTTCTTGCCGATCACTTCTTCGAGTTCCAATCCTTCGGTAACCGCGATGGATTTGGCCTTGATCAAGTCGATGTGGCGGATCAAGTCGGTCGCTTGCTCACGGAGCACTTGCGATTTTTGATACGCTTCACCGTACTTCTCTTGGTTTTCATTGTAGGAAGCCGCGAAGCTGGCGTATTGATTCGTCAGTTTACCCTCGAACGTCACTTTGGTCGTTTCCAGACCGTCGTTGATCGTCACGAAGGCGTCGAGAATGTCTTTGGATACGTTGAGCGCCAAAAGGGCGGTCAACACCAAATACATCATCCCGATGAGTTTTTGCCTCGGTGTCTCTTTTCCTCCTGCCATGTTTTTGCTCTCTGATTAAAATGGTTTCAAAAAATTATCAGGCGTTGGCTCCGGGTGCCGGAGTCGTCATGGCTGACAGCATATTGCCGTACACGGTATTGAGACGCGACAAGTTGCCGGCGAGTTCCGCGATGTTTTCTTTGTATCGTTTGGTGTCTTCCACGGAGTCGCTGAGGTTTCTCATCAACTCGGAAATACCGCTGTACAGTTCGCTGGAAGTCTGCAGTTCCTTCAACTGTCCTTCGTACATATTGTTCAGCTCCGCCAGGTTGGTGTTCATGCGACGGAGGTGTTCTCCGGCCTGAGCGCCGTCCATTTGTCCTTCGGTAAGACCGATCAGGGATTCGGAGGCTTTTTCGTATTGCTCGCTCAATTGACCGACTTTGCTCGACGCACCGCGGAGGGTTTCCGCGTATTCGTTGGTGGCGACGGATGCATCGGAGATTTCGTTGAGTTTGCTGGCTTGGGTGCTGAGGCTCCTCAGACCTTCGCCCAAACTCGCTATGAGCTCCGGTTCGATCTTGGCGTCTTCGAGCATGTTGTCCAACTGCTCGGTGATGGACTGATCGTCCTCAATGGCGCGGTGCGACTCTCCCACCGGCTCACCGGTGCGAAGCTCCGGGTATACCAATGACCAATCCACCTCTTCGTGCACAGGTTCGAACGCCGAGAAGAAAAAGATGACCGCTTCGGTGGAAAGTCCCACCACGAGCATAATTCCCGCTCCCGGATAGTGTTGAATCTTAAAAAGTGCACCAATGAGTACGATAGAAGCTCCAATTCCATAAAGCTTCGCCATAAATTGTTTCCATCCTTTACTTCCTGGTTTCATATTCCTCGCTTTTACAGGTTGTTACTAGTGTTTGCCATGTGGCTGTTTGATATAAAAAAAGATTGTTGCAGGTTTCATTCGAAATGACCGCCCCATTGGATTAATTCCAATCTTCCGGGCTGCCGGTTTTACCTCGACCGAGGTAGCTCATTACAGAGCGGAAACCGACGTAGCTCTTGGCGGTGTCTTGGTATTCGTACGTCCTCGTACCGTTTTGGAGGTAGTACATCACATCCTTCCACGATCCGCCGCGGATGACTTTCCGCTTGAGTGCGGGCGGGTCATCGGCCAGGGCGTCGTACTGGTACTCGGGGTTCAGGTCGTGCGCAAACTCGTACACCGATTCGTCGTAGGCCGTGCTGGTCCACTCGGCGACGTTACCGGCCATGCAGTACAGACCGTATCCGTTGGGTTCGAAAGAACGGACGTCTACGGTCATTGCGCCGTCGTCGTCTACGTAGTCACCCCGTTGCGGTTTGAAGTTTGCCAACGGACAACCGTAAATGTTTCTGATGTACGGTCCACCCCATGGATAGGGGTTTTTGTCGAGACCGCCTCGAGCCGCGTACTCCCATTCCGCTTCGGTGGGAAGTCGGAAACGCTGTACGATGGTCTCGCCGTTTCTGAGTTTCCAAGTGCTGAGCAATTGCGTACGCCACACGTTGAAGGCTTTTGCCTGCGACCAAGTCACTCCCACTACGGGATAGTTGTCGTAGGCGGGGTGCCAAAAGTAGCTTTCCGTCATCGGCTCGTTGTAGGCGTAGGTGAAGTCATGCACCCAAACCAAGGTGTCGGGATACACGTTGATGATTTCCCTCACGATGAAGCGACTTCGGTCGGAGTGACCGCGGATGGCGTTGTTCTGACCTTTTACGTTGGTAAAAGACAGGTCGAGGTCGCGCCCTTCTTTGGAGGCGGCCGCTTTCAGGTCCACCCAGAAATATTCGAATTTCAGCTTTCGCGTATCGATTTCCTTTCGGCGGTAAAATCTTTCGTGCTCGGGCAGGAAGAGGTCGGCCAATTCCTCGCGCTCGTCCTCGCCGTCCCAGCGGATTCGCTCATCCCAGTTGATAATGGGAGGGTCGATGATCTCTCCGAATTCATCTTCTTCGATGACGTGCTCGCCGATACCGGCTTCACCGAGGTACCGGTGCGCGATGGAGTCTCTGACCCAATACACGAATTGACGGTACTCATTGTTTGAAATCTCGGTATCGTCCATGTAAAATGCACTTACCGTCACCCTTTTCAGGTTGTTGACGTGCGCGTAGGGGACATCCTGATCATCGGAGCCCATGACGAAGCTACCGAAGTGGATATAGTTCATCCCATAGGGATTGTACTGCACCCAATCTTCACGCGGCATCACTCCGACGAGCTCTCCTCTGTTGCCGGTGCCGCACCCGTAAAGGGTCGCCGCGGTAACAAGGAAAAAGAACAACTTTTTCATGCCTTGCAGGTTATTAATCCTCATAAAAACAATTTTACAGCCACCTTGGTACGTTGTCTCCGTCTTATGGTTTCAAATTGGAGACCCCCAAGATACATCAAAGGAAGCGTGGGTTCTTGTAAACGCGTTTAGGTAAGGGTTTTTCGGGTCGATAGCAAAAACTCAGCATAATCTCGTGACTACCGCTGCTGTAATTGTTCAACTCAGAGGTGGTCAAGTCGTAAGAGTATCCGATTCTCAAAACACTTTGCCCGTTGGGGAAGGCATATTGATAACCTGCCATTGGGGCTACGGCGTCTTCGAGACGATAACTAACGCCCGCCCACACGGTATTATTATACATGATCGATGCATTCACGTCAAGCTGGGTTGAGCTCAAGTCGGTCTTGGCAAGCACGTGGGGGCTGAGTGTCCAGATGGGGCTCAGCTCGAAATGATACCCGGCCATGGCGTACAAATGGCGCGCGACTTGAATGTTCATTTCCGACAAATCCCCTTCGTTGAGGTGAACGGCGGAAACGCCCGCGTAGTAGTCGGGGTGATGCAAGTACACACCGAAAGAGGCGTCGAACGTGGATGCGGTTTGGCTGTTCTGCGGTATGGAAGGGTCGCCAGCTCCGGTGCCGATCCCTTGTAAGTTCCCGTCGATGTAATCGTATGCGCGCCAATCGTTGGACAGGCTGCTGTTGAGCATGCCCAGGCTCACACCCAACCCGAGGCGTGCTGCTCCACCCAACTTCAGGTGGTACGCGTACGCCAGGCGCACGGCCGTAACGGATTGCGGACCGAGCTCATCGAGGTAGACCGTCGCTCCTATCCCGCTTTTAATGGAGGGTATGGGACCGGATATGTTAAGCAGCCCTGTATTGGGCTGGCCCGCGAATCCCGACCATTGTTGTCGTCCAATCACCGTAGCGCACCACGATTCACTCGAGCCCGCATATGCGGGGTTCACCGATAAACGATCGTACATGAATTGCGTGAATTGTGGGTCTTGTTGAGCAAATAGCGTCGATCCTCCGAGGGAGGTGGCAGCGAGAATAAGGAAAAGTTTTTTCATGTAACTACAGTGGTTTACAAAAGGAAAACAACCCTACGCATAGGGTCGTTTTGCCAAAAGCTCGCAGCTAAAATAACTAAAATTCAATACCGGCAAAAATTTTTGGCAATAAGGCAACACCCACGAAAACCCACATCCCAACACAGGAATGTGAATAATTCACCCGAGTTTTCTATACGTTTTCCACCACATGTCGGGCACTTCCCCTTTTCCCGCCAGTTCGTAATCGCGGAGGCTGCAGGGTACCAAATGGTGCCTCCTCCTCGCCCCGTCTGCGCCGGGAGCGTACGGTACTTTCATCCACCACTTGTCCGTGCGCTTGCTCTTATAGAAGATCAACTCGCTGTTTTCACCGGGCAAATGCACGTTGTATTCCAGAAACTTATCGGTGTTTATCAAGGGGAACTCGTACGTGCGCCTCGAAAAGCCGTCGATGAAATACCAGGCCATTTGTGCCACGAGGGTGGCGTGAATGCCCCGCACATCCGCGGTCGGATCGTAATTGTATATGCCGAAGGAACCGGTCTTGTCGCTCAACCCGGCGTAGCGCGCCATTGCGCAAATTTGCTCTCCGCTCAACCCGTTGGGCTCCCCGGTGCCGGGCGCGGATTGATCCCGGACCGCCCCCATATCCACCGATACGAGGTCAGCGTTTCGAATCAGCGGTTCGCATAGTGAAATATCCGATACGACTTCCCCCAGACGGTGTGTGTCGAAAAACAGCTTGTCGAAGACCTCGAGCATGTCGGGTTCGGTATAAAACGTCTGGTAGCCGAGCAAGCTGGCGTTGAACAAATACCCGGGATCGTGGATGACGATTTTGCCGAAGTAATTCTCGGGGGTGAGTTGGTCGCGAAACTCGCCCATGTCGGGTCGAGAATCGATGAGGGTGATGTTGACCGAGGTGTCTTTGGATTCGTAGGCGCGGTAGTTGGCCAGGGTAAGCTCCTGCGTTCCACCGAGGATGAGCACCGTGATTTTGCGTTCCAACATGGCGGCGATGATCCTCATCACCGCGTGGTCGGTGTCCTCGGGGGTGTCGCCGGGTGCGATATTGCCCAAATCGGCAATGTGGGTCGGCTCGCCGTGGTAGTGCATGGCGTAGAGCCGCTTTCTGATTTCGTCGGGGGCGTCTTTGGCGCCGGGCATGTTCGACCGACGCGATTCCCGCACCCCGAGGATGACCAGCTTCACCGATTCGAGGTCGGGAAAGTGGTTCTCGCCGTGAACCGCGACGATGTTCGAGAGGCGGGAAGGAGATTCATCCTCGGTAACCACGCCCTCTCCCACCGGCTCCAACATGAACCGGAAGTCGTCCGTCCAACTCATTTACCGGAATCTTTCTTTTTGGACTTCGTGGTTTTGGCGGCGACCTTCTTCCGGGGCGTACTCGCTTTGGCCGCCTTTGAAGTGCGGGCTCCACCCTTCTTCGCCGGCGCCTCCTCGACGATCTTTTTGCAGTCTTCGTAGGTCAGCGATTCGGCTTCCACCCCTTTGGGAAGTTTGTAATTGTTCTTGCCCACTTTGAGGTAAGGTCCCCAACGACCCTTGAGCAGTTGCATGTCGGGGTCTTCGTCAAAGGTTTTGATGATGCGCTCCCTGTCGGCTTTTCTCTTGGCTTCGATGATCTCCACGGAACGATCGATGTCGACGCTCAGCGGGTCGTCCCCGCCCTTTTTGTCCAAACTGTAAAACGCACCCTTGTGTCTGAGGTAGGGTCCGAACCGACCCACTGCGGCCACCACCTCCTCGCCTTCGTATTCGCCGACGGTGCGCGGCAATTTGAAGAGGTCCATGGCTTCCTCGAAAGTGATGTCGGTAATGCTCTGGTCCTTTCTCAGTCCGGCAAAGCGCGGCTTTTCGTCGTCTTCGGCGTCTCCGATTTGCACCATGGGGCCGAAACGCCCGATGCGCGCGTACACGGGTTTGCCGCTCGCGGGATCCGTGCCGAGTTTGCGTTCCCCGGTCGCGCGGTCGCCGTGTTCGATGGTCTTCTCCACCTCCTTGTGGAAGCCCTTGTAAAAGTCGCGGATCATGGCGTTCCACTCCACTTGTCCGTCGGCGATGTCGTCGAATTTCTTCTCCACCGACGCGGTGAAATCGTAGCTCATGATGCGCTCGAAGTGTTCGACGAGGAAATCGTTCACCACGATTCCGATGTCGGTGGGGAAGAGCTTGGATTTTTCGGCGCCGGTGATTTCGGTTTTCACCTCTTCGGAAATTCCGCGCTCATCGAGAGTGATCACGTCGTATTCCCTGGGCGTACCTTCCCGGTCTTCCTTGACCACGTACTCCCTTTTTTGGATGGTCGAGATCGTCGGTGCGTAGGTCGACGGGCGACCGATGCCGAGCTCTTCGAGTTTTTTGACCAAACTCGCTTCGGTGTATCGCGGTGGATGGTTCGCGAAGCGCTTGGTGGCGGTGATGCTCTCCCGGGAGAGCGCGTCGCCCTCATTCATCGCGGGGAGCATGCCCTCTTCGGCTTTCTCCTGCTCGTCGTCGGTTCCTTCGAGGTACACTTTGAGGAATCCGTCGAACTTGATGACTTCGCCTCTGGCGACGAAGTGCCCCCATTGCAACGCGTCGTGCGCACCCTCGGCTTTGACGTTCACACGGGTTCTTTCCAATTTGGCATCCGCCATTTGCGAGGCCAGGGTCCTTTTGCGGATCAGGTCGTACAAGCGTTGCGAAGCCGCGTCTCCTCCCACGTTTTCCACCGACATGTCGACCGGACGGATGGCTTCGTGGGCTTCTTGGGCTCCTTTGGATTTGGTGGCGAAGCGTCGGCTCTTGGAGTATTCCGCGCCGTAGAGTTTGGTGATGGTCTTTTTCGCGTCGGCGACGGCGGAGTCGGCAAGGTTCACGCTGTCGGTTCGCATGTAGGTGATTTTCCCGCTCTCGTAAAGCTTTTGAGCGACCATCATCGTACGGGCCACTCCGAAGCCCAACTTTCGGCTCGCCTCCTGCTGCATGGTGGAAGTGGTGAAAGGCGGAGCCGGCGATTTGGAAGCCGGTTTCACCTCCATGTCGCCCACGGAAAAAGAGGCGTTCTCACACGCTTTTACGAATTGCGCCGCTTCGTCTTTGGTGTCGAATCGCTTGGAGAGTTCGGCTTTAAACGACTTCCCGTCCACGCTGAAAACGGCCGTCACTCGGAAATACGAGGAAGCTTTGAAGTTCTGGATTTCGCGCTCCCTCTCGACGATGAGACGCACGGTGACGCTCTGCACGCGCCCCGCGCTGAGGGAGGGCTTCACCTTCCTCCACAGTACCGGCGACAGTTCGAATCCCACCAAGCGGTCCAGCACGCGCCGGGCTTGTTGGGCGTTGACCAAGTTGATGTCCAACTCCCGAGGGTTGGCGATGGCTTTGTCGATGGCCGATTTGGTGATCTCGTGAAACACGATGCGCTTGGTGTCTTTCTCATCCAGACCCAAAACCTCGCCCAAATGCCAGGAAATGGCTTCCCCTTCCCGGTCTTCATCCGTCGCCAGCCATACGGCTTCGGCTTTTTTCACGTGCGCCTTGAGTTCGTCGATCACCTTTTTCTTGTCGGGTGAGATTTCGTACTCCGGCTCAAAATCGTTTTCGACGTCGACCGAAAGTCCCTTTTTCTTGAGATCCCGCACGTGACCGTAGCTGGATTTAACGATGTAATCCTTGCCGAGAAAACCTTCGATGGTTTTGGCTTTGGCGGGAGACTCTACGATGACTAGGTTCTTGGACATAAAATTGAATTGGGTGACGTGGCGGAAAATTTGCCACAAAGTAAAGCAATGAATTTTTATTGCGGACCACCGCCCCGCAAACCGAGGTGCATTCCGGCGTCCGATGTACACCTTATATTATAGCACAAATTCAAATTGCCGGGGAGCTTGGACGTGCAATCGGTGAAATTCATCCTGTCAATCTGTCATGCGCTTGGGTGTTTTTGTATCTTTGCCGATCGGCTAAAAAAACGAAGAGGAATTCATGTTGAGAGAATCTAACAAAGTGCTGGACGAAGCCCGCCAAGGCGAAGTCACCATGATCGAGAATTCGGGAAAGCAAACCGGCAAGAAACTCTATCTCGAGAGTTACGGTTGCCAGATGAATTTCTCGGACAGCGAGATCGTCGCCTCCATCATGGCGGAAGAGGGGTACGAAACCACAAGCCACTTGAACGAAGCGGACCTCGTGTTGATCAATACCTGCTCGATTCGCGACAACGCCGAGCAGCGCGTGCGAAACCGATTGAACCACTTCAACGGACACAAAAAGAGAAACCCCAAACTGCTGGTGGGGATTTTGGGCTGCATGGCCGAACGCGTGAAAGCCCAACTCCTCGACGAAGAGAAATTGGTCGACCTGGTCGTGGGTCCCGACGCCTACCGGGATTTGCCCGGCCTGGTCGAGGAAGTGAGCGACGGTCGGCGAGCGGTGAACGTCCTGCTTTCGAGGGAAGAAACGTACGCCGACATCAACCCGGTGCGCCTCAACAGCAACGGCGTGAGCGCCTTCATATCCATTATGCGGGGGTGCGACAACATGTGTTCCTTCTGCGTGGTGCCCTTCACCCGCGGCCGGGAAAGAAGCCGAGACCCGGAGAGCATCCTCGCCGAAGCGCAGGCCCTCATCGACCACGGGTACCGGGAAGTGACGCTCTTGGGTCAAAACGTCGACAGCTACCGCTGGAACGTCAGAAAGACCGGTGAAATCATCGACCCGACCAAAGAAACCGTCGACTTCGCCTCCCTGTTGGACAAGGTGGCATCCCTCGACGGCAAGCTGCGCATTCGGTTTTCGACCTCTCACCCCAAAGACATGACCGACGACGTACTCCACGTCATGGCCAAGCACCACAACATATGCAAGTACATCCACCTGCCCGTGCAAAGCGGGAGCACCGAAGTATTGAAAAGGATGAACCGCGGCTATTCCCGGGAGTGGTACCTCGACCGCATCGCCGCCATCCGACGCATCATGCCCGATTGCGCCATCAGCACCGACATCATCACCGGGTTCTGCGGCGAAACCGAGGAAGACCATCGGGAAACGCTTTCCATCATGAAAGAGGTGGAGTACGAATACGCGTACATGTTCAAGTATTCCGAGCGGCCGCGCACCTTGGCGGAGAGAAAATTCGAAGACGACGTTCCGGAAGAAATCAAACAAAGAAGACTTGAGGAAATCGTCGCACTGCAAGGCGAGCACTCGCTGAAACGCAACCGTGCCGACATCGGAAAGGTCTTCGAAGTGCTGGTGGAAGGAGTCTCGAAAAAATCGGACAGCCGCATGTCGGGACGCAATTCCCAAAACGCGGTGGTGGTATTCGACCGGGGCGAACACAAGCCCGGCGACTATGTTAATGTAAGGGTAACCGACTGCACTTCCGCGACGCTCTTGGGCGAAGTGGTGCAATGAATCAGGGTCGCTCACGCATGGACATCCAACAAGCAAAACAGCGCTTCGGCATCATCGGCCATTCTCCCCGGCTGAACAGGGCGATAGACATTGCCATTCAAGTCGCGCCCACGGATATTTCCGTCTTGATCACGGGTGAAAGCGGCACCGGAAAGGAGGTGATGCCTCAGATCATCCACCAGTTGTCGGCCCGCAAACACGGGCCCTACATCGCCGTCAACTGCGGAGCCATTCCCGAAGGAACCATCGACAGCGAGTTGTTCGGCCACGAAAAGGGCGCCTTCACCGGAGCGCACGACTCCCGAAAGGGCTATTTCGAGGTCGCCAACGGGGGGACCATCTTCCTCGACGAAGTCGCGGAACTCCCCTTGCAAACCCAAGTTCGGCTTCTCCGCGTACTCGAAACGGGCGAATTCATCAAAGTGGGCAGTTCGAAAGTCATCAAAACGAACGTACGCATCATCGCTGCGACCAACGTCAACATGGACTTGGCCATCCGCGACGGAAAATTCCGGGAAGACCTGTTCTACCGCCTCAATTCCGTTCCCATTCACTTGCCGCCCTTGCGGGAAAGAAAGGAAGACATTCCGTTGTTGTTCCGCCGTTTTGCGCTCGATTTCGCCGACAAGTACAACATGCCCGCCGTGCGGTTGACGGATGAAGCCACGGCGCTGCTGGAGAATTACCCCTGGCCGGGAAACATCCGGCAACTGAAAAACATCACCGAACAAATTTCGGTCATCGAAGAAGAGAGGTCGATCACGCCGGAAATCCTCAAGCGCTACCTCCCCGACATGTCGGAATCGCGACTGCCGGCTCTGGTGAAGCAAGAACACGCGGCGGGAGATTTCACCGAAAGGGAAATACTCTACAAGTTCTTGTTCGAAATGCGTCAAGACATCACCGACCTGAAGTCGATCGTCTTGGAATTGATACAGAACAACCACCAAAGCGGCGACTTGGTACACCACGCCGCGATCAAAAGGCTGTACGACGGCACCGAACCCCCGGCCTCACCCGGACCGAGGGAAGACTTCGCTGCCGGCCACGGAGAGGCGTACGACATTTCCACCGGCGATGAGATGCCCATCCACGAACACGAAGAGGTGGAAGAATCGCTTTCACTGGAAGACACCGAGCGGGAATTGATTCGCAAAGCCTTGGCCAAGCACAACAACCGACGCAACGCCGCGGCGAAGGAATTGGGCATATCGGAAAGAACGCTCTACCGAAAAATCAAAGAATACAACCTGAAAAAGTGAAGCGCGACGAGTTCACCCTTGGCCGCAAACCGGCGCAATCCACCATCGGCAAAGGCCAGAAAATGAATGCGTGGTGGGTACTCCTGTTCTTGGCGCCATTCGTTTTGAGCTGCCAAGTGAAGTACTCGTTTTCGGGAGCCGACATCCCCGCGGCGGCGGAAACCTTTTCGGTAAAAACATTTACGATCCGCAGCGCCCAAGGCGCACCAAACCTCGAACAAAACCTCACCGAAGGGCTCAAAGACCTCATGCTCTCACAAACGCGGCTCAACCTCACCGACAGGCGGGGCGACCTGCAATTCGAAGGGGACATCGTGCGGTACGAAGTGGGCAACGCCGCCGTATCCGGCGACGAATTCACCACGCGAAACCGATTGACCATTACGGTGCGGATCAAGTACGTCAACACCTTGGAGCCGGACAAGAATTTCGAGCGCAATTTCAGTGCGTTCGCGGATTACGACTCCTCCCAAAACTTGTCGGCCGTGGAAGACCAGTTGGTGGAAGACATCCGCGATCAATTGACCCAAGACATCTTCAACGCCTCTATTGGCGCCTGGTAATGCGAGGTTCGGACATCATACGGATGATGCGGGACAACACGCCGCCCGACGGCTCCGGTTACGAAGCCTTGTCCGAGCTGTGCGAAAAGTACCCGTACTCCGCCGGATTGCAGGCACTACGGGCCATGGCTTCCAAAGCCGACGGGCGCATTTCCTTCTCCGAAGATCTAGCCCGGGCCGCCATCACCATTCAAGACCGTTCCAAACTCTACGAGCACCTTTCGCGGTCGGAGGCACCCGACCTGCGGCCGTTGCCCAAAACCGAGCCGGCGGAAACCCCGGAACAAAAACCCGAGGTGGATTCTCCGGAAACTCAGGAAGCACCCCGGCCGGTTTCGGAAGAGACGGAGCACCATGAAACCGCCGATCTTCCGAAAGAAGAAACGCCTCCCACCTCCGCGGTATCCGGACCTCCGAGACCCACCCACAAAGACCCCCTCGACCAACAAATCCTCCGCGAAGCGGTGGTGCACCTGGGCGAATTGGAAGCCGAAAGGTCTCTCGACGAGCTGAACGTGCCCGAACCGCTGGAACCGCCCGCCGAGGAACCCGGCGACACCGAAGCTCCCAAAAGTCTCGGTGACTGGCTGATGGCGTTGGAGGGAGGCCGGCCGGACGCACCGGCGCGGCAGAAAGACCTCATTTCGAAGTTCATCGACGAAGATCCCCGCATCACGCCGGCCAAGAAACCCTTCTTTTCGTCCACGCAATTGGGCAAAATGAGTTTGGTCGAAGACGAGACCTTCATCACCGAGACCCTCGCCAAAATCTACGAGCAGCAAGGGCATTTCGCCAAAGCCGCAAAGGCTTACGAAAATCTCGCTTTGAAATATCCGGAAAAAAGCCTTTACTTTGCCGACCTTCAAAAGCAGGCAGAAGAAAAACTCAAAAAATAACCCATGCAGGTATTCCTTTTCATCCTCATCATCTTGGTTTGCATATTCTTGGCACTCATCGTATTGATCCAAAACCCCAAAGGTGGCGGCCTCGATTCGAGTTTTTCATCCGCCAATCAGATCGGTGGGGTAAAGCGCACCGCCGACTTTTTGGAGAAAGGCACCTGGACTTTGGGCGTGGCCCTCTTCGTACTCTGCTTGATCTCTTCCGGTTTGGCCGACCAAGTTCCCATGGGTTCCACGTCGCCATTCCGCGAAAATCCGGCACCCATGATGCAATCGGCACCCGCCGAGCAAGCGCCCATTCAGCAAGACGCCGATCAGTCCGGCGACGAAAACACTGGAGATTTCCCCTTGGGCGAGTAATCGCGTCCACGCATTTTTTATTCCTTTTTTCACGCCGTCGTACCCAAGCGAGCACCCGGGATACGCGCATGCTTTTTTGGGTTGTTGTGGGTGGGTCGTCGCCTCGACCAATGCCCGCCGTAAAGCTCGATCCACTGTAGCCGGGAAGTCGTGCCACAGTGTCAGTTCGTTCTGACAAAATGTGCGGGGGCAAAACCCCGAATCGCTGCGAGGATGTACGATTTGGCAGACGCGTCCGTTCAAAGCCGCGCCGGCACATTTTGTGAGTAGGGCGACTCCGCAAACCTTTAAAAATCCACGAAAATGACAGTAAACTTGAAGCCACTTGCCGACAGAGTTCTCGTGCAAGCCGCTCCCGCGGAAGAGAAAACCGCGAGTGGAATCATCATTCCCGACACGGCCAAAGAAAAACCCCAACGCGGAACGGTGATCGCCGTCGGAACCGGTAAAAAAGACGAACCCCTCACCGTAGGTGTGGGCGACACGGTGATTTACGGACAATACGCCGGCACGGAGATCAAGATAGACGGACAAGACTACTTGATCATGCGCGAGTCTGACATCTTCGGAGTGATCGGCAAGAACTGATTCGGTCGGTACTCATTTCCAACACCAGATTGTAATTTCCAAGAAAACCAAAAGAAAACGAAAGAGAAATGGCAAAAGAAATCACATTTGACATCGAAGCCCGCGACAAACTCAAACGCGGTGTCGATGCATTGGCAAATGCGGTCAAAGTGACCCTCGGCCCCAAAGGCCGCAACGTCATCATCGATAAAAAATTCGGCGCGCCCGGCATCACCAAAGACGGTGTATCCGTAGCCAAAGAAATCGAGCTGAAAGACCCCATCGAAAACATGGGAGCTCAAATGGTAAAAGAGGTGGCCTCCAAAACCGCCGACATGGCCGGAGACGGAACCACCACCGCCACCGTATTGGCACAAGCCATGGTGACGGCCGGACTGAAAAACGTCGCCGCAGGTGCCAACCCCATGGACTTGAAGCGCGGTATCGACAAAGCCGTTGCGGCCATGGTCGCCGAACTGAAAAAAATCTCCCAAGCCGTAGGCGATGACGACGCCAAAATCGAGCAAGTGGCCACCATCTCGGCCAACAACGAGGAGACCATCGGCAAACTGATCGCCGAGGCGATGAAAAAAGTGAAGAAAGAAGGTGTCATCACGGTTGAAGAAGCCAAAGGAACCGACACCTATGTAGACGTGGTGGAAGGCATGCAGTTCGACCGCGGTTACCTCTCTCCCTATTTCGTGACCAACACGGAAAAAATGGTGGCCGAGCTGGACAATCCCTACATCCTGATCTACGACAAAAAGATTTCCACGATGAAGGATCTCCTCCCGATTCTGGAAAAAGCCGCCCAAACCGGCCGTCCGCTTTTGATCATTTCGGAAGACGTGGAAGGCGAGGCACTGGCCACGTTGGTGGTGAACAAAATCCGTGGAGCGCTGAAAATCGCCGCGGTAAAAGCCCCCGGCTTCGGTGACCGACGCAAAGCCATGTTGGAAGACATCGCCATCCTGACCGGCGGAACGGTGATCAGCGAAGAGCAAGGCCGCAAATTGGAAGACGCGACTTTGGAAGACCTTGGAACTTCCGAGAAGGTGTCCATCGACAAAGACAACACCACCATCGTAAACGGTTCGGGTGAGAAGAGCGCCATCGAAGGCCGCGTAAAGCAGATCAAAGCCCAAATCGAAACCACTACCTCCGACTACGACAAAGAAAAGCTGCAAGAGCGGTTGGCCAAATTGGCCGGCGGGGTTGCCGTTCTTTACGTAGGTGCGGCCACGGAAGTGGAAATGAAAGAGAAGAAAGACCGCGTGGACGACGCCCTGAACGCCACCCGCGCAGCGGTTGAAGAGGGTATCATCCCCGGTGGAGGTGTGGCGTACTTGCGCTGCCTGACCGCTTTGGAAGAGCTGAAAGGCGCTAACGCGGACGAGAACACCGGAATTTCCATCGTGCGTCGCGCCGTGGAAGAGCCCCTGCGCCAAATCGTAGCCAACGCCGGAGGCGAAGGTTCAATCACCGTTCAAAAGGTGAGGGACGGCAAAGGTGCTTTCGGGTACAACGCCCGCACCGAGACCTACGAGGACCTTTTGGCCGCCGGGGTTATCGATCCTACCAAAGTATCGCGCGTAGCGCTGGAAAACGCAGGCTCCATCGCGGGCATGCTCCTGACCACCGAATGCGTGATCTCAGACATCGAAGAAGAGGACAAAGCCCCCGCCATGCCGGCCGGAGGAATGGGTGGAATGATGTAATATTCCACCGGGGAATTCTCCCCCCCTCTTACACGATTCATCGAGCGTGGAATCTTCGGATTCCACGCTTTTTTTGTGCCCGATCCCGACAAATCCCCTGAATTTTTCATAATTTCTTGCAATTTTCAACCTTTTGTCTTTCAAAGGATTAAATTGTCCAATTTTCGTAATTTGACTTCTGAATCGCTAATAATTCGGCGTGCATAGTTAATTCCATGCAATTATTGCTAATTTTACCTCGAATGAACGCCCCGGTAACCAATTTTTTCGGGGGGACCTTTAACCTATCGTTTCACCAAAAATAAGCCTATGAAAATTCGTGGAATTCTGCTATCCGGGGTCATGCTACTCATGGCGGCCTTGGCATACGGGCAGAGCAAAACCATCACAGGCACGATCACCAGTGCTGAAAACGGTGACCCATTGCCGGGCGCGACAGTCGTTAAACAAGGTACTTCCGACGGTACCGTGACGGATGTCGAAGGCAAATTCACAATCGAAGCCGAAATCGGCCAAGTGCTGGTCGTGAGCTACATCGGTATGGAAGACGCCACCATCACCGTCGGGTCGGCCAACGTCTACAATGTGCAACTCGAAAGCGGTATCGAGCTCGAGGAGTTCGTCGTCACCGCCTTGGGTATTTCCAGGGAGAAAAAATCCTTGGGATACGCCACCCAAGAGTTGTCGGGCGAAGCCGTCAGCGATGTGACTACCGACAACTTCATAAACAACCTGTCGGGTAAAGTGGCGGGTGTACAAATCAAGCAAAGCGGAAACATCGGAGGTTCCTCCAACATCGTCATCCGCGGGTACAACTCGCTTACGGGAAACAACCAAGCACTATTCGTGGTGGACGGAATTCCAATGGGCAACCAAAACGTCAATACCGACTACCAAAGCGTGGGAGGTAAAGGGTACGACTACGGAAACGCCATTTCCGACATCGACCCCGACAACATCGAATCCATCAACGTGCTGAAAGGTGCCGCCGCCACGGCGTTGTATGGCTCACGTGCAGCCAACGGCGTGGTGATGATCACCACCAAAAAAGGACGAGTCATGGAGGGTGATCGACGAATCGGAGTAACCATTAATTCGGGCCTGACCTTGGGATACGCCGACAAAACCACTTTTCCCGAATACCAAAAAGAATATGGCGCGGGATACGGGCCGTTTTACGACGACAGCGGTGATTTTTACTACGATCAATGGTACCACATCGACATCGATCAAGACGGGAACCTCGACTACGTAGTGCCCTTCACCGAAGACGGTTCTTACGGTCCGCGATTCGACGGGCGAGACGTATACCACTGGGATTCCTTCGTGCCGGACCTTCCGGGATACAGAACTCCCAGGCCCTGGGTTTATTCGCCCAACGACGCCTTCACATTCTTTGAAACCCAAACCGCTTGGGACAACAACATCGCTCTTTACGGTGGGAATGAAACCGGAACCTTCCGCATGAGTTTCGGCAATCTGGACCAAAAAGGTATCCTGCCGAACAGCGAGTTGACGAGAAACAACTTCAGCTTGAACGGAACGATGAATTTGACGGACAATATCCGCATTTCGGGAACCGCCAATTACGTGAACACCCAGGCCACGGGTCGAAACTCCACCGGGTACAGCGGAAACATCATGTCGATGTTTCGACAGTGGTGGCAGACCAACGTCGACATGAAGCGTTTGGAAGACGCCTACGAATTGACCGGCCGAAACGTGACCTGGAACCCGAATTCCCCTACGAATCCTACGCCATTGTACTGGGACAATCCGTATTGGCAACGCTATGAAAACTTCACCACCGACGAGAGGAACCGCGTGTTCGGAAACCTCAGCGCCGAGTGGGATATCGCCGACTGGGTCTCCGTAGAGGCACGGGCATCCCTCGACCAGTACAACTTCCTCGTCGAGGAGCGCTTGGCCGTAGGTAGCGCCGCGAATCCATTCGGTGTCGGGTTGAACGACGTGGGATCGGGCTACGCGAGGAAGAACATCAATTACTACGAGTACAATCTCGACCTCATGGCCAAGTTCAACTACGACCTCACCGAAGACCTCAATTTGTCCGCATTGCTCGGTGGAAATGTCCGCCGGGAGAGCTACAATCAGGTTGACATGAATACCAGCGGTGGTTTGGTTGTTCCCGGAGTGTACTCCCTTACCAACTCGGTGAGCCCCACCTTAGAGGCAGCCGAAAAAGTGTACAGGAGGGGGATCAATTCCATCTACGCCCAAGCGTCGCTCGGATACCGCGGATTTCTGTATCTGGACGCTTCCCTCCGAAACGACTACGCCTCCACCTTGCCACAAGACGAGATGTCGTACTTCTATCCTTCGGTTTCCGCCAGTTACATCTTCTCCGAAAATCTCGACCTCGGGGACTGGCTGACTTTGGGAAAACTCAGAGCCGGTTATGCCGAAGTAGGAAACGATGCCCCTGTGCACGCGATTTCAGAGACGTACCTCGCCAACGTGCCTTACGAGTCGCCCATGTTTAGCGTGCCCAGTGCGCGTCAAAACCCGAACCTGAGACCCGAACGCACCAAATCGATGGAAATCGGTTTGAACATGGAAGCTTGGGACAGCCGTGTAGGATTTGACTTCACGTATTTCAACAACAAATCCGTCGACGGAATCATTCCCGTTGAGATTTCTTCCGCCACGGGATACTCGTCGTACTGGGTAAATGCGGCGGAAATATCAAACCAAGGTCTGGAAGTCATGCTGTACGGATCACCTGTACGCACGCAGGACTTCTCCTGGGACGTTCACGTGAACTGGTCTACCCTGAACAGCGAAGTGACCAACTTGTACGAAGACGTGGAAAACATCGTGTTGGGTAGCTTCCAAGGTGGAATCACCATCAACGCCCGCTTGGGTCAACCTTACGGAACGATCAACGGTACGGACTACCAGTACATAAACGGCCAGCGCGTAGTGAATGAAAGCACGGGTTACTACGAGCGCACCGCCACCACCGACAATGTGTTGGGATCGATCATCCCCGACTGGAACATGGGGATTTCAAACTCTTTCCGATACAAAAGCCTGAGGATGAGCTTCTTGATCGACATTCAGGAAGGCGGTCAAGTGTTCTCACTGGATCAATGGTACGGCATGGCCACGGGGTTGTATCCGGAAACGGTGTTCACCAACGACTTGGGTAACCCCGTTCGCAACCCCTTGTCCGACGGAGGTGGTGTTATCCAAGAGGGCGTGAACCCCGATGGATCGACGAACACGACTCGAGCCAACGCCAGCGACTACCGCATGTTCGGATACGCATACAACCCGAACTCCCGGTTTATCTACGACGCCAGCTACATCAAATTGCGTGAAGTGACCCTCTCTTACAGCTTGCCTTCCGCGATTTTTGAAAACACCTTCATTGGGGGCGTGACCGTGAGTTTCGTCGGAAGCAACCTTTGGATCATCGACAAAGACTTGCCTCATGCCGACCCCGAAGCCTCAACCGGATCGGGCAACTTGCAAGGATGGCAGTCGGGACCGCTTCCCACGGTGCGCACCTTCGCGTTCAAAGTAAAACTTGACTTTTAATCCAAAACGCAAACGACATGAAAAATCTGAAATTCATCACCTTGATACTGGTCTTGGTCTTCGCGTCGACTGCGTGCAAGAAGGACCTGGCCGAACTGAACGAGGATATAAAGAAACCCGGTACGGTGAGCGGCGAGTACTTGTTTTCCAATGCACAAAACGATTTGTCGGATCAAATCGCCAGCACGAACGTGAACTTTAACGTTTGGCGTCTTTGGGCACAACATTGGGCCGAAACCCAATACCCGGATGAAAGCCAATACTTGATCGCACGTCGAAACATCCCCGGAAGAGTGTGGCGGGTATTGTACCGCGACGTGCTTCACGACCTGCACCGTGGCAAGCAATTGATGCGCGATGCGGAAACCTTGGAGCCACCCGCGATTACGCAAAACAAAATCGCCATCGCAGAAATTCTCATGGTATACACCTACCACCGCATAGTGACCATCTGGGGCAACGTGCCGTATACGGAAGCCCTGGACATCGAGTCGACCACCACACCCTCGTACGACGATGCGCAAACCATCTACGCCGACTTGTTCGAGAGACTGGATGCGGCCATCGATCAACTCGACCCCTCGGTGGGGAGCTATACCGCGGGCGATTACATCTACTCGGGCGACGTTGCGAGTTGGATAAAATTCGCCAATTCGCTCAAATTGAAAATGGCCGTGTATGTGGCCGACGTTCCCGAGCTGAACCCGGGTGCCCACGCCACGGAAGCGTTGGCGAACGGAGTGCTGGAATCCTCGTCCGAAAATGCAGAGTTCAAGTACTCGGCAACGGTACCCTACACCAACCCCCTGTACGAAGACCTCGTGCTTTCGGGACGAAGCGACTTCGTTGCCGCCAATACTCTGGTGGACTACATGAACGCCACGGAAGACCCGAGACGTCGGCACTACTTCGACGAAAACCTCGCGGACACGTTGGGGGTCGTTTATTACGAAGGGGGAGTATACGGTGCGACCAACACGTACGCCAACGCAACCCACGTGGACGAACGGTTTAGGACACCGACCTACAACCATCCCTTCATGACGTACTCGGAAGTGTTGTTCTATCAAGCCGAAATGGCCGCTCGCGGCCTTACCGGCGGCGATCCCGAAAGCCTGTACAACGAGGCGATCACGGCCAACATGAACGAATGGTCGGCACAGGGCGGAGAACCCATCGAGCAAAGCGAAATCGACGCGTACCTCGCGCAAGTGGAATATTCGTCGTTCACCGATTGGAAAGAAGCTCTGGGTATGCAAATGTGGATCGGGTTTTACAACCGCGGGTACGAAGCTTGGACGACTTGGCGACGACTGGATTACCCCGCGCTGAACGTTCCTCCCGTCGGTGGACTTACCGGCGCTGATTTACCGGTTAGGTTCTTCTACCCCATCGTAGAGCAAACCGCCAACGGCGCCGCCTACTCCCAAGCCGCGGCGGCCATCGGTGGAGATGTGATGACCACCAAACTGTTTTGGGACAAAAATTAAATCCATCCTCTGCTTTAGGTTTGTTACCTAGGTTGTGACGAAGGAAGCCATCCTCACCACGAGGGTGGCTTCCTTTTTTTAATCCTTCGATCCGAGGGGTCTGAATGGGTTTCGGCGACGCTTCCGGAGCAAAACAATCCCATGGTATTTCCGTTACCCTGACAGGGTATTTCTTCCTTCGTTTGTATGAGTTGATGAAACCAACGCCCGAACCGACATTGTAACCTTTTCCTGTAAACTCATGTAAATCCAAATGCAAACAGGAACCTATCCAGCTATGAACGAGAAAAGCCTTTCGGTGCTCTCCGAAAAACATTTTCAAGCGCTCCTGACCACGCCCGAAAGCAAATTGCTCGGTGAAATAATCCGACTGAACTGCACGGTTTACGAAAACAGCCTCGACGTGATCAAAGTCTGTACGGCCATCCGACTCAGACGCAAGAAAGTGGCTTGACCCAACACCCGCCGGGCGATATCGCCCGACGGTTTTTTTTTCCTTCCCCTCCACCCGAAAGCGGATTTCCGCCGAACCCCGGTAGGTCCTTCCCATTCGATTCTTTTTCCCGTTTTTCCAATTTTCAAGTTAGCGTTTACATTCATCGGCTCCGCCATCCCGCGTTCGGCTCCGAGTCTCACCGCGTGAGCGGGGGTAGCGGCATCTTTTTCTTTGGGCGGCGTAGGGTTCCGCCGCCGGGATACAGCGACCTTGGAAGCTCGTAGGCCGGCGCTGCGGACCCCGACGCCCAGAGAAAAAATACAGCGGACCACGCGGCCCGGCCGAATAAAAAAAATAACTCCACCCCTATTCGCGTCGCGATGGAGACGACCGACTCCTCGGATGCAACGCACCGGACGGGCACGCCCAAAACCGACACCCCGGAGAGCAGCTTCTCCATTCGTGGCCAATGCAGTATTTTCGTGGTATGGGCAGGAGATTGATCGGGATCCTCATTTTGCTGGCGACGGCTTCGGTGGCGGGCATCATCGCGACGCAGATTTATTGGCTGGACAAGGCGTTCGAGGTGAAACAGGCGCAAATCGACCTGAGGAAGGAACAGGAAATCGCCGAGGCCAAACGCTTCAACGACCGCGTGGTGATCGCGCTGACCAACGTGGCCAACGAAATCTTGACGATCAACAACGACCCGGCGGAACTCTTCCAAGCGGTGAAACAGGTGCAGCCCAACTTTTTTACCGTGGCCATTAACGATACGCTGCACCCGTATCTGCTGGAAAGCCTTCTGAGCTCGGAATTCGAAAGGAGAAACATCTCGGAAAACTTCGAGTACGGCATTTACGATTGCTTTACGGACAGCATCGTGTACGGCGACTACGTGGCGCTGGCCGACAGCGTGGAACGGGAGGTGCCCAAGGGGCCGGAAACCCCGGCGCCGGAAATCAAATGGGAAAAAGACGGGCACTATTTCAGCGTGTTTTTTCCCGACCGCGAGCCCTACGTTTTTGCCGATACGCGTGCGCCGGTGTCTACGTGGGCCTTCTCGGCGGTCATCATCTTCATCGTATTCCTGTTTTTCGCCTACGCGGTGTATCTGGTGGTGCGCCAAAAGCGGCTGGCCGAAATGAAAACGGACTTCATCAACAACATGACCCACGAACTGAAAACGCCCATATCCACCATCAGTTTGTCGAGCGAACTGCTGATGAAAGAAAGCGTGGCGCGGGATACCAAACGGGTGGATCAGTATGCCCGTCTGATCAAGGCGGAGGTGCTTAGGTTGAAAACGCAGGTGGAAAAAGTATTGCAGCTCGCCACGATGGACAAAAACGGGTCGGACCTGAAGCCCGAGCGACTCGACATGCACGCGCTGGTACGGAAGATGGTGGAATCGGCCGAGACGGTGGCCCCGCCGGGAACCCTCGAAATCACCCTCGACCTGCGGGCGGACGACCACTACGTGCACGCCGATCCGGTGCACATGGAAAACATTTTGCACAACCTCATGGACAACGCAATAAAATATTCGGGCGAGAAACCCGTGGTAAAGTGGTCGACGTGGAACACGCCGGGCAAAATTCACGTGGAAGTGCGGGACCGGGGCATGGGCATCGCCGAGAAAAACCTGCCGTACATCTTCGACAAATTTTACCGGGTACCGACCGGCAACGTACACGACGTGAAAGGGTTTGGCCTGGGGCTGTATTACGTAAAACAGCTGGTGAACGAACACAAAGGCCGCTTGGACGTGGAGAGCCGGGTAGGCCGGGGAACGGCTTTCCGCATGGAGTTTCCCACCATAAAACCGAAGGAATCTTGAAAAACATTCGCATACTGCTGGTGGAAGACGACCCGGGTCTGGGCTTCGTAATCCAAGACACCCTCCGGGAGGCGGGCTATGCCGTGCACTTGTGCCGCGACGGAAAAGAGGGCCTGAAACAGTTCAACACGCACACGTACGACCTCTGCTTGCTCGACGTGATGCTGCCGGGCAAAGACGGCTTTGAACTGGCGCGCGACATCCGCAAGGTAAATCCCGACGTGCCCATCGTGTTCCTCACGGCCAAAAGCGTGGTGAGCGACAAGGTGGAGGGCTTCAAATCGGGGGGAGACGACTACATCACCAAACCGTTCAGCAACGAGGAGTTTTTGTTGCGCATCGAAGCGCTGTTGAGGCGCACGCACTCCGGCTCGGAGGAAACCGACAGCGTGTTCGCGCTGGGGAAATACCGATTCGATCCGGAAAACCTGAGTTTAAGCCTCGACGGAACCATGCGCACTTTGACCAAAAAAGAATCTGGCATACTCAAAATACTGGCCGAGAGGAAAAACCGCGTGATCGAAAGGGAATTGCTCACCAATTTGGTGTGGGGCGACGACAGCTACTTCGTGGGCAGGAGCCTCGACGTGTTCATCACCAAACTGCGCAAATACCTGGCGGAAGACCCGCAGGTTTCCATCACCAACGTGCACGGCGTGGGGTTCAAACTGGAGGTCGAGGGCGAAACCGAGGACTGAGGTTTCCGCGTCGGTTCAATCACGCGCCGAGTCGGGCCTTCACCGCATCGGCGATGTCTTTGCCTTCGGCTTTGCCGGCGAGTTCGGCGTTGGCGCGTCCCATCACCCGCCCCATGTCCTTCATGTCTTTGGCGCCGGCTTCGGCGATGATGGCGTCGATCACCCTTTCCAATTCTTCGCGGCTCATCTGTTCGGGCAGGTAGGTCCCGATGACCTCCGCGTGAAACGCCTCCTCGTCGGCCAGGTCGTCCCGGCCCTGTTCGCGGTAAATCTTTTCCGAATCTCGCCGTTGCTTCAGCAATCGCGTGAGCAATTTGATGTCTTCCCCCTCGTCGTGTTCCGCCTTCCCCGTTTTGGTCGCCTCGAGCATCAGCGCCGATTTGATGGCGCGCAGGGCCTCCAGTCGCGATTTGTCCTTTGCGCGCATGGCGGTTTTCATGTCGTCGTTTATCCGTTCGGTCAGTGCCATTTTTTGGGTTTTTGTGGGTGTATCCTCAACCGGGTCACGGAGTTTCCGTCGGAGAAGGATTTCTCGCATCAAAAATACAAAAGGAGAAACGGGCATAAAACACTTTCAATCGCGTCATGCCCGTTTCATTCGTAGGGTTTCCCGCGCTCTGTCGGCGGCGGGTGCCGTCTTCGGTCAGTCTACGTTGTCGTGGAGGAAGGAATTGTTGGGTCGCAGACCGGAGCGCGTTCCACCGAATTCGTCTTTTTCTTCGTACACGGTGTACCGCGACACTTCCGAATCCTTTGCGCTCGGCACGTTGTCCAGTTTTACGTTGCGCCTCTTGTACGCGGGTTCTTTTTCGAGTTGCTCCAATCCCTCCGGCGTTTTCAGTCGGTCGGAAATCTCCCGCAGCGCCCTCAGACGTTCGCGGTTGATCTTCGTCACCATTTCAGGGCTCACCCTCGACACCATCTTCTCGTCTTCCGCAGTTGCATCGGAATCGTCTTCATCCTTGAATTCGTCCGCGGAGTCTCCGTCCACTTTTTCGAATTCGTGCACGTAGGTCTCGTCTCCGAAATCGTCCGATCGAATCTCCTCAATCCGCGTGTTTTCAGGCCTGTCGTCTTCCCGGTTCGAATCGCCGTCTATCCTCTCTCCGAAGAGATTGTACCGTTCGATTTCCTTCGGTTCCGATTTTTCCGCTTCCCGTTCCGCTTCCGTCTCGTCGGTGGTTTTGATGTACATCTCCGGTTTGTCTTCTGCGGCTTGCAGTGGGCTCGTTTTGGAGTGGTCCACGCGTTGCACGGTTTTGGCGATTTTCGGCTCTTCCCGTTTGGTTTCGAGGATGTGCTTCACGGGCCTTTCGATGTCGAAGCCGGTGTCCGGGGCGTTCTTGTATCCCGTGGCGATGATGGTCACGCTGAGCTTGTCTCCGAGGGTTTCGTCGTAGCCGTGGCCCCAGATCACATCCGCCGACGATCCGGCCGCTTGCTGGATGTAATCGGTGATGTCGGAAATCTCGTCCATCATCACCTCCGCATCGCCGTAGGTAATGTTGAGGAGGATGTACTTCGCGCCTTCGATGTCGTTGTCGTTGAGCAAGGGCGACTCCAAGGCTTCCTTGGCCGCTTTGAGGGCGCGGTCGTCGCCTTCGGCCGAAGCTTGGCCCATGATGGCCACTCCGCTGTCGCGCATCACGGTGTTGACGTCGTTCATATCGACGTTGATCACCCCGGTCACGGAGATGATCTCGGCGATGCCTTTGGCGGCGATGGACAGGATATTGTCGGCCTGTGAGAAAGCGGATTTCACGGATTGGTTTCCGTAGATTTCGCGCAATTTTTCGTTGTTGATCACGAGCAGCGTATCGACGGCGGCGCGCATTTCGCGCAGACCTTCCTGGGCTTGCTGCATGCGCATTCTTCCTTCGAAGGCGAAGGGAATGGTCACGATGCCCACGGTGAGGATGCCGCTGTCTTTGGCGGCCTTGGCGATGACGGGCGCCGCACCCGTACCGGTTCCTCCCCCCATGCCGGCGGTAACGAACACCATGTGCGTGTTGGTGGAAAGGATTTCCTGGATGTCGTCCAGGTTTTCGATGGCCGCGTTTTTGCCCACGTCGGGGATGGACCCGGCGCCCCGACCTTCGGTCAGGCTTTGGCCGAGTTGCACTTTCACGGGCACCGGACTCATATCCAGCGCTTGGGCATCGGTGTTGCAGACGATGAAGTCCACTCCTTTGATCCCTTCCTTGAACATGTAATTAACGGCATTGCTTCCGCCGCCACCCACTCCAATGACTTTGATGATGGATGATTGATTTTTTGGCATATCGAACTGCATGGCTTCTGGTTTTTGGGTGTTGGGGTTTAAATTTCCTCGTCTTCGAAAAAGCTTTGGCCTTTTTGGAGCAGCGATTCGAAGAATCCGGCTTTTCGCTTTTGGCGTTGATTTCCGGATTTTCTGTTTTTGGTTTTCAATTCTTCTTCTCGTTTTTTGTTTCCCATGAGCACCAATCCAATTCCGGTGGCGTACATGGGTGAGGATACCTCATCGTCGTTTTCGCTGCCGAGGTATGCGTTGGGGTAGCCCATGCGGGTGTCCATTCCCGAGAGGTACTCCACCAGTTGGGGCAAGTCTTTCAACTCGGCTCCGCCCCCCGTGAGGACGATGCCGGCGAACAAACGGTCTTCAAAACCGGAATTTCGGATTTCGTAGATGATTTGCTCCACGATTTCTTCCGAGCGCGCTTGGATGATGTTGGCGAGGTTTTTCACCGAGATTTCCTTCGGTTCCCTTCCGTTGATGCCCGAGATGCACACGATTTGGTTGTCCATGCCGTCGGATACCAAGGCCCTTCCGAAGCGCACCTTCAATTCTTCCGCTTGCTTTTTCAGTATGCTGCACCCCGCGGCGATGTCTTCGGTGATGATGTTTCCTCCGAAGGGAATGACCGCGGTGTGTCGGATGATACCGTCTTGGAAGATCGCGATATCGGTTGTTCCACCCCCAATATCCACCAACACCACGCCCGCTTCTTTTTCTTCTGCGCTGAGCACGGCCTCGGCCGATGCCAGCGGCTCCAGCACCAAGTCGGACACGTCGAGGTTGGCGGTGCTCACGCTGCGGTAGATGTTTTTCACGGCGTTGACCTTTCCGGTGATGATGTGGAAATTGGCTTCGAGGCGGATGCCCGTGTGTCCGGTGGGCTCCTTGATGCCATGTTCGTTATCGATGATGTACTCTTGGGGGAGTACGTGGATGATTTCTTCGCCGGGATTCATGACCAGTTGGTGCATGTCGTCGATCAGCGCGTCGATGTCGCTTTGATCGATCACTCGGTCCATGTCCTTGCTTTTGCGTGTCATCATTCCACGGTGTTGCAGGCTGCGGATGTGCTGCCCCGCGATTCCCACCAGCACCTCGCCGATCATCACCGACGACGCGTCGGATGCTTCCCGGACGGCCGCCTCGATGGAATCGACGGTTTGGCTGATGTTGCTCACCACTCCGCTGCGCACACCGAGGGACTTCGCACGGCCCTTCCCGATGATTTCCACCTTTCCCAATTCGTTGATCCGCCCTACGATGCAGGCGATTTTCGTGGTACCGATGTCAAGACCTACGATGATTCTCTCTTCCTCCATGATTTCAATGTTTTTCCGTGCAAATGATTTGATTTTCGTATTTGAGGTTTATGGCCGCGTACCGGTTCCAGGTGGATTCATCCAGTCCTTCACGGTACAAAATGTCCAATGCCTCCAATTTTTGTTCGATGTCCCGGCCCTTGCCGAAATTGATGAGGTGCCCGCCTACCCTGGCCACGGAAACGAAGTCGCCGTTGGCCTTCAGGTGCGTATGTTGCAATTGCGCTTTCCAGAATGGATCCGCGAAGGCGACGGCCGAAAACTTTCGGATCCGTTCCAAGGCGTCTTCGGGACTTTCGATCAGTTCCGAGATAGGCGTGCAATGAGCGACCGCCTCGGGGTCGAGGTCGAAATTTCCGGTGATGACCGGAAGGCGAAGGTGGGTGGTTTTGGAAACCGGGATGAGGCACCCCCGGGTGTCGAGCAGGGCCGCCCTTCCGTTGAGGTCCAACAGCCGTACCGTGGCCTCCCGTGGCTCTACGTCAACCACGAGTTTGTGATCGATGGTTTTGTAAATGGACACCTCGGCAACGTAGGGTTGCGCAAGCAATTCGTTTTCGAGTTTCGAGGCGTGGACGTCCATGAGGGGCTTGCCTACCAAAGGTCCGTCGTACTCGTTTAAAGTCAGTCGAACGGCGTCGGCGTCGATGAGCGCATTCGGCACATCACCCACGTTGACGACCAAATCGTCGCATCTCGCGGCGTTTCGATGGCTGTCGACCGCGCCGAGGAGCAACAGGGAACCGGCGAATGCAGTCACACCGGCCATCCACTTAGCGGCTTTCTTCATCTTTTTCATCCAAGGCATTCTTCAAGGGTTCAACCATTTTGTCAATATCTCCCGCGCCCATGGTGAGCAGTATTTCGGGGCTTAATTTTAATACTTCACTTACAAGTTCTTCACGGCTGCTCAACTTTTTATTCACCGTCCTTACTTTATTAAGCAGCCACTCCGAATCGATGCCCTCGATGGGCTCTTCCCGGGCGGGGTAAATGTCCATGAGGAGCAAGTGATCCAACAGGGACAGGCTCTCCGCGAAACCATCGGCGAAATCTCGGGTTCGCGAGTAAAGATGGGGCTGGAACACCCCGGTAATCGGTCGTGCGGGATAAAGTTCTTTCACCGACGAAACGAAGGCTTTGATCTCGGTGGGGTGGTGAGCGTAATCGTCGATAAACACCCTGTCGGGTCGGTTGATGACATACTCGAATCGGCGTTTTACGCCCCGGAAGCTTTCCAGCGCGTCGCGGATGGCGTCCCAAGACACCCCGTGGTGGAGGCAAATCCCGATGGCGGCCAGTGCGTTTTCCACGTTGTGTCGCCCCGGGTAGCTCATTCGGATTTCTCCCAACAGCCGCCCTTCGTGCATGACTTCGAAGGCGTATTTTCCATCCTCTACGCGAATGTTCCGCGCGTGAATGTCCGCGCTTTGGTCGTCGACGTGGTACGTGGTGATGGGGCAGCCCGCGCGAATATCCAAGCCGTGCTTCAAAAATAAGCGTCCGTAACCGGGAATCAGGTTGGCGAAAATCCGGAATCCTTCCTTCAGGTTGTCTTCGTTTCCGTATACGTCGAGGTGATCGCCCTCCACGGAAGTGATGACAGCCGTATTGGGTTTGAGTTTTAGCAAGGATCGGTCGTATTCGTCGGCTTCGACCACCACGAGTTCGTTGTTGGAATCGAAGAGGATATTCGTGTTGTAATTGGCCGAGATCCCGCCGAGGAATGCGTTGCAACCGACGCCGGACGCATGGAGAATATGCGCCGCCATGGTCGAAGTGGTCGTCTTGCCGTGAGTACCCGCCACGGCGATCACCGGTCTTCCCTCGGTGATCATCGCGAGCAGTTCCGCGCGTTTGACCACCGCGAGACCGCGGGCCGACAAAAACGAATAGATGGCGTTCGACTTTGGAACCGCGGGGGTGTACACCACCAAGGCTCTATCGGTCGGGGTGTCGAGAAACCACTCGGGGATGCGGGAGAAATCGTCTCGGTATTCGATCTCCGCACCTTCATCGGAAAGCGCCGTCGTCAGCGAAGTTTCCACGCGGTCGTACCCGGCGACTTTTACGTCCATGGCGAGAAAGTACCTGGCCAAGGCGCTCATGCCGATTCCGCCGATACCGATGAAATAAACGCTATGTAATTTGTGGATATTCAATTTTTTCGGATGATTTTAAAGATTTCGTCGGCGATTTTTTCGGCTGCATCGGGAAGAGCCAAAGTTTTTGCGTTTTCCGAAAGTCGGGCCCTCCACGAGGCATCCCCGAGCATTTTCGACAGCACTTCGGGCAATTTTTGCTTCGCCGCGTCGTCGGGAATCAGCACGGCGGCATCCCTGTCGGCCAGTGCCTTTGCGTTTTTGGTCTGGTGATCTTCCGCCACGTTGGGTGAAGGGATGAGAATGGAAGGTTTTCCCGCCAGAGTGAGTTCCGATACCGACATGGCTCCGGCGCGGGAGACCACCAAATCGGCCATGGCATATGCCAAATCCATTCGCTCGATGAATGGGGTCGCCACGATGTTGGCGAGGTTTCTTTCCCGTACGGCGCTTTGGGCACGGTCGGCGTAGTGCTTGCCGGTTTGCCAGATCATTTGGAACTCGCCTGCGTCGAACATTTCGAGTAGGTTTTCGATGCTTTCGTTGATGGTTCGGGCACCGAGGCTGCCTCCTACGACCAGCACGGTGGTTTTGTCGGGCGACAATCCAAACGCATTGGCCGCTTCTTCCCGTTTGCCCGCAAAATCGAGTACCTCTTTGCGCACGGGATTTCCCGTGAGGATGATCTTATGGTCGGGAAACCATTTGTTCATGTCGGGGTACGCCACGCAGACGGCGGTGGCTTTTTTCGCCAATATGCGATTGGTGATGCCCGGAAAGGAATTTTGCTCCTGAACCAAGGTGGGCACTCCCCGCGACGCCGCCGATCGGAGCACCGGTCCGGAGGCGTATCCTCCCACCCCCACCGCGATTTGCGGTTGGAAATCAGAAACGATTTTGCGCGCCTTTCGAAGGCTGGCCAGCAGCTTGAACGGAAAGCTCAGGTTTTTGGTCGTCAAACGCCGTTGCAAACCGGCGATGGGCAGGCCCACGATTTCGTAACCCGCTTTGGGTACGCGGTCCATTTCCATTCGCCCCAGAGCGCCCACGAAGAGGATCCGTGATTCGGGCTGTCGGGCCTTCAAGGCGTCGGCGATGGCGATGGCGGGAAAAACGTGACCGCCGGTTCCTCCGCCGCTGATGATGATCTTAGGCGGATGCATAGTGTTTTCTTTTGGTTTTTAATCGATTTCCGGTCGTCGCCCGGTCACCTTCGAGTTCGTCCCGGCTAACGCTCAAAATGATGCCGATCGCGATACAGGTGAGCCATATGGAAGTTCCCCCGAGGCTCACCAGAGGCAGTGGCTGCCCGGTGACGGGCAGGATGCCAACGGACACGCCCATATTGATAAAGGCCTGAATGACGATGAGCAGCCCCAGACCGATGGACATCAGCGCGCCGAAATCCCTTTTGCACATCCGACCGACCCGCAGGCTTCTGTAGAGGAAAATGAGGTAGAGAAGTGCCACGCCCACGCCTCCCATGATCAAGCCGTACTCTTCGATGATGAAGGCGTAGATCATGTCCGAATGCGAGCTTGGGAGGTAATTTCGGGAATCGCCCGTACCGGGACCGGAGGGGAACACTCCACCCGAATGGATGGCCATCATTGCACGCTCGGCTTGGTAACCGGCTTCGCCGTCCCCGTCGAAAAACTGCACGCTGCGACTCAACCAAGTTTCCATGCGCGGCAGAAGGGTGCCACCGTCTTCGGTTTCACCGACCCACGCCGACACCGCGAGCAACAGGGCAAAACCCGCAACCGCCGAAAATACGAGGAGGAACAAGTGTTTGATCTTCACGCCACCGATAAACATCAAGATGAAGCAGACGAAAAACAACATGGCCGCCGTGGAAAAGTTGGCGGGCAGGATCAGTACCGTGATGAGGGCGACGGGCAAGAGAATGGGCAAAACGCCTTCCTTGAAGCTGTGAAGCTTGTCCCTTTTCACCACCAGAAGGCGGGACACGTAAACGACCAAGGCGATCTTAGCGAAATCGGAAGTTTGGAAACTCTGGTTGATGATGGGAATTTCAAGCCAGCGCACCGCGGCGTTTTTCTCTGAACCGACCATAAGGGTGATCAACAACAGCAAGGCCGCCACCCAGATCAATATCTGCGACAAGCGAGAAAAATACCGGTAATTCACCCGATGGATGAGGTACATCAAGAAGAAACCGCCGGAGAGGATGATGGCGTGTTTGAAAAGGAAGTAAAAGGTATTGCCACCCCTACTGGAGTACGCCAGGTATGAGATACTCGAATACACGGCGAGGATGGACCACAACCCGAGAAACAGGCATACCATCCACAGCACGCGGTCACCCTTGAGATATTTCGAGATGAATGTCTTCATGATTTGATTTCCTCCGCCACGAATTGCTTGAACGCCCGGCCTCTGTCGACGTAGTTTCGGTACTCGTCGTCCGGGGCACAGGCCGGTGAGAAGACAACGGTATCGCCTTTGATGGCAACTTCGGCACTGAGTTTCACCGCCGACGGAAGGTCCGGAACGACGTGAAACTTATCGACCAGGGGTCCGAGTTTGCTCTTCATGAAATCGGCCGATTGACCGTAGACGATGATTTGTTTGACTTTGTACTTCACGTGTTTCTTAATGAGTGCGTAATCCCTGTCGTGCGCGGGAGCGGCGGCGATCCACAGCAGGGGTTTGTTGAGGCACTTCAAAGTATCGCGGGTGGACAGCAGGTCGATGGCACGCGAATCATTGACAAACTGAACACCGGCTTTGTCGCCCACCGGATCGATTCGGTATTCCGTTTCTTCCAAGAGCTTTCTGAGCTTTTCGGATGCGGTGTGTCCCCGATCGACCAAGCTCTTCTTGCTCTTGTGAATGGTGTACGTCGATTTTTTTTGATCCATGGCCTTAAGGGTTATGATTGTCTGAGTTTTACCAACTGATCAAAATAGGCACCCCGCTCCCTGTAATTCCCGAAGGGCTCCACGCACCTGCAACCGGGGGAGAACAAAACCGTGTCGCCCTCCGCCGCCATGATCAAACTCAAGTCGATGGCTTCGTTCCAAGAATTCGCCACGGTAAAGAATTTCAAGTATTTCCACAGGGCGTCATGCACTTCGTAGGCCTCGCTTCCGACGGCCACGATGGCCTTGACGCGGTTTTTCACCAAGTCACCCAAGAGAGATAAATCCCCCTGGTTGCCGTTGGCCTCCACGATCCACACCACCGGCCTCTCGACATCGGCGAGATTCGAGGCCGTCTGCTCCAAACTCACGGAAGCGGAGTCGTTGATGAAAGTCACGCCATTGATCTCACCCGCAAGTGAAAGTGCGTATGGGCGTTCATCGCGAAACGGACGCACCGTTTCCGCGCGCCGCCCTGTCAAGATGTGATTTGAAGATGTACTCATGGGTTAAGGGGATAAAATGGCGTCAAAGCATTCGGACGGCGGTTTTGAATTTCCGCCCTCGGTCTTCGTAGTTCTCGAAAAGATCAAAGCTCGCGCAGGCCGGGGAAAGCAATACGGTATCGCCTTTATTGGCAAAGCCGTAAGCCAGGCTCACCGCCTTTTCCGCAGAGTCCGCTTCGGCGATGTCGGCTACTATTCCGTCGAAGAAGTTCCGCAGCTTTCGGTTGTCCTTGCCGAGGCAAATGATGGCTTTGACTTTGGCCCGAACCAAGTCTTCGAGCATGGTGTAGTCGTTGCCTTTGTCCACACCACCCACGATCCAAACGATGGGTGCGCGAACCGTTTCCAAGGCGTACCATGTGGAATTGACGTTGGTGGCTTTCGAGTCGTTGATGAACTCGATGCCGTGAACCTGCGCCACGGACTCCAAACGGTGTTCGATGTTTCGGAAATCCATCAGGCTTTCGCGGATGATTTCCTTGCGCACGTCGAGCAAACGGGCAGCCATCGCCGCCGCCATCGAGTTGTACGCGTTGTGGTTGCCCTGCAGGGCCAATTCGTAGATTGACATGTCGAAATCAGGTTTATCGGTAAGGTGAATTGTGAGGGTATCGTTTTGCACGTAGGCACCATCCTCCACCTTCCGCCGGATGGTGATGGGATAGGTGCGTGGGGTCAGTCGACGCCGGGCCACCTCTCGGTGCAGAACCGGGTCGTCGTCGACATAAATGAAATGATCGTCGGGTCCCTGATTGGCGGTAATCAGGAATTTTGAATCGGTGTACGCCTCCATGCTCCCGTACCTGTCGAGGTGGTCGGGGGTGATGTTGAGCAACACCGAAATGTGGGGGCGGAATTCGGGAGAATCATCCAACTGAAAGCTGCTGACCTCCAACACATAGTAGTCGCGACTCTTTTCGGCGACCAAGGCCGCGAAACTCTTTCCCACATTGCCGCCGAGGGCATAGTCGTATCCCGCCTTATCCAGAATGTGGGCCAATAGGGACACGGTCGTGGTTTTTCCATTGGTGCCGCTCACCGCCGCAATTTTGGCGTTGGTGTGGCGAGCGGCGAACTCGATTTCCGAAATAGGTCGGCAGCCCGCCTCGACGAGCTTGGTCACGACGGGGGCGTCGTTCGGCACTCCCGGCGATTTGACGGCGAGATCGGGGCTGTCCCACGCGCGCTCACCGTGGCCGCCTTCTTCGAACTCCACCCCCCATTCGCGGAGCGATCGCTTGTCGCCCTCCGAAATGGTGCGTGAGTCTGAAAGGAACACGGAATAACCGAGCTGGGCACCGAGCCGTGCCGCACCCAATCCGCTTATGCCGCCGCCGATTACCACCATCTTCTTCATCGGAGTTTGAGGGTTACGATGGACAATACAGCGAGCATGATGCCGATGATCCAAAATCTCGAAACGATCTTGGCCTCATGGTATCCGAGTTTTTGGTAGTGGTGATGGAGTGGCGCCATGAGAAAAATGCGCCGCCCTTCGCCGTACTTCCGCTTTGTGTATTTGAAGTAAGACACCTGCAGCATGACCGAAATATTCTCGATCAAGAACACCCCGCAGAACAGCGGAATCAACAACTCTTTGCGCACCGCGATGGCAAACACGGCGATGATTCCCCCGAGGGCCAAACTGCCCGTGTCGCCCATGAACACCTGGGCCGGATAGGAATTGTACCACAAGAATCCCACGCAGGCCCCGACGAAGGCGCTGATGAATACAGTCAACTCGCCGGAGTCGGGGATGAACATGATATTGAGGTAGTCCGCGAAAATCATGTTTCCCGACACGAAGGCGAAAATGGCCAGTACGACTCCGATAATGGCGGAGCTCCCCGTGGCGAGCCCGTCCAATCCGTCGGTGATATTGGCCCCGTTCGAAACGGCGGTCACCACAAAAACCACGATGGGAATGAAGACGATCCAAGCCCACTTCTTGGCCTCATCGGAACTGAGAAATCCCAACAACCACGCGTAGTCGAACTCGTTGTTTTTGACGAAGGGAATGTTGGTTTTCACCGACTTTTCCTCCACCCATTGGCCGGTGGTCTGCGCGTTTGAACCGGCTTCCACCAAGGTTTCGGTGGGCTGTGTGTGTTTAGACTTGGTGACGACGTCGGGGTGGAAAAACAATACCGAACCCACGATCAATCCCACCGACACTTGTCCGACGACCTTGAATTTCCCGGCCAGTCCTTTTTTGTTCTTCCTGAACACCTTGATGTAATCGTCGAGGAAACC
Source organism: uncultured Cryomorphaceae bacterium (assembly GCA_964574635.1). GTDB lineage: Bacteria > Bacteroidota > Bacteroidia > Flavobacteriales_D > Cryomorphaceae > CAZNOG01. The sequence continues at coordinate 12,320 of CAZNOG010000007.1, read as the reverse complement.
GATTCCCCCGAGGAGCACCGTGGTGCAGATCATCAAGATGACATAAATGTTTTTGAGCTGGGCGAAGAGCAGCGTGGGAATCAAGATGGCTCCCAAGATGATGAGTCCGCCCATGGTGGGTGTGCCCTGCTTTTCGATTTGTCCTTTCAAACCGAGATCGCGGACGGTTTCTCCCACCTGCTTGCGGTGGAGCAGGTTGATGAGTTTCTTCCCGAAGAGAAGCGAAATGGCCAAGGACGTGATCACCGCCATGGCGGCGCGGAAGGAGATGTACTGAAACACACCGGTACCGGGAATGTCAAAGCTCGCATCGAGGTATTTGAACAGGTAGTAAAGCATCAGTGTTTCAGGTTTTTGAATGATTCCTTGATCACGGATACATCATCGAATGGAATCCGTTTTCCTTTGATTTCCTGGTATTTCTCGTGGCCTTTTCCCGCCACCAGAATGATGTCGCCCGGTTCCGCAAGGGTACACGCCATGCGGATGGCTTCTTCGCGGTTGGTAATTGCGTGGGTCTTTCTGCCGTGGGGAGGCTCGATTCCCTTTTTCATGTCGGCGATGATCGCCTCGGGATTTTCGTCCCTGGGATTGTCGGAGGTCAGGATCACCCTGTCGCTCAATTCAGCGGCGATGCGTGCCATCTCCGGCCGTTTGGCCTGATCGCGGTTGCCGCCACACCCCACCACGGTGATCAATTTCTCGTTTCGTGAGCGCAGTTCATTGATTCCGGCGAGCACATTTTCCAGCGCATCGGGAGTGTGGGCGTAATCGACGATCGCCACGACCCCGTCGTGACTTTTGAAATATTCGAAGCGACCGGGAACCGGATCCAACGTGCTCAACTTGGTGAGGATGGTCATCTTCTCCGCATCGAGCAGTAGGGCGGTGCCGTACACCGCCAATATGTTGTAGGCGTTGAAGCGACCCACCAGTTTGGTATATAGGTCCAAGCCATCCACCACCAAGTGCAATCCGTCGAAATCGCTCTCCATCAGTTTGCCTTTGATTTCGGCCATGGAGTTGAGGGAGAACTTCACTCTCCGCTTGGCGTGGCAGTTTTGCAGCATCACGTCCGCGTGGCGGTCGTCGCCGTTCACAAGTGCGAACGCGTCGACCGGCAATTCGTCGAAGAGCATTTTCTTGGCGTCGATGTACGACTTGAAATCGCCGTGGTAGTCCAAGTGATCGTGGGTGATGTTCGTGAACACGGCGCCGGCGAACCGCATACCGCCCACGCGGTGCTGGTGCAAGGCGTGTGAACTCACTTCCATGAAGGCGTAGGTGCAGCCTTCGTCGGCCATTCGGCTCAGCAACCGGTTCAATTCGATGGGGTCGGGTGTCGTGTGCGTGGCCCCGAGCACCTCGTCACCCACCCGATTTTCCACGGTGGAAAGCAGTCCGACTTTTTCGCCCATCGCGGTAAAAAGGCGGTACAGCATGGTGGCGCAAGTGGTCTTTCCGTTGGTGCCGGTGATGCCCACGACTTTGAACCTCTCCGAGGGGTAATCGAAAAAATTCGTCGCCATGAGGGCTAGGGCACGTCGGGAATCGGCTACCCTCACCCACGTGACGCCACGCACGGCCACTTCGGGGATTTTCTCGCAGATCACGGCCACGGCGCCCGCATCGATGGCCGCGGATATGTGGTCGTGTCCATCGTGTGTGGTCCCTTTTACGGCGACGAACGCGGCACCTTCCTCCACCTTGCGGGAATCAAATGCCACGGATGAGATGCGCACGTCGGTGCTTCCGTTGATTTCGCTCAATCGGCAACCGTACAATATGTCTTTCAGCTCTTTCACGTCAAGAGAGGTGTATGATGATGGTCCCGTATGCAGAAGCAGGCGTGCCCGGGGGAATGCTCTGTCGCTTGATGGTGCCGACGCCCTGAACCTTCACCTCCAGCCCGGCGCTTTCCAGGAGATACAGCGCATCGCTCAGGCCCATGCCCACCACGTTGGGAACCCGGCCATCGACCACCGACCGGCGCTCGACTTTGACCGTATCCCGACCCGTGCGCGTGGTCACCCACGGATAGTCGGCCGCTACATCGTCGACCGGGATGTCGAGTCGATCGAAAATGGTCAGCAACTCTTCGCGGTGGCCGCTGAGGGAGATGGGAATGTGAACGGCGAGCTCCGACTCCACGGGGTCGAACTTCTTTTGCAATTCCATCCGGCCCAGAATCACCCTGTCGGCGATTTCCTTGAAAACCGGCCCGGCCACCCAGCTTCCGTAGTAAATATTGTTCGAAGGGCCGTTCACCACCACGATGCAGGAGTACTTCGGGTCGTCTGCGGGGAAATATCCCACGAAGGAGGCTTGGTAGCTCACTTCTTCCCGGTAGCGGTACCCGAGGTTTGCGCGTGCGATCTGGGCGGTGCCGGTTTTGCCCGCGATTTGATACAGGTCGTTTCTGAGGTTTCCGGCGGTACCTTCTTCGGTGACGACGGATTCCAGCAGTTTTTTGGCTTGCTCGATGGTTTGTCGGGATGCGATGGCGGGGTTGATGACTTCTACCGGCACCTTGCGCACTATGCGGCCGTTGCGGCGCACCTCGGTGACGAATCGCGGCTTCACCATCACCCCGTCGTTGGCGACGGCATTATAAAAGGTGAGCATTTGAAGGGGTGTCATCAAGGTTTCGTACCCGATGCTCATCCACGGCAACGTCGTTCCCGACCATCCCGGTTCTCCGGGGTCTTTGATCTTGGGCGCACCTTCGCCCGGTATGCTCAAGCCCAATTTCGAGCCCAAGCCCAGTTTGTAGAGTCGGTTGACGAACTCCCGTGGATTGTCGCGGTACCGGGAGTCGATCAGTTTGGAAATACCGACGTTGGACGACTTCTGAAATGCGGTGAAAAGGTCGATCAGGCCGTATCCCTCCCGGTTGCTGTCGCGCATGATCTTGTCGTAAAAGCGGTGTTCCCCACCGCGGGTATCCACTTCGTCGTCGAGTTTCAGCACGCCGTCTTCCAAAGCCGCCATGACGGCCGCCAGTTTAAAGGTCGATCCCGGCTCGGTGGCGGCGCCCACGGCGTAGTTGTAAATCTCCGCGTAGGAGCTGTCGGCGGTGCGGCCCAAATTGGCGATGGCGAGGATGTTTCCGGTTTCGACCTCCATGAGGACGGCGGTGCCGTATTCGGCCCGGTGCTTGGCGAGTTGTTTTCTCAGAGCGTGGGTGGCCACGTCTTGGATACCGATGTCGATGGTGGAATAGATGTCCGATCCGTCGATGGGTTCCACTTCGTTGGCGGTGGTGACGGGCATCCACACGCCGCCGGCCAGCCTTTTCTCGTAGCGCTTACCCGGTCTGCCGCTGAGATCGGCTTCGTAGGCGCCTTCCAAACCCACGGGTCTGACCCCTTCGCGCTCGTACCCCACTGTTCTTCCGGCGAGGGCTTTAAAAGGTCTTTCCCGATGAAAGTGCTTCTCGAAAATCACGCCGCCGGAATGGCGACCCTTGTTCCAGAAGGGAAATTCCCGCGCCAGCTGAACCTGTTGGTGCGTCGCCTTGGCCTTCACCAAGTGGTATCTTTTGCGCGCTTTGTACGCTTCCAGCAAATCCTTTCGGTACGCCGCGGCCGGTTTGTCTTTGAACAATGCGGCGAGGGATAGCGACAAAGTGTCGAGCTTGGCGAGAAAGTCCTCACCGTCGAAGCCACCCGCCTGCATGTCCATGCGGATGTCGTAATCGAGCACGGAGGTGGCCAGCATGTTTCCGTCGGCAGAGTAGATGTTCCCCCTCACCGGTTTGATCTCCCTGAGATCGGTGGTTAGCCGCTCGACCCGCGCCGTCCATATATCGTCTTGCCAAAATTGGATGATGGCGATTTTGACGATGACCGCAGCCGCGAACACGATCAGGAAGAAGAAAATCAGGTAGGCCCTGTTGATGATGTTCCTTCCGGTTTCCACGCTATTCGTCTTCGTTTTTTGGTGAAACACGGATGACTTTGGGGGGCGTACGCGACTCCACCAAGCCGAGATCGCGAATGGACTCCGCCACGCGCGACCGCTGCTTGAGTTGCTGGAGACGGGAGCGCATTTCGAGGTTTGCGGCTTTGATATCGCGCAATTCCATCTCCGTTTTGACCAATTCCTTATTGTTGCTTTCCGAATAGTAGCCGTAGGCGATGTACGCCACCATGATGCCGACGAGGTAGAACACGAAGCCGAGGTTTGCGATGACGTAATCGCGCACCAGAAAGCGCCCGTTCAACACGGAGTTGAACCCGTGAGCGAAGCCCTTCTTCCTCTTGGATCGAGACTCTTCAGTGGATTTCGAACGGTTGTTCATTGCGTGTCGCTATTCGAAGTTTGGCGCTGCGCGCCCTGTTATTCTTTTCAATTTCTTCTTCCGTCGGAACGAGAGGCATGCCCTTCATGGGGACGAACGGCCGCAAGGGGTTTCCGTGAAAGTCCTTTTTCATCTCACCGGTGAATCCACCCGTTTTCATGAACCTCTTCACGGGCCGGTCTTCCAAGGAGTGGTAAGAGATGACCACCAGTCGACCACCGGGTTTCACCACTTGCGCCGATTGGTTCAGCAGGTCTTTCAAAGCCTCCATCTCCCCGTTGACTTCCAGCCGTACGGCTTGGAAAACCTGCGCCAGAAACCGGTTGATTTTGGGCCCTTTGACGAGAGGGCGCACCGCATCGACGAGTTGGTCGGTGGTCTTGAGCGGATTCGCGTTGCGGGCGTCGACAATGGCGTCGGCCACCCTGTGTGCGGCCGGCACCTCGCCGTACTCTCGAAGGATGCGAATCAGCTCGTCGCGATCGTACTCGTTGACCACTTTGGCGGCGGTGAGGGGCGAAGCCGTGTCCATCCGCATGTCGAGCGGGCCGTCGAGTCGGATGGAAAAGCCCCTGCCGGCCTCGTCGAATTGATGGGACGACACTCCCAAATCGGCGAGAAGTCCGTCGATGGCCGTGACTCCGATAAACCTCAAACTGTTTTTCAAGTGGCGGAAATCGCCGGAGATGAATTTGAACCGCGGATCGTCGGGCGCGTTTCCCGCCGCTTCCGGATCGCGATCGAAGGCGATCAACCTGCCGTTTTGCCTCAGTACCGAAAGAACTTCGCGGGAATGTCCTCCCCCGCCGAAGGTGGCGTCGACGTAGACGCCCTCATCATTCGTAATCAATCCCTCCACGCTCTGCCGGAGCATGACCGGCTCGTGGTAACGCTCATTCTCCCCCATCATCGGCACCACCCATGACTTCCTCCGACAAAGCCCCCAGATCGACGTCCTCGTTGAGGGCCGCCTCGTAGTTGGCTTTGCTCCACACTTCGATCCTACCGAAACTTCCGGTGACCTTCACTTCCTTTTCCAGTTCGGCGTATGCCGTGAGCGACGCGGGCAGCAGGATGCGGCCGGCGCCGTCGAGCTCCACGGGCGTCGCCCCGTTGTTGAACCTGCGCATGAACCGTACATTCTTGGCCACGAAGCGATTGAGCTTGCCTACGCGGCGGGCGACCTCTTCCCACTCCCTCTTGGGGTAAATGACCAGGCACTTGTCGAACAGATCGCGGTTTACCACGAATCCCTCGTGCAAGACTTCCTGCAATTGCTTCTTCAGGCCGGAAGGAAACATCATCCGGCCTTTGGAATCCAGCTTGCAATCGTATTCTCCGAGCAAATTCAACATAGTGGGTTCAATGGCAACGCTAAATTAGTCAATGTTTACCACATCCTCCCACTTTCTCCCATTTTTTACCACATTGTTGATAAGTTTTGCGCGCAAACGGGGATTTTCTCGGCCGTAAAATTGGCGTGAAGAGCTGATTTGACGGGGAAAACAAAGGAATATCCCGACACCGGACCGGAAGGGGTGGAAAAGCTATTCACCAAAAATTGTGAATAACTTAAACAGCCATTAAAAAAACAGGACCAACCGGCGGTAAATCAGCGGTCGGGCTTGGGATTGCGGAAAAAATTCAGAGAGGATGACCGGAATGCGGTTCAAAAATGGGGGAGGTAATCGGGAATGTGAGAGGGGTGATTTTTTGGGCGAGGGATAGGACCGGCATCCCGCCCGGCGGGTGCGGCGGGAGCGTGGCGCCGGGGTGAGCGACGAAGAAGCTCCACCCCGCGCCTTACGCAGCCGCCGCACCCGTTGGGCGGATACAGGGGATAGCCCGGCTCCGCGCAGCCCGATAAAGCAAGAGAGGATAACCGGACGCGGAGCGCCCCCACCCCAACCCGCTTCCCGAGGTGAGCCGCGTGTATTTTCTTTGGGGTCGATTTGAGGCGGAGGTTGGGAGGAGATAGTGGAATAAACTTATATTTGGGCGTTTGGAAAGCGTATGAAATCTGAGATTCAACAAAGCGGAAAATTCAAATATTTCGAACGTGGGGAAGGGGATGTCATCCTGATTCTGCACGGTTTGTTCGGAGCATTGAGCAACTTCGAGGGGGTGATAGACCACTTCGGGAAAACGCACCGCGTGGTGGTGCCGCTGATGCCTCTGTACGAGCTGCCTCTGGTGAAAACCGGGGTGAGCAGCTTGGCGAAATTCATCGTGGAATTCCTGGACGAAATGAATTTCAACGACGTGATTCTCCTGGGCAACTCCCTGGGGGGCCACGTGGCGTTGGTGACCGCCAAGATGCGCCCGGAAAGCGTGAAGGCCATGGTGCTCACGGGAAGTTCGGGGCTGTACGAAAACGCCTTCGGGGGGTCTTTTCCGCGACGGGAAGACAAGGATTACATCCGGAAAAAAATCGGTGTGACCTTTTACGACCCGGGCATCGTGACGGACGAACTGGTGGAAACGACGTTTGAAATCGTGAGCGACCGATCGAAATTGGTGCGCGTGCTGGCTCTGGCCAAATCGGCCATTCGGCACAACATGCGCGAAGACCTGCACCGCTTTACCATGCCGGTGTGCTTGATCTGGGGCAAAAACGATACGATCACCCCGCCCGACGTCGCCGAGGAATTTCACGAGAAACTGCAGAACTCCGACCTGTACTGGATCGATAAATGCGGGCACGCCCCGATGATGGAACACCCCGAAGAATTCAACACGCTGATGGAGGCGTGGCTGCGGAAGACCTTCTGAAAACACGGTACCCATGACAGCTTTTCCGGAAGTCGAGGCGCGCTTTGTGAAAAGCAGCCGAACGGTGGACCAATGTCCGGAACCCACCCTGCCGGAATACGCTTTCGTGGGGCGCAGCAACGTGGGAAAATCGTCGTTGCTCAACATGCTGGTGGGCCGGAAAGACTTGGCGAAGACGTCGGGAAAACCGGGAAAAACGCGTCTGATCAACCATTTTTCAATCCACAACCCGGGGGAAAAATCTCCTTTGTGGTATTTGGCCGACTTGCCGGGATACGGCTACGCCAAGGTGTCGAAGAAGATGCGCAACGAGTTTAAAGACATTATATACCCGTACTTGCGGCGGCGGGAAAATTTGGTTTGCGCCTTCGTGTTGGTCGACATTCGGCATGAGCCCCAGCGCTTGGACCTGGAATTCATGGAGTACCTGGCGAGAAAAGAAGTGCCCTTCGCGATGATCTTCACCAAGGCCGACAAGCTGAAACCCGGGGCCGTGGATAAACACGTGGCCGATTACCACACCAAAATGCTGGAAGCGTGGGAGGCTTTGCCCCTGCACTTCGTCACTTCTGCGGAGAGCGGTCTGGGTCGGGATGCCCTGCTCGAATACATCGACACCTTAAATAAAGAATTGCCCGAAGAGTAATCCGGGCGGCGGTCGTCAGCCCTTCAGCCCCGTGGTGCGCGCGAACTTTTCGGCGAATTCCCGGATTTCGGCTGCGGCTTTGGTTCCGCCCGTGGCCCTCTCGAAAGTATCGCCCATGGTGAGCAGGGATTGGTGAAAGAAGCGCTGCATGTCGTACACATCCATGTCTTTGTTCCACAGATCGATGCGCAGAGTGTTTTCCTCCTCCGCATCCCATATCGACAGCATGGCCGCTTTGCACTCTCCGCCTTGGTTGCCGTCTTCCGAAAACCATTTCAGCTCGGTGGGCACGTTGTGCTCGTCGAGTCCCACTTCGATTTCAATCTTGGTTCGCTTGGTGATGTCTTTGTTCATCTTCCGGGTTTATACGTGTTCAAAAATGCGCGATCGTCGTTCATGTCGATCAGGGTTTTGAGATCGGTATCCGCGTTCCGCTTCATGTAGCTTTCCACCATGCGGAATCCCACCCACACACCGATACCGCCGGGCGATTCGGGCGGCATTCCGTGCGTGAAGGGTCCTTCGCCCGTCATGCGGTTGATCTGCCCTGCATCGTTGGTAAAAATCAAATCGTTTTCCACGAAGTGCTTCCAAACGTCGAACTCGTTCGTCCGGCACCATTGGATTTGCTCTTGGGTATAATTCAGGATATCCGTGAGGGGAACGTCGGGCAACAACGCACTCGTGACGAAAGCCATTTTTCCGTGGAACACCATGTGCCCCAAAAGGTCTTTGCCTTCGAGCTGATTGGCGTACCGTACCATGAGCCAACCTTTTACCGCGTTGGGCACGAGGTAATCGATGCGCATTTTGTCTCTTTTGTACTGTGGAAACAAATCGGGTGGAAGGCGGTCTATGATGGGATGGTCATTGCCCGAGTACCACTCCAGACCCACTCCCAACCATTGGGGCGTGGGATACACCCCCACGTTGAAGCCCGAATTGTAGGCCACCAATTTCGGGAGTGTATCGGCGTCGAAATGCACGGCATAGCGCTTGAACGCTTCGGTGATTCGCGCCGCTTCCTCCTCGAGATCGGGGTGGCGTGATTCGATGGTTTCCTGGAGTTCCCGCCAGTTGGGGTCCTTGACGAAACGGCTGAACAAATCGGCGGTCATGGGGTTATCGGGGGGACCCACGCGCATAATGTCTTCGAAGTAGATGTTCAGAAAGTCGCCGTACTCGTCTTCGAGGGCCGTCAAATCGTCGGCGTCGGGGTTTTCGGGCAGATCGAAAACCGCTCGATCCAGCCGTCGGAATTCCTCCTCGTAATCAACCGAGGAAGTGTCTACGTCGTAGGGGTCGCCGGAACATGCAACGGCCATGCCGGCCACGATGAACAAGGCAATTGATCGGGGGATGACCATCTAAAATTTCCTTACTTTTGGATTTATAAATCGACATCAAAACTATGAAAAAGTACGCGCTCGTAGCCATCGCCATTGCCGCGTTGTCACTCTCGGCAAACGCACAAGTTCCCAACGAACAAAACCAGCCCAAAGTACGGATGGGGCTCTCGGTGGCACCTGTTATTTCGTGGTTCAACACCGACGGCAACTCCGAATTCGTCAATCCCGACGGCCCCCGGTTCAACATTTCGTACGGTTTGCACGCCGATTTCGCCTTGGGCACCTCCCAGAATTACTACTTCTCTACCGGGATTTTTCAGACGAACTTGGGCGGAACCATCCAACACGAATACTTCGTACGCGAAGACCGCGGATACAAACTCACGAGCCGCACCACCGATTACCGCATCAATTACGTCGAAATCCCGCTTACGCTGATGCTGCGAACCAACGAAATCGGCTACATCCGGTACTTCGGCCGCGTGGGCGCCAACATGGGTTTCAACTTCAAATCCACCTACGACAGCAAATCCATCCTCGCGGATAATCCCTCGGCCGAAAGCAGAAACCAGGAAGACGAAAGCGCCACCAAACTGACAAACCTCCTGCGCATGGGGCTGCATTTGGAGCTGGGCTTTGAATTCAACCTCACCGGAAATACCAATGCAGTCGTGGGCGTGGAGTGGAACAACGGCCTGAACAACGTGTTCGACAAATCATACAAACTGCCCACCGGCGAGGTCAACTCCGAAGGCTTTCTCGTGACCAACCCCGACACCGGCGAGCCTTACACCGACAGAAAGGTCAAATCGTCGATCAACTATGTGGCGGTTCGCGTCGGTGTGTACTTCTGATCGGAGGTAAATCGGTCGCCGACGGGCGCCAAACCCCGAGATTGTGGTTTTGTCCACCCAAAACCACACGCTCACTCGAATAAATGGATACAAGAGGAGTCATAGACCACATCACCCAATGGCTCGCGGATTACGCGCGGGAGGCGGGAATGTCCGGTTTCGCACTCGGCATTTCCGGCGGAATCGATTCGGCGGTAACTTCGGCCCTCTGCGCCCGCACTTCCATGGACGTGCTCTGCCTTCAACTGCCTATCCATCAGGCGATCAGCGAATCCTCTCGGGCCATCAGGCACATCGAGCACCTGAAGAAAAACCACACCCGGGTCAAGTCCATCATCCACGATTTGAGTGGGGTGTACGACACATTCGTCGCCTCCATCCCGTCCGGCGAAGCGCCCCAAGGGCTGGCCCTCGCCAATCTGCAATCGCGGTTGCGCATGTCGGCCATATACTACCACGCGGCCACGCACGGTTTGCTGGTCGCCGGCACGGGCAACAAGGTGGAAGATTTCGGCGTGGGGTTCTTCACCAAGTACGGCGATGGAGCGGTGGATTTGAGTCCCATCGCAGATCTCATGAAGTCGGAGGTGTACGCCATCGGAGCCGAATTGGGCATCGACGAGGAGATTCTGCAAGCCGCGCCAACCGACGGTTTATGGGGCGATCGACGCACCGACGAAGATCAGTTGGGCGCCTCCTACCCCGAGTTGGAGTGGGCCATGACCTACCGTGGCGAAGGCGAGAACCTCACCGATCGCCAGCGCGAGGTGCTGGCCATTTACCGCAGACTTCACGCGGCAAACAAGCACAAATTCACCCCCATTCCCGTCTGCACTATTCCGCCTCGGCTCAGAGAGTCAAAAAATTGATTTAAAAAGGATTACATCGTTTTGCGATGGTTTCGGGGCGTGCCCGCGGCAGGTCCGTCCACGTCGTTTTTCTCAACATTTCGAGGTGACACACTTCGATAAAAGCAGTCGGCCGCGGTCGGTTCTACGCCTATATCTTTCCGCCCCGACCCTCCGGTTCCGTAGGCCGCACGAGGGGCTTCGGGGTCGCCCTCTACCGGCCACGGCTCCGCGGGTCGCGCCGAAAAGGATGCCGGCTGCGTACCTCACGCGAATCGCACCAACCGATGGCATTTAAACTTCGACGTCAGATTTTGCCGAACTCAAAGTGTGGGGTTCCTGAATTCCCCTGACGGTCGTAGTAGTCCGTAAAACGCAACTTGTAGTAAAATCCGCTTTTGGCGCGAATGATCCAAGCGCGGGAAGCGTCCACCACGTAGGTCGACGAGTTGAAATCGTAGGATTTCCAATCGTATCCGATGGCGGAAGCGTCGAAAGACCACTGAAAGGCGGCGGTATCGCTCGCCGAAAGGTTTTCGAAATCCAAGTGCGACACGTCGGCCACGGCCGATCCGGGAGGAACCAAAACTCCCGTGACGAAATAATCCATGGGCGGGTCGAGAAAGCGGAAGGTGTATTTCGTAAACCGAATGTCCCAGTCCTTGTCTTCGGGAGTGTCGATGCGCACATCGCCCATCAAGGAATACCGGGTGTATGTTACGTTCGGGGATTTTGGCACCGTACGCTCCCGGGTTTCGGAGTCCGTCAATTTGCGGTATGCGATGGAATATTGGTTTTCATCCGCGGTCAACACCTGCACCCAATAGAATCCCAAGGGCAATCCCTGGGCGCCGTATCCCATATCGATCAGATACACGGGCGAATTCGTCCTCCAGTCGCCCATGGCGGGGTCGGCATAAGACGTGGCGCCGTATTCCACCCGTTTTCCCTGTCCGAATCCGGCCGTATCCGATGCAGTCGCCACGTCGTCGAAGTCGCTCGGCCACGCAGCCATCATCCGCGCTTCGTTCAGCACGACCTTCCATCCGTCGTCCCCGCCTTCGAAGGCGAGGTCCCAGTCTTCGATATGATTTTCACCCGTCACGGCGTTTTGCTCGAAACTGAAAAACAATTGGTGATTGTATCCCGCCCCTATACTCACCACGCCATCTTTGAGCGGGCCTCGTTCATAAGGCGCGATGGGCAATTCGTCCTTTTCACACGCGGTGAGAAGGGTCATGCTCGCCAATACAAAAATCGTCAGTCGCTTCATTTATCCTTTTTTGAAAGCGCAAGTCCGACTTGAAGGAAGTAGGTGCGCCCCGTGCCGATGGATACGGCTTGGGATCCTCCGTGAACCGTTCCTCCACCGGTCGAGGCGGGGAGGTTTTGAACGTCGAACAGGTTTTTCGCGCCGCATTGAACCGACAAGCGGTCTTGCCAAAACCTTCTGGAGAAGGAAACATCCATGCTGTGGTATTCCCGGATGTAGCCCGAGGTCACCGATCCTTCTTCTCCGGTGAGGTAGTAGTGTTGTCGGCCGTTGAA
>CAZNOG010000006.1:0-172939 GCA_964574635.1 uncultured Cryomorphaceae bacterium | reverse complement strand
GAGGAGGTGGAGGAGGTGGAGGAGGTAGAGGAAGTGGAGGAGGTTGAGGAGGTAGAGGAGGGGTGGAAGGTGGGGTGATGGGGGGAGTGTGACTCGGGCCAAGCGACGGTGTGCTCGGATCGGCTATCGGACTGTTCCGGATCGCCGCGCCGGTGGCTCGCGATGACGGACAGGTGGCGACGTATTTGTGTTATTGCGAGGATTTTACCCGAAGAGGTTCGGGGGCGACGATTTTCCGAGGGCGTTTTTTTTCAGGAATGTCACGCTTTAGTCTCTCAAAGACGAATACCCCCAAAGCTCTTAAAGATTTCCTTAATTTGTCTTTGTGGTCGGGAATGCCTCGTTGTGAGGGATCGCACGAGGGAATGCTTCGATGAATGTCCGAAATTCCATAGCCGTCTGTGTCGCCGCCATTGGCGTGGTCTACTCCATTCTCGTCGTGGGGCTGGTCTGGCAACCTCTTCCGGGCGAGAAGTATCCACTCACTATCAGCAGTGACGGCAGGGGGTATTACATGTATCTCCCGTCGATTTTCATCGCCGGCACCTTCGGGGATGAAGCGCCCGATTACCGCTACATTCGCGATACGCCGTATGGGCCACTGAATAAATACAACGCGGGCACACCACTGCTGGTTGCTCCCTTTTTCCTGACCACCTGCCTGTACTACGAAATCCTGGACCTGCCGTACGATGGCTACGGAACGGGATTCCAAAAAACCATGACCATCGCCGCGCTGTTTTACTTCCTGGCGGGAATTACCGCCCTCGCCGGGTTGTTGAGAAGGTTGAATTTCGGGACTTCCACCATCGTTGTCGTGCTGTGCCTGCTCGCCTTCGGCACCAATTTGCTGTACTATACGACAGCCGCACCGGCTTTTTCCCACGTCTATTCCTTCTTCGCCATCTCCTGCTTTCTCCTGTTCGTCAAACGGTACCTGGACGGACGGCGAAGGGCCGATCTATTGATCTCCGCAGTGTTTCTCGGAATCATCCTCCTCATTCGTCCGTTCAATGTGCTGGTGCTGCTCGCCCTTCCTCTATTGGCCGAAAACCCAAGTCACTTCCTGTCCGTGGCGCGGTCTTTTTTTCGGAAGCCGGCCTTGCTGATTCCCACGGTGGCAATCGTCGTGGCCATTGCAAGTATTCAGCAAGTACTGTGGTACATCCAGACCGGAGAGCTGGTGCTCTACGGATACCATGACGAAGGATTTTATTTTGGCGATCCCCGAATTGCCGAAGTGCTTTTCGGATTCCGGAAGGGCTTGTTCGTGTACACACCTGCGTTGTTGCTGATATTTCCGGGAATGATCGCCGCGTACCGCCGTAATCGGTATCGATTCGCCGTACTCGGGTTGTTCACCTTGGCGATCTTGTATTTTATCAGTTCGTGGTGGAATTGGTATTTCGGATCCTCATTCGGTCACCGCGCGTTCATCGATTTTTATACCGTGCTGTGCATTCCAATCGCGTATTGCGTCGATGCCGCACGGCGAAAGTGGTTCGCGGCGGTCATCGCCTCGTTTGTCGTCATCTGCCTGGGATTGAATTTGTTCCAATCACATCAATACCGCATGGGCATATTGTTGCCTGCCGACATGTCTTTCGCCAAATACCGATACGTCTTCGGGAAGCTCGACGAGAGGTACAGACACGTTTTGGGCGGGGTCGCCGACATCGAGCCGTTTCACTCGGAGCGGACCGTTGTCTTGGACACGGTTTTACCGTCCATGCGCATACAAGGGCAGGAGGAGATCGTGCTGCTCGAACTTGCGTTGGACACCGCCTACGTGAATGGACGGGACTCTTTTTTGGAACTCGAAATGGGGTATACCGAGAAAAGCGAACCTCCGGAGCAAATGCCCGTTCTGATCGATTTTCGTTTGAAGGGCGGTGCGGCGGAAACGTACTACCATATTGCGAACCCAGTGAAAGACGTGCCGGTATTAACGGGCGGTCAACAGCGGGATTTGCGATTTACTTTGATTTTGCCCGTGCGCCGTGCCACCGACTCTTTGCGCATATTATTGAGAAACCCGGGTGGGGCGTCGTTCCTCACCGATGACGTGCGGTTGCGAACGTCGGTTTTTCACTGAAGGGTGGAGGACGTGGAGGAGGTAGAGGAAGTGGAGGAGGTGTGGAAGGTGGGTCGTTGGGGGGAGTGTGACTCGGGCCAAGCGACGGTGTGCTCGGATCGGCTATCGGACTGTTCCGGATCGCCGCGCCGGTGGCTCGCGATGACGGACAGGTGGCGACGTATTTGTGTTATTGCGAGGACTTTGCCCAAAGCAAGCTGATCCGTCGTAATTCGTAATACAATTCCGGCCTTCGGCGGGTAATGGCGCAGGTACTCGCTTAGTAAAAGAACTTCCGAGACTCTGCGTTCCCGTTCGAGTCGCGGAGGCGGAGGAGGTATACCCCTCGTTCGAGGGTGGCGGTGATGCGGGATTGACCGTTTCGGTTTTCTTCCGTCATGTGGAACACGCGTTGTCCGAGCACGTTGAATATTTCGATCTCCACGAACGGGGCGGGGGAGCGGTAGAGGAGTTCGATGCCGCCTTCACCGCGGTACACTCGTTCGATGCCGAAACCCGCTTGAGCGTCGAGTTTCACCGCCCGCACCGGACCGAAAGAGAAGCCGCCGTCGAAATCCGTTTGGCGGAGGCGGTAGTACGACACACCCGAAAGGGGTTGAAGGTCGCGAAAGCGGTACTCTCGCCTGGCGGTGGAGTGACCGGCTCCGTGAACGATCCCCACGGGGTGGAAGTCCATGCCGTCGGCGCTGCGCTCCACGGTGAAATAGTCGTTGTTCGTTTCCGTGGCGGTGGCCCAATGCGTCATTACGGCTCCTCCGTCCGGTCGGGCCGAGAACTCCAGCAACTCGATGGGCAGGACGTTGGCGTTGTTGGTCGAAGCGAAGGCAAATGCACCATAGACGGTTGTGGGGCCACCTATGCCGGTTTTGATCCAGCCTTGGTTGATTTCACCGTGGTCATCCGCAATGTCGTCCCATTCCAGCCCGTTCCATCTCGCGAGATCCAAATCTGCGGGAACCTCCACATCATTGCAGTACTCCTCGTCCTCATTGGTGAATTTAAAGGCCAACTGTACGTCCTCACCTAAGTCTTTCGTCACCACCCAATGGTCGCACTTGCCGATGTCTCGGTTGTTGTATGGCTGTCCGTCGTAATAGGTGCCCGCTTCCGGATGCGCGT
The DNA here is from genome assembly GCA_964574635.1 of uncultured Cryomorphaceae bacterium. Taxonomy (GTDB): domain Bacteria; phylum Bacteroidota; class Bacteroidia; order Flavobacteriales_D; family Cryomorphaceae; genus CAZNOG01. The sequence continues at coordinate 169,725 of CAZNOG010000006.1, read as the reverse complement.
GTGCGAAGTATTGCGCGTCGTAGGTGCCGTTCAGATTTGATGTGAGGTTTGGTCCACTTATATGAACGGGTTGGTACCACGCGTTGCCGGTCTCGGTAGTGTCGCCGATGGGGAAGGTGAAGGATGTTTCAGGGGTAAACTCAGATGCATGTTTTCGTACCTTGCCTACGACGAAACTGTTGTTAGAAGCACCTGTGGCCGTTGCTCCTATGGAAAACTCGATCTCCAGATTAGCAGCTATGGCCGGATCCAAAACGATAATGCCTTGAATCAATTTCAACTCTTCGCTTATTGTGAATTTGTCCGTTGTATAGAGTATGCCTGTGGGTTTATTCATTACTAACTCATTGAAGCTTACATTTGTGGAGCTTGTCATGGGCTGCCCATCATAATCAGGGTGACCAAAATGCTGATGTTCCGATCCCAAGAAGGCAACCTTTCCCGTATAAGCATCCAAGTGCCCGCGACGGATTACATCACCATAAATACTCAATTCGCCGTTCGTTTGTACCGTCACTCCTCCTGACTCTAGCCTCAGATCTCTGCACATTGCTCCCGGCCCGTCTATGACCGGGTCATTTTCTTCATCTTGGATTACGACGTCCGTTGTGGCGTCGGGCACGGCGAGGTTGGACCAGTTTTGGCAATCGAACCAAGAGTTGGATACCGCGCCGGTCCAGAGGCCGGGGGTTATTTGTCCTTCGAAAGTATACGTTGTTGTACAAATATTGGATGGTAATTCGTTGCTATTACTACCCGAACCCACCTCCCAATTCTCAAAATTCACAAGGGATGTTTGCAAATCCTCGCGAGTAACGATAGAGGAATCGTAATTGTAATACACATATTTATTTCCCGTGCCTGGAAGATTTATTTCCCAACAGCTTATGTTAGGATAACCTCTTGAAACCCGGGACCCACCGCTATTTCCAGGCACAGTGGTAGGTTGAAAGGAACCTCCGAATTGAATAGCACCCAATACGCGCCCGTGCAGTGTAACGAAGGCGTGTCCTTCGGCATCCGTGAGAACCGTTGAATACACGCCTTGGGTGAGAAACAATGCGTCGGGATCTGAAGCCGAAATTGCAACAAAGCCCGAATTCGACCCCTCCGCATACGTTACAGTAAAGTCATCGCCGTGGTTGACGCCATTGATTTTGATATTTTGAACGTTACCTTGTCCGACCAAGTCTAAACATATTACAGATCCTTCCGGAATATCCGTGTTGCCAGTGTATTCTATCCTTGCAAATGGGGGTGCGTAGTTTAAATTTCCATTTCCGGAATACCACCGTTCCGAGCTTTCATTGGCGTCATCTTTATATTCATACACCATATTCGCCAAATTGAAACTGGTACCTTTCGTCAACTCCACCAAATTGATTATTGAAATCCGATCCGTTCCTCCACTGGCAATATTATTATCAGCACCGATGATTACCATATCCCCAGGATAAAGTTTGGTTCCAACATTCGTTTCTTGGCATACTTCAATTCCTGCGCTCCACGCTGTTCCTTTTCTAACAAAAAGTTTTATACAATACAGTTCGCCGGCTGTAATTCCGCTTACGGAGACGGAATTTCCCGTGCCCTGGTAAATTACACGACTTCCGTCACCCAATGTCGGATTCATGGGGTCGGAAAAGTCCGAACTATTTACTTCATAAGATTCTAAGTTCGGGCTTGCTGAGATTAACCCATCTTCCTTAGCAACAACCAGAATATCATCAAAACAATTTTCATCGGGGGTTTGCCATTGGACAAGAAGGCTACCTTCCAGCACGTTTATGACGGCGCTTGATACATCCGCAACTCCTACAGTCACGGATCTCTGTGTGCCTGTGGCATATTTGAAAATTTCAACAGGAGAAGATACTTTCACGTAGGGAATTACCTTGAAAGTGTAAATGTTTCCCGAAGTTAACCCCGAAATTATTACACTCTCTTGATTCCCTCTGTATACGACTTTACTGGATTCACCATAAATTGCTCCTTGCGAAAAGTTTGAATTTACTGAAAGTACGTCCGGATCTAGACTGTTGATGGAAGCAGGTATTCCTCCTTGCCTCGCGACAACTACCACGCCATCAAAATTTGTTTCAGGGTTGTTCCATCCCAATTCTACGGTTTCATCGTCACTGCAAACGAGTTGGAACGAAGTGGCGTTTTCGGGTCGTGTTAGAATATGAGCGTCACTCGAATGTTCCGAGTACTTTTCAAAACCTGGAAAACAATTATATCCGAAGATTGATGCACCATATAATGTTCCCGGACTTAATGAGCTTGCGGTAAGGTTGTTGTTTGCAGGGGTGTTTGCTTTATTGGCTAAAACAAAGGCATTGCCAAGTGATGCACCTGTCCCGAAATTGGCATCTCCTCCATAAAAAGTACCATCTGTTGGTTTTATGTTCGGCAAAGCGCCCTCCGCCATTAGTAAAACATAACTTTCTGCATTGCCCATTTGGTTTGAAGCCCATGAGAGATTTGCAGTCGTTTCATCAGAAGCTCCGGCCGTTAGTGTAGTCGTTGGATCCTCAGGATTGTCGCAATCCTCTAAGCATATCATTCCTTGAAGAACAATATTATCCAAATAATAATATTCATCATTATCATTGTTGCTCGACTTTATTTTCAATTTTAGCGAGTTTCTTTCGTCCGGAATGTTGATGATCACAGTAGCGTACCCGGTAGATCCGTCTCCATAAAATTCCGCAGGCGTTCCTGCAGTTGTTTCAGCCACTCCGGTAGCCGAATAGCTCCAAGATTTATTATGTGAATAATCAGAAGTGTTTTCTTCCTGAATTTTTATATCCGGTACGGTGGAAAAATCTTCTCCATCAAGTGCAACGTAGAATTCCAGCGCATCGTTGTTTTCTATCCCACCAACGGAAGCGGTGTTTATGATAACATGGACGTCGTTCAAGCCGGTAATCGGAACTTCCGCTAGGGTGATGGATTGACTTCCGCCTATTCGAATTCCATTATTTTCTTTTCCATAATCACCATGCACCGTACCGTCACCGGAATATGACCAGATTTCGGGCGTTCCGTCGAAATCCTGAACAAAAAGAGGGGAGTATTGACTTTCATCATCCATCACCATTACCACGGTACTTCCTTGATTCCCAATGATAGCGTTATCACCTCCGTTTACATTTTGTAGTTTAAAGACATAACCTCTGTCTCCATTGCAAATGTCATCATCCGTAATGGCGACTGTAATGCACTGATCTACTGTGCTACCCCCGCTAAAAGTGATGCTTTGTGTCGTGAAATTTCCCAATTCGGATGCATCGCCTTCGAGCAAGATGATTTCCCCTGTTGTAGAATTGTTTGGATCCGGATTGGTGATGGAAGCACAAATTTCAATGCTGCCACCATCTTCGGAGATGGTGTATGTAGGTTGAGCGAATTGAACCCCAGTTGAGAATACGCATGGTGAAGGAGCATTACCAAATCCTGACATGTCATCACCTACCGCAACATACTCAAACCGAATACTGGGGTCGGTCCAATTCACAAGACTGCCATCACAAATTCCATTCTTGATTTGAATGTTTTGATTTGCTGTAGAAACACCCCCGCCCGACCAAGAATCTCCGGGATCGGTACCACAAGTTCCAAACACATCTTGTAAAACACCACCAAGATATATTTGCAATGCATCATCGCCGTTAAATTGAAAGTCTCTTGCGGTTGTTCCGCTAAGATCAGAACCATTGGACGTAGCATATGAAATTAAATCTGTATCTGTACCAATCACCCAAACTTTTTTTGTTTGCAGTATACCTGAGTTTATTGTGAGTATTTTACTACATGCATTACCATTTGTTCCCTGATAAACCTCTAAATTTTGAGTGGAAAAGTTGATGTCGGCCCCGGATACATTGAATATCTCAATTCCTTTCGGGGTAGTTCCTGAATTAGTTTCTATGTATTGACTAATTATGACGGAACTCTGCCCCCAAACCTCACCTCCGAGCCACACCCCCAAAAACACCAAAAGCCACCGTAGGAAAGCGCCGGAATGGGGAAGAGGGCGGTCGAAGGTGGCTGGGAAGTGAAGGAGGAATTGCGCATCGCTCGTGTCGCCCGGGGGTGGGTGGAGCGGTTGGTTTATGCGTGGCGTAGCATCCATGATGGTCGTGCGTGTGGTGAAGCAACGTAAAAGTAAACATTTCCGCTTTCAATCGCATCACCTTCGGGTTTCCCCAATATGAACCTTGGATGAAATGGTTTTGTTCGGTGATCGAGATGTGCTGTTTTCCGGTCAGGTGACTCCGAGTCGACTCAAACCGGATAATCAAGAAGTCATTCCGAACTCATTGCGGAATCATACACCCCAAAAAAAAAGCCGCCTCCCGAGGGAGGCGGCCTTAATGTTCCCTTCCGGGCAAAACCGGAAATGTGTTGTCATTACATGCAGTTCAGCGCTCCGAAACCTTGAGCGGTTACGTAGCTCGCGTTTTCGAAGTCCTCGTCCGATGAGAACATCGCACCGGTGATACCGATGTACGTGCCGTTGAACTCCACCGAGCTGGAGCCGAAGCTCACGTTGCCCGACTCGGAGAAAAATATGGCACCACCGTCGAGGAAGCTCCAAAACAAAGCAATGGCTTTTCCGTCGGGGTCCACGATGTCTTCTTCCACGTCCATGAAGTCGATCACTTGGTAGGAACCGGATGCCGTGCCGTCGAAGGCGTAAAAGGCAACGATGCCGTGGAAGTAATCGGTGATGTCCATGCTTTCGTCGAACTCGCCGTTCATCAGCGCCTCGAAGTTACCGGCTACACCAAAGGCGCCCGATACTCCGGAAATGTCGCTGAAGTCGAACAATCCTCCGAATTCATTTTCGCCGCTGTTGAAGCACATCACCATGTTCACGTCGAGCACGTAACTGCCCGCCGTAACGAGGCCTCCACCGGTACCACCGCCCCCGCCGGGGGTGATGATTTGGTAGAATTGGCCGTCGGAACCTTGGACGAATTCGTATCCGCCGCCCGGGCTCGAGAAGGTGAATCCTGCGTTAGGCGACGCAAAATTGAACTTCGGATTGTCGTCGTTGAAGTTGATGAGGATGTACTCACCACGGGGCTCGTTGTAAATGGCGAATCCCGGCACGGTTTCGAGCACTTCGTCGATTCGTATCTGCGTGGGCTTGTCGGTCACAGGCGCCGTCAGCTGTTGCTTGTCCGGTGTGTGAGAGGTACCCGGCTCTGTGGTGTCCTTGGTACAGCCCGCGAGAAAGAGCATTGCGAAGGCAGCCACGAAGGCTGCCGGCGCGTATAGTCTTTGAATGGTTTTTTTCATTGTGTGGGTTTTAGTTGTCGTGCGGGGCTCCGCACCCCCAAACTTAAGAAAAATCAGAACAAGAAGCCAAGGCGAATCTTGCCTACGGCATGGGGTCCAACGCCGAAAGAGCTGCCGTTGGGTACCGGGTCCGGCTCGTCGATGTCGCCGTCAGAGAAGGTCGTTTTGGTGTCCATTTCAGAATTGAACATCACGCCGAAACCCAGCTCCGTACCGAGGTACACGCGGTTGGTGAAGTACCAGTCGAATCCCGCGAATACACCGGCGCCTACACCGAAGTAGCCGTCTTTTACGGTTGTGTCTTCGATGTCGTCGTCAAAGGACACGTACTCATCTTTTACCGATGAGGTACCGAAAGCCACCCGCAGTTCCGCTCCGAAGTACGGCGACAGGTTGTCGGTGCCGGCCATGTGCCACTCCATACCGGGGGCAATCGAAATGTCGAATGCGGAATTGACGGATTTCAATTCGTCTTCTCCCTGTACCATCACATCGGTATCGGAAGAGAAACCCAAGTGAACCGTAGCTCTCCAAGCCGAAGTGGCCGAGGTGAATTGTCGGTACTTGATACCTCCTTCCGTGGAGATGGGCGATCCACCCAGTGGCGCGAAAAGCAACTCGAGGTTTTGCTCGCCTCCTTGTTGCTTTTTCACATCTTGTGCTTGCGCAGCCGCTGCAACGAATACGCCGGCAGCCACAAATAATAACAGCTTTTTCATAAGTCTTTCGGTTTTTGATTAAGGTTATGAACTTCCGCCAAAGATCGAATTATGGCTCAATTTAGCTTGCATTCCCAAAGAAAGTATTTAACACGGGGTTGTTGACATCCGTGGGAATTGGCAAGGCATACGCCGCCCTTGTGGATATGTTGCGCCCTCGTCGGGTTTTAACGAAAACCGCCCCGGAATCCCGGGGCGGTCTCGTCACGCCGCTTCGCGGCAAGTGTCTGATAAGTACAAGGTTAGCCTTGAATCGCCGGTAGGGCGTCAAAACAGGAATCCCAAGCGGATTTTTCCCACCGCATTGGGCGAAACGCCGAAACTGTTTCCGTTCGGTACTTCCGAATCCTTAAAAAACTCCGGTGAATCACCGCTGTACGTGGTTTTGGTGTCCAGGTGATTCGAGAATTGAGCCCCGAAAGCCAACTCCAAACCCATGTAAATATTTCCCGTGAAATACCAGTCCATGCCCGCGATGGCGTTCGCCCCGAAAGCCATCGTGCCGTCGGTGATTTTCCTTTCGTAACCGGGGTCTTCGTATTCCCGGTTCTCGATGTACGACAAATACCCCACGTAAATTTCTCCACCCATGTAGGGCGACAACGACGGACCCGAAGCGAAGTGCCACTCCATGCCGGGCGCGATCATCAACGCCAAGGTCGAATTCGTGAGGGTGATCTTGTTCGTGAGGGCACTCCCCTTGGCTTCTCCCATGGCCTGATCGACGTTTCGCGCGGTCGACCCGCGATGCATCATTTCAGTGAGGAAACCTTCTTCAATTTCTTGTTTGTCCGTGTCGAACCCGATCAGGAAAGTCAACCTCCACGCGGTGGTTGCGGAAGTGAAGCGCCGGTATTTGATGCCGCCCATGGCAGGGTTTTCATCGACCGCCGCAACGGAACTCAACGCGATGGGACTCACGCCCAGGGGCGCGAACAGGACTTCGATATTTCCTTCCCCGCCCGTTTGTTTATTGACGGCCTCTTGGCCGAACGCCTCACCGCCGGCAAATACAGCAAGAGCGACGAGGACTGAGAATAATGAAAGTGATTTCATAAGGTTTTGGTTAATGGGTGAATTGTTGTAAGCACCCAAATATCGTCGGAAATTCCATTGCTGCGCGACCGCACACTGAAATTAGATGAACACAATCTTGTGCAAAACACGGGGTTATGAACGATCTTCCGGAAATTGCGCGGTGTGCGGAAATGAAGAAGTCGGAGGGACCGCTACGGCTATAAAAAAAAGCCGTCGGATGAGACGGCTTTTTTCAAAAATTTATGCTCCTCCGGCTACCCGGTGGCAACGATGAGCGGAATCAATTTCCTTGCATGTTGCCCATGCTCATGAAGCGGTATCCCGCGGTGGAAATCTCGAAATTGCCCTTTTCCATTTTTTCTACGGTCATCACCGTTTTTTCACCGGACCTGGTGTCCTCGGTGACCGATTGAATCACCGTGCCTTCGGGATAGGTGCCCCGGAAAGAGTCGGGTGCATTGAGCTTTTTGTTTTGGCTACTCATCTTCACCATGGCCTTCATCCAGTCCACGTCTTGTTCTTCGGTCACCCAAAGGGCGACTTTTTCGTGGGATTTCAAGTCCCCACCTTCCATCAGGTATTCGTCGCACTTGTATCCCGAAATGGTTTTGGTCGCCCCCGTCTTCTTGAAAGTTGCCGGTTTCATGTCCGAGTCCATGGACTCGTCGTCGCTCATGAAGTCTTCGTTCAACTTCATGGTCATTCCCATTTTTTGACCTTCGGCCGATATCAGAGTAATCATCTCACCGGTGTTCAGGTCGAAAACCATGTATTGCTTCACGCCCTCGTTCTCCACTTCCATCCCGAAGTTGCCGCCGGTGTCGTGAATCATCATGGTCATGTGCTGCTCGTTTTCCAATTTGTCGCCCTTCTCGTAAGTCTTCACGTTGAGCAAAAAACGGTTGTTGAATTTGTATGAATCCTGTACGTCCACGTCGCCGCCTCCCCCGAAAAGGTTCATCATGGCGCGCTGTGCATCGGCGTTGGCTTCGGCCTCCGACGCGCTTCGTTCCTCATACGCCGGCTCTTCCCCGCGTACGTCCTCTTCCTTGTCGTCGTTTTTCTTCTTCTTTTTGAAAAGCCCTTCGATGGCGTCCAAACCTTTGTCTATGCCGCCGTCTATCTTGCGGTCAATGCGTTGATTGGTTTTCCGCTCGGCACGGTCTTTCGTGCGGTCTACGATTTGCGCTTGGCCGGGAGAAAACAGAAATATCGCCAATACGAGAAGTAGGGTATTTCTCATTCTTTTGTAATGCATGGAGTATGGTTTTTCGTGTGAATGGATCGCGCGCCCAAGTGCAAGGCGTCGGATCGATGGCGAAGATAAGTAAATTTGATTTATCCCCACAAATTCCAAGGTTCGTCCGATAAAAACGGCTTTTTGTCTATGGCTTTTGTGGGTGGGACAACCACCGGCGGGCATTACTTCACGGTGATGTCGATCAACTTTTCTCCTTCCAAATACCCCTCCAGCCGGTCGCCGATTTCTACCGTTCCCACACCGGCCGGAGTACCGGTAAAAATCAAATCACCAATTTTCAAGGTGAAGTATTTGGAAACGTGGGCGATGAGCTCGTCCACCCCGAAGATCATGTCGGCGCTCTGTCCCCTCTGCACGGTTTCTCCGTTCTTCCTCAACTCGAAGCGGATGTTGTCGGCGTTGGGCAGCTCTTCGAGCGACATGAACTTCTTGCCCACCGGCGCGGAGTGATCGAAGGCTTTGGCGATTTCCCAGGGCAAGCCCTTTTCCTTCAGTTCCCTCTGCGTGTCACGGGCGGTGAAATCGATGCCCAGCCCTACCTTGTCGTAATACCTGTGTGCGAATTCCTCCGGAATGTGCTTCCCCAAACGGTGAATGGGGATGACCAATTCCAATTCGTACTGCACCTCCCGACTGTGTTCCGGCAAGAAGAAGGGATGGTTTTTCGGGAGGAGCGCCGTTTCGGGTTTGAGAAACACCACCGGCTCACCCGGGCTTTCGTTGCCCAATTCCTTCGCGTGGGCCGCGTAGTTTCTGCCGATGCAAATGATTTTCACTGGGTGAAAACGCCTTCTTTGATTTTCTTCAGAACCTTTTTCGTGTACAGCGGAAAATCGCCGTTCATCATCCATCCGTAGTACCCGGGTTCCCACTGCAACACGTCTTCCACGCGTTTTCCTTTGTGCTTGCCGAAGTTGAACACGATCTCGTCGTTTTCGTCGTAGATGAACCTCCCGAGAAAGTCCACGTTTCGGTGGCGCTGCGACACCTTGTGCAAGTGTTCCATGTCGTTTTGGATGGGCACGTAAGCGTTCCCGTCCCGATCTTCGATTTCGGCGTCTTTATACCGCTCCAGTTGCGCCAAAAAGATTTCGTAGGTCGCGTCCACGTCGGCCATGGCTTGGTGTGCGTCCACCAGGTCTTTGCCGCAGTAAAATTTGTATCCGGCTTTCAGCGTGCGCTGCTCCATCAGGTGGTAGAGGTTTTGTACGTCGATGAGGTTTCGGTTCTCGATGCTGAAATCGATGCCCGCGCGGAGAAATTCCTCCGCCAAGATGGGCACGTCGAATTTGTTGGAATTGAATCCCGCCAAATCCGCGTCGAACAAAAACTTGAAAAGTTTGGGGGCCACCTCCGCAAAAGTGGGGGCGTCCATGACGTCCCGGTCGGAGATGCCGTGCACCATAGTCGATTCCGGAGGGATGGGCATTTCGGGGTTGATGAGAAATCTTTCCTTACCCTGTCCCGGATCCGGTCTTCTCTCCATCCGCCCGTCGGGGTACACCTTGAGTACGGCGATTTCCACGATGCGGTCGGAGGCGACGTTCACGCCCGTGGTTTCCAAATCGAAAAAGGCCAGCGGACGCTTGAGATTCAGCTGCATAGACTTACTTTCTTTTGAGGTTGATGATCCGGACGTTTTGGTCGAGACGCAAATGGGTGTGATTCACCACCAGCACCTCCTCGTAGGGGTCGAAACCCGGCGCGCTCACCCTAAGGATGTACTTCCCCGGGTAAAGGGCGAAGACGTAGCGGTTCGTAAACCGGTGGGGAAAATAACGGCCCACCAAATTGTCCGTGTCGTCGCTGACGGTGATTTCGGGTGCCTCCGACGGATCGGTGATCGCGGGGATGTTCACCAGAAAAATCGCCGGATCGGAGGCCGTGATGGCTTCGTTGAAGGTCACCTCGTACACGTCCATGTCGCCGAGACCCTCGCGCCGCACGGCCGTGATAAAGGCCACGTCGCTTTTGCGCGCAAAGGAGATGGTCTTGTCGTCCAACGGCGTGTTCAAAGGGTAACCGAGGTTCTGCGGTACGGTCCACTTGCCGGTTTCGGGATCCAAACCGGAGAAATACAGGTCGAAGCCCCCCATGCCGGGGTGCCCGTTCGACGTGAAAAACAACGTCCGGCCGTCCCCCGACAAATTCGGGTAGTCCTCGTCGAAAGGGGTGTTTATTTGTGGACCCAAATTCTCGGGAAGGCTCCAGTTGCCGTCGGCTTGCTTGGTGATTCTCCACAAGTCCATACCACCGCTTCCTCCCGGCCGGTTGCTGCTGAATATGATGGTGTTCCCATCGGCCGAAATGGTGCACGCCGACTCGATTCCGGGCGAGTTCACGCCGTCTTCCAGCGGCCGTGGCCTCCTGTACATGGTGCCCGATTTCACCGACACGTGCACGTCGCCGAAATTCGACACGTGGTCGATATACACGAACAGCGAATCCCCCGTATCGGTCAAACCCACGATCTGTTCGTCGTAAGGCGTGTTTACCGGTTCGTTCAGCCGCCTGGCCTTGAGGTCGGGGTTTTGCAAATCGTACACGTAGATGTCCGAGGGGTAGTACCCGTCGAATTCCGGTCGGTCGCCCGGACGCATCTGTCTGCGCGAGGTGAAAAACAGGGTTTTCCCGTCCCGCGTCACGAAGGGGTTGTAGTCGGGAAACGCGGAGTTCACCGCCTCTCCCAAATTTCGGAACGTCAAGTCGATGGGGTACTTCAGCAAGTCGCCCGCCGCGAGGTAATCCAAGCGCATCTTTTCATACGGACCCGCATCGCGCTTCTTGATTTTTCCCGTGCGTTCGAATTCGTCGAGGTACGACAGCGCCCGATCGTATTCCAGATGAAAGGACAAGGCCCTCGCGATGTCGAGGTAGAGCCCCCGGGGTTTTTTCGTCAATTCTTCGGCGCGCAGCAGATGGGGCAGGGCCTGCTTCGGGTTCACGTTGGTTCTCAAGTAGCTCAAGCCCAGGCGGCGGTTGTATTCTTCGTCGTCCGGAAATTCGGCCACCAAGGCTTTGTAGTGCTCTATCGCCGAGAGGAAGTCCCCTCTTTCGAAAGCCGCGTTTGCCTCACCCGCCGATTGCGCCATCCCGGTGCCGGTCGCCACCAACACGGCGATCAACAAGGTGGGAAAGCGGGAGAAGCGGGCTATTTTCATGGCTCGGTATTTACTGGGCATGGGGGGAGTGAGCGAGTGCGCGGGCACCCGTTGCGGACACGCGTCGTACGCTTGGTTTTTGGGTTTTTGTGGGTGTGGCTTTCAACGGCGCGTTATCGGGCATGGATTTTCACGTATTGGTACTGCTTGTATTTGTCTACCGCTTGGTAATCGCCGCGATACGCCGGTCCCTGCACCTTGCCTTCCACCGTTTCGAACACCAATTTTTCGGGATTTCCACCGATGCGTTCCACGTAGCGGATAATGCGTTGCTTGGTGTTTTCAGCCCTCAGATCGGCCAATTTTTGGTTGTTGCCGTAAGTGCGCGTCGGCACTTTCGAAGCGCTGCCCTCCACGTTGAGGATGACTTGCCCCTTGGCGTCCATGATGGCCTTCACGTTGGCGATGAACTGTACGAACATTTCCTCTTCCAGCTCCACGATGTTTTCGTTGTATCCGAAGATGCGCTTGAAATCCGCCGGCTCTCCCTCGCCTTTCGAAGAGGAGATCACCACCACGCGGCCGTCCTCGTCCACCAAGGCGGGATTGAGCAGTAGTTCCTTGTTGATTTCCTGGTACGCGCTTTCGCAATCCACCGAGAAGGAGTCTTCACCCGCCAATTCCCCGTCGATCACGTACTCGATGAGGTAATCGCGGCAGGGCGGGATGATGGCCACGAATACGCCGTCCCTCGACCGAGGTGTGTACGCGAAGCGTTCCCCCGATTCCGCGTCGGTCACGTACACGATGATGTTGTCCGGCAGCGTGGTTCCGGTGGCGGGGATGATCTCGCCCCGCAGCAACGCCAGGCGCACTTCCCGAGGTTCGGGAAGGTTGATCATGTAAATGTCTTTTTCACCGTATCCGTCGTCGCGAACCGAGGAGTAATACCCGCGCTTCCCGTCGGCACTCGTCACGAAAAACACGTCGTCGTCGGCCGTGTTGATCGGATACCCGATGTTCTTCGGCTCGCTCCACACGCCGTTTTCGTCCAAAACCGAGCTGAAAATGTCGAAGCCACCCATGCTGGTGTGGCCCTGTGAACTGAAGTAGAGTGTACGCTCGTCGGGTGAAATGAATACTGCGTCTTCTTCGTAGGGCGTGTTCAATGTCGGCCCGAGGTTCAACGCTTCGCTCCACTCGCCGGTGGGCAATTTCTTCACTTGCCAAATGTCCCTTCCGCCGATGCCGCCGGGGCGGTTGCTGATGAAATACGCCGTGTTTCCGTCGGCCGTCACCGCGATGTGGGTCTCCCAGTGGGGAGAGTTGATCGATTCGGCCATTTTCACCGGCTGCGTCCATTCCTCACCCACCAGCCGACTCTCGTAAATATTGCCGTCTCCGGCGTCGTCCCGGTAGATGTACAGCGTCTGCCCGTCGGGCGATACGTTCATGGTGGCGTTGTGTCCCTGGGTATTCAAGCCGAGCATTTCCGGCTCTTGCCACTCCCCGCGTCGGTCGCGGAAACTCACGTAAATGTCTTCGAAGTACCCTCCCGTTTCGCGGTCCACGAAATCGACGTTGGAACTGTCCGCCCGCAGCCGCCTCGAAGTGAAGAACAGCGCGTTTTCATCGATGGAGATCACAGGGCTGTAGTCCGGATACTCGCTGTTGATCACGGAACCGAGGTTTTCGATTTCGAATTCCAATGGGTTCTCGACGAAATGCCTCGCGTGCACGGTCTGGGTCAGACCCAAGGCGGCGTCTTCCTGGAGGTGGTGCTTCTTTTTGGCTTCGGTGATGAAGAGCTCGTAGTACTCCTGTGCGTGATCGAAATCGTGGTGGAGGTGGTAAGATCGCGCCAAGTAATAGTACGCTTCCACCGGGGGTTTGGTCTGTTGATGACTGAGGGGGTCGTAATTGGGATCCACCCCGTCTTTGACGGCCCTCCGCAAGAAGGGAAGCGCCTCTTGTTTCTGGTTGTAGGAATTCAGGTACGCCCTGCCCGCTCGGTAGTTAACGTTCCCGTTGTCCGGGTCTTGTCGCGCCAAGATCGTCCAGATGCGCATGGCTTCCGACGTCTCGTTTTCTTCGTCCAAACGAATGGCTTCCTGAAAAAGGGAAGCGAAATTGCGGTCTTGGGAATGGGCTGCCCAAGGCAGTAAAAGCAATGAACCGAAAAGTGTAAGCGACTTGAGACAGCGGTTAATTTTCATCCGTAAGCGAGATTTTACTTCCAAAGCTAACATTTACCGGAAGAAACCCACTTTTTCGGGTCAAATTTCCCTGTTCGGATCGAATTGTTCCAGGATGTCCGCCACGCGACGCACGAACCTTCCGCCCAAGGCACCGTCGATGATGCGGTGGTCGTAGGCGTGCGACAAGAACATCATGCTGCGAATTCCGATGAAATCGCCGTGCTCGGTTTCGATCACTGCGGGCTTTTTGCGAATCGCGCCCAGCGCCATGATGGCCGCTTGAGGTTGGTTGATGATGGGGGTGCCCATCACGTTCCCGAAGGTGCCCACGTTGGTCACGGTGTACGTTCCGCCTTGGATTTCCTCGGGTTTGAGCTTGTTGTCCCGGGCTCGTTGCGCCAGGTCGTTTACCTTCTTCGCCAATCCGATCAGGTTGAGTTGATCGGCGTCGTGGATCACCGGCACGATCAAGTTGCCCGTCGGGAGTGCGGCCGCCATGCCCACGTTGATGTGCTTCCGGCGGATGATGTTCTGCCCGTCGGTCGATACGTTGATTTCCGGCATTTCCTTGATCGCCCTTGCGATGGCTTCGATGAAAATGGGGGTGAAGGTCAGTTTTTCACCTTCCCTCTTTTCGAAGGCGTCTTTTACCCGCTCTCTCCAAGCCACGATATTGGTCACGTCGGCTTCCACGTAAGAAGTCACGTGGGGCGATACGTGCTTGGAAGTGACCATGTGCTCGGAAATCAGCTTGCGCATGCGGTCCATCTCCACCACTTCGTCGTCGGCACCCACCATGATCTTGGGGGCTTTGACGGTAAAGGTTCCGGCATCCTCCGCCGGGGTGGCGGTTTTCGGTGCGGCTTTGGGTTGGGGTTCCGCCGCCGTGGTGGTCGTTTGCTCTGTCGCCGGCTCCGCGCTGCGGTTGGGCAGGTAGTCGAGAATGTCTTTTTTGGTTACGCGCCCTTCGTGTCCGCTGCCTTCCAAACGCTCCAATTCGCTCATGGATATGCCTTCCTTCTTGGCGATGTTGCGAACCAAGGGGGAGTAGAATCTTCCGGAAGGTCCGGTGCGCGATACGGGTTGGCCGCCCTCGGAAGCCATCGCCGGTTCGGGGGTGGCTTTTTTGGCCGCGCTGCCGTTTCCGGAAGGTTGCGCGGTGGTGGTGGCCGCCGCCGCGGCTTTGGGTGCGGGGCCGTCTTGGGCGTCTCCGCCGGTGCGGATGATCGCCACGGGCTTGCCCACTTCCACAACGTCGCCTTCGGCACAGAGCTTTTGCACCAACACACCCGCCTCGGGTGCCGGCACCTCGCTGTCCACCTTGTCGGTGGCGATTTCGATAATGGGGTCGTCGGCTTCGAACGAATCGCCTTCTTCCAACATCCAGCGGACGATGGTCGCTTCCGCTACGCTTTCACCCATTTTCGGGAGGAGGATTTCTATCTGTGACATCTGGGAGTTCGTTGTGGTTTAACGCCGCAAAATTAACGTAAAATTCCCAATAGACAACCGATGACGCGCCTCACCGACGCCGTCCCAACCACTTGAATCCCGCCGTAATTATGGACAAATCGTTGCGCACGCTGTACCCCCGGGCGTATACCGCGTTCAGTTTCCTCACCGTATCTTCGGGGTATTTCAACTTTCCCAATTTGTCCGTCGGCGACAATACTCCCCGCCGGATGCGTGGCAGGTGAGAGGTGTCGGCGTCGGGATCGTACCCCACCCAGGTGAGTCTCCCGACGAGTACCGCGAAGGCGTTGCGCATATAGCCTCCCTTGTATCGCTGAAACCAAATGAACAGCGGCGCACCGACGATCAACACCAACGCCAAGGCGATGTCCAAGGCCCGCTTCCGCCTCAGGTTGGCCGGCCGATTGATGGCGTTCAAATCCTCCAAAAACAAGGCGTCGCCCCGCACGATGGAGTTGCTCCCGATGATGTATAGACTTTCCGGCGGGGCGATTTTGAATTTCAACTTCTTGCTCCCCACCTGGGCCATCAACCCGATGATGCGCCTCGACGACACGTCGGCACCGCTGAATATCACCGTTTGCAGCTTGTACACTTCCGCGATTTCCAGCAAACGGTCGGCGTGTGTCGACAGCTCTTCACCCGTTTTTTCGGGTGCGATGTGCAAAGGGGCGTCGTGGGAGTCCACGGTGCCCATCAGCTGTGAAATTCGCTCGTATTCCTCGGCTCCGGCCACGATTCCCGTTTTGCCGACTTCATCCGTGGGTCGCACCGTGGCGGCGATGGCGCGCGTCAAAACGTACCACAAAGCCGTGCTCGCCGTGCCCAGCAAGATGATGGCCCTGGAAAACCGCAGGCTCTCGGGTAAGAGGGAATAAAAGATCAATATGATCAGCGAGCCGATGCCCACGCCCCGGAGGATTTTGCCCGTTGAAGCGGGTTTGTCGTAGCCACCATTGAGATACACGCTCAACATCCATATGGCGGTGTATGCGATCAGAGCCGGACCCACAAAGTCACCCGAATACGGAATGCCCGTATACGCGGAATACGCTTGCTTCACACCCCACACCGAGAGCAAAATGGCGGCGCCGTCGATGGCGGGCACCAGGGCGCGGCGCACGAACCTCACCACGATGGCCAGTCCGGCGCGGAGCCAAATGGCGAAATTGATCAGGAAAGCGAAGGTCTTGGCGTTGCGCCGGGAAAAGTGCTTCCGCGCGAAAATGGCCATGGCGCGGTAAAACACGAACACGTAATTGATGCTGCTCTTTTTGGTGCTTTCGCCTTTGTAGTGGATGATCCGCGTGTGGGGGAAGTAGTAATTTTTGTAACCGCCCAGCACGATGCGGTACGACAAGTCGATGTCCTCGCCGTACATGAAGTACTCCTCGTCGAGCAAGCCCACCTCGTCCAACACGCTTTTGCGCATCATCATGAAGGCGCCCGACAGCACGTCGATTTCGTGCACCTCGTCACGCGACAAATAACCCAAGTGGTACCGGCCGAAAATCCGCGACCTGGGGAACAGGGCCGACAGGCCGAATATTTTGTGAAAAGCCACCATGGGCGTGGGCAATCCCCTTTTGCTCTCGGGCAGGTAATTGCCCTGACCGTCGATCATTTTCACCCCCAGACCTCCCGCGTCGGGGTGGGCGTCCATAAAGGCCACCGTCTTCCGGAAGGTGTCTTCCTCCACCAGCGTATCGGGGTTGAGCAACAACACGTACCGCCCGGTAGCCCGCTTGATCGCCAGGTTGTTGGCCCGGCTGAAACCCAAGTTCTCCTTCATCGCGGTCAAATCCACTTGGGGAAATTTTTCCCTCACCATGGCCACGGAGCCGTCCACCGAATCGTTGTCGACCACGAAAACCTCCACGTCGAGCCCGTCCACGGCGCGGAAAACGCTGTGGAGACACTGTTCCAAAAAGTAGGCGACGTTGTAATTGACGATGATTACAGAGAGGTCGGCCATGCGCATTTATTGGAGGGAACCGTGGTAGGGCGTGCGGTGCAGGATGGAGCGGCCCAGAGTGATTTCGTCGGCGTGGCGCAGTTCGTCGCCCACCGCCACTCCGCGAGACAAAGTGGTGATTTTCAAACCTTCGAACGCCGACAGCTTTTTGAAAAGGTAGAACGAGGTGGTATCTCCTTCCATGGTGGGCGAGAGCGCGAGGATGACTTCCTCCACCGGCCTCTCGTTCATCCGGCTCAACAGGCTGCCCACGTTCAGGTCGGAAGGCCCCACGCCGTCTATGGGCGAGATCTTGCCGTTGAGCACGTGGTACAGCGCCTGGTACTGCCCGGTCGATTCGATGGCCATTACGTCGCGGATGTCTTCCACCACGCAAATGGTTTTTTGATCCCTCGAGGGCGATCGACAGATGGAGCATACCTCCTCATCGGAGAGGTTGTGGCAGATGCTGCAAATGTGCACGTGGGTTTTCAGCTCCATCAGCGCCTTGGCGAATCGTTCGATATCGGCATCGCTGCGGTTGATCAGTTCCAGCACGTAGCGGAGAGCGGTACGCCGACCCACCCCTTGCAGGGAGGCCATTTCGTTCACGGCGTTTTCGATGTATTTCGATGGAATCACGTTACAAAGTTAGCACAGTTTTACGTCCCTGCACCCCCGCTATCTCCCGTCGGTACGTTGGTTCCTCGTCGTTTTCGGGGCGTACCCCCGGGCCTGTCTTCCCGCTTGCACGTCGGTCGCTTCAGCTTCATTCTCCTTTCGGGTCCGGTTTCTCACCGCGTCGCCGGGGTCGGCCTACGGTCTATATCCTTCGGCGCATCCACGGCGGGTTGTAAGCCGCTTCCACGGGCTTGCGCCGGTCGCCGTGGGTGCGGCACAACCCGCATCGCGGCTGCGCCGAAGGGATGCCGACCTTCGTCCTTACGCGGTAGGACTATTCGCAGCCGGTGGGGCTTTCACCGACAAATCGATGACCGGGCGTTCAGCCAAACGCTTCTTCGAAGCGCATGGTTTCCTTCAGTCGCACGCCTTTTTCGGTGTGTTGCACCGTGCAGCATTCGTTGTCAATGTCGTGTTCCAAAAAGATCACGTGGTTTTGGTCGGCGGCGGCGTTCAGGAAGATCCGCTTGTCTTCCAAAGTTTCCAAAGGACGCGTGTCGTAACCCATCACGTAAGGCATGGGAATATGCGCCGCCGAAGGCAACAAATCCGCGGCGTAGATCAGCGTCTTGCCTTCGTACTCGATGTAGGGTATCATTTGGCTTTCCGTGTGCCCGTCGGCGAAAAACACCCGGAATCCCGGGAAGAGTTCTCCCTTCGACCACCTCCCGTCGCGCTCCACGAAGTTCAGCTGACCCGATTCTTGGATCGGCAGGATGTTCTCTTTCAAAAAAGACGCGCGCTCCCGGTCGTTGGGCTTTATGGCCCAGTTCCAGTGATTTTCGGTAGACCAATACCGGGCGTTGGGGAAGGCCGTTTTGTACCCCCCGTTTCCGTCGGAGTCCACGGCTCCTCCGCAGTGGTCGAAGTGAAGGTGTGTGAGAAACACGTCGGTGATGTCTTCCGGCGCGTACCCCTTCGCCTTCAGGGAACCTTTCAGGGAGTGGTCACCGAAAAGGAAGTAGTACCCGAAGAATTTTTCGCTCTGCTTGTCGCCCATGCCCGTGTCGATCAGCACGCGGCGATCGCCGTAGTCGATGAGCATACAGCGCATGGACCAGCTGCACATGTTGTTTTCGTCGGCGGGCTTTACCCGCGACCACAGTGATTTGGGCACCACGCCGAACATGGCTCCTCCGTCTAGTTTGAAATTTCCGGCTTCTATGGGATGAATTTTCATGGCATTGTGGGAATTTCCGCGGTGGAATGCATTATCGCCACCACGGGCACAAAAATGTCTGCGGCCGACTCGCGCTCCGCCGGCCTTCGCTTTCGCTGCGAATGTAACAAACTCATGTGTATAAACGGGGTCCGGAATCGCACCGGCGAACACCTGTTTTGGCGTAAGTTCACGGCCATGAAAATACACTTCATCGCCATCGGAGGCAGCGCCATGCACAACTTGGCCATCGCGCTGAGCCGCGAGGGACACGAGGTCAGCGGCAGCGACGACGAAATCTTCGAACCTTCGAAGGGCCGACTGGCCCGGGAGGGCATCCTGCCCGAAAAAGTGGGGTGGAACCCACAACGCATCCACCCCGGTCTCGATGCGGTCATCCTCGGCATGCACGCCCGCGCCGACAACCCCGAATTGGCCAAAGCGAAGGAGCTGGGCATCCCGATTTATTCTTACCCCGAATACGTCTTCCGGCAAACGGTGGATCAAACCCGGGTGGTCATTGGCGGCAGCCACGGAAAAACCACCATTACCGCCATGCTCCTGCACGTCATGAAGAAAACGGGCCGGGACACCAACTACCTCGTGGGGGCGCAATTGGAAGGCTACGACTGCATGATCCGCTTGTCGCGGGAGGCGCCCGTGGCCATCATCGAAGGGGACGAGTACCTGACTTCCCCCATAGACCGCCGGCCTAAATTCCACCTGTACAAACCACATATCGCTTTGCTTTCCGGCATCGCTTGGGACCACATCAACGTATTTCCAACCGAAGAAATCTACAAGGAGCAGTTCCGTCAATTCATCGACCTGATCGAACCCGACGGCAGCCTCGTGTACTTCGAAGGGGACGCGGTATTGAGCGAATTGGCCGCGGGAGCGCGTGGCGACGTGGCGCTGATTCCCTACGGTGAACCGGATTACTTCGTGAAAAAGGGCGTCACCGTGGTTCGGTACGGAACCCGTGAATTTCCCCTTGCGCTATTGGGCCGACACAACATGCAAAATCTCGCCGGAGCCATGGCCGTTGCACGGGAATTAGGCATCGGGGAGGAGGAGTTCCTCCACGCCATTTCCGATTTTACCGGGGCGTCGAATCGACTGCAGAGGTTGTCCGCCGGTACGGACCGCGCGGTGTACAAGGATTTCGCCCACGCACCTAGCAAACTGCGCGCCACCACCTCAGCGCTGAAAGCGCAATTTCCCGATCGCCGCTTGGTGGCGTGCATGGAGTTGCACACCTTCAGCAGCTTGAACAAGAACTTCTTGCCCCAATACCGCCACGCCATGGAGGCGGCCGATCGGGCCATGGTGTATTTTTCCCCCACGGTGGTGGCGCACAAAAAATTGCCTCCCCTCTCCACCGATGATGTGCGGCGGGCCTTCGACCCCGACCACCCGAATCGAATCGAAGTCTACACCGACTCTTCCGCGTTGGTCGCCGATTTGGAAAATGAGGACTGGGCCGGGAGCAATTTGCTCTTGATGAGTTCCGGCAACTTCGACGGCATCGACCTGAAAAACTTGGTGCGGAAAGTCGAAGGCGGCGAGTGAGTTCGCCCCAACCGGCCTCACCGTGCCGGGACGCGTTCTTTCGTCAAGTCCGAAGGATGTATTTTCGTGGCGTAATTTCGAGCCCCTTCGGACGTTGATAGGTTTCGTTTCCCGCTTCGGGAAGGCCAGTCAAAGACCGGCGGGGGGATTTAAATTCATACAAAAGGACACGGACATTGGATTCTTTGACGCAAGTGGTTTTGGGCGCGGCCGTGGGTGAGGCGACCTTGGGAAAGAAAGTGGGGAACAAAGCGGTGCTCTACGGTGCGATCGCCGGAACCATTCCCGACTTGGACGTGGTGGCCGTGCACTTCACCGACAACGTTACGGCCTTGGAGATCCACCGGGGATTTTCGCATTCCTTCCTGTTCGCCATTCTCTTTGCTCCGGTTTTCGGTTGGCTGATTTCCAAAATCGAAAGGAGGAGCCCCGCCACCTGGAAGGATTGGAGCCGATTGATGTTTTTCGGTTTGGTGACGCATTCCCTCCTCGACGCCATGACGACCTGGGGCACGAAACTGTTTTGGCCGTGGAAACTACCTGTGGCCATCCAAAACATATTCGTAATCGACCCCTTGTACACCATTCCGTTTCTGGTCTTCGTGGTTTGGACCATGTTTTACAAAAGGGATAATCCCAAACGGCGAAAAATCAACAGGCTGGGTTTGATGGTGAGTTGTGGATACCTGTGCATCACCTTGGTGCTGAAAACCGCGGTGTACTTCCAATTCACCGGTGCACTGGCCGATCAGGGCATCGAATACTCCGCGATCAAAACGAAGCCCGGCCCCCTCAACGTCATTTTATGGCATGCCAACGTCATGGCGGAAGACGAAATTTACCTCGGCGAATATTCTTTCTTCGATACGCAGCCCATCGCGTTTCATCCCGTGCCGAAGAACCATCACCTTTTGGGCGATTTGCGCGAAGACCCTACCGTGCGGCAGTTGATCCGCATCACCGAAGGGTGGTACACCGTGCAGAAAGAGGAGGACAGGTTGTTTCTCAACGATCTTCGATTCGGGCTGCTGAACAACGACCCGATCAACCCGCGGTTTTCCTTCAGCTACGAGCTGGTGCAAACGGGAGAGGGGACGATCGTTACCGAAAACGACAAAGGCAGGGAAGACATCGGAAAATTATTGAGGGAACTCTGGATCCGCATCAAGGGCAACTGAGGCCCGACGCTCGGGGAACCTCCGTTCGATCCTTCTCTCGGTTACTCTTCTCCGTCCCTGTGTTCGGCCCTCGTCAGGGATTTCACCACGGGGCGGAAAAACAGTTTTTTCAGAACGCTGAACAAGATGGAGTAGAATGCGCTCATCACGACCATGACCCCGATCATGATCACCGTGAGGTTGCGCTTGCTGAAGAATTCCCGTCCCCTTCGCTCGATTTCCTCGGGTGAAAGCTCGGTGTTGTTTTCCAGCTCCAGAGCGATGGCCCGGTCTTGGAAGTTGGGGAAAAAGTCCTTATCCACGAAGGTGTAGTAAAAGAACAGGAAGGCGATCATCAGCAGGCTATACACCAACGTCATCCGCATCGCCGATTGGATGTCTTGGATGGTGGAAGGCGGTTGGGGTGCCGGTTGGGGCCAAATGCCGTAAATGGCCAATACCGGCAGGGCGGCGAAGAGCAGGAAGACATACGTTTCTTCCTGACCCGGGAAATCGGCTCCGAGAATAAACAATGCGAGTCGCAGTGCCATGAGAGACAGTGCGACCCGCGTGGGAATATTCAGATTGGGATGCCGCGTTTTTGCGCTCATACGGCAGCGTTGCTTCCGATCAACCGTTCATGGAGATCAGGAATTCTTCGTTCGAAGAGGTTTGTTCGATTCGTCCTTTGATGAATTCCATGGCCTCCACGGGGTTCATGTCGGCGATGTGTTTCCTCAAAATCCACAAGCGTTGCAGCACGTCCTTCGACACGAGCAATTCTTCGCGTCGCGTACCGGAGCTGAGGATATCGATGGCGGGGTAGATGCGTCGGTTGGAGATGCGTCTGTCGAGTTGGAGCTCCATGTTTCCCGTTCCTTTGAACTCTTCGAAAATCACCTCGTCCATTTTGGATCCGGTGTCGATCAGGGCGGTGGCCAGGATGGAGAGAGAACCTCCGTTTTCGATGTTTCTGGCGGCACCGAAGAATCGCTTGGGTTTTTGGAGAGCGTTGGCGTCGACTCCTCCCGAGAGCACTTTTCCCGAAGCGGGTGACACGGTGTTGTACGCCCGTGCGAGCCGCGTGATGGAGTCGAGGAGGATGCACACGTCGTGTCCGCATTCCACCATGCGCTTGGCTTTCTCCAACACGATGTTGGCGATTTTCACGTGGCGGTCGGCCGGCTCGTCGAAGGTCGAAGCTACGACCTCGGCGTTTACCGAGCGCTTCATGTCGGTCACCTCTTCCGGGCGCTCATCGATCAGCAAGATGATGAGGTACACTTCGGGGTGGTTTGCTGCGATGGCGTTGGCCACATCTTTCAGCAGGGTGGTTTTTCCCGTTTTGGGTTGGGAAACGATGAGGCCTCGCTGTCCTTTTCCGATGGGCGAGAAAAGGTCCATGATACGCGTGCTTACGTTGCGGTTGTCGCCCGCAAGGTTGAATTTCTCGTCGGGGAAAAGCGGTGTGAGGTATTTGAAGGGCACGCGGTCGCGGACGAATTCGGGATCGCGTCCGTTGATTTCGTCGACTTTGATAAGGGGGAAGTACTTTTCGCCCGGCTTGGGTGGGCGGACTTGTCCGACCACGGTATCGCCGGTTTTCAAGCCGAAGTGTTTGATCTGCGATTGAGAAACGTATACGTCGTCGGGTGAGTTGAGGTAGTTGTAGTCCGACGATCGCAGGAAGCCGTACCCGTCGGGCATGGTTTCCAACACGCCTTCGCACTGCACCAAACCGTCGAAATTGTAATAATCGTCGGCTTTTTCCTTCTGCTGCTGCTGTTGTTGCTGCTGTGGCTGCTGTTTTTTGTCTTGTCCGCCGCGGGAATCCTGTGGAGATGATTTGCTTTGCTGGCGGTCGCTGCCGTTGGACTGCCTGTGGTGATCGGATTTTTGCTTCCGATCGTCGCCCGAACGAGCGTCTTTTTGACGGTGGGGTTTGTCGTCCGATTTCCGGTCGTCGGAACGCCCGTGAGTGCGCTCGTTGCGCTTGTCGAAACGCGTATTGGCCGCCGGTTTCGGCAGGGATTTGTCCGTGTCGGATTTGTCTTGTTCACCGCCTTTCTTGTCGGTCGGTCCGCCCTGTGAAGGTTCGGAAACCGTGGACTTATTGTCCGCATCCAGTTTGGGCGGGGCCGCTTTGGTGGCCGTGAGCCTCACTTCCCGAGCCCGGCGCTGGTCCGGCGACCTTCTTTCGGGTTTTTGTCCTCCGGCGGAAGAAGTTGCTTCCTGTTTTTCGGATTTCGGTGAATCGCCGGTAGTTTCCGGTTTCGACTTCGGGGGGTTGATGGCCTGCTCGTCGAGAATGCGGTATATCAAATCTTGTTTTTTGAGCGCGTCTGTGCGCTTGATGTTCAGGGTTTTCGCAATATCGCGAAGTTCGGCTACTTTCTTGCCGTTCAGTTCTATGATGTCGTACATCGAATAGATAAAATTGAGTGAGATGTAATTGAGAAGAATGATTTTCGGGGATCGGGTTCGAAGAATTTCGAGCAACCCACTACCGATTGATGGTGCAATGATACGCCAAAAACCGAGATATCAGCGGCAAAATAACAAAAAAAATAACAATGGCGTGTGGATTGTCCGAAAAGATTTTCGACCGTACCGAGGGAATAAGGGTGGGGAAGAGGTGGATTCGGACGGAATTTGCGAAATTTGGGCGCCTCGCCGGAAACGGCGGAGATTCGAAAAGCACAAACGTATATACATATAAAAGAAGCAGACCTTATGATAAAGGATTACCCCTCTTTGGGCGTAGGCGCCAGAGTGAGCCACCCCGAATTCGGCGAAGGCATCGCCACCGATATGGACGAGCGCGTGGTGAACGTGTTTTTCCGCGACCACGGCGACAAAGAAATTTCCCGGTCTTTTCCGGGATTGAAGGTATTGGAATCTCCGGCGGAGGTGGAAGCGGTTCCCGACTTGGATACTGTGGCCGAGGTGCTGCGCGGTGTGCTCGAAGAGGCCTCGGCCATTACCCATCCGGTGGAAATGGGGGCGAGGTGGAACGGAGGTACGCTGGTGATGAAACCCGGCAAAGCGGACCTTCAGTCCAAGGAGGTGCCCATCGATACCTTCTTTCACAAGATCGTGATGGTGCGCGATCGCCTGCGCGTGCTGGAACAAAACATCAATTCACACCCCAAGCTCGACGACGCCGACCGCGTGCATTTGCAGCAATACATCAGCCGCATATACGGTTCGCTGACCACTTTCAATATTTTATTCGCCGATAAGGAAGACCATTTCTCGGGCAAGTGAGGCGGGGAGCCGCGAGTAAGACCCGGGCGAGGGCGCAGGCCGGTATCCCGCGCATACCGAAGAGTCGGTGCCGCAGGCCTGTGACAGCGACGGGGAAGCTCGTTACCGGCCGAGCGGAACCGCGATGAGGGGTGCGCGGATAAAGGCCGAAGACCGACCCGCTATTCTGTTTTTCAGCCGGGTAAGCCTCGTGGCACCCCCGGCGATTCGAGACATAACGCATGGGATTTTAACGGCGGGGCGCCCCAAGAGGAAAAAACGGCTAAAAAACGGGATAAAAAGGGGAGGGTTTTTGTGGGTGGCCGACAAAATTCGTACATTTGTTCTCAAAGGGCGTAAAAGTACTCCCGTGCGAGATAAACGTTTGAAAAACTAACAAGATTGATCTTTGGAGCCCAACTCGTTTTGGCTAGGGCGAGCCTCAACCTCCACGCGAGGTTTCCCTTCGGGGAAGAGGAGGATTACCGATCTGAAACGGAAGCTCCATACATGAAGTTTAGAGTTTTTCTAAGCTAAATTGCTCGCACGGGTTTTTTATGCCGATCCCCCAACCTCATGCAGTATTCCGAATCCTCAGAAACCGCGGTGCATTCCCTGCCGGTGATGGAGCATTTCCTTACCATCCAGGGCGAAGGTGCGCATACCGGGCGCACGGCGTATTTCATCCGCTTGGGCGGGTGTGACGTGGGCTGCGTGTGGTGCGACGTGAAAGAGAGCTGGCCCATGGAAGGGCACGACCGCATGAAAGTGGACGACTTGGTGGCTTTGTCCGTGGATTCGGGCGCCGAAGTGGTGGTGATCACGGGTGGGGAACCTACGCTGCACGACCTCGAAGTACTGACTCGAAAATTGGCCGAGGCGGGACTGCGCACCCACATCGAAACTTCGGGAACCAACGAATTGACCGGATCGTGGCACTGGGTTTGCTTCTCACCCAAAAAATTCAAGGCACCGGTGGAAAGCATTTACCGACGCGCGGACGAACTGAAAGTGGTGGTGTACCACAAAAGCGATCTGGAATGGGCGGAAGAACACGCACGGAAAACAAGGAAAGATTGCCTGCTGTATCTCCAACCGGAATGGAGCCGGCAAGACAAGGTGACGCCCCTGATCGTGGATTATTGCAAGAAGCACCCGCGGTGGCGCATTTCGCTCCAAACGCATAAGTACTTGAACATTCCCTGATGCGATTTTTTAAAACGATTTTCCCGGCCCTGACCGTGGCGGTGCTGTTCTTGACCACTGCGGGGTCGCTCTGTGCCCAAGACTTGTCGACCGATGACAAGCGAGCGATCAAATCTTACCAAAACGCCATCACCGCCTTCGACGCGCGCAATCACGCCTTGGCGTTGGACTTGCTCGACGAGGCTCTGGAACGGGTGCCGGAATTCGTCGAAGCCCATTTGATGCGCTTCGAAATACTCGTGGAGACCGGCGACCTGGAAGGTGCGGAAGGAGCATTGAAAGATGCATTGGCCATAAACGCCGATATCTTTCCAAACGCCTGGTTTTTCCTCGCCGGACTGGAGTTTCGGCGCGGGGCATACGCCGATGCGGCCGAGCATTTCACCAAATTCCTCGGCTACCGGGGCACCAATCCCGCCATGAGGGAAAAGGCCGAAAGCGAGCTGGCCAATTGCCGTTTCGCCTTGGAGATGATGGCCAACCCACAACCATTCGAACCGGTGAACCTCGGTGAGGCGATCAACACTTCCATGCCCGAGTACTACCCGACGGTGACCGCCGATGACGCGTATTTCATCTTCACCCGCTTGGTGAACGACCCGGATGCCTTCCGCGGAAAGAACGAAGATTTTTATTGGACCCGTCGGGGCGACGACGGCATGTGGGAGAGGGCGCGTCCTTTGGCCGACGTCAATACCTTGTACAACGAGGGAGCTCCGTCCATATCGGGCGACGGTCGTTTTCTGGTGTTTACCGGATGCGAATTGATGGGCGATTACGGTCCGGGAAGGACGGGATTCGGCTCCTGCGACCTGTTTTACTCCGAGAGGGTGGGCGGAAAGTGGAGCCAACCCGAAAACCTGGGCAAGAACATCAATTCCAACGCGTGGGAGTCGCAGCCCTCGCTGTCGGCAGACGGTAAAACACTGTACTTCGTGCGCGGATACGCTTCGCGGGGGGGAGTGCGTGAACAAGATATTTACGTTTCCAAGCGCTTTCCACACGGCACTTGGGGTGTGGCGGAAAAACTGCCCATGAACGTAAACACTCCCGGTAGGGAAGAATCGGTTCAAATCCATCCCGACGGGGTGACGTTGTACTTTTCGAGCAACGGCCATGTGGGGATGGGCGGTCTGGATATTTACCGCACCCGGAAAATCGCCGACGGCGTGTGGGAGGACCCGGTGAATTTGGGTTACCCCATCAACACCCACGGCGATGAAAACAGCTTGCTCGTTTCGGCGTCCGGTCGCGTGGCGTATTTCGCCTCCGACAGGGAGGGGGGCTTCGGCGGCTTGGATCTGTATTCTTTCGAATTGCCGGAGGAATTCCGCCCGACGCCGGTGACGTACGCCCGGGGTGTGGTGGTCGACGCCGCCGACGGCAGTCCCGTTTCCGCGGAATTGGTGTTGAGCGACGTGGATTCGAACCTCGTGGTGTTCGACGCGGCGAACGATCCGGTGAGCGGCGGTTTTTTGGTGGCTCTGCCCCGTGGTCGCACGTACGCCTTGGGTGTGAAATCACCCGGGTACCTTTATCACTCCGAAACGTTCGTGTTGGAAGAGGGTGGAAGCGATCGGCCGTACGACATCCGCGTGGAGATGCAACGCATCGAAGAGGGCAACGCCGTGGTGTTGAAAAACGTGTTTTTCGATTTGGACAAATCGGAATTGCAGCCGAGGTCGAAACCCGAACTGGCGCACTTGGCGCAGTTCATGCGCGCGAATCCGGAGGTGCGTATCCGCATCGAGGGTCATACGGATGATCAGGGAGACGCGGCGTACAACAAGGCTCTGTCGGAGCGCCGGGCCGAAGCGGTGAAACTGTACTTGACGGAAAACGAGGGCGTGGACGGCGATCGAATTTCTACGATGGGTTTCGGCGCCGATCGACCCATTGCCGACAACGCCCACGCGGAGGGTCGGGCGATGAACAGGCGCACGGAGTTTCGTGTGATTTCACATTGATCGCGCTGCGGGAGCCGGGGATTATTCTTTAGATGATGCAAAAGGATTTCGCGCTGATTATATTTGCGGTGTGGAAATCTTTCGTACACGGTTTCTGGTCGCGTGGGGGCTGTCGTCGGCGGTGATGATGGCCGCAAGCTACGTGTGGCACGGTGTGCTGTTGAACGATTTGCTGTTCATCCCGCAACCCGCGGAGCTCTTTTACGGTTTGGCGGTGTTGACTTATCTGTTGATCGGCTTTGTTCTCGTTTTCGTGTACAATTATTTGAGCATGGGCATTGGCCTTCGCATGAAGAGCAGTTTCATGGGGGTGGCCCTCGGATTTTTCATCTATTTGATCGCATTCGTTTTAGGGGTGTCTTTTACCGGGGGTGAAACGGCGCATGTGGTGATCGACTTTCTCTGGCAGATGATCGAGCAGGGGATCGGCGGAAGCGTGGTGGGATTCGTTTATCTGATGGCGCGCCGACACGACAAGGTTGCGGACGCGGGTTGAGTCGAGCTCCGGTTCCTCGAGTATGATTCCCAAACCGGCGAACTTATCCTGCCGTAATCGCCGAGTAGTCATCCACTTATTTCGCGAATCGTTTTGCCGTTACGGTATTTTCTTTTAGTTTCGGGATCAATCCCTTAAGATCATCTACCTAAAAGCATCCAGTCATGAAATCAAAAACCATAAATTCAATCTTTAACTCGCAATATAAAATTCGGTTTATTCTGTTGCTATTGGCTATAGCATGTTTTTCATTCAATGGTATTGGCCAAAGTGAACTTTATCTGGCGAATAAAACCGGTTGTCAGTTGAATGTAAAAATTCATTTATGTGGTAATAGTGGATATGAAGTAGTTGTTGGTCCGTGGGCAGCACTTGCAGAAATTACACAAGTAGACATAGAAAGGTACGAGGTGTATTTTCCCGGTAGTGGAACGCCTGATTATATCATTGTTTGTAATACCTGTGAACCATTGTTGGAATGGGGCTCCAATCCGTGTGGTGCCGGGAATGATCAGATAAGTACTGATTATATGAATGGTGTTTTCAAATTTTCCGTCTATTAAGCCTTGTCCACCATGCGTCTCAACTTCCTTCTAGTCATCGTCTGTTTGCTTACTGTTTCGCGATCGGCCAAAGCCCAGGACTACGAATTGGTGCACCACCGGGTGATTCCCGGACAAGCCTATGAATTGTTCGCCAAGAGTGACGGAACGGGATACATCCTCAAGCATTGGATGCCGCAATCGAGTGATGTCGTGAACGTGGGTATTTGGGATGAGCACCTGATTGAAGGTGGTAACGGTTTGTTATCTTACTTGTTTTATTCCGAAGATTTCACATACCAATACGGGGTTTTTCACGGAGGACATATGTCGTCTAACGTAGGCGGTTCTACAAGCAATCAGCTGGTAGTCAATGTAAATCCTTGGCCCACACAGTTTTCGAACTGGGATGAATTCATATCGCAACCTCCGGTGGAAAACTATCCTTCCACCACCTTTGGTCAGCATATCTTTCTCAAATACGATGTCGCAGGGCAAACCTGTGAAGGAATCCTCGATGTGGAAGCTCCATTCGTTGATGTCGGCCAAAGTTTGCAGGGGCCTTTTCCCGGATTTTTCCCGGCTGTAAATGCCCAGACGATAACCTCCGACAATTCCCAATTCTCCGTGGTGTTGGGCGATAGCCTTTTGGTGGCGTATGGGACGTTATTTGGAGAGCAATCCGTAAATGACGAGGTGTCCTTTACACCTCCGGGAGGGCAGATTAACTTGTTGAGATTAAGTGCAAATCTGAATACAAACGCGTACGAGGCACAGCAGATCGGTTCCGAGTCGGGAAGCCAGATGGTTATCTATGTTGGCACCGATACAGCCATGAACGAAATTTACCGCATGGGAATCGTGCGCGGCAATGATACGCCGGTCAGCATTTCGGGGGCGGAAGTGAACATGTCTGCGGGTGATTCGCTCTACTACGTGTATGTCACAAAAGAATCCATCGATGACCAAACGGAGTGGATTACGGAGTTGTTTGCATACAATAATCTTAATCCGGACTCTATTCCGGTCACTCCATATGGCGCTTTTAGAGTGGATTTAATCAAAAATTCCGTCACCAAAAGAAACGACCTGCTTTTCGTTAATTCGTCCATTGTAGCCGTGGCGGCAGAGGGTGACAGTATATTATATCGGGATTTTGAGGGTCAGGAAAATATGTTCGCCGATTATTTGCCTTGGGTCGTAGACAATTCACCCAGACAATATGCCTTCGCCGAGTCGAGGATATTCAAGCTGGATCTCAATGGTGAAATATCGGGCAAACTGGCTACGGTATTTCCCAAAGGGCATTATGTTTCAGAGTCTTTTCCCCAATCAACAAAATTGATCGAAGTGGGCGACCGATTGGCTTGGTTGCAAAAGTATCAATCCGACACCGATACCACCGCAAGCATCGTATATTCGGGAATGGATGGAAGCCAGCAGACGTCCGAGATTCCGCTGCCGGCCGGCAAAGGTTACGTCATCATCTGGCTCGATGATCTCCTGACCGTTGTCGATCATTGGATCATCCCCGTCGAAACCGATGCTCCGTTGCAAGGTGGATTCCGCATCAATTCCATCCTGCCTTACCAAGGCGATACGCTGGTTATACAAGGAGTAATGACCAATTACGTCACCACGGATTTGAACCCGTTCGACGATACGGAAACTGTTTCAATCGAAGATAACGTCGGCTCTTTTTTCGCGTTTTATTCCGTTCCGGGCTTTTTTACGAACACGGAACCGGCATCCAACGGGGTTTCCTTTGCAATTTACCCGAACCCGGCCTCTGAATCCATTACGGTTCGAGGCGAAAAGCTCGATCGAGCGGAGTATTCCATATACGACCTTAGGGGAAGATTGCTCAAGCGGGGGCAGCGGGCATCCGACGGGCTCATCGATGTATCCGATTTGACCGGCGGGGTGTATTTGATCAATTTGCGCACCGGGGAAGGCACCGGTACCAGACGCTTTGTGGTGTGGTGATATTTTTCGTGGGTTGGTCGCACCGAGATAAAAGCCGAATCGGACTTCACATCTTCCTTGCCCGCCGGCAAATCAATACCCGTACTTCTCCTTCCACAGGGCATTTAATCGCTTGCGCATTTCATCTTCGCGAGGGTTTGCTCCGGGTTTGTAAAAGGCCGTTCCGCCGAGTTCGTCGGGAAGGTATTCCTGCGGAGTGAAGTTTCCGCCGTAGGAATGGGAGTACAGGTATTCCTTGCCGTACCCCAAGTCTTTCATCAACTTGGTAGGAGCGTTTCGCAGGTGCAGCGGCACGGCCAAATTCCCATGTTCCTTTGCGGCGGCCACCGCTTTGTTGATCGCTTCGTAGGAGGCGTTGCTCTTCGCCGAGGCGGCCAAGTACACGGTGCATTGGCTCAACACGATCCTTCCTTCGGGCATTCCGATCTTCGACACGGCGTCAAACGTGGCGTTCGCCATCACCAGCGCAGTGGGGTTGGCGTTGCCGATGTCTTCACTCGCCAAGATGATCAGTCGCCTCGCGATGAATTTCGGGTCTTCACCTCCCTCGATCATGCGCGCCAACCAATACACCGCCGCGTTGGGATCGCTGCCCCGAACCGACTTGATGAAAGCGGAAATGATGTCGTAATGCTGATCCCCGTCCTTGTCGTACATCCCCGGATTTTCCTGAATCACCGCGTTTACCAATTCGTCGGTGATTTCCGTCCGACCGGCCGGAAGCGACTTCACCACCGTTTCCAGCACGTTCAACAAGCGACGGGCATCCCCGCCGCTGTGTCTCAGCAAGGCCCGGTCTTCCTCGATCCGCAGACCGAGACTTCGCAGTTCGGAATCACGCTCCAAAGCCCTTCGCAAAAGCAATTGCAGGTCTTCTTTTTCCAAGGGTTGAAGGACGTACACTTGGCACCGCGACAACAGCGCCGAGTTCACTTCGAAAGAGGGGTTTTCAGTGGTGGCGCCGATAAGGGTCACCACCCCTTTTTCCACCGCCCCCAGAAGGGAATCTTGCTGCGATTTGCTGAAACGGTGTATCTCGTCGATGAACAAAATGGCGTTCCCCGCACCGAACAGTCCCGAGTTCTCCGCCTTGTGAATGACTTCCCGCACGTCTTTCACTCCGGAACTCACTGCGCTCAGCGTGTGGAAGGGACGGTCGAGGGAAGACGCGATGATGCGCGCCAGGGTCGTTTTTCCCACGCCCGGGGGTCCCCAGAAAATAATGGAAGGGATGAGCTTGTTTTCCAGCGCCTGTCGAAAAACCGCGCCCGGACCCACCAAGTGCTCTTGACCGATGAATTCGTCGAGGTTCTGCGGACGCAGGCGTTCGGCGAGGGGAGTGTACTTCATGCCGCAAAGATACGACGGCCGGGGGCATGGGAAACCGTCCGAGTGAGGGTCGAAACCGCCGATCTTCCCCTTAACCCTGATTTTTGGGCAAAGCCGACCAACCCTCAAATTTTTTCCACCGCGTAAATACCTTACATTGTCGGTGCATTCCTTTGTAGCCGACAATGCCCAACGAAGGGCCGGTCGACGGCCGGAATGCGAAACGACGCACACGATCGCCGGCGAGAAAGGACCGGCCGAATACCGGAACAAAATAAAAACCAAATACGATGGCACTATTGAAAGAAGGCGATAAAGCCCCCGAATTTACCGCGAAAGACCAAGACGGAAACGACATTTCCCTGTCCGATTATCGAGGGAAGAAAGTAATTCTGTACTTTTACCCCAAAGACAGCACCCCCGGGTGCACCAAGGAGGCATGTGATTTCCGCGACAACTACGAGTCATTGATCGACAAAGGGTTTGAGGTGATAGGCGTCAGCGCCGATTCCGAATCTTCCCACCGCAAATTCATCGCAAAACACAATCTGCCCTTTCCGCTCATCTCCGATCCCGACAAGGAGGTG
This sequence comes from uncultured Cryomorphaceae bacterium, assembly GCA_964574635.1. Classification (GTDB taxonomy): domain Bacteria; phylum Bacteroidota; class Bacteroidia; order Flavobacteriales_D; family Cryomorphaceae; genus CAZNOG01. Next base: position 136,743 of record CAZNOG010000006.1, on the reverse strand, counting down.
ATCAACAAGTACGGTGCTTGGGGGAAAAAGAAATTCATGGGGAGGGAATTCGACGGAATCCTCCGCGTCACCTACGCAATCGATGAAAACGGGATCATCGAAAAAGTAATCGAAAAAGTGAAAACCAAGGAGGCGTCGAAGCAGGTGGTGGAAGCGCTCCAAAACTGAAATGAACATGGCAACCGAAGTGAACAAAGAAAAACTCAAGGCCCTGCAAATGACCATCGACCGCATCGAGAAATCGTACGGTAAAGGGGCGGTAATGAAATTGGGCGACGACGTGGTGGAAAAAGTCGACGCCATCTCCACCGGATCCCTTGGTATGGACATCGCCCTCGGCGTAGGGGGATACCCCCGAGGAAGGGTCGTAGAAATATACGGTCCGGAATCTTCCGGAAAAACGACCCTGGCCATCCACGCCATCGCGGAGGTTCAGAAAGCCGGCGGAATCGCCGCCATCATCGACGCCGAACACGCATTCGACCGGTTCTACGCCGAAAATCTCGGGGTCGACACGGAAAACCTTTTCATTTCCCAACCCGACAACGGGGAGCAAGCCCTCGAAATCGCCGAAAACCTCATCCGCTCCGGCGCCATCGACCTGCTCGTGGTCGACTCCGTGGCGGCCCTCACGCCCCGTGCGGAAATCGAAGGTGAAATGGGCGACGCCCAGGTCGGCTTGCAGGCCCGACTCATGTCAAAAGCCCTACGCAAACTCACCGGCGCCATTTCCAAAACCGGTTGCTGCTGCATTTTCATCAACCAGCTCCGCGAGAAAATCGGCGTGATGTTCGGAAACCCCGAAACAACCACCGGTGGAAACGCCCTGAAATTCTACGCTTCCGTCCGCATCGATATCCGCCGTTCATCGCAGATCAAAGACGGGGAAAACGTCATCGGAAACCGCACCAAGGTGAAGGTGGTCAAGAACAAAGTGGCGCCCCCTTTCACCAAAACCGAATTCGACATCATGTACGGCAAAGGCATTTCCAAAAGCGGCGAAGTTCTCGACATGGCCGTGGAAATGGGCATCGTGAAAAAGAGCGGTTCGTGGTTCAGCTACGGCGAGACGAAACTCGGCCAAGGCCGCGACGCCGTCAAATCGCTGCTCGAAGACAATCCCGAGCTGATGGATGAACTCGAAATGAAAATCAAAGAACACCTTCAAAAAAACTGATAATACACATTGTACGCAGATCCGGCGCGGGTTTTCCCGCGCCGGACACGCGTCGTTTTCACCGTGAAGGGTAGGGGTTTTTGTGGGTGAAAGGTATCACTGCATATGATGCGTAAAATTTTCTTGTCGCTCTCTCTTGTGGCAATGCTCGCCGCGTGCGGTGGGGAATCGGGAACGCAATCCCGGAAGTCCACCTCCGATACCACGGCTGCGGATGTGCAATCCGACGACCCCGTGGCGGAACTCACCGACCTGATCTCCGAAAATCCCAACGATCCCAATCTCTACGTCCGCCGGGCACTCCAGTACCGCACCCGAGGGATGTTCGAGCTCGCCATGCGCGACATCGAAAGGGCTTCCTCCTTCGATCCCAATTCTTCCTACTTCCACTTCCTGAGGGGAGAAACGGAGTTTCAGCGCAACAGTCTCCGCGACGCCCGCCTCGCATTGGAAACGGCCATCGAACTCGACCCGACCAACACAGACGCCCTCCTCCTCCTCGGCGAAGTGCACTACTTGCAATTCAGGTACGACCAGGCACTGACCACCATCAACGACGCCCTGCGCGTCGATGAATACCTCGCCCAGGGTTATTTTCTCAAAGGATTCATTTATCGGGAGCTCAATAATCCCACCCTCGAAGTTTCCTCCTTCCAAACGGCGGTGGAAGTGGACCCCGAATTTTACCAAGCGTACATCGAATTGGGAACTTCCTACGGCCGACAGGGAAATCCCATCGCCCTGCGCTACTTCGACACCGCTTTGGAATTGCGCCCCAAAAGCGCCGAGGCCTATTACCTTCGAGGCATGTTCCTGCAAGCGGGAAACAAGTTTGACGAGGCCCTGGAAAATTACCGCGACATGCTCGAATTCGACCCGAACAACCCTCTGGGATACTACAATATCGGGTACATCTACCTGACCGAAAAAATGGCTTTCGATACGGCGCTCGCGTATTTCGATTCCACGCTCGCCATTCGCCCCGACTACGTGGATGCCGTCGTAAACCGAGGAGTGTGCTATGAGGAGTTGGGAATGCCCGACAGAGCGGAGCGGGAGTACGCCCTCGCGCTGGAAATGGATCCCCAACACGACATGGCCGCCCGGGGATTGGGCAGAATCAGGGAAGGGGGCTGATCACCGCAACGCCTTCGTGAACCCCCGCGCGGAATCACCGCATGTGTTCCAAAGTTTCTCCGCTTTCTTCTTCGCCCCACACGCTGACGGGGATAACGATTTTGGCCGACGTCGGTGCGTCCTTCGATACCACCACCGGGTGATTCAGCGTGAGCGCGCGGTAATACTGCCTTCCATCGCGCACGTTTCTCACGAACAGCCTCAAGTCGAAAGCCACGTCGCCACGGTCGGTGTCTTCAAATACGGAAATGGCCGAGAATGCACCGTCAGACAGGTCGCTGTCCCGCAATACGAATCCCTTTCGTCGCGTCAGCAAAGTCGCTTGGGAAAAACCGCCCGGATCCACTTCCCAATCCTCGCCCAAGTCGATTCGGAACTCCAACTCCGTGAGGTGCTCGTTGATGGTGATTGCCGGGCCGTCGCGCAGGTCCATGATCACTTCCCCTTTGTCGTGGCCCACGCATTCGAAGTGGTGAAGCACGAGGGTGGACACCCTTCCGGTTTCGGGGTCGAAAATGCGGATGGCGCCATTCCCCGAATCGGAAATGAAAAACTTCCCGTTCATGTACACCACGTCACGCGGTTGGTTCAGAAGCGCGTTGTGCGCCGGTCCGTCGCGAAATCCTTTTTCGCCATTCCCCACCACCGTTGAGCTCCGCGGCCTGAAGGGCTGCACGGCGCGAATAACGTGATTGTATGTGTCGGCGACATAGATGGTTCCGTCCTTCTCCGTCAGGCCGTTGGGAAACTGAAATCGGATGTCGTTTTTCCGCCCGTCGCCGTGTCCGTGTTCGCTTCCCTTCCCGGCGGCGGCGGTGACTTTTCCGTTTTCGAAATACCGGAGTACGGAGTGGTAGGAATCGCTGAAGAACAGGGAACCCGACGGGTCGGTGGTCAAACCTCCGAAGCCCACGGGCGTTCCGTCTTCGGTCAATTCATCCGCGGAAACGACTTTTCGCGCCGCCCCGGTGCGCGTATCCATGACCCAGAGTCCCGCTGCGGAGCCGGCCGTGGTGATGTACAGCTCGTTTCCGTCGAGTACCACGTCCAAGGGAAATCCCAAAGACCCCCCGGTGGAAATCACTTCATTCGATTCGGGGTTTCCTATGGATCCGTCGCCCAGCACCGTGCTCACCTCGTCGTTGGCGAAATCGATTTTTCGGATGCGGTGGTTGTACGTGTCGGCGACGTACAGTACGCCCTCACCCAGATCGAAAGCCAGTCCCCAGGGTCCGTGAAAACGAGCTTCGGCCAAGGTACCGTCGACGTAGCCGCCGCGCTCGCTACCCAGACAATAAACAGTGTTTCCCGCGGAGGTCGTTCCGATGATTCGGTTGCTGAGGGCGTCGCTGACGAAGATCAAGTCCTCGATGGGTTGGGCGGCCAGACCGGTGGGAAAACGCAAAACGGGCGTGGCTTCTCGCCGCGCCGGGGGTAGACCGTAAAAGGGTTCCCGGTTTTTAGGAAAGCGACCTTCGAAGCGGGTGGTCAATTTAGAGGCCAGCTCTTCCCATTCTTCCGCGGGCAGTCCCCCCTTCACTTCGCCCAATACCCGACCTTCCGGCGAGAGGATGGCGGTGCTTGCCTCGCCTTCCACCTCCATGCATTGGCTGAATACTCCCGCGGTGTCGAGCAATACCGGCAATGCGATGCCGTGTCGGCTCAGGTGTTCCATGACGGCGTCGGTCGTTTGTGCGTATTGGTATCTCGGACTGAGGTAGAGGATCACGCGCAGGTCGTGCCGTTTCAATTGCAAGTCGTTCAGATCTCGGATCGTACCGAGGGACGCCGGGTCCTCGAAATTACCGAAGTGCAAAAACGCCAAGTGGCCTTTGGCACCGGCCAAGGGGTTGGCTTCGGTGGCGTTTACCCAAGTGCCCCGGGCATCGCAAACCTCCGGAAACTCGCTCAACCGTGCGTCGAGTTGGGAGGCAGGCAATTCAAAAAAGGAATCCGCGATTTGAGCGTGGCCCGAAGCGGCGCACATCGCGGTGATCAACAAAACGGCAAAGGAAATTCTCATGGCGCAAAGCTAAGTTATCATGGCGGGGTGGGGAGGGTTCCGCTCGGGTCAAGTGGATCGGTACAGATTCGAGTGTCCCGAACGGACGAATTTTTCGTATCCCAAAATCCGCAACAAATGAAGGGAAAATCGAGAGGCCACGCGCTCATCCACACGGATGACGCCGCCGTTTTTCGAGAAGAGTTCCACTCCCCGAAGTTTTCGCAATAGGGCCGGGCGCAGGAAGGCTCTCGATACGATCCGACGCCCGACTCTCATCCAACCCGAGGATGCCAAGATGTAAGGCGTGGTGGACTCCGCAGATTGGGCTACCGAATAAAAAAATCCGTTTTCAGGCGAACTTCGGTGGCCGTCGGGTAATGCGTGTCCGATGCCATCACCTATTTTGATTTTATGGAATTGGGGAGGGACCGGTTGGATGTGAAAGTCCGGGTCTTGGAACAGAACAAAATACGTGCGTCGTCGACCGGAACTCGCCCTCAGTGCTTTGCGGTAAAGTCGGAAATCGGGGATTTCGATTTTCCGAATGTTTCCCGAACAGGTGAGCGCCAGCCACATCATGGCTTCGGTCAAGCGGTTGTCTTCGGGTACGTTCCGGGTGCCGACGACGAAATGCATGAAATGGTGTCCTTTCTCCACGAGATGGGCGCACATGGGATCTTGCAGGATGTCGCCCAAACCGGTCACCACTCGAACGGGCATGCGACGAACGATTTTCTCCTCTATCGGAGAAAGATCCGTTTGAATATGTGGTACCCCGTAAGCTCCTTCTCGGATGTTGATGATCGCAAAGGGGCGGTCTTCCTTCTCCGTGATGCTTTCTATGTGTCGCCACAATTCAAACCGATCTTCGATGCGGTTGACTTGGGCCATGCGTTCGTCTTGGAGATAGATGCGTCTCGCTTCGGCGGCGGTCAATTTCAAGCCCGGAGGGGCGAGGTTCTTGGGCGGTTTAGTGGCGGACGTCATTAACCCGGTCAACCCGTATACTTTTCCGCGGACCAAGGGATTGAGTTGTTGCAGGCGCGTCATCACGTCGAAGAGCGCCACGGAGATGTCGGTGTCTCCCCGGTCCATGTCGGCGATAAAAATGATGTTCGGGCCTTTTTTCCCCCCGTGAACGGCCGCCACTTCCCGCTTCACGTCGATCGAACGCCCGGTAAAACGATCGTAAAGCCTTAAGGTATTGTACAGCGTGTGAGGCATGGATAGGCATTGGTGGAACAACGCAATTTAATGAATGTTCTTCGAAATATCGATGCACAATCGCTGTAAACGCGATTGAACAATTGCCCCTTCGGGGGTGTACTATTTTCGGATGCGGATATTCGAAATTTACTGCGAAATTTGCGGGCCCCTATTGGCAGTGGGAACGTAACCTGAACAAATCATGAAAATTAAGTATATCGACCTCATCGAGCAGACTTTCGACTTTCCACAACAGGAATTCGATCTGAGGGACAACAAGTTGTTATGGCATGGAATGCCCATGATGGACCTCGTGGAAAAGTATGGAACACCTTTGAAAATCAGTTACCTACCCAAGATTTCCGAGAATATCGCTCGGGCGCGTGACATCTTCGGAAAGGCGATGCAGGCGGTGGATTACAAAGCGACGTACAATTATTGTTACTGTACCAAGAGCTCCCACTTCGCCCACGTCATCGAGAGGGCCTTGGAAAGCGATATTTGCATAGAGACTTCCTCGGCGTACGACCTCGACATCGTGGATCATTTTTTTCGTACGGGCAAACTGCACCCGGATCGATACATCATTTGCAACGGGTACAAAACCGACGGGTACCTCCGCAGGATCGCCGATTTGATCAACGCGGGCAAGAAAGTGCTTCCGGTGATCGACAACTACAATGAAATCGACGTACTCGACGAACTGATCGAAGGGGAGTTCGAAATCGGAATCCGCATCGCGGCGGAAGAAGAGCCGAAATTCGAGTTCTACACCAGCCGACTGGGAATCGGGTACAAGAACATCGCGCCGTACTACCGGAATGTGATCAGCAAGAAGCCGAAGATCAAACTCAAGATGCTCCATTTCTTCATCAACACGGGCATCGCCGATACGTCGTACTATTGGAACGAACTCAACAAGTGTCTCCGCGTGTACGGGGAATTGGCGCGGGATTGCGATACTTTGGATTCCCTGAACATCGGGGGAGGATTTCCCATTAAAAACACCCTGGGTTTCGACTACGATTACGCCTATATGGCCGAGGAGATCATCGCCCAGATCAAAGCCTACTGCCAGGAAACCGAGATCGACGATCCCCACATATTTACCGAATTCGGAAGCTTTACGGTGGGGGAGAGCGGTGCGACCCTGTTTAAGATCATCGACCAAAAGCAACAAAACGACCGGGAGAGATGGGACATGATCGACTCGTCTTTCATGACCAACCTCCCCGATTCTTGGGCCATCAACCGACGATTTATCATGCTTCCGCTCAACCAATGGGACAAGCAGTACGAGCGCGTGTTTTTGGGTGGGCTCACTTGCGACAGCGACGATTATTACAATTCCGAGCAGCACATCAACGCCATTTATCTGCCCAGGTACAAAAAAGGCGAAGACCTCTACATCGGGTTTTTCAACACCGGCGCATACCAGGATTCCCTCGGGGGATTCGGCGGCATTCAGCACTGTCTGTTGCCCAATCCCAAATACCTGATCATCGATCGGGACGAAAACGGGGAGTTGTCGTACCGGGAGTTCCGCGACATCCAATCTTCGGAATCGATGATGAAGCTATTGGGCTACTGTGACGACGAAGGCGAGTGTGAAGCAATGGAAAGCGGTTCCTCCGGACGGAGAAACACACAATGAACCAACCAACGCGATGAACACCATGAAATACGAAGGAAATTACGCCGGCATAGAAGATGAATACGCCGGAGAGGCCAACGCGGCCATCGTGTTGATTCCCGTGCCCTACGACGGAACCAGTACCTGGCAGAAAGGAGCCGACAAAGGTCCCGACGCCTTTTTGGAAGCCTCGGCCAATATGGAACTCTACGACATCGAAACGGATACCGAGGTGTATCGCCGCGGCGTGTATCTCGCCCCGGCGGTGGAGGAAGATTCATCGCCCGAAGCCATGGTGGATGCCGTGGAGGAGGCCGTGGGCCGGTATTTGGACGCCGGGAAGTTCGTCACCGCTTTCGGGGGCGAACACAGCATCAGCATCGGCGTAATCCGCGCGTTCAGCAAGCGCTTTGAAAACCTCAGCGTGTTGCAGATCGACGCCCACGCCGATTTGCGCGAATCGTACGAGGGAAGCCGGTGCAATCACGCTTGTGCGGTCTACGAGGCGAGGTACAACACCAATTTGGTGCAGGTGGGCATCCGCAGTATGGACGTTTCGGAAAAGGCCGTGATGGTGGAAGACAACGTGTTTTTCGCCCACCACCTGAGGAACAATCCGCAGTGGATGGACCAAGCTCTGGCGCGATTGGGAGAGAAGGTGTTCATCACCATCGACCTGGACGCCTTCGACCCCTCTATCATGCCTTCTACGGGAACCCCCGAGCCGGGCGGACTACTGTGGTACGAAACACTCGATTTTCTCCGCTCGGTAGCCGAGCACCGCGAAATCGTGGGATTCGACATCGTGGAACTGTGCCCGAGGGAAGAAGAGCGCTCCTCCGATTTTCTCGCCGCCAAGCTGTATTACAAGCTGCTCACTTACATTTTCGAAAAGTAGTAACATCCACAAAAACCCAAAAAACCCTGCGCGTTTCCGCATTCGTTTCATTCCCCTAAATACCCGATCATGAAAGGACCCGTTTCAGATTTTATTTCCAAGCATTTCAAACACTTCAACGCCGCCGCCTTGGTGGACGCCGCCGACGGCTACGTGGCGCACAAGGACGCGGGAGGCAAAATGATGGTGACGCTGGCCGGCGCAATGAGCACGGCCGAACTCGGTAAAAGTCTCGCGGAGATGATTCGCCGCGGCAAAGTGGACATCATCTCTTGCACCGGCGCCAACCTCGAGGAGGACATCATGAACCTCGTGGCGCACGAACATTATGAGCGCGTGCCCCACTACCGCGACCTGACGCCCAAGGAAGAATGGGCGCTGATGGAACGCGGACTGAACCGCGTGACCGACACGTGCATACCTGAAGAAGAGGCGTTTCGCAGAATACAAAGCAATATTTACAAGAAGTGGAAAAACGCCCAAGAAGCCGGCGAGCGCTACTTTCCGCACGAGTACATGTACAAAATGCTCTTGTCGGGCGACCTCGAGGAGCACTACCAAATAGACCCGAAAAACTCTTGGATGATCGCGGCGGCGGAAAAGAACCTGCCCATCGTGGTGCCGGGATGGGAAGATTCGACCATGGGCAACATCTTCGCGTCGTACTGCCTGAAAGGCGATCTGCTTCCCCAGACCGTGAAATCGGGCATCGAGTACATGATTTGGCTGGCCGACTGGTACACGGAAAATTCCGGCGGAAAAGGCGTGGGCTTTTTCCAGATCGGCGGGGGCATCGCAGGCGATTTCCCCATTTGTGTGGTGCCCATGCTCTACCAAGACATGGAGCGCACGGATACGCCTTTTTGGAGTTACTTCTGCCAGATTTCCGATTCGACGACCAGCTACGGATCGTATTCCGGCGCCGTGCCCAACGAGAAAATCACGTGGGGGAAACTCGACGTGGATACACCGAAATTCATCGTGGAAAGCGATGCCACCATCGTGGCGCCATTGATCTTCGCTTGGGTTTTGGGGTGGTGAGTATCGCCGCTCGAAAAACGAAAAATGAAAGGGGCGCGGATTTCCGCGCCCCTTTTTTTACGGTCCTTCCCCTCGTCAGTAATCGTGCTCGATGTCGAGGTCGAAAGCGGATCTGAATTTCTGCAATGCGGGATTTTTCTCCGCCATCTTCGCGTATTTGTGCTTGGGATCGTACGGGGCGAAGTCGTCGTCTTCCTCCTCGTCGATCACTCCCGCCAGTTGAATGCCGCGGTTTTCCAGATTCGAGCGCAAATATTCCAGCAAATCGGGTTTGTCTTCGTTCAGGTAAGCCAGCTGCACATGGTTGTCCACCAAAAACTCCACCTTCCCGGCCTCGCGCATCACGGGCCGGCGCTTGGTCAAAGTGGCGTGGTAACTCGGCATGTCCTTGGCCCGCACCATCTCCGAATACGCATCCCAAACGTCCCACAATTGCTGCAAAGTGAAGGGTTTCATGGGGCCGTCGGGTTCGGCTTCCGCGGCGCTTTCTTCCCTTTCCACCGTCGGATTTCCCACCTTCTTTTTCAGATCGCTCAACGAAGACATGCCCTTGATTTGACGTCCTTTCAGTGAGCCCAAAAAAGCGGGGCGATCGGTAGGGGGTGGTGGGTTTTTGTGGGTGTGTTCTTGGGAGGGCGCGTTTCCGGGCAGTTCCGAAGATTCCGGCTTCTCGGGAGAATCCTCTCGGGGCGTTTTCGCCTCCGTCTCCTTGGCGGGTGAAAGATTTTCTTCCTCTCCGTTGTCTTGCGCGTATGGCGTTCCTTCCTCCCGCACGCTTCCGGCCGGTGCGTCGTCGGCTTTCACTTGGGTTTCTTCCGATTTCGGCGAAGGGGCTTCTTCCCTTTCTTCCGCCGCCGGGGTGGGGGATTCGCTTTTCGGTGGGCTTTCAGGCGCGGGAGCGCTTTGGGGTGTCGGTTGCCGTTCGGCTCGGTAGTCGGTATCTGCCGGCGCTACGCCGTTGGATTCACGGCCTTCTCCGTCATTGGGGACGGGCTCCGTTTTTTTTTTAGCTCCGCCGAAGACGTTGCAGAGTTTCAGCAGGGCGATTTCGACCAGCAGCCTTTGGTTTTGGCTGGCCTTGTAGGAAGTATCGGCGGCACCGAGAATTTCGAGCGCTTCCACCAGTTGCTCGGTGGTGGCGCGTTGGGATTGTTCGAGGTAGCGCTTCTTCACCGTTTCCCCACCCACGATGATGTTAACGGTTCTCGCGGAAATGGCCATGAGCAGATTGCGCATGTGGTTGGCCAATCCCGAGAGGAAGTGGCTGCCTTCGAAGCCGGCACGCATGATGGAATCGTAGGTCACCATCATTTCGGAAATGTCGTTGGCGAGAGCCGCGTCCACCACGCGGAAGAAATAATCGTGATCGAGGATGTTGAGGTTTTTGATGGCCGCCGCGTAGGTGATGCCGGTGTCGTCGGTGGCGGAGCTCGCAAGCCGGTCGAAAATGGAAAGTGCGTCCCGCATGGCGCCGTCGGCTTTTTCCGCGATGATGTGGAGGGCTTCGCTTTCCGCTTTGATGCCTTCCCGTTCGGCGATGTCGCTGAGTTGTTTCACGATGTCGGACACCTCGATTCGGTTGAAGTCGAAGACCTGGCACCGGGAAATGATGGTGGGCAGGATTTTGTGTTTTTCCGTGGTTGCCAGGATGAAGATCGCGTAGGGGGGCGGCTCTTCCAATGTTTTCAGGAACGCGTTGAACGCCGAGGTGGAGAGCATGTGCACCTCGTCGATGATGTACACCTTGTATTTGCCTGTTTGCGGCGGTATGCGCACTTGGTCGATCAGATCGCGGATTCCGTCCACCCCGTTGTTCGAGGCGGCATCCAACTCGAAGATGTTGAAAGCGAAATCCGGGTCGTTTTCCGGGTTGTCGCTGTGGAATTGGTTCACTTCGCGGGCGAGAATCCTCGCGCAAGTAGTTTTTCCCACCCCGCGGGGCCCGCAAAAAAGGAAGGAGCTTCCCAGTTGGTTTTTTTCGATGGCGCGGGCGAGGGTCTGCGTAATGTTTTCCTGGCCCACCACCGCGTCGAAGGATTTAGGTCGGTATTTTCTGGCGGATACGATGTAATCGGACATGTGGCAATTGGAATGTATGCACTGCAAAGATAATGCATGGGGGCCAAGTGACCGACCCCCGGGCGGGGCGATTATCCACATCCGCCCCAATCGCGCGCGACGCGCGCAAAGTGCCGCCGCGAAGCGGAAAGAGTCGGTTTAAAATTCGTGGAAGCTTTGTAATTTATAGGGGTTTGACTACATTTGCACTCCATTTTTCAAAAACCATTTTTATTTCAACGAAGAACTTATGATGAATCGTTATGAGACCGTTTTCATTTTAACTCCCGTTTTGTCTGAGGATCAGGCAAAGGAAGCGGTTGCGAAGTACAGAAGTTTGCTCGGCGAAGGAGGAGGGAAGATCCTCCACGAAGAGCATTGGGGTTTGAGGAAACTCGCCTACCCCATCCAGAAGAAATCCACCGGATTTTACCACCTGCTCGATTTCGAAGCACCCGGCAGCCTCATCGGCGAATTGGAACTCGCGTTCCGTCGCGATGAGCGTATGTTGCGTTTCTTGACCGTGAAAATGGACAAGCACGCCATCGAATACGCCGAAAAGCGAAAGGAGAAAAGAAAGAATCAGAAATCCGAAACCGTGCAATCGTGAAGTTGAACGGAGGTGAAGCCCGGCTTCGCCCCCACGACTGAAGATTCACTTTCCAACGAAACAGAGCAATGTCAGACAAATCAGAAATCAGATACCTCACCCCGATCAAAATCGACACCCAAAAGGAAAAGTACTGTCGATTCAGAAAAAATCGGATCAAATTCATCGACTACAAAGACCCCAACTTCTTGCTGAAACTCGTCAACGAACAAGGGAAAATCTTGCCGCGTCGCGTGACCGGAACCTCGATGAAATACCAGCGAAAAGTGGCGCAAGCCGTGAAGCGCGCTCGCCACTTGGCTCTTCTTCCTTACGTTACGGACCTCTTAAAATAAACCGAGATGCAAGTCATACTGAAACAAGATATAGAGAAGCTGGGCTACAAAGACGACTTGGTTGAAGTAAAACCGGGGTACGCCCGAAATTACCTCATCCCGAGAGGCATGGCCATCTTGGCGACGCCTACCGAGCGGAAGATTTTGGAGGAGAACATCCGCCAACGCACCCACAAAGAGGAGAAAATCCGCGAGGAGGCTCTCGAAATGGCCAAAAAACTCACCAAGGAAAAGATCAAGATCGGAGCCAAGGTGGGAGAGAAGGGCAAAATTTTCGGTTCCGTCAATACCATCCAGGTAGCCGACGCCCTCGAAGCCATCGGTGTGAAAGTGGACCGCAAACACATCACCATCAAAGGCGACGCTATCAAGCAAATCGGCGTGTACCAAGCCGAGGTGAGACTCCACAAATCCGTGGTCGAGACCATCGATTTTGAAGTGGTGGGAGAATAACGCCTCCCATGTTGGTCTTGAAAACTCGAGGCCACACCCACAAAAACCATCATACCCATTGCAAAAGCCCGGAATCCCCGGGCTTTTTTCTTGCCCTTTCCCCCGCGGTACTGCCGTTACGCCGCGGGTTTTCCGCGAGACCGACTGTAACAATTTTCCTTTTGCGTTGTTACATTTTCACACCAAAAACTCGCCATCCATGGACAAGGGTATCGTATATGGACTTTTTGCGGCTGCGGGGCTGGCCGTTTATTTTCTGCTTATGAGAATGTTGGGGCTGCACGACGAGTATTGGCTGCGCGCATTCAACATCGTCATCGTGGGGGCAGGTTTGTACATGCTCTTGAACAATCACATCCGACGCGACCACAGCCGCATCGGGTATCTCGGCAGCCTCGGCTTGGGCATTCGGTATACCCTCACGGCCGTGGGAGTCTTCATCCTGTTTCTCGCCCTCTATGTCAACGTGATCGACAAAGGGTTTATGGACGAACTCCAAGACGCCACCATTTGGGGCACGACCATTACCCCCGGACTCGCCGTCATGGGGCTGCTCATCGAAGGAGTCGTGTCGGGAATGATCCTGACCTTCGTGATGATGCAATTCTTCAAAGGGTACCTCAGTCGCCAAGACGACGAGTGAGGTTTACCGACCGCCGACCGCCGCATCAGCCCGTGATTTCCCGCCCGATCAACGCATTTTCGCGAAAACGGCAACGTCTTCCGTGCATTCCTGCATATATTTACTGCAATGGAATGGCAAATGCACAAGCCCGGCCGGATCATATTGTTGCTATTGGTGCTGGCCGTGAGCGGTGAACTCCGCGGGCAGGACTTCATCATCCGCATCTACGGCGACACCCTCCGCGGAAAAGTCGACGAATCCAACGACCGCTTCGTGTACTACCGCACCCCCCAAACTCCCAAGGGCGAGAGAATGGTCATTTCAAAAAAAGAAATCCGCCGAATCATCTACAACGCGTACGCCGAAAAAGACCTGAAACCCTGGAAAGAAACCGAGAAGCTGCGGCGTTTTGAAATAGGAGTGGACGCCGGATTCACGGGGCTGACGAACGTGCAAGTGCTCTTCGATGACGATTTTTCGGAGTACTTCGAGGGGATGAAAAACGGAGTATATTTCCACGGATACGCGCTCTACAATATCGACGAAAATCTCGGACTGGGCGTGGCGTACAGCCGCATCGATTTTTCCAACGAAACCGAAGTGCGCATCGTCCTGGACCCCAACCGGAGCCTCACCGGCCCGATGAGCGACGATCGCAGCATCGAATACATCGCCGCCACCCTGCATTACCGCCCACTGCAGTTTGGCTGGGCCGACCGGCTGAGCATCATCGTCGGCTTGGGCTTGCTGCGCTTCGATTCCGAGTCCACCATGATTTTCCCGTACCGACTCGAAGGCAGTGCGATCGGAGCACACGTCGGGGCGTCGCTGGAAATTTCACTGGGCGGAGGATTTTACCTGCCCATCAAGGCGGGTATCAAAGGTTTCAGCGTATACGACCTGAAAGTCAGCACTTCGCCCGATATGCCCGAAGAAATCAGCACCTTCCTCAACTGGACGTACAACAGCCAGTTCGGTATGGACCTCAGCCGGTTCGAAATCGGTACGGGCATCGTATTCGCCTTTTGACGATCGCCCGGGGGTGCGTGCAGGAGGTTTTGGGTTTTTGTGGGTGTGACTTCATGGGGCAATTCCCCGACAAGATTTCATCGACCTCACCACGGGCTTTACACCTTATAGTATGTCTTCACGTTGGTGAATTCCTTGATGCCGAAAGGTCCGAGTTCCCGCCCGTAGCCCGATATTTTCGTTCCACCGAAAGGCAGTCGCGGGTCCGATTTCACCATTTCATTGAAAAACACGGCGCCGTCGCGAATCGACCGACCCAACCTTTTTCCCCTTTCCAAATCGGAGGTGAATAGGGTCGCGCCCAATCCGTACCTACTTCGGTTGTTCAGCTCGACGGCTTCCTCCGCATCCTTTATACGCGTAAAGGCCGCCAGCGGGCCGAAGGTTTCCTCGTCGAAAGCCGCCATGCCGGGCTTTACTCCTTCCAAAATGGCCGGTTCGAACAAGGGGCCTTGGCGACTGCCGCCCCGGAGCAACTTCGCCCTCTGGTCCATACTCCGTCTCATCTGTTCATCCAAGGTTTCCGCCAAGTCGAGGCGCGCCAAAGGGCCTACGTCGGTGCCGGTTTCCATGGGGTTGCCCACTTTCAGTTTTTCCCATTTCTCGAGAAAGCGCTCCATGAAATCGTCGTACACGGAGTCTTCCACCAAGAAGCGCTTCGCCGCGATGCAGCTTTGCCCGTTGTTTTGGATTCTGGCTTTCACACCGATTTTGGCGGCTTCGCCGAGGTCGGCGTCGGCCAATACGATGAACGCGTTGCTCCCGCCCAATTCCAACACCGTTTTCTTCAAGTGCTTTCCTGCCGCGGCGGCCACCGATGCACCGGCCTTTTCACTTCCCGTAAGACTCACGGCTTTCACGAATTCACTTCCGATGATGGACTTGACCCGAGAACCTTCGACGATCAGTACTTCAAAGCAGCCCTCCTCAAAACCGGCGCGTTCAAAGACGTCGGCCAATGCATTCACGCACCCGGTGGTGTTGGACGCGTGTTTTATGGCCACAGTATTCCCCGCCAGCAGGGTGGGAACGGCGAAACGCATGACCTGCCAATAGGGAAAATTCCAGGGCATCACCCCGAGAATCACTCCCAGGGGCTCGTAGGCTACCCACGATTCGTCGGCGTCGGTATCTATTTTTTGGTCCTCGAGATAGTTCCCGGCGTTCTCGGCGTAATGAGAGCAAAGCCAAGCGCACTTTTCCACCTCGGCGATGGCCTGCGACAGAGGTTTGCCCATCTCAAGCGTCGCCAGTTCAGCCAAGTTTCTTTTAGCCTCTTTAATGGCCTCGCCCAATTTGCCGATCAGCGCCACACGGTCTTCCATTCGGGTTGTGCTCCACTTTCGAAAGCGCTTGTCGCTGCGTTCCAATCGGTGGTTTACGATTTCGTCGCTCAGCTGGGGGTATGTCGAAAGTGTTTCTCCGGTGTAAGGATTGATGCTTTTAAGGGGGTCGTGCATTTCAATTCGATTTTAGTGAGAGTCTGTCGGCAAGCGCCTCGGCGAAATTCGTCTACGCGGGCCATCGCGCGATACGGCGGTCAATCGGCCCGTTTGCCTCCAATTGCAACAACGCTCACAGCACCCGGTTCAGCATCACGATCAAAAAGTAAATCACCGCGATGCCGAGCACGATCATCCACGCCTTCTTGTAGTGCACACCGATTTTTTTGAGGTCCTTGCGGTAAGCCACGACCATGACCACCGCAAATGCAATCAGGGCGATTGCGGCGAAAAGGAAGTGTCCCCGTGTGATGTTCTCCATGATTTTGAAGGCGGAATGGATTGCAAAATTAAGTTTAATTTTAGTGCCTTTGACGAAGGGGGAACGGACTTGCGGTTCCCCTTCGCGGATTGAAACGCAGCCTATGGAAAATCAATTGGAGGACGACGAGGGGCGGAAAGAGCCTAACGGAGAAGACAAGGAAAGGGACATCGCCCCTCCCGAGCGGAACAATGACGTGAGACGTGAAAGCGCAGGTGCCATCGCCTGGGCCAACCACGAAGTTCCTCCGTCCGATTTGCCCCGAGTGGAAGCGGTGGATTACAACCTCCATCCCCTGCGATTCAAATCCTACCGAGTTTTGGTCACCCTCTTGATTTGGCTCGGGCCGGTGGCGGGTTTCGTGGCGACGATCATCTTCACCGAAGACAAAGGATGGTATTCGGTGGGAGCGGGGTTGGTCTTGCCCATCGCCTTCAGTTTCATCGCCATACCGATCGCCTATCGTCGCCGGGCGTATGCACTGCGCACTCGTGACATCATCTACCGCAAAGGCTGGATTTTTCGGTCTACGACCACCGTGCCCTTCAATCGCATTCAACACACCGAAGTTTCTCAGGGCCCTCTGGAGCGCCGTTTCAAATTGGCCACTCTGAGGATTTATACCGCCGGGAGTTCCACTTCCGACTTGGCCATTCCCGGATTGGACGAGGAAAAAGCGGGGGAATTGAGGGAATTCATCGCCAATAAAGCAGCCGTCGATGAGTGAGGAAGAGTTCGAGGAAGGCGATATCACCCAACCCACGCGGCAGAGTCCGCTGGGCGTAGTGGTGTATATGATCAGGAACTTCCGCAACATGATCACGGCCTTGGTCTCCATACTTATAGTCGGTGCTGCGAACCCCAAAGTATGGATTTGGCTCGGCGTTTCCTTCATCCCCGTGTTGTTCGTCACCATGTATTTAGCTTATCTCCAGTACAAGAACTTCACCTTTCAAGTCAGCGACGAAGAATTGATCGTCCACCGAGGCGTGCTTTTCAAAGACCGCATGGTCATTCCCGCTCACCGCATTCAAACCATCCAAATCACTCAAAATCTCCTTCAGCGCATTTTGGGGCTTGTGGGTCTTCAAGTGGATACTGCCGGTTCCAAAGGGAGCGAACTGAGAATACCGGCGTTGGAAAGAAAGCTGGCGGTGCAATTGCAGGAATTGCTCTACCTGAAAAAAGAGGAAATTCTCGCTCACCGTCGCGGAGAACAAAACCTCGGTGCGGAAGCGCAGCCCACACCGGCGGCACGAGCCGATAAAAGGGCGGAAGACAAAGTCTTGGTCAAACTGGGCGTAGGAGACCTGTTCGTAGTGGGCCTGACCGAAAATCACTTGAAAACAGGACTCTTGGCCTTGGCGGTGGCCTTCGGGTACATCAACCAGTACATCGAGTTCCTCGAGTCGTACTTGACCGATTACGTGGAAACGTATACCGAAGAAGTGGTCAACGCCGGTTTGACCATGATCTTGAGCGCCGTGATCGTATTCATCGCGTTGTCGGTGATCATCAGCTTGGTTCGGACGGTGCTTCGGTTCGCAAATTTCAGGGCCGTGCTGCAAGTTGACGCCGTGCGCATTTCGGGCGGCCTGGTGAAACGCAATGAAAATCGCATACCCATCAAAAAGATACAGTTTATCGAATGGCACACCAATCCCCTGCGAAAACTGGTGGGGTTTGAATCGGCCAAATTGAGGCCATCCGGCGCGGTGGACAGCAGCCAGGGAAGGCAATTGATCGAGATCCCTGCCCTGAAAAAAGCGCAGAGCCTCCTGCTGGCCGAAAGCTCCTTCGCCAATTTTCACGTTCCGGACACACGCGTCGACGCCAATGCCTGGGGATACGCTCGGCTCTACACCATTATCGCCACCTTGGTGTGCACGCCCATCGCGGTGGGTTTGTTTTTTGCCGTGGAGTGGTACGCCTTGCTGATTTACGTGGTGGTCGCCGTGGTGGGTGCCATCGGCTTGCGGTACGGAAAATCGGTCAACCTCCGGCTAAACGAACACTTCATCCTCATTTTCCGCGGGTGGATTTTTCCCGTTCGGGTCGCTATTCCGGCGTACAAAGTGCAAGCGGTTAGTTTGCACCAAAGTTTTTTTCTGGTTCGCCGGGGTTTGTGCCATTTGCGGATACACACTTCGGGCGGAGCAAGCACGGTGCGGTATCTCACCGAGGCACAGGCGCTGGAAATCAAGAATTTTCTCTTGTATTTGTCGGAAAGGCACCGCGGTTCTTGGATGTAGAGTCGTGTTGAAGAGCAGGACCTAATTTATGCGCTTCCTCAAATGGTCCGGTTAGGTGGGGAGGTTTTTTGGATGCGTTCCACAATGCGTATCTTGGTCTTTTCAATGGCCGACCACATGAAAACATTCGTCACGGGAGCGGTTTTTCTGTTTGTCATCGGGTTTCACGCACAGGCACAAATGGAGAAAGCGGCTTTTTCCGAAACCGGCAGGGGGGCGGTCAACGCCTTCGCTACCGACTATCAAGCCTTGGGAGTCAATCCCGCTAACCTCGCGTGGGGGAATGAATACAACCGACGCTTCACCATGGGCTTTTTGCAAGTCGGGGTATCCGCCTACAGCGAGGCGCTCACGAGGGAAAATCTCAGCTCCATCATTTTCGACCGGGAAGAAACTCTCACCCCCGCCGAGAAATTGGCGGCGGGAGAAGCGTATACGCGTGCAGACCACACCTTGAGCGGAGACCTGCTCTTGTTTGGGGCGGCGGTGCAATCCCGAACGGTGGGCAATTTTGCGTTTTCGATCAACTTTTCGAATCACTTTTACGCCAATCTCAATGGTCCTGCGGCGAGGCAACTCTTTACCGGATTTCTCGATCCCTACTTCGACCAATGGTTGGTGAGAAACAACGCAGGCGGTGTGGACACCATTCCCAATCAAGGTCCGGGATCCGATCGAATCGACAACGTCATCCGGGGATTCTCCACCAATCCCCTCCCCGCATCGGAATTGTACAGAGGCAGCAAGGCCCGGGCGCTTTCCACCGTCGAGTACAGCTTCGGGTACGGATACACCGCCCACGAATCCAAAAATTTGAAATTTTCCGTCGGCGCGGGCCTCAAATACGTGCAGGGACTGTACATCCTGGACTTGAATATCGACGACGACGGAATCGCCAGCGCTTACACCGCTTCCACTCCGGCCATGGACATCGATTATGGTGCGGCGGCCATGGGAAATCCCTCGGCCATTTCCGGTGCATCCCTGAAATCCGTGGGGTCGGGCTTCGGATTTGATCTGGGGTTGAATCTCGAATTGTCGGAATTGTTCCGGTTCGGACTCTCCATCGTCGACATCGGTTTTTTGACCTTTGACGGAAACGTGTACACGGCCCGCGATACGGCCGTGATCGACGTGGAAACCTTGGGATTGAACACCTACAATATATTGGAAGACATGGACGCCTTCGTCGGAAAAGACGGGCTGTTCGAATGGGACGGCGAAGAAGAGCGCAACGTTTCCCTGCCGACGAGAATGCGGTTCGGGATGGGGTATTTCCCACTCGAATGGCTGAGGTTGGGCTTGGATTTGGCCGTGCCGCTCAACGACAAACCCGGCAATCCCGAACAGATGTTTTTCGCCGCGGGAATGGACTTCGTCCCCACGAGCGCCGTACGCATTTCAGCCGGTGCCGCGACCGGCGCCGATTACGGCTTGCGCGTTCCTTTCGGGCTCAACTTCGTCTTGGGCGAGGGAGGTTGGGAAATGGGCGTGGCGACGCGCGACATCCTCTACGCCTTCCGCGAAGAGCAACCCCACCTTTCCGGAACTTTCGGTTTCCTGAGGTACCGCATGGGACAACTGCCGGGCGTGCCTCAATCGAGCATGTTTTATTGATATCTGCCGCGGGAAGACCGCGGGATCGTTTCGGGGGGATCAGTGGTATTTCGCCAATACCCTGTTCTCCATGAGGAAAGGTCCGCCAGGAAAGAAAGCGGCGCCGAAGAGCAGCAGCATGTCCGAGGCTTTCCACTTCCGCGAAAACCCCAGCCAAATCAACAAGCCGACGTACGCCACGAACAGGCCACCGTGGGCCCAGCCGATGTATTTCACGGCGAGGGGCATATCGAAAAAATACTTCAGTGGCATGGCGACGAGCAGCAACAACAGAAATGAAATCGCCTCGGCTCTACCGATCAGGATGAAGTTTTTCAGCATGGTATGGTGGGCATTGAATGGAACATTCGATTTTCTACGGACCACGGGCCCGTTACAGCCTGCAAAATTCGGCATTTAATTTCGATTCGTTTCGGCGGATTTTCACCCGGGGATGAAAAAATCGTAAGGAGGTGAAACCACGGCCAATACTTTGCGTACTGTATGCCATACTTTTTCGTGTTCCCGCGTGGAATGCCTCACCAAAATCCGAACTATGAAACGAATCTACCCCTTTATCCTTGCCGTTATCGCTTGTACAGCGCTTACGGCCCAGCCGGCCAATTCCGGTATGGAGAACTGGATCAAGTTGGGGCTTTTCAACCACCCCGTACTTTTTACCAATACCTCCAGCTCCAACTACAATACTTTCTTTGAAGATGGATCGCTGAACGTGACTTCCATCGAACGCCCGAACGAGGGAGAAGCTATTCGTATGGTCAATGTGCAAATTGACGACAACGTACAGCCCGGTTATTTCCTCGTCGGAAACGACCCCGAAATCCAAAATGGCTCCCTGTATTTTCCGGGCGGCCTCTACTTTACGGGCGATGCCGAAGAAATCACCGGAATCAAACTCGATGTGCGATACTCGTTTCCGGACGAAAGGCCGGGGATGATCCTCGTTCAATTCAAGAGCCAGGGTGAGCCGGTAGGCAACGGAAATTACGACACGGGTACGTGGGTATTCTATTTGAATGGCCAACAAACCGACTGGGAAACCCAAGAGTTTTTGTTTGACCAACCTGTGGACGCTTCCATCGACCAAGTGGTCCTCGGTTTTGCCGCGGCGGATTTGGTTTCCGACGACGTGCCCTACGAAGCCGGTTCGTTTTTGGAAATCGACAACTTGGAATGGGTGGGTACCGACACCGAGATCAACGGCGGCAACTTCGATTCGTGGGCGCTGGTGAACCCCGTCTTCATTCCTGAAAACTGCGTGGTGGACATTCACCCCGACCACAGAAACTATTTTGAATCTTTCGACTCCCATGCGGGAGGACGAGCTCTGGCCATCATGACCGACAATACACCCCAATCCGGTGACATCGGATGGGTGCGCTACGGCGCCATCGAAGGTGAAGACGGCATTACGCCGACCATCGTTCTGGAAGAAGAATCCGACTTGATTTCCTTCTGGTACAAATACGCCGCCGATAACGACGTGGCCGAAGCCATCGTGCGCTTTTACAAGTCAACCGATTTGCTTTCCGGGCCGGTCTTTACCAAAGTTTTCGATCTGGAACCCACGATGGAATACACCCAAGTGGAGTATCCCTTCATCGACGACCTCACCATGGCGGGTGTGGAAGCCGACTTGATGGACATCGAGTTCAGATCCAGCAAGGAGACCAACCCACAAGCGGGATCTATTCTCGTTGTCGACGAATTTGAGGTGACCGGAGTATCGGGATTGTCACCCGTCGGCGTAATTGGGCCCGCAGTTTCCATCGTGAAATGCTACCCGAACCCGACCATGGGTCGTGCGATTTTTGACTTTTCCTTCCCCGCGGCCGGAATGTACCGCATATACTCTTCGACCGGTGCACTGATCGAAACCAGAATGTATTCGACTACCGGCCGTTTGGTTCACGACATGAGCACCTTCCAAGACGGTATTTACCTCTTCAGATTTTATCACGGCAATAGCTACGCTGTAGTGAAGGTGACAAAAAATTAACTTGTCAACCCATCTTGTATCCGCTATGAAACGGGATGACAGGGCGGCGCTCTCGAAATGAGGGTGCCGCTTTTTTTTGATTCGGCGGCGGATATTGGGGCCGACGATCACCGCGTGAGGTTGGTTTCCAATATCCTCGCCGCCGCAAAAACTTTTGGGGAGCGAGGGTGGCCGAGAGCGACGGCGAAGCTCCTCGGCACCCCTTCGCACCCCTGTTTTTGCGGCGGGGAGATAGCGGAAAAAAACCGACCCCGACCGGATGCGTGAAAAGGATGGGCGGATGAGGGTTTTTGTGGATGGGTAAGCACCACGCCGATACCGAGCAGAGGGGGCACGCCCGAAACACCTCGATACAGATCGTCGAAATATTTACCTTGGCCCCACATCAAGAGGTTGGCCATGACAAGAAAACCGAGATTGAGTTTTTGGGAAATCTGGAACATGAGTTTCGGTTTTCTCGGTATCCAGTTTGGATTTGCGCTGCAAAACGCGAATGTGAGTCGGATTTTCGAAACGTTGGGCGCTTCCAAGGACGAGCTGCCCATTCTTTGGCTCGCGGCTCCCGTCACGGGCTTGCTGGTTCAACCCATCATCGGGTATTACAGCGACCGCACGTGGACCCGCCTGGGCCGCCGAAGGCCCTTCTTTTTGGTGGGCGCCATTCTGGCTTCGATCGCACTGGTAATCATGCCCAACAGTCCGACGCTGTGGGTTGCCGCCGGAATGCTCTGGATCATGGACGCGTCGATCAACGTATCGATGGAGCCTTTTCGAGCTTTCGTGGGCGACCGGCTTCCGGATGAGCAGCGCACCGCGGGCTTTGCGATGCAGAGTTTCTTCATCGGCACCGGTGCGGTGGTGGCGTCTTTGCTGCCTTATATTTTCACCAACTTGCTCGGAGTGCCCAATACGGCCCCGGCGAACGAGATTCCCCCTTCCGTGCGCTGGTCGTTTTACGTAGGGGCGGCGGCGTTTTTGGGAGCGGTATTGTGGACGGTTTTCAAATCGGACGAATACCCGCCGGAAGACATGGAAGCCTTTCGCGAAGAACAACGCCGGGGTGGGGTTTTTACCGGACTGGTGGAGTCTTTCACTGGAATTTTCACCATGCCCCGCGCTATGGCAGGACTGGCGTTGGTGCAGTTTTTTACCTGGTTCGCGCTCTTCGCCATGTGGATTTATACCACATCGGGCGTGACCTCCCACGTGTACGACATGACGGTGACCTCCGCCGAATTGGGCGAATTGCAAAAGGCTTTGGATGAACCCGGCACAGATGTACAAGCCCGCGCCTCCATAGGGGAGGAACTCTCGGCGATCGCGGAAAAGTACGCCGGCGAAGAAAAAGCGGTGATCGACATCAATACCGCCAAATACTTCACGGATCCGGGAATCGGCGCGGCGATATCGCCCGAACTCGAGAATCGGCTGAACTTCATACAGCGGGAATACAACGACGGCGCCGATTGGGTGGGGGTCTTGTTTGCCGTGTACAACGGCATCGCCGCTTTGTTTGCCTTCGCACTGCCCAAAATCGCCCGCCGCGTGGGCAGAAAAGCCACGCACGCCGTCTGCCTCACTGCCGGAGGCGTGGGGTTGGCGGCGATTTACCTCGTGCCCGATCCCCAATGGCTGATCGTCCCGATGATCGGGGTGGGCATTGCTTGGGCGTCCATTCTCAGCATGCCGTACGCCATTCTCGCGGGTGCCCTCCCGGCGGAAAGAATGGGATACTTCATGGGGGTGTTCAATATTTTCATCGTGTTGCCGCAAATCGTGGCGGCGGGAATACTGGGCTACGTGTTGCGGGAATGGTTCGACGGTGAAGCGATCTTCGCATTGGTCTTCGGCGGTGCGACCATGGTCATGGCCGCCATCATGGTCTTGTTCGTCGAAGACCGGAGCGAGGTGCGTTCCTCCCTCTTCTCCCACGCGGGATAAATCCGTTTTCCGAGTGGTATGGCCGTCGGCCTTGGATTAGAAATCCGATCGAGGTGCGGAAATCACGCACTTTTTCCCTTTCATGCGGGGGTTCAATGAATTTTCTTCCCAAATGGCTCTCCCGTTTTGAAAATTCCCTTATTTTTGTTAGTGTAAAAAGTACAATAACCTCAGGGGTCACTCTAAAACCTTTTGCACTATGAAGAAAATTTACCTTGTGGCTTTCGCCATTTTATTTGCCGGATTGGCCCACGCCCAGGTCTCGGTCACCTTTCGGGTGGACATGACCGGTGAAACCGTTTCTCCAAACGGTGTTCACGTGGCGGGCGACTGGCAAGCCAATGCGGGCTATCCGGAAGATTGGAACCCCGGTTCCGCCGCGATGTCCGACGACGACAGCGACGGCATCTACGAATTGACCGTAGAATTGTCGCCCGGTCAGTACCAGTACAAATACGTCAACGGAAGCGAGTGGGGCAGTGACGAAACACCGCCCTCGGAAGTGGCTTTTGGCGGCAACCGATTTTTCGCCATCACCGAGCACCACGCCACCGACGGGTTCGAACTTCCCATGGTGGTCTTCAACGCCGCTGCGCCGGAAGGCAAAGTGGGCGTGCGGCTGATGATCGACATGTCGAATACCGAAATCAGCGAAAACGGAGTGCACGTAGCGGGCGATTTGATCGATCCCAACTGGGCACCCGCGTACGGCACAGCCTTCGACGTGGGCAACAGCCAGTTCGCCTACGTCGCTTACGTCGATGGAAACGCCTCGTATTCCTACAAATTCATCAACGGGTCGAGCTGGGTGGATCCCGACGTACCGGAATCCGTTCCCGACGCCTGTGGTGAAGGAACCAACAGGGTGGTGGAAGTCGGCACGGAAGAAGTCGTAACTACTGCCTTCTGCTTCGGTACTTGCGAAACGTGCCAAGAGCCCAACGCCACCTTCACGGTGGATCTATCCGGGGTGGACGTGGACAACGGCGGGTACATCGCCGGTGAGTTCAACGGATGGTCCGGCGAACCCATGGTAGACAACGGCGACGGTACGTATTCCATTCAAAAATTCCTCTCGCCGGGTACCTATCCCTTCAAGTTCCAAAACGGTTCGGATGGATGGGAAAACGTTCCCAGCTTCTGTGCTTCCGACGGAAACCGCGTGATCACCATTCCCGAAGGGGATGAACCCGTGGCATTCGCGGCCTGCTTCAATCAGTGCACCGAAACCTGTATTCCCGATCCTGACCCGGCCAACGTGACTTTCCGCGTGGACATGTCCGACATGACGGTAGCGCCCGAGGGGGTGTTCGTGATGGGTGGATTCACCGAGCCAACTTGGCAATCGGGTGCGCTCGAAATGAGCGACGGCGACGGTGACGGCATCTACGAAGTAACCGCCTTGATTTCCGGACCGGCGTATTTCGAATACAAATTCGTGAACGGCGACGTCAACGATCCCACCAACGAGGAGTTCGACGGCAACGAAGAACAACTGGAGTGCAACGTACCCAGCGGAGTGGGAGGGTGGAACCGCACGCACACGCGCACCGGTGAAGACGAGGTGCTCGACGCGGTGCCCTTCGGATTGTGTGGAATCGTAGGATTGGAAGAAGCTTCCGTAGGTTCCGTGTTCATGTACCCCAACCCCGCGACGGATCACTTCACCCTTTCGGTTGAAAATCCGGCCGGAAAAACCATCTATTGGTCCATCATCGACATTACCGGAAAGGTGGTGAGGCAAGAAACGCCCTTGCATCCCTCGGGTAAGACGGTGGTTCATACGCACGATCTGAACTCGGGCTTGTATTTCCTCAATGTCACCAATGCGAGCGGTGAATCTTCAGTGCACAAGCTTATGGTCAATTGACCCAAACGAAATCAATTGTGAAAGGCGACCCTCGGGTCGCCTTTTTTTTTTCGAAGCGCGCAAAAAATCCATGGCATTGGCACGGGTTGGGCGGGGAAAAACTTTCCCAACAATCCCCAATTGCCCCGGTTTGTATACCACTTTCTGCACGTGAGGATATGGGTGAAGGGAAGTGATTAGAGATTTTTTTATCCCGGAGTGCAATTTCGGCCCACGGTCGTGAAACCCAATCGATTCGCGGGATGCGCGGATTTTCACCGGGGATTTACCGCCTGTATTTATCCGAATTTTCACGGCGCACCGGCAACATTTTTCCCGTTTTGTGTCCGGCCGGAATTGCGTTTGCAATCATTTCTCACATAATCAAAACTTATAACCATCATGATCACTTGGATAATAACCTTTGCTGTATTGGCCCTTATTTTCGGGGTGTTGGGATTTGGGGGCATCGCCCGCGGCTTTGCCGGCATAGCCAAAATCCTGTTTTATATCCTCCTGATTGTCTTTGTCGTGACCCTTATCATGAATATGATGGGATAGGCGGCGCGAAAAGGATGAAATACCAATAGCAATAAAATACCTCCCGATTTCCCGGCGGTTCTCCTCGCCATTTTGGATGAGCCGCCGGGAATTTTCGCGCGTCACCGGCAAGTTTTATTTTTAAGGCGCAAATCGGCAGCCATGAAGGTATTGATCGCCGCCCTCGCATTGGGCGTATCCCTCACGGGAAGCACGCAGCACGTCGTTCGCTTGCTTTCCGTTCCCACCAACACTCCTCCGGTGGAGGATATTTACCTCGCTTCATCGGCCAATTCGTGGAACCCGGGCGATCCGGCGTGGGTTTTTGAAGACGGGTTTTTGACCCTGCCCGAATCCGTGCCCCTCACTTTCCAAGGCAAATTCACCCGAGGTTCGTGGGAGGTCGTGGAGGGAAATGCTTCGGGCGGTTTTCTCCCGAACAGAACGTTCGATTTCACCGGCACCGATACAATCGAAGTGTCCATCCTTTCGTGGGAAGGACAGGGGGTCTTCGACGATCTGCCGGAGAATCTCATACTTTTCGACGCCGCTTTTCCCATTCCGGGCCTCGACAGAACCCGACGCATCCGCGTGCTGCTTCCGCCAGGTTACCACGATTCGGAACTTCACTATCCGGTGCTGTACATGCACGACGGCCAGAACCTGTTCAGCGCTCAAGAAGCCTTCAGCGGCGAGTGGAAGGTCGACGAAGCCATGGATGATTTCCATGCCGAGGGGTATCCCGGCGCCATCATCGTAGCCATCGACAACGGCGGTGCGCACCGCATCGGAGAGTACACGCCCTTTGCACATCCCGAGCACGGCGGCGGGGACGGCGAAGCGTACGTCGATTTCATCGCCGATTACCTGAAGCCCGTCATCGACGATTCACTGCGAACGCTTCCCGGCCGCGAGCACACCGGCATCATGGGGTCTTCCTTGGGAGGGCTGATTTCCTTCTACGCGGGCATGGCCCGTCCCGAAATATTTTCCAAGGTTGGCGCGCTTTCCCCTTCTTTTTGGTTTTCGGATTCCATTTATGATTATGCCGCCGAGACCGGATTCTCCCTGCCCGCCATGAATTATTTTCTCGCCGGGGGGTTGGAGGGGCAAAGCGTCTTCGACAATGCCCAAAACATGGTCGACTTAATGATCGATGCGGGATTTTCGCCGGAGTGGCTGCGGTTGGAGTTCGACCCCCAAGGGGCGCACAACGAATTGTTTTGGTCGCAGCGATTCCCCGAGGCATTTCGGTGGCTCTTCATCGATGGACCCCTGCCGACGGACGATCCCCGGGTTTTCGATGAGCCCGTCCTCTTTCCGAATCCCGCGACCGATACCGTTCAAATCACACTGCCCTTGGGCGAGGCGGTCCGCAGCGTCCGTATTTTCGATCTTCGGGGCGTCCTCGTTCTCTCCGCGGCCAAGGACCACCGCATCGACGTGTCTTCCTTGGCCGACGGCGCATACCGCGTGGTGGTGACGAGTCATTCCGCAGAATATCAAACCACCCTCGTCAAGAGATAGCCCTCTTTTTTATGTGGTTTTTTGGGTGTATCCCGGGGCCATCCGGCTTCCCGGGTCGGTCTACCGCCTTATCCGCCCATTCGGGGCGCGGCACCAGGTGGCCGCCATACGAGCTTCCCCGTCGCTGTTTGGCGGCCGCCGGTTGCACCGCGCCCCGAATGGGCGGGATGCCGTCGTCCGCCCTTACACAACGTTAGCCGGGTAATTTTTCGCTTCGTCGTGTCATCTCCTTCGTCTCCTTCTTTTGAGTTGCCGGCAAAACCATACTTTTGCTTTTATGCGATTGACCTTTCTCGGCACCGGCACTTCTCAGGGAGTTCCCGTCATCGGATGCGGCTGCACGGTGTGCCGGTCGGTCGATTACCGCGACAAGCGTCTGCGTACATCGGCCATGATCGAGAACGGGAACTGGTGCATCATCATCGACACCGGGCCGGATTTTCGGCGGCAAATGCTGAGGCATACCCCGAAGGTCATGCCCACGGTATTGTTCACGCACAGCCACAAAGACCACATCGCCGGCTTGGACGACATCCGGGCGTTCAATTTTTTGCACGGCGAACCGGTGAACATTTATGCCGACGCGGGCACCCAAGAAGCGCTGAAACGGGAATTTCACTACGCATTCTCGGATGAATCCTACCCGGGTGTACCGCAGATGATTCTCCACGAAATCAAAGGAAGCGAACACTTTCGAGCGGCGGGTGTCACGGTCGTTCCCATCGAGGTCAAACACCTCCACATGCCGGTTCTGGGGTTTCGCATCGGCGATATCGCGTACATCACCGACGCCAATCACATTCCCGCCGGTGAAATGGAGAAGTTGAAAGGACTGAAAATTCTGGTGCTGAATGCGCTGAGAAAGAAAAAGCACATCTCGCACTTCAATTTGGACCAGGCGGTGAACCTAGCGAAGGACATCGGCGCCGAAAAGACCTTTTTCACGCACATTTCCCATTACATGGGGTTACACGAAGAAGTGAACAGGGAATTGCCCCCCGGCATGGCCCTCGCACACGATGGGTTGATTCTGAATGTCTGACCCGGGTCTCTTTCGGTAATTTTCTCCTCGATTTACGGGGTCGTCGGTAGTTTTCACCTCGGGATTTAAATTTGTCCGCGTATCTTGCATTCAAATCGATCGATGAGGGCGGTAGCTCCACCGATCGGGTATTTCAAAACACTTCGTCTCTATGAATCATTATGTTTTCCTTTGCTTCCTTATGCTTTCCGCCATCACCACGGCCGCACAATCGGAAAATGCGGATCCATTCCGTCAACTCGGTACCGAATTGCCCACCCCGAATGCGTACCGCACCGCATCGGGCGCACCGGGTCACGCGTATTGGCAACAGCGCGCCGACTACACCATGGACATCCGCCTCGACGAGGAAGCGCAAATGATTTACGGTGAGCAGACCATTCGGTATTTCAACCGATCGCCGGATCACTTGGAATATTTGTGGTTGCAACTCGATCAAAATATCCGTGCCAAGGACAGCGACGCAATGGCCATCCAACAGTCTACGGTTTCCGACCGGATGAAATTCGACGACTTCCGGGACCTCACCCCTTGGTTCGACGGGGGATTCGTGATCGAATACGTGCGCGACCACCGCGGCAATGACATTCCGTATACCGTCAACGGCACCATGATGCGCGTGGATTTGCCCTCGGCTTTGGTGCCCAACGGAGGAACCACGCTGAACATCAAATGGCATTATCTTCTCAACGACCGCATGAAGGTGGGAGGCCGATCGGGCTACGAATGGTTCGAAGACGAAAACAACGCCATCTACACCATCGCGCAATTTTACCCGAGAATGGCGGTTTACGACGACTACAACGGTTGGCAGCACAAGCAATTCCTCGGTAGGGGGGAGTTCACCTTGGGATTCGGAAATTTTGACGTGAGCATAACCGTGCCGGCGGACCACGTTCTCGCCGCTACCGGCACGTTGCAAAACCCGGGTGATGTCTTGACCTCCGCACAGCGCGAACGCCTTCGAACGGCCGAAACCGCGGATTCTCCCGTGGAGATCATCACGCAGTCGGAAGCGGAGGAAAACTCCAAAGGACGCTCGGTGGAGACGAAAACTTGGCGTTTCAAAGCGGAGAACGTGCGGGATTTCGCTTGGGCGACATCGAGAAAATTCATGTGGGATGCCCAAGGTGTACCGATCGGCGACCGAAGGGTAATGGCCATGAGCTTCTACCCCCCGGAAGCCAATCCTCTGTGGGGAAAGTACTCTACCGCCACGGTGAGACACACCCTCAAAACCTATAGTAAACACATCTTCGACTATCCGTATCCGGTGGCCATTTCGGTGAACGCCCGGAGCATTGGCATGGAGTACCCTATGATCAGCTTCAATTACGGCCGTTCCGAACCGGACGGCACGTATAGCCGAAGAATGAAGTACGGGGTGATTTCCGTGATTATCCACGAGGTGGGGCACAACTGGTTTCCCATGATCGTCAATTCGGACGAACGGCAATGGTCGTGGCAAGACGAGGGGTTGAACACCTTCGTGCAATACCTGACGGAACAGGAATTCGAAAAGGGCTTTCCGAGCAGGCGGGGAGAACCACGGGATTTGGTGTCGTACATGGCCGGCGACAAGGAAAACATGACGCCCATCATGACGAACAGCGAGTCGGTGAAACAATTCGGCAACAACGCCTACGGCAAAACTGCCACGGCGCTGAACATTCTGCGCGAAACGGTGATGGGCAGGGAACTGTTCGATCACGCATTCAAGACTTACGCCAACCGCTGGAAATTCAAACACGCTACGCCGGCCGATTTCTTCAGAACGATGGAAGACGCGAGTGGCGTGGACTTGGATTGGTTCTGGCGGGGCTGGTTTTATTCCACCGAACACGTCGATATGTCCATCGAGAAGGTGAAGTACTACCGCCTAGTGGAAAACCACGCGGAGGGGATGCAACGCGCCGAGCAAGAGAATGCCGCCTTGCGACGACAAAGTATTTCGGAGTTGCGCCGGGATCGGGATTCGATTCCAACCGCCGTGGAGAAGTATCCCGAATTGGTGGACGAGTACACGGGGAAATCCGATCAAAGCCGCTCTCCGCAAAGGGAAGATTACGATGCGTTCTTGGCGGGATTGTCGGAAAGCGAGCGCGCACAATTGGACGATACACGGCACTTTTACCAGATCACCTTCGGCAACCAAGGTATGGTGATGCCCGTAGTCGTCGGCTTCTATTTTGAAGATGGAACCGAGGAAGTAATCCGCATTCCGGCGGAAATTTGGAAGATGAACGACAAGGAAGTGACCAAGGTCTTCGCCTTCGATAAACGCGTGGATCGCGTGTTGCTCGATCCTTACGAGGAAACTACCGACATCGAAACCGGAAACAACAAGGTCGTGGTGCCGAGTACGCCTTCGCGGATCGAATTGTACAAACCTTGAGCGGGTCAATGAGCCGAAGCCGGTGATAGAGCCGGTTGGGCGGCGCCCGAGGAAAGTCAACAACAAAAAAAGCCCCCACCTTTCGGCGGGGGCTTTTCCAGATAATCACGCGTCGATCAATAGTAATGCAGACGACGCACTTTCGCTACGTATTTTGCCAAGCGGATAACCTGTTTGGTGTATCCGTGTTCGTTGTCGTACCACACGTACAGTACTACGCTTTTCTTGTCGGGGTGCACGAGGGTCGCCTTGCTGTCGTATACCGAGCAGCAGCTGTCTCCAACGATGTCGCTGGAAACGAGCTCAGGCTCGATACTGTAGTGGATTTGATTCACCAAGTCGCCTTGCAATGCCGCTCGTCTAATGGTG
This sequence comes from uncultured Cryomorphaceae bacterium, assembly GCA_964574635.1. Lineage (GTDB taxonomy): Bacteria > Bacteroidota > Bacteroidia > Flavobacteriales_D > Cryomorphaceae > CAZNOG01. Next base: position 105,241 of record CAZNOG010000006.1, on the reverse strand, counting down.
GCGTTCATTTCCTCCAAAGAGGTTTCTTTGTTGAGCGTAAGGCTCATGATGGCCAAAGAACCGTTGGGCACGGGTACGCGCACGGCGTTTGCGGTAAGTTTGTTCGCCAAACTCGGGATGACTTTCGTCACCGCGTTTCCGGCGCCGGTTTCGGTGATGACCATGTTGAGTGCAGCCGAGCGGCCCCTTCTGTACTTCTTGTGGAAGTTGTCCAGGAGGTTTTGGTCGTTCGTGTACGCGTGCACGGTTTCGATGTGTCCTTTTTCCACGCCGAATTCAGATTCCACCACGTGGAGGATGGTTGAAATGGCGTTTGTGGTGCAAGACGCGGCGGAGAAAATGTTTTCATTCTCCAGGTCGAGGCTTTTGTGGTTCACGCCATACACCACGTTGGGAATTTCTTTTCCCGGGGCGGTGAGGATGACTTTTTGAACCCCTTTGGCGCGGAGGTGTCGGGAGAGTGCTTCGCGGTTGGTGAACGCTCCGGTGTTGTCGAGCAACAAAGCGTTGGAAATACCGTGTGCTTCGTAGTCCACGTCTTCCGGGTTGGAAGCTTGGATCATTTTAATGATCTGCCCGTTGACCACGATGGCTTTATTTTCCACGTCGGCCACCACGGTTCCCGGGAAGGGGCCGTGCACCGAGTCCATGCGCAGCAAGTCGGCTCTTTTCACGATTTCCATGTCACTCACGCTTCGGGTGACGATGGCTTTGAGTCGCAGTTGCTGTCCTTTTCCGAATTGTTGGATGAGTTCTCTCGCCGCCAATCGGCCGATTCGTCCGAATCCGTACAGGATGACATCTCGGGGCTCGACCGGTTCACCCGATTCGTGCTCCACGAAGCTGCCGATTTTCGACATGAGGAAGTCGGTAAGCGTCGCGTGTTTATCACCTTCTTCCACCCACTCGGCCGTAAGGCGTCCGAGGTCGATTTTGGCGGGTGCCAGATCGAGTTCGGCCAATTTAGCGGCCACCTCGGCGGTTTGGAAAACGGTGATGTGCTTCTGCACCACGTCTTCCGCGTACTTGTGGAGTTTGAGCACTTCGCTCACACCCAAGTCCACGAGATGATTTCGGAAGAGCACGAGCTCCACCGCTTTGTCGTAGAGGAGGTTCCCTACGGCGTTGATAAGTCCTACGGCCGCTTTTTCCTTGCGTAACCAAGTGTCGAGCTCCTTGTCATAGGTGGCTCGACCGGCCCTTAGAAGGTCGGTTGACATGAATCAGAATTTAGTGAGGAATTAAATTTAGTTTGCAATTTCTTTTTCGACGTTTCAAATCCCAAACCACGATTTCGCACACGCGATCCGATTGATGTATCGGGCCGTGTTCAGATCATCCCAAATACGCCTTGAGGTGCTTGCTTCTTGAAGAGTGGCGCAACCTGCGGATGGCCTTCTCTTTGATTTGCCTCACGCGTTCCCGCGTCAATCCGAAACGATCTCCGATTTCTTCCAGGGTCAGGCCGTGTTTCATGCCGATTCCGTAGAACAGTCGGATGACTTCTCTTTCTTTCTCGGTCAGGGTGGACAAAGACCTCTCGATTTCCTGTACGAGGGATTCGTTGAGCAGATTGGTATCCGCGTTGGGCGAATCTTCGTTCTGCATCACGTCGAGCAGGGAAGAGGTATCGTCTTCGGTAAAAGGCGCATCGACGGAAACGTGACGTCCGCTCACTTTCAGCGAGTCGGCCACTTTTTCCGGCGGAAGGTCGAGTGCAATTGCGATTTCCTCGATGCTTGGCGGACGGTCGTACTCTTGTTCGAGTTTGGCGAACATCTTATTGATTTTGTTGAGGCTTCCCACTTGGTTGAGGGGGAGTCTCACGATCCGCGATTGCTCGGCGAGTGCTTGCAGAATGGATTGACGAATCCACCACACCGCGTAGGAGATGAATTTAAAGCCCCGCGTCTCGTCGAAGCGCTGTGCGGCTTTGATCAACCCGAGGTTTCCCTCGTTGATCAAGTCGGGCAAAGAGAGCCCTTGGTTTTGATATTGCTTTGACACCGAAACCACGAACCTTAGGTTGGCCCGCGTAAGTTTTTCCAATGCGGCTTGGTCGCCTTTCTTGATTCTGCGCGCAAGTTCCACTTCCTCTTCGGCGGTGATCAGATCTTCTCTACCGATTTCCTGCAGGTACTTATCAAGCGATTGGCTTTCGCGATTGGTAATACTTTTGGTGATTTTTAGCTGTCTCATGTTCCTTTCGCTGGATTAGGTTTAACAATGGTGGAAATCGCGGCGCAAAGATATTGCAATGCCCACGATTTACCAATTTTATTATTTCACTGACCGTGAAGGCTCAAGAAGGAAAACGACCGGTAAATTTTCCGGCCGTTTTCCAAAATTCAAAATAATCGGGGGATTCCGAGGATAGCGATGAATCGATGCTTACGGTTTCGTTGGTATATCCCCACAGGTGTTATTTTGAACTCAATTGCATTCAATGGTCGGTTTAAACTCCAAAACCGTAATAATCGGGTGTACCGTTCGGGTGGTACCCCTCCACCAACACTCCGCCGGTTTTGTTACGGAGTATGCGTTCTACATCTTCGGGTGAATCCACGGGTTGTTTGTCGATTCTCGTTATGACGAACCCTTTCGAGATTCCCGCCGATTTGAATTTGCCGTTGGTAAGTTCCGTTATTTTGACGCCATTCGCAACGTTCAGTTTCCTTTTTTCGTCCGACGTCAAAGACTCGAGTCGCGCGCCAAATACGGATTCCGACGACACGGTACTGCTTCTCACATTGTTACCGGGTTCGGTTCCGCCGTGCCTGTCGCGCAAGACGAGCGTAAAAGATTTTTTTCTTCCGTCGCGGAGAATATCCACGGATATTTCATCGCCGGGACGGTATTTTCCGACTTGTTCCTGAAGCTGAGTGACATTGCCCACGGTGATGCCTTCCACGCCCGTGATGACGTCGCCTTCCTTCAATCCCGCGTCAGCGGCCGCTCCTCCGTTGAGAAGTCCCCTTACCAATGCACCTTGGGACACGCTAAGCCCCAATTCCTCCTTGACAACACCGGTGATATCGCTAATGTTTACCCCGATGTAGGCGCGTTGAACGGCGCCGAATTCGAGCAAGTCGGCGGTGACTTTCTGAACGATGCTCACGGGAATGGCAAAACTGTATCCGCTGTAAGAACCGGTGCGGGAGGCGATGGCCGTGTTGATGCCCACCAGTTCACCCCGTCCGTTGACCAAGGCTCCGCCACTGTTGCCGGGATTGACGGCCGCATCCGTCTGGATGAACGATTCGAGCGGAAACTCATCGGTGTCGGGGTTATAGTCCAAGATGTTGATGTTTCTCGCCTTGGCACTCACGATTCCCGCCGTGACGGTGGAGGTGAGGTTGAAGGGGTTTCCCACGGCGAGCACCCATTCGCCCACTTGGAGGTTGTCGCTGTCGCCCAAAATGATCGAGGGCAGATCCGTTGCGTCGACCTTCAAGAGGGCCAAGTCCGTGCCCGGGTCGCTGCCGATCAGTTCGGCGGCAAAAATGCGGTTGTCGTTGGTCACCACTTCGATTCGTTCGGCGTTATCGATCACGTGGTTGTTGGTCACGATATAGCCGTTGTCGCTTATGATCACGCCGGATCCTGATCCACGCTGTTCTCTGCTTGAGTACGGTTGGCCTCCGAAATACCGGCTCCAAGGGTTGTAATACTGCCTGGTTTGGAAGACGGTTTTCACGTGAACCACCGCGTTCACCGATCGGGCCGCAGCTTCGACGAAATCGATGCTTTCCAAAGGTACCGACGGTGAAGTGCCGTAATTGGTGAATGTAAATGTAGGCTCCGCAGCAGGTGTGCTGAGGGGCGTGGAGTTATCGGTGATACCGGTATATATTCCCAAGGAAACCACGCCGCCGACCATCGCTACAACCAACGTTTTCATAAGCTGTTTCATTGTCAGAATGTGTTTGTTTTATAAATTGCCGAGAAATGACCGCAAAAGTCAATACGCTGATTAAACCACCTGAGCGGTCCTTTTCTTACCTTTGCGCTGTTAATCTGTGTTAACCCTTTCTCGCCGTTTTGTTGCACCCCCTCAATTGCAATTAACATACCAATTTTCACCCTCATCGAACTTGAATACCTCCATCGTTTTCATCGCTTTCGGGGCGCTTTCGTTCACCCTTCCGGCTTGCGGGCCTTCCTCGGTTCCCGCTGTCGAGCAGCAGGATATTTCCGCGGGTAAGAGCCTGGACTCTAGCGCTATGGGGCGAGATGGTGCGCAAAGAAAGATGGAAGGGACCGTTTCGACACCGGTGGATTCACTCGATGTTGCCAATTTGGCAGACTTTGAGGAAGGACTTGCCGATTCTTCCGAAGTGTACGGGGAGGACGCGCCTGTCGACGGTACGTACACGGATGACGGCACCATGGAAGACTTGTATTCCGACGAAGGTGCCGATACGGACGAAACGGAGGGATTGGAGTTTCAGTACGCCGACAGCCTGGACGTATCCGCGGATCCGGACGATTGGTACGGGGAATACGAAGGGGAAGTATCGGAACACGTATCCACCGAGCGGATGTACCGGTCGGACGTGGTAAAAGTACTTTCGCCCAAGCCGGCCAGCCCCTACGATTCCGCCTTGTATGCCGTGGAGCGGAAGATGTCTTTGCGTTCGGAAGAGACGCTCGGGCGTGTCGTGGTCGAGAGGTGGTTGTCGCCGGTGAATTTTCGTGGGTACAAGTTCAATTTGAGGAAACTGCTCGTGTACGGCATAGAATCCCGGTCGGACATTCATGTGTATCACTACCTCGGTGAGTTTTATTTTTCCATCGACGACGATTTCTACGCCTTGCGCGAAACCGCCGTCCCAAGGGAATTCGAATCCGTGCAAGACACGGTGCTTACCCAATACCTTCTGACTTTTGTCGATAACCTTTGAGAAATACCACGGGGCCGGCAATGATTTTATCCTGATCGACGACAGGGAAAATCGCTTTGACACCGAAAATCTCGAGGTGGTGAAGCTGATGTGTCACCGCCGATTCGGAATCGGATCCGACGGACTCATGCTCATACGCACCCACGACGACACCGATTTCGAAATGATATTTTTTAATCCCGATGGGTCGCGCAGCTTGTGCGGCAACGGAAGTCGTTGTGCGGTTGATTTCGCCCGGAAGCTGGGAATGGCCGCCGTGGAGGGCAAGTTCCTCACTACGGACGGGGTGCACCAATACCGTTTTACCGGCGATCGCGTGGGAATATCCATGTCGGATGTGCCCCCCGCGAAGGAAATGCTCGGTGGGGTCTTCTTCGACACCGGCTCACCGCATCTGGTGTTCTTCGTCGAGGACGTCCAAATAGTGGACGTGTTTACTCGGGGTCGTGAATTGCGCCACCGGGAAGAATTCGCCCGAATGGGCGGCGTGAACGTCAACTTCGTTTCCAAGCGCCCGGACGGAGGGTACGACATGAGAACCTACGAGCGCGGGGTGGAAGCCGAAACTCTTTCCTGCGGCACGGGAGCCACGGCCGCCGCCTTGGCGGTGTCGACGAAATACGGGGTGAAAGATTCGGTTGAACTTTCGGCACCCGGCGGGCGTCTTCAGGTGGAATTCGGAAAATCCCCGGACGGGTTTAGCGGCATTTGGCTGCTCGGACCCACCAAATACGTATTTTCGGGCGTTTTTCATGTTGACCGATGACCATATCGTATTGCGCGCCCCGGAACCGGACGATGTTCACACGCTGTATCGCTGGGAGAACGACCCCGAGGTGTGGAGGGTGTCCGGGTCGGCTCTGCCGTACTCCCTGCACACCTTGATGAAATACGTCGACTCGATAAACGACGTGTACACCGACCACCAAATGCGGTTGATGATCGCCGATGCAAACTCTTCGAAACTCTACGGTGCCATCGATCTTTTCGACTGCGATTTCAGGCATCGGCGCGCGGGAGTGGGAATCATGATCGGAGAAGTGGAAGACCGTGGTGATGGGATTGGATCGCGTGCATTGGCTTTGTTGTTGGATTATGCGTTCGGGACTTTGGGTTTCCACCAATTGTATTGTCAAGTGCAGGTGGACAATTTACCCAGCCTTCGGTTGTTTGAGAAGTTCGGCTTCGTTCACGTAGGGGTCAAGAAAGATTGGAGCTTTGCGGACGGAGTGTTTCGAGATGAGGTATTCCTTCAAAAAATCAATAAAAAAGCAGGGGAGGAATGAGAAAAAGAACCGTGGTTCTATTGGTTTTGGCCGTGATTCTCCTACCGGGAATCATCGCGGTGGGGGTGGTGTATCATCTGTTTTTGGGTCCCGGGGTTGAAACGGGAGGCCGTGCGGAGGCGGAGCTTCTGATTCCGACCGGCAGCGATGAAGGCGACGTGTACCGCATGCTGGTGGATTCGGCATACGTCAAAAACCCAAAAGCCTTGTCGTGGCTCATGGAACGAAAAAACTACAACGGCCCTCGCGTAGTGTCCGGAAAGTATACGCTGAAGGAGGGCATGAGCATGAACGAGCTTCTCGACCATTTGCGCCACGGAAACGGTGAAGAGGAAGTCATGGTGACCTTCAACGCGGCGAGAACCTTGGCTGAGTTGGCGGGAAGTGCCACGGCAAATATCGAGGCCGATTCTTCCGATTTGGCGAGATTGCTGCACGATCCGGAAGTGGAGCGCAAATACGGGTTCACCCGGGAAACGTTTCTGAGCATGTTTTTGCCCGATACGTATTACATGGAGTGGGATACCGACGCCGAGGAATTCGTGGAGCGCATGGCCGAGGAGTACAGGAAATTCTGGAATGAAGACCGCATGGCGAAGGCGGCGCGCATCGGTCTCGATCGCAGCGAGGTGGTCACGTTGGCATCCATCGTCCAAGCCGAACAACAGCTCTTTCCCGACGAGCGGCCTACCATCGCGGGGTTGTACCTCAACCGCCTCAGAAGGGGCATGCGATTGCAGAGCGATCCCACCGTGGTGTACGCCATCGGCGATTTCAACATCAACCGCGTGCTCACCAAGCACCTCGCCACGCCGAGCCCGTACAACACGTATATCCATGCGGGATTGCCTCCCGGCCCCATCAACGTACCTTCCAAACAGTCCATTGATGCCGTGTTGAACGCCGAGGAGAACGACTATCTCTACATGTGTGCAAAGGACGATTTCTCAGGCTACCACGCTTTTGCGACCAATCTGAACGACCACAATAATAACGCACGGCGCTTCCAACGTGCGTTAAACGAGCGGAAGATTTTCCGGTGATCGAACCGGGATTTCCCCGGTGAGGATTTACATGAACCTCAGACCGACGCCCAAATTGATGCGCCCCACGTTTTCGTAGGAGCTCTTGTCCAATTCGATGCGCTCGGACGTGCCGTCGGGGTAATGTATTTCGAACTGCGTCAATACGCCCGAATAATAGGAAAACACAATACCCAGGGCCATCGTTTCGCTGATTTTAAAATCGTAGCCGAACTCGAACAACACGGATGCCGTGGCGCCCTTTGCCGTCATGGGAAAAATGAGTTCAATGTCGTTGTTGTAACCCAGATAACCCATGCCCACCTTCATTATGCCGCAATTCTTCTTGTTCCAATTGAAAAACCGCATGGCGTAATACGGTCCGACGAACAGCAACCGCACCTTTTCCTCCATCCTGGCCGTCGCCGAGGTACCGTCGTCAAAATCCACGCTGGTTATTGTACTCGCCGTGGACGAAAATAAATCGCCCGATACACCAACGCCGGACTTTTCGTTAAAGAAGTAAGTTAAATCGCCCGAGATGAAGAACCCGTTCTTCATTTCTTCGATGTACGATTTCTGTGCTTGATTCAATCCCTCGGGAGTTTTTCCGATCCGACGGGAATAGCCGCCTTGCAATCCGAAGCGAAAACCGACCATATCTTCCGGGACCACCTCTCCCGTATTTATGATTTCTTCCTCCGCCTGCTGGGTTCCCGCCGTCCGGTAGTTCCTAATGATCGAACTTATTTCCGAGTGGGGTTTTATTCCATTGATTATCGAGCCGGTATGCGGGTTTTGCATCGAGTAGTAGACGTGCGTGTTCGTCTCTTGGGTCACTTTGACCTCGAGAGAATCGCCCGCGGTGGTCACCAGCAGATCTTGCGATATCCCGAGGAAAGGAAGGAGGATGAACACGGTCAGAATGCCGAGGAAAGGAGTGGTTTTCATGAGTGGTTATTTGCTACCTCCAAACGGAAATTGCCTTGGATGCGCCTACGGACACAAGCGTTCCGACTGAATCCGGGAATTTTCGAAGGAGTGGGGATTTCTTTCGACGTCTCGATAATCGCCGCCAATGTACTGGAAAAGGTTAATGGATGCAAATAAAATCAAAAGAAACCCATACAGAGGTGCGGACCCGTAACGCGTAGGGTTTTAGGGTCTTTGTGGGTGTGTCGTCAATACGGTGGTTCCCCCCGGGATAGGACGTCTATCTGAACTTGGAAAAATGATTCCGGGAACTTCGAAATTGAATCAACTGATGCGAGGGCAACCCCCGCGATTCAAATCAGGCCAAGTTCGTTTTGGTGTATCCAGCCCCTGCTGCCGTTGGCGATTTGAATTTCATACCATTCGCCTTCCTTCTCAAGAATTTTGACTTTGGTACCGGCGTGGAGGGTGAATACGTTGACGCTTCCACCCCGGGGTTCGCTTTTCACGTCTATTTTCGGCGAATACACGATGGCGGCTCTTTCCGCGTACCTGAATCGCTCGGCAGATCGCGCCAGAGATACCGTAGTCACGGTCAGGACGGCCGCGATGATCCCTCCGAAAAATCCCAACCTTTTCCACGCTTTTCCTCGTCCCAAAAAGAAAAGGAGGAAGAGTGAAGAAGCCAGCAGGGACAGGACGATGGAAATCCACGCCCAACCATCCGGCCCGGTTTCGTATTTGAAACTTTCCCATTCTCTCGAAAATCGGCTCTTCGGGAGGGATTCGATGCGGTCGGCGATCAATTCGTTGGCGAGTGAAAGGTTGTACAACAGGTCTTTATTGGCCGGGTCGAATTTCAGGGCGCGCTCGTAATGCAGTATACTTTCGGCTATTCTCCCCATTTTGAAGTACGCGTTACCGAGGTTGTAGTTGATGGCGAATCCTTCGAAGTGGGGTTCAGCGAGCAGGTAATGATCCAATGCGGTTTCGTAATCCCCTTGACGGTAGGCGTCGTTGCCTCGTTCGAATTCGCTCACGGCTTCGTCGGGAGTGGTAGAAGGCGCATTGGGGGCGGCCACGCCTTGGGGTTGTAAGATCTCCGTCATTCCGCTGTCGGCATCTGTGGGCAAGTTGCCGTCGACTTGGGTCAAAACGCCAAGCGGGATGCAGAGCAGCGCAACGAACATCGATTTCCTCAGCGTTTTCATCCGATCAGTTCCTCGAGTTTTTCAATGAGTGCCGCACTTCGGCGATAAAACATTTCATCGGCTTCTTGTTTGGTGGGCGAGAAGCGGGCCTGCTCGGCTACGGTCAACACGTGCATCACCTCTTCGATCACCTCTTCGGAGATCGCGCGGCGGCGGAGTTCATCGGCAATTCCCGACTTGGTTAATTGTCCCGGCGGGATGCCCAATTTGTTGCTCAGATACCCGAACAGCGCGCGGGACACTTCCGCGTAAAACTGCTTGCTCTCCGATGCTTTCAGGGCATTTTCGGCTGTTTTCAGTCGCGATTTGGCCACGCGTTTCGCTCGCCTTCGCATTTTTCCCACCACGTCGCCTTCCAATTCCTCCCGCCTTCGCATCACGAATACGAACACCACGAGGAGGATGGGCGGCGCCGAGAGCAGCGTCCAGTAGCCGAATTTGCCAAAGAACATTTGACCTTTTCGCTCCAATCTATCCGAATCGGTAACGATGTACCTGATATCGGTGGCGCTGTTTTCCACCCGACTTTTGGCGACGGCCGCGCCCGGGGCGGAGGCTCCCGCTTGCGAACCCGACACTTCGATGTCGAAAGGACCGTGGGTTGTGGTGACGTAGTCCTTTTTCCCGGGATCGAAATGCGTGAGATTAATTTCCGGGATTTGGTAGGAGCCGGCGTATCTCGGTATGATGAGGTAGGTAAACGTTCGCGCCCCCCGCACACCTCCCGCGCCGATGTTGATGCGGTCGGTGATTTCGGGATCGTACACTTCGAAATCCTTGGGGAAGGAAATTTCCGGTGCGGAAATCAGTTTGAGGTTTCCGGTACCCGTCACGTTGATCTTCAATTTGATCGCCTCGTTCGCTTCCACTTCAGTGCGGTCGATGGAGACTCCGGTTTCCAAGTTACCAACCGCGCCGTGGAAGGTTTCGGGTTCGGGGCGGGGCAGGGGCAGTACCTCGATGGTCGGGGAATTGCTACGCACGTCGACTTCCGTTCCGGGGTTGATAAAACTGCGGTTGACCATGCCCGTAAGGCTGAAGGGCTCCAATTTCAAAGTACCCGTGCGCTGGGGGAACAGTACTTGTCGGCGGACGACCGCTTTTCGATAACTCAATCCGTTTACGGTGACCAAGGTGCGTTCCCAGCGGGTTTGGTCCGACTGGACGTTTTCACTCCAGAATCCATCGAGGGTGGGGAAGTTGACGTCCCTCAAATTGAAGTTGGTGTATCGGCTCAGCAACACGTACGTGGCCACGATGCCTTCTCCCTTGTAAGCCCGGTTTTTGGAAAGCTCGATGCGCACCATGATGTTCGGGTCCTCGCGTTCTTGGACGCTTCCACGGGTTGCACCGGTGGGACTCTGGGCCGAAGGTCTCGAAGATCCTTCCACGACTTCCACTTTGATTGGCGACGTGGTGAGTACCTTCCCGTTTATGGTCACCTTGGCAATGCCGATTTCGAAGGTGCCGACGGATCGGGGGCGCATGGTGTAGGTAAGGCTCAATGTACTCGATTGCCGGCCGTTGATGATTCGCAAACTGGAAGACCGCGCAGGGCCGAAAATCACGGAAAAGTCGCTCAAATCGGGCGGAGTGATCTCCCCACGGGCGTTTTCCAGTGTGATTTCCAAGGAAAACACGTCGTTCAACCCGACGGGGTTCTTATCCACCGAAGCGGTAAACACCGGATCTTGTGCCTTTGCAAAGCCCGCCATGAGGAAGGCGAGCAATACCCCGACCATATATTTACCAATCCTTTTCAACCCTAATGCGTGTGGCTTTGTGTTTTTCTTTTTTCAATTGTTCTTGGAGATTTTTCTCCTCCCGCGACAGCGCTTCCAATAATTTTTCCGCTTCCTCTTTTGTCAGTTCATCGGGTTGGGAGGATTCTTGATCCTGTTGATTTTGGTCTTTTTGTTGATCCTGTTGGTTCTGCTGATCCTGTGGATTCTGCTGATCCTGTTGGTTTTCTTCTTGTGAATCTTGGTCGCCTTTTTCCTGTTGGGGATCCTGTTCTTGGTCACCCCCCTCGCTTTCGTTTTGGTTTTTCTGCAGCAGATGTTGGGCATAGGCGAGATTGTACCGGGCGTCGTCGTCGTCGGGATTGTTGCGCAAAGCTTCTTTGTAGGCCTCGATACTTTGTTCCAATTCACCGCTGAATAAGCGTGCGTTGCCCAAATTATACTGCGCCTTGTTCTTCTCCTCCCTTGTTTTCGCTTTGCTCGCCACGGCGGCGAACTGCGAGGCCGCTTTCGTGCTCAGTTCCACCGCTTCCTTCAACAGCGCTTCGCGCTGGGCCTGGTCTTCGGTTTTTTCCGCGGTTTCAAACAGTCGACGGGATTTTTCCTGGAGCGCGTTTCCGGTATTGAACAGCGCTTCGGTGTACTCCGGATTTTTTTTCAGCGCCTCCGTGTATTCGCGAATGGCCTCGTCGTATCGGCCGCTTTTGTACTGTTCGTTGCCCTCCCGGGTATTCAGCTTTTCCTTCTGTGCTTGTGCCGGCAAGAACAGAAAGGTCAGGACGGCTGACAACAGGAAGTATCGTGCGATTGGGAAGGTCATGTCTGTCAATTTGTCAATCAAAAATTTTGATGCGCTTGGCCAAAGCCCCGCGTTTCTCGCGCAAAAGAGCTTCCAACAATAGGCAGGCCAAACCCAACAACAGGAAAATTTGAAACCGGTCTTCGTATTCGCTGTAGGCCACCGTGCCGAATTCGGTTTTTTCCATTCCTTCGAGTTCTTCCAGAAGGGGCATCAAGCCGATTTCCGCGTTCGACGCACGGAAGTACGAACCGTTTCCGGCTTCGGCGATTTGGCGCAACATCCCCTCGTGCAATTTCGAAACGACGACGTTTCCTTCGGAATCCGTGCGGTAACCGGTTCGCATCGATCCGGAATACAGTGGGATGGGCACGCCTTCGGGCGAACCGATGCCGATCGTGTACACGGCGATGCCCTTATCGGCCGCCTCACGCGCCGCTTCAACGGCATCGGCTTCGTGGTTTTCCCCGTCGGTGATGACGATGATGACCTTCTCGGCCGGGCTGTCGAAGCGGAAACTCTCCGCGCTCAGCTCGATGGCTGCGCCGATGTTCGTTCCTTGCACGGGAACGATGTCCGTGTTGATGGAAGACAAAAACAACTTCGCCGCTGCGTAATCCGTGGTAATCGGCAATTGAACGTAAGGCTGTCCCGCAAACACCACGATCCCGATTTTATCGCCCCGAAGGTTGTCGACCATGCGCTCAATGGCCCGCTTGGCCCTGGTGAGGCGATTGGGGGTCAAATCCTCGGCGAGCATGCTGTTCGAAACGTCGACCGCGAGTACGATTTCAATCCCGCTGACTTTCGCTTCGGCCATCTTCGATCCCAATTGAGGATTGATCAGCGCGGTGATCAGGAACGCGGCGGCCAACCTCCAAAGCAGGTATTTCACGGCGGTATTTACGTTTGAGATATCGCGTACCAAACCGCTCAGCAAGTCGGGCTCGGCAAAGGATTCCAAACGCTTGTTTTTGGACGTGAGAGACCACATGAACAAGGCCAACATGATCGGGCCGGAGAAAAACAACACCCACCGGTGGGGGGCTTCCATGCGCAAACCGGGCACGGTGTCCATCACCACGAAAACCACCGCGGCGAACAGCGCCCACAGCAGCACTTCGAGTAGGAGAGCGGCCAGCAGGATGTATCCCAATTTGTATTTGACGGTTTTCTTCATCAGGTCAGCGTTCTCAAAAAGAGGTATTTCAGAAGATACTCAATTCCGATCAACCCCAAGCCAATCCACGCAAAGAGGTAAAATTCTTCGGAGCGTTGGCTGTGCTCGGTCACGTGGATTTTGGTCTTTTCCAACTTGTCGATTTCGCTGTAAATCCCCGCCAGGCTCTGCCGGTCGGTGGCGCGGAAATAGGCCCCGTCGGTCATTTCGGCGATCTGTTGCAGGGTTTTTTCGTCGATTTTCACCTCGAGGTATTCGTATTTGTAGCTGCCGTCGGGGTAGATGGCCACAGGGGATAGCGCCCGGCCATGCGTGCCCACGCCGATGGAGTACACTCTCACACCCATGGATTTTGCGATTTCGGCGGCGGTAAGGGGGGAGATGGAGCCGGCGTTATTGTCGCCGTCGGTCAACAGAATGACCACGCGGCTCTTTGCGTCGCTCTCGCGGAGTCGGTTCACGGCGGTAGCCAATCCCATCCCGATGGCGGTTCCTCCTTCGATCATACCGGTTCGAATTTCTCCCAACAGGTTGAGCAACACGCGGTGGTCGGTTGTGAGGGGGCACTGGGTGAAAGCTTCCCCTTCGTAAACGACCAATCCCATGCGGTCGTTGGGCCGGCCTTGGATGAACTGTGCGGCCACCTCTTTGGCGGCGTCCAAACGATTGGGCTCGAAATCCTTGGCGAGCATGGATGCCGAGATGTCCATGGCGATAACGATATCGATTCCTTCCGTGGTGGTGTTTTGCCAACTGAGCCGCGATTGGGGCCGTGCCACGGCGATGATGATGGCCGCCAACGCCAAGTACCGCAGAAAGCGGGGGAATCCCATGAGCAAACCCGTTTTCAGTCGGCCCGTTTCCGGAAACAGCGAAAGCGTGGAAAGTTTGACTCTCGGTTTGCGCCAAGGCTCCACCCAAATATCGTAAACCATGAGCAGGGGGAGCAGAAGAAGCAAGTAGAACAGTTTGGGAGACGCGAACAGATAGGCGCCTTTCACTTGCCACCACGCGACAAAGATCACCGCCAAGGCGGCAAGGGCATACCCTATGAATATCTTACGCCGGTGAGTCATCATTGTCCTTTTCCGAGTTCAACCAGATCGGTGCCGTCCCATCCACAAAAACCATCGCCTGACGGATCGCCGCTTCGTTTTCCTGTTCGCCGGGTGTTTCCTTGGCGAATTTGACCATATCGGCCCTCGTCAACAATTCCCTGAGCGAGTGCATTTCTTTTTCATCGATTCCGGAATATTTCAGTCGCTGAAGGATTTGCCGGGAGGTGAGTTCCTGAGCCGGGATGTCGGCTGCATCTTCCAAATAGTCGCGGATGACGTCGGTGATTTCCGTGTGGTATTTCTTCACAAGCCCCCGCGTGTAAATTCTCTCTCGTGCGATGCGTTCCAATTCTTCCCGAGCCTTTTGATCGGCCGGCAAGGCTTCTTCCGTCGGTTCGTAGTCGGGCTTTTCGCGTTGGGCCTTAAGTCGTTTTCGGATGTACCATATCGACGCCAAAACCGCGACCAACAGCCCCAAGCCACCCAGGATATAGGGGCTGTAAATGGAGAGATAATCCTTCCACGTCACCTCGACGGGGTAGATGTCTTTGATGTTTTTCGGACCGGCCGTGGTATCGATTTCAATGGTTTTGACCGTGAGGAGGAAGGCTTCGGTGCGCTGGGTATCGCCGTTGATCACGAAGTCGAAGGGCGGGAAAGCGTAATACCCCGAATCGAATGACGTCACGGTAAACGCCCTTTCCATGCGCGTGGTCGACACGTCCGCCCCCGTTTCAAGCGTATCGATGCTTTTGGTGGAGAGGATTTCCACCTTTTCGGGGAGATGATTCGCCGGATCGGGGAAAAGTACGTCGGGAACGCGGTCTTTGGGATAATTCACCGACAGGCGGATCACGGCTTGTTCGCCGATGAGGATCTCCCGCCGATCGATAGTGGCATCGACCGTTTGGGCGGTACCGACAAAGGGCAGGCCGCACAAAATCAACGCTATGAAACCGAAAGACCTCATGAACGCTTGTCGAATAAACCTCTCAGTGGGGTGATGTACGATTCGTGAGTTGCGATGACTGCGCGGTCGACACCGGCGCGTTTGCACGCCGATTCGGCTCGGTACATCATTTTGGCCGCGTTTTCCTCGTAGGCTTTTCTGGTCTTGGCCGAAGACGTGTTCACCCAGATTTCCTCATCCGTTTCCGGATCTGAAAACGGCACCAACCCGATGTTCGGGATGGTCAGTTCCCTTTGGTCGTAAATGTGCAAAGCCACCAAGTCGTGTTTGCGGCTGGCGGGTTTGAGCGCTTCTTCGTACCCCTCGTCGTTGAAATCGGTCAGGAGGAATGCGATGCTGCGTTTCTTCACCACGTTGTTGAGGTAGCGCAGAGCCTCGGTAATGTCGGTGCCTTTGCCTTCGGGCTCGAATTCCAGCAATTCCCTGATGATTCGCAAGATGTGGGACTTTCCTTTTTTAGGGGGAATGAATTTTTCGACGCGGTCGGTGAAAAAGATCACCCCGATTTTGTCGTTGTTGGTCATGGCCGAGAAGGCCAGAACCGCGCATATTTCGGTGATGAGGTCGCTTTTTTCCCTTTTTCGCGTGCCGAAGCGGTCGCTCGCCGAAATGTCGACCATCAGGATGACGGTCAATTCGCGCTCTTCTTCGAAAACCTTTACGTAGGGGACACCCAACCGAGCGGTGACGTTCCAATCGATGGTGCGCACTTCATCGCCCGGAATGTACTCCCTTACTTCGCTGAAAGCCATACCGCGACCCTTGAAAGCCGAATGGTACTCGCCACCGAATATTTGGTTCGTGAGTCCACGCGTTTTCAGCTCGATCCGCCTGACCTTTTTAAGCAGTTCCGCCGTATCGGTAGCCATCTTTAAAACTTAAAATCTTAAGGAACTTCCACGGTGTTGAGCACGCGTTTGATTACGTCCTCCACTTTCACGTTTTCAGCCTCCGCCTCGTATGACAATCCTACGCGGTGCCTCATGACATCCGGTGCCACGGCGCGTACATCTTCGGGAATGACGTATCCGCGGTGGTCGAGAAAAGCATACGTTTTCGCCGCCAGAGCCATGCCGATGCTCGCACGTGGTGAAGCGCCGAAACTGATCAGTTCCTTCAAGTCGTTCATGCCGTAATCCTGAGGTGTCCGCGTCGAGTACACCAAATCGACGATGTATTTTTCGATTTTCTCGTCCATGTACACTTCCCGCACGAGGGACCGCGCCTTGAGAATGGTTTCGGGGTCCACGACTTTTTTCGTGGTTGGAAACTGACCCGCCGATACGTTGGTGCGCAGGATTTGGCCTTCTTCTTCTTTTTTGGGGTAATCCAAAACCACTTTCAGCATGAAGCGGTCTACTTGTGCTTCCGGCAGGGGGTAGGTGCCCTCCTGTTCGATGGGGTTTTGGGTGGCCAAAACCATAAATGGTTGAGGCAATGCGAACGTGTCGCTGCCGATGGTCACTTGTCTTTCCTGCATGGCCTCGAGAAGGGCGCTTTGCACCTTGGCCGGTGCACGGTTGATCTCATCGGCGAGGACGAAATGCGCGAAGATGGGTCCTTTCTTGACGGAGAACTCTTGGTTTTTCGGGTTGTAAATCATGGTGCCGACCACGTCTGCCGGGAGAAGGTCGGGAGTGAATTGGATGCGGCTGAAATCCACGTCGATACAACCGGCCAAAGCTTTTATCGCCAACGTTTTCGCCAAACCGGGAACGCCTTCGAGTAGAATGTGCCCATCGGCCAGCAGTGCGATCAAGAGTTTGTCGACCATGTCGCGCTGCCCGACGATGACTTTTTCCATTTCCAAGGTGATGAGCTCCACGAAGGCACTCTCGCGCTTGATTTTTTCATTCAGTGCCTGAATCCCCGAAGTTCCGGGGGAACCGCCAGAGGCCGTCAAATCATTCGGTGTTGTGTCCATTGGTGTATTATAACTAGGTTCCATTAATTTAGTTGGAGATCTCCGTACGGAGGGATGCCTAAGTTACCGCGATTGTTTCGTCACTCGATTCCACTCAGGTCCAATTTCATCGGATAGCATGCAAAAATCCCATTTTACATCCGCGGAAAGACGTGGGTCCGGTTAAAAGTTGTTAACCAGTCCGGTTGGTTCGGCCTTGCCTAGACTGACGAATCCAATGAATTGGTGTTTAGAGAGTGCCGGCTCTTCGGCTTTGGATTTGTCGACCGGGAAATGTGTACAAGTTTTAGGATTGGGACAGTGAAAAAATCCTAACTTTGCCCCGAACAGGTTCGACGCGTTCCGGCCGGAACAAATCGATGAAAAGGGAATCGAGTGAAAATCTCGAACTGTACCCGCAGCTGTAAGCTCATTTTTTGCTTCAATCAACCCTTAGGCCACTGCGCCGCATGTGCGTGGGAAGGCGATTGAAGTGAGCGAGTCAGAAGACCTGCCTGAATTGTTTTTTATTGAGCTTTCGGGATTAAAAGCGAGAGAGTTAAAGGTGATGCAAAACGCGTATCGACGCGGATTTCCTTTGATTTTTCATTCATTTTTCCACGAAGCCGAATCATTTTAATTCAGGTCGATGACCGTCCTTGAAAATTTGATTCTGTTCCGTCCTTTTTGGCTGTTTGCCATACTTGGAACGTTTGTATGTCCGGTTGCCACCGCACAGGTCGACACCTTGTTGCTCAAGGGGGTGGAGATTTCCGCTTCCGCTCCCGAAAGGGAAATGGCCGGCGTGGAGGTGCAGCGCGTTGACTTGCAGGAAGTGGGAATCGGTGCCACCGGCGACGTAGGCTCCTTCCTGCGAAACCATACCGATTTGGATCTGCGTTCCTATGGTCCCGGAGGAAGTTCCTTGCTTTCCATCCGCGGTTCTTCCACATCGCAAGTACAAGTTTCCATCAATGGCATTCCATTCGAAATGCCTTCTCTGGCCATGACCGACTTGTCGCTTCTTCCCGTGGCGGGATTCGGACAATTGGCCGTCTACAGGGGGGGAGCCGCCGCGTATTTGGGCAATGCCGCGGTAGGGGGCGGTATTATGCTCGATACTCGGCGCGGGTACGCACAAAAAGGAATCACCCAGAATCTTTCCTTGGGTCAATTCGGCTCTCGTGGATCGGTTACTTCCTTTTCAGCCGGAGACGACATATTTTCCGCGAACGCATCGCTTTACTTGCAAAGCGCCGAAAATGACTTTTTCAGGCCGCATCCTTATCGAAGCGGGGAAATGTTTCGACAAAAAAACGCCGCGATCCACACGCGGGGTTGGATGCACGGAACCAATTTTACCACCGGCAGAACCCGGATAAGCACGCTTTTTTGGGCCGGGGAAACGGAACGACAAATTCCGGCGGGTCGATCGAAAATCGATTCGGAAGCCGAGCAAGAAGATCAAAACATGCGTGCCCAACTCACCACGGTGACCGATTTCGGTTCGGTGGTGCTCGAATCGGCCGTGGCCTACGATCGAGGCGTTCTGAACTACCGCGACGCACCGGCCGGTATCGACGACGAGTCCACGTTTTCAACCACCCACGCTCGGGTAAAAGCCGCCGCTGCTTTGCGCAAGGTCGACGTGTACGCCATATTCGACTTCCGTAATTCCACGGCCGAAACGGCGACGTATGGCTTTGCGAAAAACCGCTTCACCCCGGCGATTACCGCCGGGGTTTATGCTCCTGTTTTCGGAGAAACTTCTCGCGCGTCTTTGGTGTTGCGCCAAGAATGGAAAAACGGCGGGGCGTTGCCATTGCTTCCGGTGCTGGGCGTGGAAGCCGATTTGGGAAGGAGCTTCCGTCTTTCGGGATCCATCGGTAAAACTTTCCGTTTGCCGGGCTTGAACGACCTCTACTGGAATCCGGGTGGCAACCCCAACCTCAAACCCGAATCGGGGTGGTTTCAGGAACTTTCGGTCCACGCTGAAAAAGAAGTCGAAAACCTGTTCATCCACGGCTCGATTTCCGGTTTTCATCGCCTGATCGACAACTGGATTACTTGGCGACCCGGAAGCGGTTATTGGTCACCTTATAATATCCTTTCGGTGCGGAGCATGGGCTTGGAAGGAAGGACAAAAGCCGAACTAAAGTGGGGAAAGTTTCGAATTACCCAAGACCTTTCCGGCTCCTTCGTGATTTCGGAGAACGTGGAAACCGCCGCGGTCGACGATGAGAGCGTGGGCAAACAATTGATTTACGTGCCGCGACTCTCGGGCTTATCGATTACGGGCGTGTCGTTCGATGACAAGTGGCGAATGACACTTCCATTGAGATACGTGTCGAGGCGGTATATCACATCGGATCACACGGCGTCTCTCGAACCTTATTTTTTGGTTGATATAGAACTCGAATACACCGCCGAACTACGCGGAGGTCAAGCTCGATTGGCGGTATTCACTGCGATACGAAACGCTTTGGATCGGGAGTATCGAATGCAGAACTCCCACTACATGCCCGGTCGATTTTACGAAACCGGATTACGAATTTTCTTTCCCTTTTCCGAAACACCTTGAATCCGTTTCAAGCAAATTATAAACCACTAACAATTAACCCTAAACACTGAACCATGAAGTTGAAATTCTTTTTTCTCGCCATCTTTTCCACGGCACTCTTTGCCTCCTGCGACAAGGACGATCCGGAGCCGCATCCCATCGACATTCCGGAAGGTCGTTTGCTGCTGATCGGTAATCAAGGAGGATTCACGAACGAAAACGCCGAGGTGACCTTGATCAATCTCGATCAAAACACCACCACCCCGAATGCCTTCGCACACGCGAATGATGGCGCGTTGCTCGGCGATATACTCCAAAGCATGACCCAAATCGGAGACGAAATCTATTTGGTGGTAAACAATTCCGCCAAAGTCGAAGTGGTAAGCGCCGATGACCTTACCCGAACAAATACCATCGCCATCTCCAATTCTTCGCCGCGCTATATGCTCGACTTGGGTGGCGATAAAGCGTACGTGTCGGATTTGTATTCAAACGTTTTACATCTTATTCAGCCGTCGACCGGAACCTACGGAGGGCAAATCGACGTGGGAATCGCCGTCGAAAGGATGGCGATGTACAACGGCGAAGTGTATGCCACCGGCATGATGGGCGACACTCTGGTGGTAATCGATCCTGCGACCGACGAAGTCATCCGCGGAGTGGGTGTCCCGGGTGGACCTGATGACTTGGCCTTCGATGCCTTGGGGAGATTGTGGTGCATGACCGAAGGCGAATGGGAGGAAGGCGGATTGGAGCCGATGGCCTACATTTTCGATCCTCAAGACTTGACTTTGCATTCCACCCTTGAATTTCCCGAAGGTACCGGAATGGGCAGCAACATGGCCATGAATTCTGCGGGAGATCTCGTGTATCTGATGGCCGGAGGAGAAGTGTTCAAAATGGACGTGCACGACATGCAATGGCCCGACGAGCCGTGGAAGACTCAAGGTAGCCTGAATTACTATTCTATGTTCGTGGATCCGCAGACGGACGACGTCGTCATCGCCACTTCAGTTGACGCAACTCAGAATGGGAAAGTGTTCATCTACAGTCCGGATGGAGCTGAGAAACGCAGTTATACCGTAGGTGTGTTTCCGGGCTCCGCTTTGTGGGTGGAGCGTTGACCCGAAAGCCAATCGTTGAAGTGGTCACCGCTCTTAGGCATTTCGATCTACGGTGAGAATGCGTAATTTCACACCTTACATGACCAAGGAATGGTCCATAGAAAAGGTGAACGCAGGTGTAGTCCTGCCTTTGCGCGCCAAGGTGCTCCGGCCCGGATTACCGCCATCTGAAGCTGTTTTTGAGGGAGACGATGCGGTGGAAACCGTTCATCTGACTCTTCGCGTGGACGGCGAGGTCGTTGGTGTTTTGAGCTTGTTTCCCCGAGATGTCGAGAACAACCCTTCGGAAACCGGCTTTCAATTGCGGGGCATGGCGACTCAACCGCAATTCCGTGGAAAAGGTCTGGGAACGCAACTACTTTTGGAGGCGGCGACGCTCGCAAAAGAAAGTGGCGCCACGAGCATTTGGTGCAATGCACGAACCGCGGCGCTACCTTTTTACTCCAAGCATGGATTTGAGGTCGTCGGTGCCGAATTCGACATTCCCGGCGTCGGACCCCACTACCGCGCGGTCCTTGATTTGCGCTGATGCCATTCTCGAATTGGTTATTTTTCGGGCGTGAAAAACTTGTGCTTCCTTATTTTCCTACTGGTTCTCACAGCCTGCAACGAGGTTGTCCGCGATCATCAGGATCCTATCATCACATCCCTCGCCGTCAGCCCCAAGACAGTTTCTCCCGGCCAGACGCTCATCATTTCGTATGGCGTAAAAGACAACGAAGAACTCTCTCAGGTGCGCGCACGAATCACCACCGCGTTTTCCAAGTCGTTCGGGGGGTGGAGGGTTCTTCGGATTGATGACATCGGGGGCAAGCAGATCGATGGTGATATGCACTTCGTCGTTCCCGACTCGGCGTTGGCAGGGCTGTACTCCATCGCGTTTCAAGGTGCGGATGCACGAGGCAACGGCACCCGCGACAGCCTCATTTTTTTCACCTTGGAGCAGAAAGGCGTCGCGCCGAACATCGAGTCCTTCGAAACCTTCCCGCCACTGGTGGACGGCGTGTTCATGGGCGGGGCGCAGGCGGAGTTGAATTTCCACGCGGTGTTTTCGGACAACGAAGGTTTGGCGCGAGTGGAATTGGACCTGCAAAATGCCCGGCGGCAGGTATTGGGCAATGTATTGCAATCCGTCGATTCACTCCTGACCTTTGAATGGAATTATACCGATACGATTCGATTTTCGGATCACTCTCAACTTCCTACCCGCCTCGTTTTAAAAGCCACCAATCTCACCGGCCACCAAACTCGACTCGAAGTCGACGTAGTTAATCCCGAATGATTCGAGTAGACTGCGGCATTTTCAGCCCGAAACGCCGGTAATTTCCACACATAATTCTCGACGATCTATTTTCGTTTAGAAACCGTGAGAACGCCAAACGGTGGAAAACCTATATTTGACGAGGCTCAATTCAAAATATCATGACGAAGCATATTTTACTCAGCACCTTGATCCTGTGGTGTTCCGTTTCTTACTCCCAAGAGCGGGATACCGCCGTGAAAACGCTGGACCTGCAAACGGCCGTGATGGAACAATACCGCTCTCTCCGCGCCGACGATTTAAGCGGACTTCGGTGGCTCGACGAGGGAAATACCTTTTCACACACTGGAAGTTCCGGCGAACTGGTGATTCGCAACACCGATGGAGATACCCTCCAAGTATGGACCGCCGAGGAAATATCCACGCGCAATCCGGGTCTTGGCACCGTCGGTAGATTGCGAATCGTGGATTATGCACTCGGACAGTTTCACCTCAAAATCGATCGCACTTATTATTCGATGAATCCCGAGTCGGGCGTGGTGACACCCACGGTGACCTACCCCGAAGGAGCCGAAAACCTCGAGTACCACGCCGCGTCGGGGAGAGTCGCCTACACGATGGGCCCCAACGTTTTCGTTTCGACCTCGGAAGCCGGGAAGATCGCGGTAACGACATACGACGAACGCGGGAGAATCAGTGGCGGCCAAGCCATCTCCAGAAGTGAATTTGGAATTCGCAAAGGACTATTTTGGTCCGAGGATGGCCGCACTCTCGGATTTTACGAAATGGACGAAAGCCTCGTGACGGATTATCCTCTCGCCACATACGATTCCTACCCCGGCAAAGCCAATCCCTTGCGGTATCCTATGGCGGGCCAGGACAGCCAAAAAGCCCGTGTGGGTATTTTTCACCTGGACGACCAAAAATTGGTGTACCTCGATACTCCCGGTCCTCGGGATCAGTACCTGACCAACTTCACCTTTTCACCCGATGGAAAATCCGCGTTCGTGGCCGTGTTGAACCGGGAGCAAAATCACATGAAACTCAATGCCTACGACAGCGGTACCGGTCAATTGATCCTCACGCTTTTTGAAGAAAGCCACGACAAATACGTTGAGCCCGAGCATCCGCCGATTTTCGTTGCCGGCCGCGGCGATCGATTTCTGTGGTACAGCGAAAGGGATGGCTTCAACCATCTCTATCTATACGGTGTGGACGGCACCTTTCTCCGGAGGTTAACCACGGGCGAGTACGACGTGTTGGATTTTTGGGGGTTTACCGACGGAGGGAAATCGTGCGTCGTAAAGACCACGGATGGCCTGATGGGTCAAGCCATTCGAGTCATTGACGTCAATCGTGGAAAAATCAAGAAAATTACCAAAGAAGAAGCGTCGTATCAGGGCGTTCTGAATTCAAAATCGGGATTGATGCTGGTCAAAACACAGTCGATGACCATCCCCAACCGCATCGAAATATTGAACGCGAAAGGCAAGGTGCTCAATACGTTGTTGGAGGCCGAAAACCCTCTGGAAGATTATCCGATCGGTGACATTCAACTTCCCGTGTTGGAAGCCGAAGACGGGACGCCTCTACAGGCGAGACTTATCAAACCCTTTGATTTCGATCCCGACGTGAAGTACCCCGTGTTCGTGTATGTATACGGAGGGCCACACGCGCAAATGATCACACAGGGACTTACTGCGGGCGCTCCGCTGTGGATGGTGCACATGGCCAATCGGGGATATTTGGTGTTCACCGTCGACGGTCGGGGATCGGCGAATCGCGGATTGGAGTTCGAGCAGGCGATCTACCGCAACTTGGGCGAAGTGGAACTGCGCGATCAGTTGAAAGGGGTGGAGTACCTCGCATCACTACCTTACGCCGACACGTCGTCCATGGCCATCCACGGATGGAGCTACGGCGGATACATGACCATTTCGATGATGCTCCGGTATCCCGGCGTATTCGATGTAGGAGTGGCCGGCGGTCCGGTGACCAACTGGGCGCTGTATGAAGTTATGTACACCGAACGGTACATGGACACACCCCAATCGAATCCCCAAGGATTCGAATCAACCGATTTGAGAAAATACGCCGATCAGTTGGAAGGAGACTTGTTGATCATCCACGGCTTGGATGATGATGTAGTCGTTCCGCAGCATTCGTACAATCTTCTAAAGGCCTTCGTCGATGAAGGAAAACAAGTGGATTTCTTCGTCTATCCGGGACATCCCCACAACGTTCGCGGAAAAGACCGGGTGCATTTGATGGAAAAGGTCCTCGATTATGTGGATCTCCATCTCAGCAAGTGATGGCGGTAACGGACCCTCGGCCGGGTTCGGACGATCAAGTTACGACAGCATTCGCTTGTGCCAGCTCGTGCCCAACGGTTTTAGCCACCGCTCTTCCATTTCTCCTTTGGTGAAAACCAAGTTGTCGAAAACCAGCGTGTCGTCGGTGATCTCACCCGATTCATAGGCGGTGGACAATTCACTGACGTGCAAATTTTGCACTTGTTGTTCCTCGTCCAGAAAGGCCACAATCGTGCGGTTGGTCAGACTCAATCCGAGTTTTTTCTCCAGCGAGGTGATGAAGTGCACCGACGAATCGATCGAACACCCGGAGACCATCTCTCCCGGATTGACGAAAAGTGCGATAAACCGGTTGTAGAGCACGGTGCTGAATGCGTTGAGGTCGTTCCCGTGGGCGTGCCACCCGCTTACGAATTCATCGCAAGCACTCTCGATTTCCGTTCTCTCCTCGGGGGTGAAGGGTCTATCGGATTGGTAAATCCATACGCGGGCGTCATCCGCGATGGCAGGATCCAACGCCGGCAGGCGTGAAGCAGTTGCTGTTTTCATGTCTCGGTAATTAGTAATCTATTCTTTCAAAGGTCTTCGGCTTGAGCTATCAGCTCGGCGATGTCCATGACCTCCGTCTCTTTTTCTTTGTTAAAGTGTTTCACGCCATCCGTGATCATTATTTGGCAGAAAGGGCACCCCGTGGCGATGACGTCGGGTTTTACGCCCAATGCCTCTTCGGTTCTCTCTACGTTTACTTCCTTGTTTCCTCTTTCCGCCTCCTTCCACATTTGCGCTCCCCCGGCGCCGCAGCACAGGCTTTTGTGGCGGCTTCGTCTCATCTCAACCAACTCGGCGTCAAGTTTTTCCAGAAGGCTTCTGGGAGCTTCGTAGATGTTGTTTCCACGACCAAGATAACAAGGATCGTGGAATGTGATTCTTTTGCCCTTGAAAGTCTCACCGTTTTTCACCGTGATCTTCCCTTCGTCGATCAGGGATTGAATCAGTTGGCTGTGGTGAACGATCTCATAATTCCCGCCCAGAGCCGGGTACTCGTTCTTGATCGTATTGAAACAGTGGGGGCAACCCGTGACGATTTTCTTCACGCCGTAAGCGTCGAGGGTTTGGATGTTCGCCATGGCCTGCATTTGGAAGAGAAACTCGTTTCCGGCCCTTTTGGCGGGGTCTCCCGTGCAACCTTCTTCGGTTCCCAGCACGGCGAACTTCACCTCGGCTTTGTGAAGGATCTTCACGATTGCTTTGGTGATGCGCTTCGCACGGTCGTCGAAACTGCCGGCACATCCAACCCAAAAGATGATTTCGGGCGATTCGCCTGCAGCGGCCATCTCGGCCATTGTGGGTACTTTTATGTGTTCACTCATTTCTTCGTGTAGTCTCAAGGTTTAAATCCGCTTCGATCCGGCCACCGGGAAGAACCGATTCCGGTCGAGTTGTGGAAACGAACCGGAAACATAGGGGATTGATCGGAATCCATTGCGTGATCCTCCGGCGAAAGCTCAGTTTTCCTCTGCCCATTTCATGCGGTCGGCGGCGGGGAATGCCCACGGCGCGCCGTTGTTTTCGATATTGGTAAACATGGAATTGAGCTCCGCGGGTGCCGCGGATTCTTCCATGACGAGGTATTGCCGAAGGTCGACGATGATCTCCAGCGGATTGATGTTTACGGGACACGCTTCCACGCAGGCGTTGCAAGTGGTGCATGCCCAAAGTTCTTCGGGGGTGATGTAGTCGTGCAGCAGCGTTTTGCCGTCGTCGTAATCCCGGCCGTGCTTGTCGATGTTTCGGCCCACTTCTTCCAAACGGTCGCGCGTGTCCATCATGATTTTTCTCGGCGACAACAATTTGCCGGTCAGATTGGCCGGACAAACCGCCGTGCACCGCCCGCATTCCGTGCAGGAATAGGCGTCCATAAGGTTTTTCCAGTGCAGGTCCGTCACGTCCTTCGAACCGAAACGGCGGGTCGCATCGCCCTCTGCCGGTTCAGCGGGCGCCGCATAGGGATCGGCGTTGGGATCCATCATGAGTTTTACTTCCTGCGTCACGTGGTCGAGGTTGGCGAACTTGCCCATTGGCCACAGCCGCGCGTAGTACACGTTGGGGAAGGCGAGAATGATATGGAAGTGCTTCGAAATTGGCAAGTAATTGAGAAACAGAAATATGCCCACGATGTGGAACCACCAGGCTCCGCGTTCCACCATCACAAGGCCGGAGGTGGATACACCTTCGAACAAAGGCGCGATCAGACTCGAAATCGGAAATGATCCCGCCTCGACGTAGGGATCAACCCCTCTCTGTTGAAGCAATTGGTCGGCCGTGTTCATGGTCAGAAAGGCCACCATCAACGCACATTCCACTACCAAGATGATGTTGGCGTCGGCTTTGGGCCACTTCGTCATTTCCCTCATCTCGAAGCGCCTGATATGACCGATGTTGCGGCGGATCAAGAAGATGAGACACGCCAGCAAAACCAAAAGCGCCAACACTTCGAACGAGGCGATCAGGACGTCGTAAAAACCTCCTGCCGTGGCGAACACGCGGTGGGTTCCGAAAATTCCGTCGATGATGATCTCCAATACTTCGATATTGATGATGACGAACCCGAGGTACACGAATATGTGCAGAATCCCCGCGAAGGGTCTGGCCACCATTTTCGACTGCCCCAGGGCCACACGTGCCATTTGCGCGAATCGTTTGCCTTTTTGGTCGTACCGATCCACCGGCCGACCCAACCCGATGTTGCGACGGATTTTGGAAATCTGAAAAGCGAAGAGCGCCGCGGCGCCCAACAGCAATAACAGGAATACGATATTTGAAATTCCGAACATGATTTTAGTTGCCGTTTGATTCGGATTCGATGTATTTCTTCAATTCTTCCATCTCCGACCGAGAGAGTTGTCGACTTTTGTTTTTGCTGCCGAACACCGAGAAGTGAATGTACCTCTCGGGATTCACGCGAATGTCTTCCATCAGCAAATCCAGGTTTTTCCCCGCGTCTTCAAGTCGCTTGTACAGTGCGGGATCGTTGATCAGCAACCCCAAACTTCCCTCGCCGGAATTGATCTTTTGCGTGATTTCTTCCACTTCCGCCAGCGCCGCATTCGCTTGCGTGATGGTTTTCGCGAGGTCGGCCTTGGCCATTTCATCGCTGATCGATTCAAAATTGGATATGATCGCCGAGAGTTTACTCGAATTCGCCGACAGCGTCCCGCTCAGGTGTTCGATGTTGTTGAGAATGGCCGAAACCGTCGCGCGTTCTTCTTGCACCAAAGTGTCGATGCGAAAAGCGGTGCGCTGCAAACTCGCGATGGCGTAATTGATTCCCTGAAAGCTTTCGATGAGGTTCTGCTGGCTCTGGGGGTTCAACACGGTTTCTATCACGCGGATGACCGAATCGACGGATGAAATCAGACTTTCGGCTTTCATCTTGATGGGGCGTATCTGCGCATTCACTTCCTCAACCAAATCCGATTCGATGTCGGGTGTGAGCGTATCGCCCGACTGTGCCAGGGTAGAACTGCCGCCCAATATAAGATGCACTTGCATGGAACCGAGAAGATCGCCCGCTTTAAGCAGCGCCCGGGTGTCGGAGGGGATGTCGAATTCCTTGTCCATGGACATCGTTACCAGAAGACTTCCCGACGCATCGCCCGTGAACTCGATGCTCCGCACTTGACCTACCTTGTATCCGTTTAGCATTACGGGATTGGACACTTCCAAGCCATTGATTTTCGGGTACACCCCGTAGAACACCACCGATTTATTGAATACATTGACTCCTTTAAGGAAGTTGAAACCGAAATACAACAAGACGATGGCCAAGACGACCACGAGTCCGATTTTCGTTTCTTTGCGAATCTTCATTTACTCTCGTTTCTTGGTTTCTTCAATGGCTTTTTCAAGCGCCATGCGTTGTCCGTCTTTGTCGAATGCCACGATAAACGCGCCTCTAAAACCGGTTTCCCTCACTTTCTTTTGCAAAGTTTTCGCTTCCTCATATCCCCCGACTCGGCCGTAAAGATATTTATACGTTCCATTGTCGCGGTATAATTCCACGCCTTCCAAACCCATGAAGTTTTCCGGAGTAATCTCGACTTCCTTGGACGACGACAGCAATTGTACCTTGAACACCGGTTTTGCGGAAGGGTTTTCCACCGCCGTGGATTCTTTCTCGTCCGCCGCCTCGGGTTCGGCGGTGTCGTCGTTGGATGTACGGTCGGTCTTATCGGGAACTTCTCCCATCGTGTTTTCCACCGATTCGATGTCGGCTTTGTACTGTTTGAAGGCGCGGTAGATGGCCGAGGCCATGTAATCCTGTCCTTGGGAACTCATCAAAAAATCTTCCTCCGCCTTGTTGGTGAGAAATCCGAGCTCGATGAGCACACTCGGCATGGTGGTAAATGAAATCACCCAGAAAGGCGCTTGGCGTACCCCCCGATCCACCCGTCCGACCCTCTCTCGCATTTGGTCCTGTACGTGCTGGGCAAACCGAAGCGATTGGTGGATGTGCGCATTTTGGCGAAGGCTCAATTCGATCAAGCCTTCCGGCGAATTCGGGTCGAATTCCCCGTAGTGGTCGCCGTGGTCGTCTTCCAACAATATGGCGGCATTTTCTTTTTGGGCCATGCGGAGGTTGGCTTCCGTCTTCGCCGGACCCATCACGTAACTTCCACACCCCATGGCGCTCTCTCGCGTGAAGGCGTCGCAGTGTATGGAAATGAAAAGATCGGCCGCGTTCGAATTCGCGAACTTGGTGCGTTCGTGCAGAGGAACGAAGGTGTCATCCTCACGGGTATACAACACTTCCACCTCGGGAAATGCCCGTTCGATGTATTTCCCCACCAGTTTCGAGACGTTCAGTGCCACCGTTTTTTCGGTGACCTTGTACCGCCCGGTGCCCAAATTGCCGGGGTCCTTCCCACCGTGCCCGGCGTCGATTACCACACGCATGGCAACCTTCTCTACCTTGTCCTCCGGCACGGTAGATGCAAGGAGCAACACACCTGACACAAAGACCAGGCCCGTCAGCAAACGAAACCAGCGATTGTGGCTGAAGGGTTTTTGCTTTATTACATCCATATTTGCAGCGCTAATTCGGTATTTTTGTCGGTTCTCAAACCAGTAGAGGCTATCAAAATAAACAGGAAATCCGCCTTGTCGCCTTGGACAAAGTTATTATTTATCCTTGTTCCCTTGTGCATAATGACCGCGGAAGCATCGGGTCAGACGGGCGGCGAGGTTCGGGAGTCCCAATCGGATTCCACCGAAGTCTGGGATTCGGCGCGTGGTGACGCTTCCGACATGGGCCTGGAAACCGATTCCACAGTGGTTGACACCGTACCCGTATCCGACTCCGTGCTCGACGACGAGGTGAAGTACAACGCCTCGGATTCCATTTCAAACGACTTGATAAACAAGAAGGTCTACCTGTACGGCGACGCGGAGGTGACTTACGGCGACATCAAATTGAACGCCGATTACATCGTGTACGATTTTTCATCCTACACGGTCCATGCAATGGGCGTCCAAGACACCCTCGGCAACTGGGTGGGATTGCCGGTATTCACACAGGGCGGCACCACTTTCGAAGCCCACGAGATGGAATACAATTTCAGATCGAAGAAGGCGTACGTCAAACAGGTTTCCACCGAAGTCATCGAAGGCGTGCTCACGGGAAAACGGGTGAAAACGGTCGACGACAACAACGTGATCTACATCCGACACGGGGAGTACTGCCCCTGCGAGGATCCCAACGCCAAAACGCGCTTCAAAATCGGGAAGCTCAAGGTGATCAAAGACGACAAGATCATCACCGGGCCGGGCTACCTCGCCTTGGGAAAAATTCCCACCCCCTTGGCCTTTCCGTTCGGCTTCTTCCCCAATACCGAAGACAAACAGGCAGGACTCATCATTCCGAGCTACGGAAACGGTCAGCGCCAAGGTTATTTCCTCAACGGTTTGGGGTTTTACATGCCTTTCGGAGATTACGTCGACACCAAAATATTGGCCGACCTGTATTCCCGGGGCTCTTGGGGTTTGTCCAACATCACCCGTTACAACAAGAGGTACAAATTCACCGGAGAGTTCAACGCCGAATACAACGTGTTCAAAACCGGCGACCGCGATTTAGGCACCCAGGGTGAAACGCGTAGTTTCTTCATCCGCTGGCGCCACACCCAAGATCGAAGCGCCCGGCCGAATTCCAATTTTTCCGCCGATGTCAACGCGGGTAGTTCGGCCAACTTCGTAAACAACCTGAACTCTTCCCAGGACAATTACCTTACCAACACCTTCAGGTCAAACATCCGCTACGACAAATCCTTTTACGGATCGCCGTGGAGGTTTTCCCTCAGCGCCGGCCACGATCAAAACTCCCGCACCGGTGTGTACAATTTCAACTTGCCCACCGTGTTGATCAACAAGGCGCGCACCTTTCCCTTCGCCGAAATTTTCGGCCCGTCCAAAGGATCCAAACAGGCGTTTTACGAGAAAATAGGGTGGACCTACTCGGGCAGTTTTCAAAATCGATTGAGCGCGGAAGAAAACGAGTTGAGTTTCAACAACTGGAACAATCTTCGCGACAAATTTCAAAACGGGGTGCGCCACCAAACCTCGCTTTCCACGTCGCTCAAGGCCGGCCCCATTTCCATCAACCCAAACATCAACTACAACGAGCGGTGGTACCTGCGTACCTACGGGCGCAAACGCGATCCCGAATCGGGCGCCTTCGTGCGCGACACCCTTCGCGGTTTCGACCGGTCGGGCGATTGGTCCCTCGGCGCCACCGCCACCACGAAGTTCTACGGCATGTTCACCTTTCGCAGCGGCGCCATCCAAGCGATTCGACACACCGTGACTCCTTCGCTCAACTACACCTTCCGACCCGATTTCGATCCCCGGGAATACGGCTTCTACGGCAACGACGGCACGCTCACCTCGTACTCGCCGTACGAAGGCACCATCTACGGCGGTCCGCCGGCCGGCCGTTCGCAAACCTTGAATTTCGGCATCTCCAACAACATCGAAGCCAAGGTGTTGTCGCGGAGAGACACCACTTCGAAATTCAAGAAAGTGGCCATACTGGAAAACCTATCCATCGCCGGAAGCTACAATTTGGCCGCCGACTCTATGAAGCTCTCCAACATCCGCATCCATGGCCGCACCCACATCGCGCGCATCGTAAACATCAATTTCGGCGCCGATTTCGACCCGTACGCAAACGTGGTGAGTGTCGTCAACGACAGGCCCGTCGTGCGCAGGATCGACGTGCTGGAGTTCGAGCGATCGGGCAACTTGGCCCGATTCAATTCCGGAAACCTCTCCGTCGATATCGGCGGGTTGAACAGCGCGTTGTTCCGCGGAAACCGATCGACCACCACCGATGATGAATCGGCGGAAGAGGAAACCAAAGGGTGGTTTTCCGATTTTTCCATTCCCTGGGATTTGCGAGCGGGATACGTCCTCAACGTACGCACCGACCGCAGACCCGTAGCGCTCCAAGAAGGATACGCCGTCAAAGACTCGCTCATTTTCACCCAATCCCTGCAGTTTTCCGGCGGATTTACCTTGTTCGACCGCATCCGCGTTTCCATGCAGTCGGGGTACGATTTCGTCCTCAAAGAAGTCACGCCCACCACCATCCACGCCACGGTCGATCTCAATTGCTGGGAGCTCAGCGCGCGCGTCGTCCCATTCGGTTTGCGCCGCAGCTACAACATCGCGCTCAACATAAAAGCCTCGATCTTGCAAGACTTGAAACTCGAGCGAAAACGCAGCTTTACGGGCGACGAAAAGTTCTTCATGTGATTTATTTGGGCGTCTCCCTCTTTGTACGTCACGTGGGGACGATCGACGACCCACCCACAAAGACCCCCTTTACCACACACCTCCTTCGACTATCCCGGGCCGGTCTTCAGGCTTTATCCGCGCGCATTGCGACCAAGGAGCTGCAAGGGTGGGCGAGGAGCTTCCCTGTCGCTCTCGCCCAACCGCAGCCCCTAAGCCACAATCCGCGCGGGATGCCGCCTTTCGCCCTGACGCAAACCCCGCCCGGCGTTCTGCGCCGCCCCGCTGCAAGTCCGTTATAATTCCGCTTCTTTGTAAACCTTACCCGTACCGGGCCGGTTTGCAAGAATAAATCTTTCACAACCGAAGAAAATCAATCCTCCGAATGGAAAAGCTGAATTTCGTAGTCATCTACGGATCTTACCGAAGAGAACGCAAAGGCATTCGCCCTGCAAAATTCGTCGTCAAAAAACTCGCTGAACGCGCCTCCGTTCAGTTTGTCGACGCCAAGGAAGTCGATCTACCCATGCTCGACTTGCGCTACTTCGAATACGCCGAAGGCGCGGCGCCCGCCAACCTCGAAAATGCGGCGAAGACTTTGCGCGAAGCCGACGGTTTCGTGATCGTGACCGGCGAGTACAATCGCGGACTCCCCCCGGGACTCAGCAATTTTCTCGATCATTTTACCGTGGAATTCAGACACAAACCCGTTGCCATAGTGAGTTACTCCAGCGGAGCCTTCGGCGGCGTTCGGGCGGCGGAGAACCTCCGCGCCGTGGTGGCCAACCTCGGCATGATCTGCTTTCCACTATATCATCCTTTTCCCATCATCGGTTCGGCCTTCGGCGAGGATGGAGAGCCCACCGATGAAGC
Source organism: uncultured Cryomorphaceae bacterium (assembly GCA_964574635.1). Classification (GTDB taxonomy): domain Bacteria; phylum Bacteroidota; class Bacteroidia; order Flavobacteriales_D; family Cryomorphaceae; genus CAZNOG01. Next base: position 72,312 of record CAZNOG010000006.1, on the reverse strand, counting down.
CACCGTCGGGCGCTTCGATAAATTTCTCGACAAGTGGATGCCCTTCGCGCGGGTGATCGCCGAAGCGAACAGGGCTGGAAAATTCGGCTGATCCCCGCGCGATTCCCGTTCTGTGTTTTTCCGTAAAACGGCGTCAAGGCCCGTTGTTGCGCGGTTTCGCCGTGTCCAGACCCGGCAGGGTACGGAAATTTTTGCTCCCCTCGGCTCAAACACTTGCCACCTTTTGTTGTTAGGGCTTTATCTATGAAAGCACCTGAAAGCACCAAACAAGGGATGAAACCCGAAGTCGTCGTCATCACCGGCGCCACGGCCGGAGTCGGCCGCGCGTTGGCCTTGAGATTTGCCTCGGAAGGCGCACGGCTTCTGTTGATCGCCCGAGGAATAGAAGCCTTGGAAGCCACCAAGGCCGAAGTGGAAGAACGAGGCGGCGAAGCGCTGATCTTTCCCGCCGACGTGGCCGACGCCTCACTCATTTTCGAGGCGGCCGACTTCGCGGAAAGAAACCTCGGCCCCATCGACGTGTGGGTCAACAACGCCACGGTGAGCGTTTTCGGCAAGGCAGAAGACGTCAGCCCGGAAGAATACAAGCGCGTCGCGGAGGTGACCTATCTCGGCCAAGTACACGGCACACTCGCCGCTTTGTCCAAAATGAGAAGTCGAGATTACGGCCGAATCGTGCTCGTCGGATCGGCGCAATCCTTTCGGGGGCTGCCTTTGCAAGCGGCGTATTCGGCATCCAAGCACGCATTGAGGGGATTTTTCGAATCCCTCCGCGCCGAATTGATTCACGACGGATTGAACATTCAACTTACCATGGTGCACCTCCCGGCTGTCAACACTCCGCACTTCGGATGGACGCGTTCTCACATGGTGAGAAAACCCAAACCCCTGGGAAAAGTCTTCACCCCGGAAATGGCGGCTGCGGCGATTTACGAAGCCGCGCACGGTACCTCGAGGGAAAAACTCGTCGGTTTTCACACGGTACGCGCCAGGTGGGGGAATGTGGTCGCACCGGATTATTTCGACGAAATGTTGTCGCAAAAGGGATATGAAGGTCAACTCACCGACGAGGTCGAAGAACCCGATCGTCCCGACAACCTGTTCGAACCCTTGCCCGGAAAACACGCCGTGCAAGGAAAATTCAAGGGTCAAGCCGCGAATTTCAGTTGGTACGAAACCATCCTCAAAAACAAAAAACCTTTGGTGGCCGCGGGAATCACCTTCTTCGGAATGGTTCTCGTCCGCCGCCTCATTCGGTGAGTGGATCCACCTCGCCGAGGGCCCACCCCATAAAATGCCAAAGCCCGGATATCGTTGGATATCCGGGCTTTGATTTTTGGTCGGGGTGACTGGACTTGAACCAGCGACCACACGTCCCCCAGACGTGTACTCTACCACCTGAGCTACACCCCGCTTTGTTTGCGGCGACAAAGCTACATTTATCCTTTGAGTTATTCAAACAAAAGTGACTTTTGCCCGGCCGCCGGCGCACATCGGATGTTCCTCGCGCTCCAACTCATTGATTCGGACAAAAAAAGGCCGCCCATTCATCGATGGGCGGCCTCCTGCAAGGTGAGGGCAAATTAATTTGCCGCGAGATAATCGGCCACACCGCTGTGCGTGGCTTCCATACCCGCTTTTCCTTTTTCCCAGTTCGCGGGGCACACTTCGCCTTTTTCTTCGAAGTACTGCAGTGCGTCAACGATGCGCAAAGCTTCTTCTACGCTTCGGCCCAAGGGGAGGTCGTTCACCAATTGGTGACGTACGATTCCTTCTTTGTCGATGAGGAAAAGTCCGCGGTAGGCCACCAGCTCTCCATCGGCGTGAAGAAGTCCTTCTTCATCGTAGTGGAAATCGCCGGCCAAAACATCGTAGTTGTACGAAATGGTTTTGTTGGTGTCGGCCACCAGAGGATAGGTGATACCTTGGATTCCACCTTTGTCTTTGCTGAGTTGCAGCCATCCCCAGTGCGATTGCTCGGTATCCGTGCTCACGGCTACCACTTCCACGTTTCTCTCTTTGAACTCTTCGAGTTTTTCCTGAAATGCGTGCAATTCGGTGGGGCATACGAACGTAAAGTCCTTCGGGTAGAAGAACAGAACCACGTATTTATTTCCTTTGAATTGGTCGAGGGAGAAGTCTTCGATGATTTCCTCTCCATTGATTACTGCCGCGGCTTTGAAATGCGGCGCTTTTTTTCCAACGAGTACTGACATGTGTTTTTCGTTTTTCGGTTTATGATTTGTGCGTTCGGAATCGCATCGATACTCCGGAAGGCGCTGAAAACGCTTTACTTCCCCGGCGTAATTGCGATGCGGCACAAAGGTAACAGACGATACCGCCATCGTCGAATGTTTTCAATCGCTATTTTCTATTTTGTAATAGATGGAGGGTTTTTGTGGGTGTGGCTCACGACGGGAATCGGCGGTAACCCGGAAAGTCCTCCTCCCTGCGGATAATTATCGCTTGAAAATTCCGAATGACGATCAAATCAACAACACCAAACCGAGTCCGGCGAGGATAGCGATGATTTTTCGCCACGAAAGGCGGTGGGATTCGTCCGCTTCGAAGATAATGGTGGTGGATACATGGAGAAATATTCCAACCGTCATAGCCAAAATCTTGGTGTACAATGCCTGCGGGTCTTCGATGTTCGAGATCAGCAGCAGGTGCCCCAATCCTACGCCCAAGGGTGTGGCCAAGGAGTAGATGAAGATGTACAGGAACACCTTGGATTTTTTGAGGAAGTGAAAATGGAGCAGTGCGGCCAGCGCCATGGCTTCGGGGAGCTTGTGAACGACGATGCCGAAGAGAAGTCCTTCGCCCTCCAGGCCGTGGGTGTGGCTGTGGAGGATGTGGTTTCCGGCCAAGGGCAAGCCTTCGACAAGAGAATGCAAGAACAACCCGATGAAAATCCCCAGTGGAAATTTGGAAGTGTCGTGGTGATGGATGTGGCCGTGCTCCACGCCCCGGGAAAAGTAGTCGAGAATCATTTGGAGCAGGAAGCCGAGAAGGATGTACATCTCCGCGGATTCACCGTGGCCGGAATAAATTTCCGGCAAAAGGTGCAACACCGACAACGACAGCAAATAAGCACCGCTGAACGCGAGCAGGATTTTCACGTCTCTGGTGAGCCGCCCTTTGAGGGTCATCCCCGCCAAACCACCCAAAAGTCCCGACAACAGCGGCAGCCAAATGAAAACGGCGGTCATATACGTTTTCTTGAGATGAGGATGAGGCGCGGCGATTTCTCGGGATCGAATTTGTCGAGGTGATAGGACCCGAAAACGTCGAGAATTTCAAACCCCGAACGGGAGAGCATGCCACTGAAATCGGCTTTTGTCAGGGCGCACACGCGTTCTTCAAAATCGTACGTGTCCTTTCCGTCCCTGACTTTAATCTTCTTAAATATAATGCCGTCGACCACTTCCCGGGTCACGTCGAAGCGAACGCCTTCATCCTCTATGGTTTCTTCCGGCACCATTCCGGCGATGACTTGGTGGGCATTGAGAAAATCGATGACCAGTTTGCCCTTGGACTCGAGATTTTCGTAGGCCGCGGCGAGAACGCGTTCATTTTCGGCCATGGTCTCGAAGTACCCGAAGCTGGTGAAGAGATTCAACACGAAGTCTAACGTGCGGCCCGGGAGGGGCGTGCGCATGTCGTGTACGAGGAATTCCGGACCGTTGGTCGATTGGCTCTTGGCTTTTTTGATGTTTCGTTTCGACAGGTCCACGCCGACCACTTCAAAGCCCTTGTCGGCGATGGTACGGCTGTGGCGCCCAATGCCGCAGGCGAGATCGAGAAACGTGGAGCCTTCGGCGGGGTTCAGGTATTTAAACAGGCGATCGATGAAGATCGCCGCTTCCTGCTGATCCCGGTTTTTATAGAGAATATGATAGAATCTCGAATCGAACCACGTACGATACCAAGCCGAATTTGCCATGTATTGAAAACTCAAAAGACCGTTTCAAACGGCACCGCGAAGCTATGAATTTTTGATTTCGCATGGGGGAGTCCGGCGCGGGTATTGCCTCGCGGGAGGCCGGATTTTGAAAAACCCGAACCCATTCTGGGTCATAGGGTCCGGTGCAGGGAAGGTGAGATGCCGATTGCAGGCCTCGATGTATCTTTTTTGACGTAAATCAGTATACGGCAATTGCAACCGCAAAATGCCATGTGGTTGCACCTAATTTTTATATTTGTCCAAATTCGACTTTTGACGGAGATTCAGGAAATATTCGATCTTTATGATTCCATGGAGAGAAAGAATATCATGCTCTCCTTCAAAGGGGATATGTCGTGCGAGTTGTTGACTTCGATTTTGCAAATCGTGGAAAACAAGCTCGACCGATTCGGGGAATCGACGAAGGTGAAAAAACGCATGTTCAGCATCCTTGTGGAATGCATGCAAAACCTTCATCACCACATCCATGATGTGGTGCCCGACGAAATGGGCGAAACACCTTCGGTCATCGTCATGGTTGCCAAGAACGTCACCGGCTATTCCGTGATAACGGGCAACTTCGTGAGGAACCGACAAGTGGAGGAGCTGAAGAGGAAGTTGGAAGAGATCAATGCCATGTCGAAGGAAGAAGTCAAAGAATTGTACAAAACCTCTCTCGCCACAGGGGGCTTGACCGAAAAGGGCGGGGGTGGACTCGGAATGATAGATATTGCCCGTCGAAGCGGAAGAAAAATCGGTTTTGGATTTTCACCTTCCGGCGACGGGTGCTCGTTTTTCAGTTTGAACGTCAAAGTCGACCAAGAATCTTGACGCGTATTTAAATACCCTACCTACCCATGGAGAACATCAGAATTGAAGGTACACCGAAAACTCCTTTCGTGGAGTTTAACGCCACGACGGGTGTGTTGTTGATCAGGGGAAGATCCATTCCCGAAAATTCCATCGACTTTTACAAACCCCTTATCGATTGGATAGATTCCTACGTGTTGCAACCCGCCGAGAACACCGTACTGCACATGCAGCTGGAATACTTCAATACCAGCAGCTCCAAGTGCATTCTCGATGTGTTCAAAAAGATCGAGTCCATCGTGAAAATCGGACGGAATGTCGTGGTGAAATGGCACTACGAAGAGGACGATGAGGATATGCTCGAAGCGGGTGAAGACTACGAGGCAATCATCGACTTGGACTTTGAAATGGTGAAGACCCAACAGGTCTGACGATATTCATCGGCTCACTCGTCCTGCCCCCCGGCAGGCCGAGTTCGATATGGCAACAGGCGCGTTTTTCGCGCCTTTTTTTGTGCCGTACTTCTCGGTAGAGAGTGGAATGTGCAGGAAAGGGATGAGATGATCAGTCCGAATTCCGAGCATTCCCGGAAATGGAATCCACGGGGGAATCGAACTCGGTACCGATCGATCCACCTAATAAAGTATGACTGAAATTGAGTCCGGTATTCCCACTCGAATGCACGCTTGCACGCAAATGGAATGCTCGGGGGATCGACCTCCGTGGGGATGTCATCAAGTAAAACAAGCCGTGTTGCGCAAAAACACGATCGCCTGTAAGGATTGCGAGCCTGACGATCCACCCACAAAAACCCAAATCCACCCGCCCATCCCGGCCGGAGTACGCCCGAAACGGTTCGACGTTGGGCTGAATGAGATGTGAAAAAGAAGGTTCGGGTGCGGTCTTAGCACCGAGGGGTTAGTTTGCGGTCGCTCCAACAGGAGCGTTGCGGGTCAGGCGGTTGTGTCCCGAAAAGGGATTTAGAGGGAGAAGAATTTCCTCGACGGTTTCTTGATTACCGGCACGCCGCCTTGTCCGGGTCGAACCGCGCTTTCGAGCATGGAGATGGTGCGCGGGAAAACGTCCCAAAACAGGCAAACGATCAATAGGATGGTCATGCCCCAAAGCACCAGAAGATTGGCGTAAAAGGTATCGACGAACTTGCCGAAAAGCCTTTTGGTGGGGGCGTAGAAGTGCGTTTCGAAGAAGGATGCGTTGTAGGGCATCAGGTAGATCAGGTCCTTTTTCTGGATCAATTCGCCGTTGTGCTCCGCGATGTAATTGAGGTCGTTTCGGTTGGTGGCGAATATTTCGAGCTGATCGTTTTTGTAATTGTTGTACAGATACTTGTATCGCTCCGAGCCTTCCTCGGTTTTGGTCATGGCGTAGATGGTGTTCTCCTTTTCCGCATCGGCGGTGAGGTACACTCGTTTGTAGTGCTCTCCGAGCAGATCGAGGTGTTTTCTCAGGCTTTCCAAGAGGGCCGGATCGACCAATTCGGGTGTGAGTCGGTTGGTTTCGCGGAACCGCAGCCCGTCCAAAAACGCGTTTTCCTTTCCCAGTTCGTTTCTCAAAACCGTCAGGTGGCGATCGAGTTCCACCACGCCCGACTCGTCGTTGAGAAGTCGGCTCACTCGACCTACTTTATTGTACATTTCCGTGAGCCAGTAGTCTTTCTTCCAATTGGAGAATTTCTTGCGTCTCTCCATTTCGAAAAACTGGCGTTCGTACTCGTTCCACTTGAACTGACTCACCGCGAGACCTTCGTAGGCCCAACGGCTCGCCATGATGTTGCCGATCCACGGCACGCCGCTTTGCGATGCGAACAGGGGATTGAGGCGGTCGAATTTCACGATGATTCCGCTGAACAGCAGCTGGGGAATGATCACGATGGGAATGAGGATGTAAATGACCTTGGCCGAGTTGAACGCCGAAGAGATGTTCAATCCCAGCAGGTTGGCGAATGCACAAGTGGAAAACAGCATGATCCAGTAGGGCAGGGTCATCCCCTCGATTTCCAAAATGGTGTTGCCGATGAAGACGAAGAGCAACATCTGTATGGCCGAAATGGCGAACATGATGGAGATCTTGCCCGTGAGGTAGCTCCCTTTGCTGAGGTTGAGGAAGGTTTCGCGCTTTCGGATTTTCTTGTCGCGGATGATCTCTTCGGAACTTACGGTAAGCCCGATAAAGAGGGCCACGATCACCGAAATGAAGATGTACACCGGGATGTTTTCGTTTTCGCGGAAGACGTATTCCGACCCACCGCCCGTGGGCACGAAAAAGCGCATGAAGAAGGAGAGGATCAACGCCAGTACCGGCGCTTCCAGCAGGTTGATCAATACGTACTGGCGGTTGGTGAGCTTGGAGAGCACGTCGCGCTCTACGAACACTTTGAACTGCGCCCATTTCGCCGGGATGTTGAATCCGCTGTCGGGCAGTGCACGGAGTTCTTCGCCGAAAATGTCGTGGTTTTCGATTTGTTCGCGGTAGAGATTGTGCCACTCACGGGGCGAAATTTTCCGCTGTGTGGTGAGATTACCGAATTCGTCCACCACCTTGGATTCGATGATGCTGAAAATCTCTTCGGTTTTCACGTTTCCGCAGCTGTGGCACTCGGCTTCGTTGCTGTTGACGTGGTGCACCATGCGGCGGAAGTACATGAGGCTGTCTACGGGATTGCCGCTGTAAATGGGGAATCCGCCCGTGTCCAGCACGATCAGTTTGTCGAACATCTTGAAGATGTCGGACGCCGGCTGGTGGATGACCACGAAGATGAGCTTGCCTTTCAGGGAGAGCTCCTTCAGAAGGTCCATGATGTTTTCGGAATCGCCGGACGACAAACCGGAGGTCGGCTCGTCGATGAAAAGCACGGCCGGTTCGCGGATCAATTCCAGCGCGATATTCAACCGCTTTCTCTGGCCGCCGCTGATGGTTTTGTCGAGAGGATTTCCAGCTTTCAGGTGGGCGATTTCAGTGAGCCCGAGGGTCGACAACATGTTGTCGACGAGTTTTTTGATTTCCGCATCGGATTTTTTGCCGAAACAGAGCTTGGTATTGTAAAAGAGGTTTTGGTAAACGGTGAGTTCGTCGATCAGCAAGTCGTCTTGGGAAACGTATCCGATTACCCCTTGGATTTTGTCTTTTTCTCGGTGTATGTCGATGCCGTTGATGGAAACGGTTCCCTTCCACGGTCGGAGGTTTCCGTTGAGCACGTTGAGCAGCGTGGACTTTCCGCTTCCGCTGGCGCCCATGATTCCCACGAGTCGCCCCGACTCTTCCTCGATATTGATGCGGTGCAATCCCACTTGTTTTCGGTTGAACCTGTACTCCACTTCGGTGGCCCGGAACACGAGTTTTTCCGCCGAGTGGTCGTCGAGGAAAGCGCCGATGATATCGCTGTAATAAATGGGCGATATCTTGCTTCCGCGGATGGCGGCGCCTTGATTGAGTACATAAAATCGGTCGTTGTAAATGGTTTGACCGGAGATGTTGTAGTTGCCTTGTCCTTTGTACTTAAGGAAATGCAGGTTCAAACCGGGCAAACGGAGGATGCGGATGTACCCCTCGAGGCCCACGCTGAGGAAGTGCTTTCCGAAACTTGCGTTCGAGTCGGTGGTGTCGGTGATGTACATCACGTCTTTCGACAGGATAAGCTCGGTTTCTTCTTCCTGCACGAAATGCCAAGCCAAGCGGTATTCGTCCATGTCGAAATGGAAGGACGACGCCACCGTGTCCATGAATTCCCTTTCCGTGGGGCGTACTTCGTCGTGGGTGTTGACGAATTCCAGCAGCCGCAGGAGTACGATGCTTTTCTGCCTTTGGGTGAGTTCCTCGTTTACTTGGCTGCAAATGCGCAAGACTTTCACCGAATTGACGGACATCCTCTTTTTGTGCCCCACTTTCGTATCGGTGATGCGCTGGTATTTTTCCAGGTACTCGTCGAATTGCTCGAGGTATCCCCTGACGAGGGTTCTCGGAAGCCGCTCGTTCAGGAATGACTCGACGATCTGTCGCCCGCAGAGTTCGTCTTCTTTAGACGGATCGTACCGGGCGATGATGGCGAATAATTTTAGTAAGGCTTGTAGTATCCTTTCGCTCATGGGTTTAAGGGAAATAAAAAAAGCGACTCGGCTGGAGTCGCTTTTTTCGGTTGGATTGTTGGGTAAGGTTAGCGCTCGAAGCCAATGAGTAGTACGGCGCACCCTGATGATTGTTTCACCCGGTCGAGTCTGGCTTCCAGACGGCAATCCAAAGATTCTTCCACTTCAAAATCCCAGTGAGGGGAGTTTTCATGTCCTTCGTTGGAAAACAGCAAGTTACCTTCTTGGTCGTAGAGCGAAAAGATCAATTGACCCTTCTCCCGTCCGCTGAAGGACACGATGCGGTATTTGCTTCCGCCGAACAAAGTTGTGTGAAATTCGGCCACTTGGTCGTCGTAGAGCAGCGCCCGGTACGACTGTCCGTCGGAAATGAAATCGTCGCCGAGGTACGTACGCGCGTATTGCGCCGTGGTATCGCATTGGCCCACTGCGGCGAACGCCGTGGCGAAAAGGCCCAGGAAAAGAGTGAGGAGGATTTTGTGGGTGGGGACTTTCATCGTGTGATTTCTTTTCGGAGTTCTTCCAGATGCCGTGCGATATCGACGATGGTCGAATCGCTGATCTCGAATGTGGTTTTGCTTTTGATAAAGGTGATTTTCCGATCCGGGTCGGTTTCGGGCTCCACGTAAGTGTATGTTTTGGTCACCTCGTCGTAGGATTTCGACAATGCTTGAAGCCCTTTGTTGATCCCCGAATTTCCGATGGTGTTTTCGGGCATTTCACCGAGAATTTCTTTCAGGGTGTTCAGCGTTTGCTTTTGCTCGGCCAGCCGGACCTTCGCCTTTTCATTGCCGGTTTGGGCGATCTGCGCGGTGAGGTGGGTGGATTCTATCCATCCTCCCAACAGCACCAATGCGGCCAGTTCGTACCGTTCGTTTTCTTTCAAGTACGCGTCGGCGGCTTCGTAGAATGTACCGCTCAACAAGAGCAGCGAGTCCGGACGGCCGGCGTTGGCACCGAGTCGCTTCAACAAGTTTTGGTCTATGGCTCCCGTGATGTCGAGCTCTTGCGCGAGATCCTCGATGGCCTTGAAATACCGCAACGCCCGTTGACCGTCTTCATAAAGGGAGGCATACGCCATGTCGGCTCCGTACACCCCGAGGTTCATCGCCCGCCCGGCGTTGCTGGAGTGCGCGTTGGCGTTGGTCGGGTCCGACAGCAACTCGCCGGCGTACTCCGCATTGGTTTCCTTGATCATCAACGCGGTTTGGATGGGGGAGGGGATGCTGAACAATTTGCCCGAAACGTTGACGATTCCGGCTCGTGTACTGTCCACCTTTAATGGACGCTCGTCCGTGGTTTGCTCCACACTGCGTTCACCACAAGATGCGAGCATGAGTGGTGCGGTGAGAAGGACGAAAAAAATTCGTGGGAAAAAATTCATGGTTCCAAGGGGATTGGATTGGATTTTAAATGTACGCAAATGATTTTTGATGCCGGAAAAACTCTTCCCGATTTATGACCATACGCTTGTTCGTTTCATCATCCGACTCAGTATCCAAGTCGCCACCAGCACGATGGCGCCGTAGATTGCGGCTTCTTTCCATTCGCGGAAAATGATTTTGCCGGTCATGAACAAAATGCCGTAGGTCATGGCGATGGAAGCCAGCCAACATACGAAGAGGGGGAGGAGGTTGTTTCGCTTGCCTCCCTCGCTTCGGGCCACCGGTTCCCAATAGCCGTCGGGTTTCACGCGGTCGTAAAATTTCCGCAGAGTCTCGGGGTTTTCGGGGCGAGTGAGAAAGGTGGTGAGCAGCCAAACCACGGTAGTAAATGCCACCGTAAAGAAAAATCCGTATGGGAATTCCCAATCGAAGACGAAGCGCGACAGCGCATAGCCGACGAAGGGGGCGATGGTGGCCGAAATTTCGCTCCACGCGTTGACTCGCCACCAGTACCAACGCAGAATCAAAACCATACCCAAACCGGCTCCGCACTCGATTATGAACGCCCAAACACCGCTGATGGACGTCATGAAAAACGTCGCACCCAGTCCCAGCGCCATCAACAATACCGTGGCAAACCTCGAAACGGCCACGTATTTCTTCTCGGAAAGATCGGGTTTCAAAAACCGTTTGTACACGTCGTTCACCAAGTACCCGGCACCCCAATTCAATTGCGTGGACAGGGTGGACAGGTACGCTCCGAGAAAGGCGGCCAACAGCAACCCACGCAAACCGGTGGGCAAGAAATCTCGCATGGCGCGGACGTACCCCGATTTGAGTTCGTTGCCGCTAAGTTCCGGATAGAGCACCAAGCAGGCCAGTGCCACCATGATCCAAGGCCAGGGGCGCAGACAGTAATGGGCGATTTGAAATAGCAAGGTGGCGTACACCGAGCCGCTTTCGGTACGGGTGCTCATCATGCGCTGAGCCACGTAGCCACCGCCGCCCGGCTCTTGTCCGGGATACCAACTCGCCCACCACTGCACGCCGATGTAGGCGAAAAACGCCGCTCCGCTGATCACGAAAACGGTTCCTCCGTTTTCTCCGCCGCCGATGCGAGGAAAGAAATCGAAAGTTTCGGGGGGCAATGCCGCCTGCAAACCGGCCACGCCACCCACTTCGGGGCTGCCCACCACCACGATGGCCAAAATCAGCGTGCCGATGATGGCGATGGAAAACTGGATCACGTCGGTGACGGCCACACCCCAAATTCCCGAAATCGCCGTGTATACCGCCGCCAAAACCATGCACCCCGCCAAAACCATGTAAGCCACGGTGGGTGTGGCGCCGAAAAACTCGGTGATGATGGTCAGCATGGCCAGATTCACCCACCCGATGATGAGCACGTTCATCACCAATCCCAAATACACGGCTTTAAACCCCCGCAGCAACGCCGCGGCTTTTCCCGAATATCGCAATTCTATCAATTCGATTTCGGTGAGTACACCCGCGCGCCGCCACAACTTCGCGAAGAAAAACGTGGTCAGCATTCCGCCGGCCAGATAGCTCCACCACAGCCAGTTGCCCGAAATACCGCTTTTACCTACCAATTCGGTGACGGCCAGCGGGGTATCCGCCGCGAAGGTCGTCGCCACCATGGATATCCCCGCGATGACCCAAGGCATGTTGCGGTTTCCCAAGAAAAAGCCGAGAAGCCCCGTGGAAGCACGTTTTTTGTAGTACAGTCCGATAAGCAGACTCACCAACAGAAACACCCCGATAATGCCGTAATCCAACCACGATATATCCATGACGTATTGCGCTTGCCCCAAAGAAACGGGAATGAATCCGTGAGGTGGCAAATGCTCGGTGCAATCTACCCACGTTGCATTGTTGGTAAAGAAAAGCGGAAAAGCCAAAACGATTGTCGGAGGGAATGCGGGGGAATATCAACGCGCATTTCAAGACGAAGGGCGTCGATTTTTTGTTTTTGTGGGTGAGTCCTCGCGGATGAGATCCTCGGCAAAAACGTTTTCGTTTCTCAAACAGTCAAATGGTCGGCTACGTCTTTTTGATTATCGTCGTCTCATCTGCCCGCTTGAAAATACACGATGGGGCCGATGACCGGAAAGAATAGGATCACCAATATCCAGACACCCAAATTTTTTCTATTCCGTTTGTTCTTCACGAGATCGATGATCGCCCAAAAATTCAGGATCACTATCAAAATAAGCATTGCCGCGACGAGGTATCCGATGATCGAATTGGGATTCATGTGGATGGCTTTTAGTAGGAGGTCAGTTGATTCGAATTTTTTCACCGTTATAAGCAGTGAATACCACACGCAATGGCAATTTGAACTTCACAATTTGTCAAATCGCACAACAAATCGCAAGATGGATCATTGCAAATATAGGTAATTTTTGATATGATCATCCGCTAACATACCAGTATTGAGTGGATATCGCTACCAATACCCTGTTAAACAGGTTTTTGCCAAAATACCTTCGGTTTACTTTATAGCAAAACTCATCCAAATACCGCTGAAGGTGCTTTCCGCTGATTTTATGATATTTACCGAGAAAATCCCGCTTGGCATTGCTGATTTGGATGTGTACCCATTTGAGTGTTGACCCGGCAGATACTGTGTCGGATTTTTCAGAGTAATGCGACTCGACGAAATCTGCGATATCCACGTACCTCTTACTCTTGTCGGAAAAAACAATGCTGAGCTTGTCGAGATTTTCTTTGATGGTTTTGTTTACGGCATCAGCCTTTTGACTTTGAAGTGCTTTCATTTTCAAGTACTTGAAATGCTTTTCATTTTTGCCGGTTTCCAAATCCTCCAAAGGTGTTGACTCAGCCATAACCGCGACATTCACCTGTTTTTGGCTTCCTTTCCCTCGTCTTAGTTTAGTGCCTTTCCTTGTGGCTTTCTCGAAGAAGCCTTCATCGAACTCAATCATTCCTTCAAGGTTGTACAGATCATCCCGCTTTCCCATCGCTTCCCGGATTTTATGCATCATTCTCCAAATACTCTCATATCTGCTGTGGCCAAGTTGCCGCTGAAGCTCACAAGCCGACACCCCCTTCTTACTGAAGGACATAAAGGCCATAGCCAAGTACCACTTGAGTATGGGCAGTTTGGAACTTTCCATCACGGTGCCACTACGCAAACCGGTGCGGAACCCACACTCGCAGCACTGCCATTGCCATTTGGCTTTCAACCAATAGTGTTTGCCGCATTTGCACTTCTTGCACACGATACCCTGTTTTTCTCTGATCGCCCGAAAATGTTCCCTGCACCTTTCTTCCGTGGGAAATCGACCGTAAAATTCTAATATGTTCATAATCCATGTTTTAGAACAAAATTAGATCGCGGTAACGTAATGTATGTACGTTGTGGTAACTTAGCGGATGATCATAATTTTTGATGATAGACCATACGATTTTTTTGAAAAACTTTAATTCGTCACCGTCGACTTTCAATTGAGGCGCCATTCGCCGAATGATTTGATGCTCCACATTTCGTTCAATTTCGGGAAAAGTGGCGTGAATATATCGGATGTAGAAAATGACTTCGCGGTACCCGGCGGCGACACATCATCGATTCGCCGGGAGTCTGCCGTGCGATTCGTTTACCTTTGCGTCTGCGTTCAACTCCCGTTTCGTGAAGACTTTTTTCGTCGATGTGATCTTGCCCTTGGCACTGCCGAAGGCCTTGACGTACCGATTGCCCAAAGAGATGGCCGGGCACGCCGGGGTGGGAGTCCGTGCGGTGGTGCCGCTGGGTAAACGGAAATTAATGACGGGCATCATCCTCCGCATCCACGAGAACCCGCCCAGGGAGTACACCGCAAAATACGTCGACGACCTTTTGGATCCGCTGCCGGTGGTCAATGAGCGCCAAATAAAATTCTGGACTTGGATGGCGGAATACTACCTCACCACCCTCGGTGAGGTGCTTCTCGCCGCGCTGCCCGGCGCCATGCGCCTCACGAGCCACAGCAAATACGTGATCAATCCGAATTACGATGGAGATGCGTCCGGAATTTCCGCCGACGGGGAAACGGTGTTGTTTGCCTTGACCAACCGCGAGGTCATGACCGGCGAGGAAATCAGCGATCTGCTCGGCAAAAAGAACATCGGGAAACTTCTCAAAGAACTCATGGAAGCCGGCGCCCTGTTGGCCACGGAAGAAGTGAAGGAGCAGTACAAGCCGAAGCTCGTCACCTACGTCCGACTGACGGAGGCGCACCGCGACGAGAAAGGCTTGGAAGCCGCATTCGGCATGGTGGAGAAGGCCGAGAGGCAATTGCAGGTACTGTTGGCGTACGTGCAATTGAGCGCCCTCTACGAAGGCGACTTGCGGGAAGTGCGCAGGCAGGTCTTGCAGAAAGTCGCCGGTGTGAATTCTGCAGCAGTCAAAACCCTTGTCGATAAAGGCATATTCGAACTGTACGACAAGCAAGTGGATCGCATTCCGGTCTTCGAAGGCGATACTTTGCCTCGCCCATCCCTCAGTGCTGCACAGCGCGAGGCGCTGGCATCGATCGATGAAGCACACGAACACAAAAACGTGGTATTGCTGCACGGCGTGACCTCATCGGGCAAGACGGAAATTTACGTCGAAAGGATTCGCCGCCACTTGGACCGAGGGGAACAGGTGCTGTACATCTTGCCTGAAATCGCGCTCACCGCCCAGATGATCAGCCGGCTTCAATCCTACTTCGGCGATGAAGTGGCGGTGTACCATTCCAGATTGAACCAACAGGAACGCGTCGAATTGTGGAACCGCGTGCTCGACCCCGACGAAAAACGCACGCGCTTGATTCTCGGTGCGCGCAGCGCCATTTTCCTGCCTTTTCACAATCTGGGGTTGGTCATCGTCGACGAGGAACACGAGACGTCGTTCAAGCAGTTCCGACCCGCACCGCGGTACCACGCCCGGGATTCGGCCATCGTACTGGCTTCCATCCACCAAGCCAAGACGCTGCTCGGCTCGGCCACCCCATCATTTGAATCCATGCACAACGCTCGGACGGGCAAGTACGGCTACGTGCATCTCAACGAAAGGTACGGGGGAATGCACCTTCCGGAAATCCAAGCCGTGCCCTTGCCGGCGCAAAAGGCGGGCTATTTTTCCGAAGCCCTGCTGGAGGCGATGAAGGAATCGCTCGATAAAAAGGAACAGGTGATCTTGTTCCAAAACCGCCGAGGATACGCACCCATCATGTTGTGTCTGGCCTGCGGTTGGGCTCCCGAATGCACCCGCTGCGACGTGTCGGTGACCTACCACAAAGGTCTGAACCGCTTCGTATGTCATTACTGCGGAAACAGGTACGGCCGCCCACCGGCCTGCCCGGCGTGCGGCAGCGCCGATTTCAAATTGGCGGGCTTCGGAACCGAACGCATCGAAGAGGAACTGCCCATTCACTTTCCCGATGCCCGCATCGCGAGGCTGGATATGGACACCACGCGGAGCAAAATGGCTTATAGTCAAATTCTCAATGATTTCCAGGATGGATACACCGACATCCTCATCGGAACGCAGATGGTGACCAAAGGCCTCGATTTCGACCGGGTGAGTTTGGTGGGCATACTCAATGCCGATCTCTTGCTGCGCTTTCCCGATTTTCGATCCACCGAGCGGGGCTTCCAACTCATGACGCAAGTCGCGGGCCGCGCGGGTCGCCGTCAAAAACGGGGAAAAGTTTTGATCCAAACCCGCAACGTCGACCAATGGGTGATCCAAAAAGTCATCGACGGCGATTACGATTACGTCCTGGAAAGAGAGCTGAAAGAGCGACACGAATACTCTTATCCACCTTTTGCGCGTCTGATCAGACTGACCTTCGTGCACCGGGAAAGTGAACTGGTGGACCATTGCTCGGCGCGGTATTACGAGCGTCTCATCGAGTTTCTCGACCCGAAATTCGTATTGGGGCCGGAGTATCCCGCGGTAAAACGGATCAAAAACCGCTACCTCAAGGACATCGTCTTGAAGATTATGCCACCGCAGAGCCCTTCCGAATTCAAATCCAAGCTCGTGGCGCTAAATCGGTCGTTTTTCGCGGATGCGGAATTCCGCGCGGTGCGCTTGGTGATCGACGTGGACCCGCAGTGATTGCAGGTGGTGAGGGAAAAGTTTACCTTTTTTCCCGGTCGCGCTCGTTTTTCAAGGCGTCCATCAACAGGCTGTTTTTTTCCACGGGGTAGGAATTGAAGGTGCCCAAACCTTTGCTCGCCACCGTGCCGCCACGATTTTCGACGATGATTTCCCCTTCGCAACTGATGAGGCGATTGCCGGCGAACACCACTTTGCCCCGACCCACCAATTCGTCGCCCAGCTTAATGGGCGTGAAGTAATTGATCTTGAACTCCACGGTGCTCACAAGCTTGTTTTCTTCGACGGCGAGAGACAACGCGGCCACACCCAGGATGGCGTCCATCATGGCGGCGACCACCCCTCCGTGCACCGCCATGGGATTCGACAGGTGATGAGGTTCGATCTTCAGACGGTACTCGGCCTGACCGGGGGTGGTATCGCCGATTTCCAACCCCATCAATCTTCCGAAGGCGTTGGTGACGTGGTATTTTTGGAGAATTTTGTTCATGTCTTTCAGTTCCATGGGTGCTCAAAGATACCGGCTTCGGGTGGGAAATCGGGAACATCCGTTCACTCGATAACGCTCATTTCCACCGGCAATGGCGACAAGGGCCAATCGACTTCATCGGTTTCCACGGCGGAGAGTTTTTCCAGCACGTCGAGGCCTTCGTAGATTTCACCGAATACGGTGTGTTGCCCGTCCAAGTGGGGTGCGCCGCCGACGGTTTTGTACATTTCGCGCTTCCATTCCGGAATCGACATGTCGTGATCGCGCGCCATGATGGTCAATTGAGCCTCGTTGAAGGTGCGGCCGTCGACGAAAAAGAAGTTGTAAGCCGCCGAGCGTTTTTCGGGATTGTCTTCGTAGCGCCGGGCCATGGAAAGGACGCCTTTTTTGTGGATGTTTTGTGGGCGAAACTCAGCAGGTATCAAATAACTTCCGATCAAAATTCCCTTGATTTCCTCGGTTTCGCTTTCGTTGTTTCCGCCCTGAACGATGAAGTCGTCGATGACGCGGGTGAACTCGGTGCCGTTGAAATACTCGCGCTTGACCAGCATCAGGAAATTTGCCGTGTGGAGCGGAGTATCGTCGTAGAGCCTCACCTTCATGTCGCCGAGAGGGGTGGACACCAGGATTCTGCGCTCCGGATTCGCTTTGAAGTACTCCATCAGGAATTCTTCGACGTTGTCGTTGTTCAGGAGAGGAAATTCCCTTTTGGCCGGTTTGGGTGCGGTTGTGGTATCGGCCGGTGAGGGAGCCGGTGCGGTTTCGGGTGTGGAGGTTGAGTCGGTGTCGGTACCCGTGTCAGGGCTGGTGCAACCGAGCACGGCGAGGGAAAACAGAAAAATCCACGTGGTACGGACGACGTGGCGGTACATGGGGAAACGGGGCATTAATCGAGGGTGTCGTCGTATTCGGTGACGCTTTTTTTTCGGCCTTCGAGTTGTTCCATTCCGTTGAGCGTATCGTAGTGGTGGGGAATGAGCTTGGCGCTGCCGGTGACTTCCAAGGGATTTTTGTACGTGCCTTTTTCGATGACCACGTGCCAAGTGCCCTGGGCAGGAATGGTGAATTCCACCGGTGATTTTTCCGCGAAACCACCGCGGTACCGATACGTTCGACCTTTTTTGTACCGATTGAATTCCAACCGATGAAGCAAAAGAACTTTGGTTGGAGCGCTGAACTCTACGACCACCACGTCTTTTGGGTTGGCCTTGAAGGGTCTGTGTAAAAACTTCATGGTTGGAGATATGATCGATTAAGGTAGCGAAAATAATCGATACTCGCCGAGGTGGCAAAAATTATTGGCCGTGCACGTGAATTTTGATCCGTGCCACGGATGGAGCCGGAATTGCCGGTCGACTTCCGGAATGAGGATACACCCACAAAAACCCAAAAAAACCTACGCGTCTTTTTTTACTGGTTTTTGCTACGAGGCACGATTTGGTATTCGAAGACCACGCGGTCGTCGTAGCCGAGGGGGAATGCGTGAAACTTGCGGGAACTGCGGATGGTGATGCTGATTTGCGCTTGTTTTTTGATGTGCTTGTCGCCGATTTCGAAGAGCAAGATGTTGCCGGTTTGCCATTTTTCGCCGTGGATTTTGTATTCCAGGGGCATTTCTTCGGGGTCGCTGGCTTTGACGATGAATTCGATGGTGTCGCCCGGGCGCAGGGTGAGGTTGGTTTTGACGCGTCGGGGTTTTCCCGGCACCCAAATGTTGCCCAGGTCGTCTTTGACGTATTCTATGCGTGGGAAGCCTTGCTTGCCGAGTTCCAGCAAACTGCGAAAAGCGGTGATTTGCGCGCGGATCTCGCCGGTGATGCCCAGAAGGAGGTGTTTTTCGTGGATGAACAACTCGCGGAGGTGGTTGTCGGGATTGCGGTACGATTCCAGAATGCGCAGGTAGGTGGTTGTTCTGTCGAGGTCGGGAAAAATGGGTTGGAGATCGCCGCTCCAGTTTTCGGTGATGACTTCCGAAAGGTCTTCGAAGGGAGCGTGATACATGAGTTTTTCCGGTGCGGAGATGGGCGTGGCTTCCGCTTCGGCCAGGGCTTTTCTCTCCTTCCAAATTTGGATTTTTTCGGGGGGAAGGCCGCAGTGTTCCGGCCAGTTTTCACCGTGGTTTCTCTCCAGAATGTACTCCAGAAAATCGCGCAAGGCTGTCTCGGCATCCTTTATGGCACGTGTGATTTCCATGAACTTGCAAGATGGTGAATATTTTCGTGCCTCGCCGAAAAAAGTGAATTACCGAAGGCGTGCACGTCCCGCTCTCAGCCATCGCAAGATGTGTATTTTTGCGGAATGATGAAGCGAATTGTTTTTCTTCCCTTGTTGCCGGCGCTCTTGTCTTTTTCGTCGGGGTGCACGCAGGATGTTGCGCAAAGGGATCTGACGCCACGGGAGGCGTACGAGGAATTTTGGCAAAAAGTGGACGGCGATTTCGCCGACGCCGAAAAGACGCCGCTCAGCGCCGAGATGCTCGCCGAGTTCGACTCGGTGCCGCGGTACGCCTACGACCCGGCGTTTCGGGTAGAGGCGCGGTGGGTGCCGCTGAGCGGAGAGAAACCCATGACTTTCGAAACCACGGGCGAGATCAAACAACGGTACCAAAAGGCGGGGCTGATCCGCTTTGATTTGGATTCGGTATCGTTGGAACTCTCGGCCTATCTCAATTTGGATTTGATGCGCCAATCGCCGGAGGGAAATTCCCTCTTCGTGCCTTTCACCGATGAGACTTCGGGTTTCGACACGTACGGGGGAGGGCGTTACTTGGAAGTGGATCTCCCCGAAGGGGAAACGGCGGTGGTGGATTTCAACTTCGCGTACAACCCGTACTGCGTATACAGCGAAAGGTACTCTTGCCCAATTCCGCCGAGGGAAAATCACCTTGAAGTGCCCATCCGAGCAGGCGCACGGGTCGAATGATCAGAGGCTATTTCCATTGACCGAGATTACCGGGTGGTCTCTTCATCCCACACGCGCTGGGTCACGGCTTTGCCATTTTTGAAGTAAAACACTCCGCCCCAATCGTGGGCTACTTTGCGGTATGAATTTCCTTTTTGGTCTTTCACCACGATGCGCGTGGTGATGGTTTTGTTGCCCTCTTTTTCCACGGTTTCGGTCACACCCTGTGGATAGGTTCTGCCCAACTCGGCTTGATATTCTTCGGTGCTCATTTGGGGAACTTCACCCGATGTCTGCACGGAGCTCGGTTCTACCTCCCTCTGTCTTTCCCGTTCTCGTTGCATTTCCCGTTTGCGCCGTTCTTCCCGTTCCCAGTCGCTCAGCCGGTCTATCGTCTCTTGCTTGGTTTCGGTCAATTCCGGCTTGTACTCTTCGGTGGATTCTTCTTCGGCTTGGGGAGGAGGCGGGGGGTTGTTCCGCAGATTTTCGAGCCTCTCGTTTTCGCGAAGTATGGCCAAGGTATCTTTCATGGACAGCTCGATATCGGCGATGATGACCTTGGGGTACACGTTGTAAGGCCTTTGCTCTTGTGCTTCCTCGTATTTTCTGATGGCTTTGAGGTAGTGCTTGTCTTCGAAAAGGGAATGACCTTCGCGCATTAATTTTTGAAATTCCGCGTCGTTCTCGGCTTCCCGTTTTTCTTGTTCACCGATTCTTATCCTCTCCCGTGTGGAGAGATTTTCCCATTCGTCTTGGGCATTCGCCGCCGTAGACAGGATGAGAAAAACGATGGCGACGGGTATCCATCGATGCAATGCCAAGGGGTGCTTCTTCATCACGTCTCGTTTTTTCGCCGGTGTGTTCATGTCTGTTTTGCGTATTCAATGGGTTGCATAACTTCCAAAAGTCGTTCCGGACCGGCGGCCGGCGGGGCGACTCGAAATTCGGATCCTCACCGGGAGGGCAGTGGGCTGATGGTATTTCCGAAGTTCGGATCGAGCAGCCTCTCGGGAAGTCGACTTTTGATTTCTTTGGCCAGTATCTTGATGACTTTGGTTTTCGGTTGTCCTTCCCTGTATACAATGCTGATCTCCCGTGTAGGTTGCGGGTGTTCGATGGGTTTGATGCGGTTTTTCGATTCTTCGTCGAGGTCCAATGCCGTGAGGTAGGGCAGGAGAGTCATGCCGAACCCTTTATCGGCCAAGCGCACCAGCGTTTCGAAATTGCCGCTTTCAAATTCGAGTTCCTTGGAGTTTCCTTCGCCCCCGGGAAAGGCCGCTTCGCAAATGTTCAGCACATTTTCCCGAAAGCAGTGCCCTTCTTTGAGCAGGAGCAAATCGCTCACTTTCAACTCGCTCAGCAAAACGAACTCTTCCTTTTCCAACCGGTGGTTTTCGGGGATATACGCCATGAAAGGTTCGTAATACAAAGGGTCTTCAACAAATCCCGTTTCGCCCAGAGGGGTAGCCATGATGCCGGCGTCCAAGCGGTCGTTGTTGAGCATGTTGATGATTTCCGAGGTCTGCAATTCCTTGATGCGGAAGGAAATTTCGGGATACTGTTCCAACACTCCCCTCAGAAATCGGGGCAACAAATTGGTGCTGACCGTAGGGATGATCCCAAGCCGGAATTCTCCACCCACTTCTCCTTTTGCGGCCTTCACCAATTCCAGGATTCGTTCGCTTTCGCTGATCACCAGCCGCGCCTGTTTGATGATGGCCTCACCGATGCGGGTGGGTTCGATCGGTTGTTTTTTTCTGTCGAAGATCCGCACACCCAGTTCTTGCTCCAGTTTGTTGACCTGCATGCTCAACGTGGGTTGGGTCACGAAAGAATGTTCTGCTGCTTTGGCAAAGTGGCGGTAAGTGTCCACAGCCACAACGTACTTGAGTTGGGTCAATGTCATGGGCGGGTGATCGAAAAGTCCATCGGCAAATATACCATTCCCGATCCTACATTCCCGCCGATCTTCAGTTTGGAAGGTCGGCGGTGGGCACCTGGATGGGGTTCCGTGTAACATTTGCCTCGCGACGGTAGTAAAATCGGCATAACGGCAAGGGATGCATTCTCTTCAAAGCAAAGCCGAAAAGTCATGAAATCATCCACATCTCCCCTCCTGATTTTACCTTTTATACTGCTGCTGATCTCGTGCGATAAAGACCCGGAACAAGTCGGTTGCACCGACCCCATCGCGCTCAATTACGAGCCGCGGGCTTTGAAAGACGACGGGCAGTGCACTTACAACCAAGCGGAGCAAGTCATCTGGCAAGAAGGTGCGTTCGGCGGGTGGAACTCCGATTTTCACGAAGGCGCCTACCGCCTGGACGTGTGCGCCGGTACGGCGATCGAAACGGCCGTTCCCCTTACCGATACCACGCAAAAGGAAATACTCTACCTCGGCACGGGGGGTAGCGAAAGCCACCTTTCGGTATTCTCCGTCATCAACGAGCGGAGCGCAAAAGACTTTGCCGAAGGAAGTTTGCGGTTTGACGTGCGTTTATCTCACGAAACCAATTCCGCCCCCGAATTTTTCAGGGTGTTCATCAGCGGCAAAATCCCCGACGGCCAACAATGCGAGCCCTATCTGCGAAGCGGCTACGTGGAGTTATCGTCCCGTCAATTCAACGACACCGCCTTCACCGAAGTCAGCATTCCCATACGCCACTTCTCGCACATCATGATGTCGCGAATCAACGTGGTGGCCGGTTTTGAATTCGAGGGAACCCGCAACCAAGGCGTGGAAATCGACCGATTGCGCTGGGTTGCCAACGCCGTCGATTGATCGGCCAAACCCGATTATTCCGAAACCTGCTTTACGCTCTCCGCCCGGTTTGATTTGAATTGGGGCGTGATCTTCTCGATAAACACCTTTTTCTGCTCCTCGGTCAGCGTTCCCATGATCTGCTTGTCGGCGCTTTGATCGATGGTTTCGAGTTCGCGCTTCAGCTTCTCCATTTGGTCGAATATCCGCTGTTTTTCTTCCATCTTCCATTTCAACGTGCTGCTCGTCTGTGCGATTTGTTCGGGAGTAAGTTGCAGCACTTCGATGTATTGGCGCATCTCCGATTGCATTTCCCGATCAGCGGGTGAATTGAGTTCTTGCACTCCTTGCTGCGCAAAAAGTGAGGTGCCGGCCAGAAGGAAAGCGGCCGTGAAAAGGGGGAGGATCCATTTGTTTTTCATGGGGTAGAGTATTTGGATTAGGGTTTTTGTGGGTGTGTCGTCGCAGCCCGTTTCGTTCTCGAATTCCGGAATTCCCGTTGTGGACATCTTTCTTCGGGTTACAACTCGATGTGTTCGTCGCCCTTCCGGTAGGGCACGAAATTTACGAAAAACTGGAACATCTCGTCGGTGGTTTTCATGTTGCGCCCCGCCTCGAACAGGGTTTTCGGCGGATCGTTGGGGTTGAACGGGTTGTCGGCCGTATTGTCGAATGTCGCCTCCACGCGGATGACGTATCCCTTGGGTATGTGCAGCATTTTTTCGTAGGTATAGAAAAACTGCCAGCGAAAATCCCACCTCGGTATATCGATCATCGGGATGGTATCGCCCGATGCGGGGCTGTATGCGTAGGCTCTAAACGTTTTGCCCAACAGGTGCATATGGGGGTTGATGGTCAGCACCGAAATGTCTTGAGGCACCCGGTATTCCGTCGTGAAATCCGAGATTTTCCCCGCGGGGATGACAAATTCGGGAACAACGGGGCTCACCCCCAAAGTCCCTAAATGAAGCTCTTGCATCGGGCGCTCGGGCGGACTTTTCGCGAAGTAGAGCTCTATCCGGCTAAAATCGAAGGTGTCGAGTGCGGAAGGTCCGTAGTGCAGGGTGTTCAGCAAGAAGGCGCCTTTCTTGGCGATTCGCATCGTGCCCAATCCCTCGGGATAGGCGGTGGGCTCGACGCCGGGCAGGTAATTCATGGCCGAAACGAGCAGGGGGGGATACGTGCCGTCGTCGTTCTGCAGTTGCATCCGTTGGTACGCTTCCAGGGAAGTGACTTTTTCCGAATTCACGTTCCATTCGCCCCCGTACACATCGGTTTTCTTGCCTTCTCCGTAGTTGATCAGATGCCCGTTGACGTGGTGTACCAGCCACTTGTTGCCGGGTCGGAAATCCACTGCCGCCAAATTGGTGTCCCGTTTCAGTTCGAACGGGATTTTGGCGATGAAAAACTTATCGACGTTGTCGCCGCCGAGTCGGATCGTATCGGGAAATTCCAATACCAGGTCGGGCTCGCCCAAGCGGTTATCGGTGTGAAGACGCGGCACGGGTGGGTCCTTTGGCGGGGTACCTTCTTCGGCTCCCTTATCGATCCAGTGCAGCAAAAGCGCTTTTTTGGCCGGTGAGAGGCGCTTTTCGTTCTTGAACGTGCGGTAACCGGGGTCTGCCGGCCACGGCGGCATGAAGTTCGTTTCCACCACTTTGCGGATGGTCTTGGTTCGTTTGCGCGAATCGTCGTACGACACCAGCGGAAACGGTCCGGCTCCCCCGTTGTGGTGGCAGGGCGTGCAATTTTCGAATACGATGGGAGCCGCGTGCTCCCAAAAAGTAGGGTTCACGGGAAGATCCGGCTCCGCGGTGTATACCTCCCCGGTATTCTCGCCATCGGGAGTTTCACCACATGCGACCAGCGCCAAGGCGGCCGCTATCAGACAGAAATATTTTATTCGATGTAGCATCCCACGGCTTCGGTTTGCAAAGGATCGATGGGTTGGCCGGCGAGGTGAGCCTCTATGGCATCGGCCAGGTAATGTCGCGTCGCCGATTGGCGTTTTTGCCCCAATGAAATCGCCCAATTGTCGATGGCGCCCTTGTAAAGCAGATCGCCTTCGGGACGGATCAGATGAACTTCCGGGGTGATTTCCGCACCGTAACGGCGCGCGATCATAAACTCGGGGTCCATGAACACCGGCAAATCCATATCGTATTTCAGCAGATAGGCTTTCACTTCGGATTTCGAGAAGAAATCGCCGCTGACCACGCCGAGGAAGGCCACGTCTTGATCGGAGTATTCGTTCATGATTTTCTTGATCGTCACCGTGTAATTTCGGCAAAGGGGACATTCCGGGCTGAGGTAAATCAAGGCGGCGGCTTTTTTTCCGGCCATGAAATCAGTGGGTTTTCCAAGTCCTTCCACTTCGATTCCGACCACTTCGTACTCTCTTTCCAATGGATTCGTGTCGCCGCAGGAAATCCACAAGAAAGGGATGATCAACCACAGTAAACGTTGCATAACCGCAAATATCGGAAAGAGTTCTGTAGTGGGCGGCCGGTGGGGATCGGGGGCGGGGGTGAACGGGCCACCGGCGTGGGCGGAAAGGGCCGAACCTCTTGGCGAAGGGAAGGCAAAAATTCTATCTTCGCCGCGATGAAGTCTCTACCGGTGAAACTCTTGGCGATTCTCGCCCTTTGGCTGTTTTACACGCCTTTGCACCTCGTGGCATCGGAGGCTCAAGACGTGTTCGACGCGGACGATTTTCGGGTGGAGTTGCCCGATCTACTTGTAAGAAACGTTTCCGCCACGGCCGCCGTGGTCTGCCTTTCACCGGAAAAGCTCGAATTATTCGGCGATACGCTTACCGCGAGAATCAACGGTGAAAAAAAGGAATTGATCTTCGTCAACGACAGGGCGGAATTTGACGTGGTCTTCGATCGCAAAGAACCGATGTCTTTTAAGATCGGGTACTTCACCCACGTATCGGAAATCAACCCCATGCCACTGTGGCTGTCCATCGTGCCGCCGCTTCTGGTCATCGCGCTGGCGCTGAGCTTCCGGGAAGTAATCAGCAGTCTGGTGGTCGGGATCTTGTCCGGCGCCGTGATCGTGGGATATTACAGCACGGGTGTGACGGGGATTTTTCAGGGATTTCTCCGATTGATAGACAAGTACATCATCGATGCGTTGAGCGAGCCTTCCCACGTGTCGGTCATCGTGTTTTCCACGCTCATCGGCGGGGTGGTGGCCTTGGTATCGCGAAACGGCGGTATGCAGGCCATTGTCAACAGAATTTCCCGAGGCGCCAACACCCCGAAAAGCGGTCAGTTGGCCACTTGGTTTTTGGGAATCGCCATATTTTTTGACGATTACGCCAATACGCTCGTAGTGGGAAACACCATGCGATCGGTGACCGATAAGCTGCGGATTTCCCGCGAAAAGCTGGCGTACATCGTGGATTCCACGGCTGCCCCTGTGGCGGCGGTGGCCTTCATCACCACTTGGATCGGAGCGGAATTGGGGTATATCCAAGGGGCGCTGGATGAAATCAACGCGAACGCTACACAAATAGAATCCAGCCCTTACGCCATATTCCTCGGGTCGCTAGAATACGCGTATTATCCTTTCTATGCGTTGATTTTTATGTTGTTTCTTATTTTGATGAACCGTGATTTCGGACCGATGCTCCGCGCGGAGCGCCGCGCTCGTGCCGGCGACGTAGCGGGGAAAACCGCCGAATCGACGGGCGTCGTCGATCTTGACGAATTCAAACCGGTTGAATCCGCACCGCTGAGGATGTACAACGCCATCGTACCCATTGGTATCATCGTTTTGGGCACCATGGCGGGTTTGTTGTACACGGGTTACGACCCTGCGGTGTGGGGCAACTCCGACTGGGGTTTCGGCAAGAAGCTCTCGGCGACTATTGGTCAATCGGATTCGTACAAGGCGCTGTTGTGGGCCTCGATGGCCGGTTTGATCGCGGCGGTGCTCATGACCGTGGGCCAGCGCATTCAGAGTTTCAACGAATCGGTGAACACCGGCATCGACGGGTTCAAAAGCATGCTCAACGCCATCGTGGTGCTCGCCCTGGCGTGGTCATTGGCGGCGCTGACCTCTGAAATGCACACGGCGGATTACCTCGCCGGACTTGCGGCGGGAAACGTGGAGCCGTGGCTGATTCCTTCCGCCACCTTCGTGGTGTCCGTTCTGGTGGCTTTCTCCACGGGAACTTCCTGGGGCACCATGGCCATCGTATATCCCATTATGCTGCCTTTGGTTTGGACATTGTCCATCGAATCCGGACTCGAATCGGGGGAGGCCTTGCACTTGTTTTTGAACACCACTTCCTGCGTGCTCGCGGGAGCCGTTTGCGGTGATCACTGTTCACCCATCAGCGACACCACCATTTTGAGTTCACTGGCTTCCGGGTGCGACCACATCGAACACGTGCGCACCCAACTTCCCTACGCGGTGTCTGTGGGAGTGCTTGCTCTGGTGTTTACCACTTTGGCCGCGGCGTTCGATCTTCCGTGGTACCTGGCCTTCGCATCGGGAATCGCGGCCCTGTTCGTGGCCGCCCGCTTCATCGGAAAACCGGTGGATTGATGCACCGGGGTGGAAGTTGCGACTCTTCCCGGTTGACCAAAAGACCTAAAACGAGAAGGCCAATTTCACGTTCACTCTTCTGCCGGTGAGGTAATTGGGAATTCCGTAGGTTCTGCCGGACGATTCGCGGATCCAAGAGTAGCTCAAGGTGTTGTTGATGTCCAAGAGGTTCCATACTTCCACGCTGACCACGGCGGATTCAAAGCGTTTGAAGAGGCCTTTGGTTTTGTCCTTGGGCATCAAATCTTTGGAGAACCCAATATCCACGCGCTTGTACGCCCGGTACCGCTGTGTGTCCTTGTAGCGGTCCGTGCCCGGAGGACCGAAAGGCAATCCCGACCCGAAAACGGTGCTCACATGGACGCGAAACCCCGGAATGCTGGGCATCTCATCCTGAAAGAACATGTGGAAATACACCAATTGATCGGTAGGTCGAGGTATGAAACCGGGGTAGGTAATGGTCGAGTCCGTGGCAACCGCATCGGCGGTATAGCCGGGAATGATCTTTTCGCCCGATGCATTGTAGTACGTGTAATAGTAGTCGTTTTTCAGATTCTCTTGGGTGCTCAGAAAGCTGAGGTTGGCCCAAGACTCGATCCCGGGAATAAACTCCCCGTGGATTTTGGTGTCAAGCCCGTAGGCATACCCGTACGAATCGTTGTGGCCGTAATAGCGCAGGCGTACGTTGTCGATTTCGTACGGCACCAAGTAGTCGAGGTCTTTGTAATACGCCTCGGCGATGAATTTGAAAGGCCTGTTCCACATGCGGAAATTGATATCGGCCCCCAAAACGTAGTGGATGGCGCGTTGGGCCCGCATCTCGGGGTTCAAAGACCCGTCGAGAGCGCGCAATTCGCGGTAAAAAGGCGCTTGTTGGTACAACCCCGTGCTGAATCGAAATACCACGTCGCGGGTCAATACGGTCGAGTCATTCAGTTGCTTTCGCCAGTCGGGTTTCCAGGCGATGGTTCCCCGGGGGCTGATCAGGGTTTCGTCGTTGTAATCCCAATATTGGGCGCGCACTCCCACCGTGGCCGTGATGGTCGAATTTTCGCCCAAGGACCAATCCCAGCTGTTTTGGAGATACGCCATCAGCCGGTTCGACGACAAGTGGTTTTCTCCTTTTACAACGTCTTGGAGGAGGATCGTGTTCCGCGGATTTATGGGTACGGAATACCCCGCGGAGTCCAAGTAATCCCATTCGTTGAGTCGGTCGTTGATTTCTTCCACCTTCCAGGTGAGTCCCCATTGGAGGTACTTGTTGTCGATGGCTTTGTAGCCCATGTGTTGGAAGCTCATCACCGTGGCATCCAATCGGTTTCTGGCGTGCTCGAGAAAGGTGCCCACGCCGCGGTTCCGCACGATGTTTCCGAATTCGTCGTTGCCGAAGTCCCGCTCGAGTTCATCCAAGGAGTACCGACCCATGATGTCGTAGTTCTCGTCTTCGAAAGTTCGGAACGCCGAGGCGGTAAACTTCAACCGGGTCATCGGGTCGGGATTGAATTCGGTGGACAAGGCGCCGAAGAAGGTCTCGAAGGAGGTGATTTCCTGCCCGTCGTAATACACTGTGAATTGCAGGGCTTCATTGATGCTCCCGAACTGTGTGGTGCGTGTGGACGGCACGAATTTGTAATTGTTCCGGGAATAGTTTCCCAGGAAATCCAATTGCCATTTTTCGGAAATCTTATACGTCCAGTACGTTTGGGCGTCGGTAAAGTCGGGTTGGTAATCGCCTTCCGTGTCCAGGCTTCCGAGAATGTACGAGGTGGTTTTGTACCTCAGGCCGGTGATTTGCGTGAAGCGGTCGTTTTTCGACGCCGATTCCAAGGTAAGCGAACCCCCGAGCAGACCCGCACTTACGCTTCCACCGAATTTCTTGGGCTTTTTGTACTTGATGTCGAGCACTGAACTCATCCCGTCGCCGTATTTGGCGTCGAAGCCCCCGGCGCTGAAGTAGATGTTTCCCACCATGTCGGGGTTGGGAAAGCTCAGTCCTTCCTGCTCTCCGGTTCTCACCAGAAAGGGGCGGTAAATTTCGATGTCGTTTACGTAGACGAGGTTTTCCGCGTAACTGCCGCCACGGACGCTGTAATTCGAGCTGAGTTCGTTGCTCGTCTGTACCCCCGGTTGGGAGGTCAGCGCCCCTTCGATTCCCTGTTGTACGGTGGGGTTCAATTTCAGGCTTTCGATGGGCACCGGATTGAGGGTGTTGTGGCGCACGCGGTTTTCGATGACCTCGATGCCCTCTATTTCGAGAATATCGAGCGTGAAGTTCATTCGGATGGTGTCTCCGGCGAACAAGGTGATGACTTGGCTGATGTTTGCGTAGGCGGCGTGGCTTATTTCCAGCAGGATGTCTTCTCCCGGTGTGAGGGTAATGGCGTAATTCCCCTTGTTGTCGGAAACGCTTCCTTGACCTTGCTGGCGAACGAATACGAAGGCGAATTCGATGGGTCGACCCCTGTCGTCGGTAATGCGCCCCATAATGGTGGCCGAATTCTGAGCCACGGCCGAAAGGGAAAGGGCGGTGAGTACCAAAAGAAAGACCAGACGTGTGGCCGGACCGTACGATTGATTCATCCTTGAGCGAAAATTCTTAAACCGTATTGATTATGAAATTATTGCCTTCCAAACCATCTAATCGTCCAATTCCCCTCCTCGTTTTCTGTCCGATTTGAAATCGCCGCGCTTCCAGGCTTTGACGAATTCCGACCACGCAAGCGGGTTCAGCACGTTGATGGGAGCCGTTTGGCCGGCATAATACAACTGGCTTTGGTATTGTTGCATGGACGCTTTGAAGGTTTCGCCCCCCGAGGGCATGGCCGCATCCATGCGTTGAACCATGTCGGCCATTTCCAGATTGCGCCTCGCGCGGTCCACATCGGTATCGGGTACACGCAGCGCCAAAAAAGCCTCTTTGAATTGCTCCCTCGATGGCCACGGGTACACCACTTGTTCTTTTAATTGCACGGTATCCCTCACCAAAATTTGCATCAATGAGTAGCGGTTGGATGTGAGGGTGTCGGGAATGATGAAATGCGCTCTCTGGAATCCGACGGATGAAAACAAAATCGAATCGCCTTTTTGGGCGACGAAGGAAAAGTACCCGTAATAATCCGTCATCGTGCCTCGATGTGTATTCTGTATGAGCACGTTGGCGAAAGGAACGGGGTTTAGGCTGTCGGCGGTGATTACCACTCCGGAAAACTGGATGAGGTCTTCATCCTGGCCGAAAGTTTTGTAGCCGTTCGACAAACAGGTGGCAATTACGAGGGCAACGAGTAGGTAGTGTCGCATCAATTCTTCGAGTATTCCACAAAGTTAAAGTTTTTCAACGCGGTACCGGGGGAGGTCGGTGAAAGGAGGAACTTCCCTTATTGTATGACGAGCTTTTCCGTGGTGTAAGCGCTTCCGTTCCAGCGGATGCCCACGGTATAAACGCCGGGTGAAAGTTCGCCGACATGGATGGTGCTTCCCGGTTCGACGCGACTTTCCGCGTAGACTTTCCGCCCCGCGATGTCGAATACGACGAGATCAGCGGGAGGTCCCGACCAATCGATTTTCACGTCGTTTCGCCCCGGGTTGGGGAAGAGCGACAGCCTCGGGTGGTTTTCCCGGTCCTCGGTGGCTGTTCCGTTGTCGATGCGCACGTTGTCGATCAACATGTGGTTTCCGTTTCGGTTGATGGTCAAGAAAGAAAAATAAAAGGGATCACCTTCCGTCAGGTCGAGGTCCAAGGATATGGTCGACCACTGCCCGGGTTCGGTGGGCAAGGCGTTCTGCTGTATTTGGGAAACGGTAAAGAGGTCCTCGCCGCCTTCGTGAAACAGTTCTTCACCCGGATAGCTGTCGCCGCATACGCGGGTGAGGGTCACGATCAGCGTATCCATGGCGAAGGGATTGAATTCCCTTTTGCGGTAAAAGTAATCGAAGGACAATACTTGACTTTCCTCGGGGGCGTTGCGTATCAGCGGACTGATGAGGTGGTCGTCCTGGCCGGCGATGATGTGGTAATGGTAGTGGTTGATGTGGGCGGCGACTCCTGTAATCCCGTCGATTTGAAGTACCGACAGGGTATCCCAGGTGTACCAGTTGTCGGGATTGTACACGGTCCACACCGACGAGTCCAATCCGTTGTCGAAGTTTTCCGAAAAGTCGCCCATGACGTCCCAATCGTAATGCGGAATGTTGATCCAGCGGTGGATTCTGTGGTTGTTGTACACGTCGAATTCGTTTTCCATGGGGTGGATGTGCACGTAAAACGCGCGAGGCCCCGTCGTCCCGTCTTCCATTTCGGGCAAGGTGATGTTCAGGGACGCGTTCGGCTCGATGGTCTCGTAAACGGTCAACTGACTTTGGGGACCGTCTTCCATGCCGTAATTCACAACCACGGAATCAACGGCTTCCGCGCCGTTGTTGTACACCGTGATGATGGGTTGGAATTGGTGGGATTCCGTTCCCACGCAGGAGACCAAATCCATTTGGGGCGAGAGGATGGAGGCGAGTACCAAATCCACGCCCGATGCACCGGGAGGAACCGGTTCGTGCGTTTCGGCGAGGTAATCGAAGGCTTGTTTTACGTTGATCATGCCCATGCCGTACGTGTTGTCTTCGCCTTCCTCTCCGAGATCCGTAGCGGAGTAGTAGAGGGCCAACAAGATTTCTTCACCGCTCAGGTAGGGAAAAGCTTCCTTGAGCAGCAGTACCGCGCCGCTGACGTGTGGCGCCGCCATGGAAGTTCCGCTGAACAAGTCGTAACCGTCGTTGCCCACGGAAGAACGCACGCTGATTCCCGGGGCTGAAACTTCGGGTTTGATGAGGATGCTGCCCGTGCCGCCGCAGAGGCTGGGGCCCCTGCTCGAAAAAGAAGCGATGGGGTAGGGCGCGCCGGAAGAGATGGCGCCCACCGTAAAACTGTTTACCAATCCGATGTTGGTGTTGTGCGGAACGCTGATGCTTTCCGATCCCGGGCCTTCGTTGCCGGCAGAGAATACGTTGGCGATTCCGGCAGCTTCCACCGCCGTGAATACCGGTATGACGAATTCCGGACAGGGTGCTTCATCCAAGTCCGGACCGAAACCCCAGGAGTTGTTGATGACGTCGGGCACGTCGTGGGAAGTGTTTTCATCGCCATCGGGATTGAGCGCCCACTCGTAACCGAACATGAAATCGGTGAGGGGCTTGACGAAGGCGAGATTCGACACCACAGGATCTGTCGCGATGAAGTACGCCCGAGGAGCCATGCCGATGGTGTCGGCCGTGGCGGTGTCCAAGCCCAGCATGATGCCGGTGACGTGCGTGCCGTGGCTGCTCGTTTTGTCCATGGGAACGGGGCTGTCGTACCCGAACCACGTGGTGGTGTAGGGCATGAGATTGCCCAAATACCGGTCCCGAAAAGCGGGGTGGTCGTCCCAAATGCCGGTGTCGAAGGTCATGGCCAGCCGACCTTGACCCGTGTAGCCCATGGCCCACAGCTCGGGTGCGCCCACAGCCACCAATCCGGGTTCAGAACCGCCCATGCTTTTTGGACTTCCCCCTTCGCGAATGGGCGGATCGCCGTAGGCGAAGATCGAGCGGTTGAGCAAAATGCGGGCGATGTCCTCACGGTGGGAAATGGCATGTATCAGCGCCGGTTCCGCGCGGAGGGCTACGGCGTTGGCGATCCAAAACTGCCGCACGTCATCGTACTCCATTTGGCTCGATGCAATAAATTCCAGAAAGGCGGGCCGGGAGGATTTTGCCGTGGATTTCAATAACCGCATTACGGCTGCGGGCCTCTCGTCGACCGGTGTGCCTTCGCTTCGGAACTTTTCCTTCAGCGCGTGGAGGTCGCCTTCCGCACGGAAGTACACGATCACGTCGATCAGCGTGTCGCTCGACGATTGATTCAGGACCGAGGTCAGGTGATTGTCCATTTCCGCCAATTGACCATGCAGGGTGGAAGACCAACTCCATGCGAGAAGACACAAGACGGATAATTTTTTCGGGAAGCTCATTGCGGGAGGGTATGAATTTTAGATGTTCCGAAGATAGAAAAAGACCGGAAAAATCGACGGCGACGCGGAAGGCGACCAAGGGAATTGTTTGCCGTGGCGCGAAGTAGTAAAAGTAGCGGGAAACCCTTAATATCGTGTAAGAAATTTACTGACTTGTTTATTGAAATTTAGATGTTTGAATGGTGTTATTTAAATGCGAGGTTCAATATTTTGCAAATCTTGTTTGCATTCTTTGTTTGCGGTGCAAATGCGGAAGATTTTCAACCTAAATCTTTAGGTTCGGTGATGAGGGTTATTTGATTATTAAACAATATATTGGTTTGTAAAAACGGGTGATGGAATTTGTGGGTGTGTTCTCAAATCTCAAAGATCATGGGCAAGGTGACGCAAATTTGCGTGAGGGCGGAAACCGGCATCCTTTTTTGCGCTTTTTGCCTGGTTGGAATGGGTGGAGGAGGTAAGAAATCCAGGGAACGTGGAGCGCAAAAAAGATACAGGTTGTAGACCGACCCGAAGGGGCACGCCCAAAAACAGGGTATGAATACTCAGTGCTTCCTCCGCTGATTTCGGAGCTCGCGGGGGTGGTAGCGCAAGATGGTATCGCGCAGGTGCACGCGGTCGAGGTGGGTGTAAATCTCGGTGGTGAGGATGCTTTCGTGGCCCAACATGGCCTGCACCGCGCGTAGGTCGGCGCCGTTTTGTACCAAGTGCGACGCGAAGGAATGGCGGAAGGTGTGGGGGCTGATGTTTTTGTGAATTCCCGCCGCCGCCACCTGTGCTTTTACCAAATTGAATATGGCGACTCGGCTCAGTTTGTTTCCGAATCTGTTGATAAACAGTATGTCGGCGCTTTCTTTTTTTGTAGCGATTGTGTTTCTGACGGTGTCGCGGTAGAGGGTGATGTGCTTGAGCGCTTCGCTTCCGATGGGCACGAGGCGTTCTTTTTTTCCTTTTCCCGTGACCGAGAGGTAGCGCCGCTTTTCGTTCACGTCGAAGGTGCGGATGTGGATGAGTTCGCTGACGCGGACACCGCAGCCGTAAAGCGTTTCCAGAATGGCGCGATCGCGGTGCCCGAAAGGACTGCTCAAATCCACCGAATCGAGGATTTGATCGATCTCGGCCACCGACAGGGTGTCGGGCAGGGACCGCGACAAATTGGGTGTTTCCAGCAGATCGGCGGGGTCTTCTTCGATGAGGTCTTCCAACAAAAGGTAGCGGTAGAAGGCCCGAATGCCCGATATCATGCGCGCCTGGGTGCGGGCGGAAGCACCCGCTTGCGAGGTGTGGTGGACGAATCCCGAAAGATCGGCGTAATCGAGCTGCAACGCGGATTTGCCTCCGAGTTCTTTTTGAAGGTAAGCCTGAAATTTCCGCAGGTCGTTGCGGTAGGCGAGAACGGTGTTTTGGCTCAGCGATTTTTCCAATCGGATGTAGGCCAGAAATCCTTTGATGAGTGAATCCACGGGTGGCGCCGGTGTTTTATGTGTAAATTTGGGGTGAATACAACGCCCTTTCCGTGGAAAAGATTTTAATTATCAACGGTCCCAATTTGAATTTGTTGGGCAAACGCGAACCGTTGCTTTACGGCGCCGAGAGTTTTGAAGATTATTTCGATCGGCTGCAGTCGCGATTTCCCGAAACGGACCTCTCCTACGTGCAAGGCAATTCGGAGGGTGAATTGATAGACGCCCTTCACCGCGCGGGGGAGCAGGTGGAAGGGGTGGTTCTCAATCCCGGAGCTTACACCCACAGCAGCATCGCCATAGCCGATGCGGTGCGCGCCATCGAAATTCCCGTGGTTGAGGTGCACATCTCCAACGTATTCGCCCGAGAGGCCTTTCGCCACAAATCCTTCGTGAGTCCCGTTGCGCGAGGTGTCATCGCCGGTATGGGATTGAAAGGGTACGACGCCGCCATCGGATTTTTGATCTCGTAGGGAGCCGGTTTTCCTTGCCTGTGCTCACTCCTCGGTAGGGCTTCCGGGGGTGCCATCGGGTTTTGTCGCGACGGGTTCGGTCGGCATTGTGGTGGCCGTTCTTCCCGCGATCTCGAATTTGTGGACGTCCAGTTCGGTGTACCGCCTCTTTTTCTTTCGGAAATAATCCATTACTACGCTGCCCCGGTACAAACCCGTCAAGTTGGGTTCCACCGCGCCTGATGTGATGACGGCGCGCTCATTCCTCCTTTGTTCCACCACGTCGGGGAGGAAGACGTAGAAATAGAAATGTGCCCTCAGCACGGCCAAAAAGTGGGGGAATCCGCGTGAAAACATGAGGTGAAAGGCCGCGCCGCCGTCGAGGCACATGCGGGTAAACATGCGTCCGAAAAGATTCTCACGGGGACTGTTTTTCAAGAGCACGCTCAAGTTGTTGCGGAAATTCAGGTAGGTTTTGAACGCGCTGGCGCTTTCCAAGGTGCCACCGCCCAAGTGATACACCACCGAGTCGGGGAAACAGAATATGCGACCTCCCCGATTTTTGATCCGCCAGCAGAGATCAATTTCTTCCATGTGCGCGAAGTAATCGGCGTCGAAGCCGCCCAACTCGCGGAAGATAGAGGATCGAACTACAAAGCACGCCCCCGACGCCCAGAAGACTTCCGTGGGTTCGTCGTACTGTCCTTCGTCTTTTTCGCAGTGGTCGAACACGCGGCCCCGACAAAACAAAAAGCCGTGCTTGTCGATGAAACCGCCCGCGCCTCCCGCGTATTCGAAGTGGTCTTTTCGGTTGAGGTCGAGTATTTTCGGCTGGCAGGCGGCCACGTCGGGGTGTCGATCCATGGCATCGATCAATCCGTCCAACCAACGGGGAGTCACCTCCACGTCGCTATTGAGCAATACGAAATACTCGGCTTCCACCTCTTTCAGCGCGCGGTTGTAGCCCTCGGCGTATCCGTGGTTTTTATCCAGTCCGATCCATCGCACGGTCGGATGATTTTCGCGAACGTATTCCTCGGAGTCGTCCGTAGAGGCGTTGTCGGCGACGATCACGCCCGTGTTTTCGGGGGCGTGACTCACCACGCCGGGCAGAAAACGTTGGAGATGTGCCCGGCCGTTGTAGTTCAGGATGACGATGGCGGCTTTCAACACGGCTTTACTTCGCCCCGAAAGGGGAGGATTTGCAGAGGCGCAAATTTACCGCGGATTTTCAAATAAGTCGTCCACCCTTCCGCCGTAGTGATCCACTCCGTCTTTGTGGTCGATGTTTTCGGCCGGTAGCGACCTGATTTGCAAGAGGTACCTCCAGCGCGGGTTGGTGATTTCACCGCGTACGCCCTCGCTGTGCAGCAGTTGGTATTCGGCGTTCAAAAGCGTGGGGTCGTAGAATACGAAGCGCGCGTTGTTGAATTGTCCCGTCTTGTAGTACTGCCAGATTTGGTACGGGTAGGAGCCCGGTTCCGAGCTGCGGTCCGCGATGTGGTTGGGCGCGCCGTACTTCAAATAGATTCTTCCCATGTCGGTGTCGTAGCCTCTTTTGTTGCGCGTGCTGAACTCCTCGTTCACGAAATCCACCCGATGCTTGTATTCCTCCCACGCTTGCAGGCTAAAGCCGGGTTCACGCGCTTCCCAGAAGGCGTAAAAGAATCGTTGCAAATGGGGCAACTCGGAGTTTTGCGCGTCCAAGAAATACACGTCGAGGATTTTCGCTTCATCTACGGTTGCGATGGGGCGAATGGAATTAACGTAGTCGTACAATTCGGCGTGGTTGTCGTATTGGCCCACCCAGTGGCTCGCCGGGTCATCGATAACTGAGGCGAGCGCGCGGGAGTCCAGTTTCACGCGGTGCACCCCGTGCGTGGCCCGGGCCAACAATTCGTTTTTGGTGTCCCGCGCTTCGAGGGTGATTTCATAGTAGCCCTGTGGGAGGTCGGAGATGTCCACCATGGCCAAAATCGGCTTCACGGGCATAACCGTTTCCCTCGTCATCTTCACCGTGCTTTCCACCACTTCTTGGTTGGTGGTGTTTCGGATGTACCGCTTCAGCAAGAACATTTCGTCGTCCACCCTGTCGGGCATGCCGTACAATTCGGCGTAAAAGATGATTTCTTTCATGCCCGATTTGAGCAGCGAATCCGATACCATGGGCAGCATGTCGTAGCCGGCCTTGGTCACCGTGGAAGTCGAGTCGGCCTTTCGCAAAGCGCTGATCATCTGGATGTCCGAGAAGTGAGCACCTGTTTTCGGTGTGGGCACCGTCAATGCGGTGATCAATTTCGATTCGTTGTCATATTGCGCCAACACGTCGCGCAGCACGATTTCCACCTCGTACCTTCCCGGTTCCAGCAGGAAGCGGTGCAAATCGATGAAGTCGATTCTCTCGTGGGCCTCCATCTTCGGTGAAGTGATCACCTTTTTGTCGAAAGCCACGATATCACCGTACTTTTTAAAGATTATTGTCAATTCGACCGTCGCCGTTACCATGCCGTCTTCGCCGGGCACGAAGGCCAGGGACCGCGCGCTGAAGTCGAAATACGTCTCCACCAGCGGCTCGCCTTCGGGGGTGTAAAAAATCTTGTGGTTAAACACCGCCAAGGGCCCGGCCAGCAGGAGCACCGGCGTCAAAAGGGTAAGTATGAATGTCGTGAGAACTCTTACGATCATAGGGGAATTTGTTGTGAAAAAGCTAGCGAGCATGAAGATACGAATAATCCGACTTTCGGAATTCGGCCCTTGGAAAAATTAGGCAACACAATCCTTTCGTTAATGGACAAAACGTGTACATTTGCGGCGGAGAAGTGGCAGAGTGGTCGAATGCATCGGTCTTGAAAACCGACGTACCGCAAGGTACCGGGGGTTCGAATCCCTCCTTCTCCGCTGAAGATCAGTCACTTGAAAAATCCCTCACTGCACAGTCGAGGGATTTTTCTTTTCCGGGGGTTGGACTTCCAACATCCCTGGAATTTTGCACTCGAATTTATGGTCGCACAGGCGTACCGCAGGGGCGTTTTGGGTTTTTGTGGGCGGGAGGTTTTCCGGGGTCACCATGCGTATATCGGAGACGATGCGTGATGAAACCGATGAAATCCGTTGTCCGACCTACCTAATTTTTCTTGAGCTTGTTGAACAAGCGCTTGATCCACCCGCCTTCCTTGCGGTCGGAATCTTCGTCCTCATCTTCGGTGCCGTCCGTGCCTATGCGTTTTTCCCGGGGCTCGGCGTCGCGGTTGAACAGGCGGTCGAAAAACGATTCGATGCGGGAATCCACGTGGAGGGGACAGTCGAGGTCCCGCACGATGTCTTCGTCCACCGGGGTGAATTTCTTGCCCAAGACCGCGGCGGTTTTCGCATCCGATTCACAGGCCCTCACCCAATCCGCGACCAAGGGCAGGGCGGTGGCGGCACCCTGTCCCAATGCGGTGGATCGAAACCTCACGGCCGGGGATTCGGCGCCCACCCACGCACCGCAAACCACTTTCGGGGTAAAGGATATGAACCATCCGTCGGCGTTGTTTTGGGTGGTTCCCGTTTTTCCTCCCATGGGTGTGCGCACGCCGAAGGTCGTTCGTAGCGATCTCGCCGTGCCGCTGTCCACGACCGTGCGCAGCATTTCGCGCATGGTGTCGGCGATTTCCCTGTCCATCACTCGTTTTCTTCGGTTTTCCACGTCTTCGTCCAAGTCGAAGAGCACTTTTCCGTCCGGCGTTTCGATGCGAAGGACGTATTGGAGGGTCGAAGCCACTCCACCGGTGGCAAAGGGAATGTAGGCGTGAACCATGTCTTCCAGTGCGATGTCCGCCACTCCCAGCGCGATGGCCGGACCCTTGGGCAGATTTTCGATTCCGTTGCGACTCGCCATTTCCCGCACCGGTTCCGGTCCGGTTTCGGCGATCAACCGCGCCGCGACCACGTTTGCCGATTTCGCCAAGCCACCCTTGAGCGTGTACCAACCGCCGTAGGTTCCGTCGGCATTTTCGGGCGACCAGTCCTCATAATTCGAAAAGATGATGCGTTCGTTCTCCACATAATCGCAAGGTTGGAAACCGTGCTCCAGGGCGGTGGCATAGACGAAGGGCTTGAAGGTCGACCCCACTTGGCGTTTGGCGTGCACGTGGTCGTGCGGGAAGAAGGCGTGGTCCGTTCCGCCCACGTATGCGAGCACCTTTCCGGTTTCGGATTCCACCGCCAAAAATCCCGCTTGCAGGATCATTTGGTGGTAGGCGATGGAATCGAGGGGGCTCAGCGTCATTTTCCGCGGCCCGTCCGGTGAGAACACCACCGTTTCCACCGGAGTGGTGAAGGCTTTTTCCAAGCTCGCTTTGTCCGCTCCGGCGGCTTGCATGGCTTTGTATCTCGGGGTCTTCCGCGCTTCAGCCCACAAAAAATCCTCGTTCAATCCTCCCGGCCTTCTGCCTTCCC
Source organism: uncultured Cryomorphaceae bacterium (assembly GCA_964574635.1). GTDB lineage: Bacteria > Bacteroidota > Bacteroidia > Flavobacteriales_D > Cryomorphaceae > CAZNOG01. The sequence continues at coordinate 32,878 of CAZNOG010000006.1, read as the reverse complement.
AGTGTGCGTCGAAAGTTTTCTGGATTTCGGCCATTCTCTTCTTTACGACCGTCTCCGCTTTTTCCTGCATATGGGCGTTGATGGTGAGGGTAATCCTCAATCCGTCGCTGAGCAAATCGTACGGACTGCCGTCACCCCGATCGGTATGGGCGAGCAAGTCTTCGACCCGGTTGCGCAAGAATGCACGCAAATAGGGAGCAGAGCCGTCCCGACCCTGAAGGTTGCGGTAATCGAGGCCCAAAGGCTTGGATTGGAGTTCGTTCAATTCCGCCACATCGATGTGTCCGTTTTGGGCCATCAACGCCAAGACCACGTTCCGCCTTTCCATGGACGCCTCGGGGTAGAGGCGGGGATTGTACGTGGTATTGGCTTTGAGCATGCCGATCAGCGTGGCGATTTCCTGTACCTCCAGATCGTCGAGGTCTTTGTTGAAGAAGCGCCTTCCCGCCGCTTTGATGCCGTACACGTTTTCGCCGAAGCTCACGGTGTTCAGGTAGAGGGCGATGATTTCCTGCTTCGAATAGGTGTCTTCGAGTTTCAGCGCGGTAATGTTCTCTTTGAGTTTGTTGACAGGAATCGACAGTAAGCCGTGGCGTTGGCGGCCGAACACGTTTTTGACCAATTGCTGTGAAATGGTGCTTCCACCGCCCGCCGAACGGTCGCCGAGTAGGATGGTGCGGATCACCACGCGTGGAATGCTGTAAAAATCGATGCCCTCGTGTTCGAAATACCGACTGTCTTCGGTGCTGATCAGCGCGTCGACGACGGTTTGTGGAATTTCGGTGAATTCCACGCTGGAACGGTTCTGGATGTGGTACGTGCCCAAGAGCTTGCCGTCGGAAGAGTAGATCTCGGCGGCGTTGGCGTTGTGGATGTTGCGAAGGTCTTCTTCGGAAGGCAACGCGCCGAAAAGCCCGATGTACACCGCACCGAACAAGGCGAATAACGCCAGTACGCCCAGTGCGACCAGGGCTGCTCCCCACTTCAGCAATTTGCGGTTGAGCGACTTCTTCTTTCCGGTTTTCTTCCCGCGTTTCTTGGCCGTGCTTTTTCTCTTCCCGGCACCCGCACTTCCTGCGGAGGATTTTTTGGCTCGTGATTTCGTGGGTTTTCTCTTTGGTGTGGGCATTGGGACTGCGCGTTGGAAGTCTACCGCCAAACATGGGGAGCGGCTAAAGGTTCGGCGCCGATCGGCACCGCGCCGAAAATTAACGGCACGCGAAGGTAATCATTGCACCACACCCGCATTTATCGGATGGGGTTGAACCGTGATTTTTTCCTGTGACGGGAGAAAATGTCGGGTTGCGCCGGGAAGCCGCGCACGTTCGCCGAGTGGGAAAAGAGGGAGACGACCTGCGGGATTTTCACGCGATTCCGAGGGAGACGGAGAGCGGAGAGAACCCAAAGACCCAAACAATACCGCCCGTCCCTCCGGTCGATCAATTGTACCGCAGTACCCTGCCGATACGCAAGGTCGTGGAAGTGCTGATGTTGTTGAGTTTGCACAGTCGACTCACCGAGGTGCCGTATCGGCGTGCAATGGCCGACAGGGTGTCGCCGCTGCGAATGGTGTGGTACTTCCTTTTGCGGAGTTCGGCGAGGTATTCGAAGTGCGTTTTGTTGAGATGAAGCGTATCGGAGACCAGTTGTCCGGTTTCCCAATCGATGAGGTCGTTGGGGTTGATGGGCTCACCGAGGTACCTCACTTCGAAGTGCAGGTGGCTGCCGGTGCTTCGCCCGGTGTTGCCGCCCAGGCCGATCACGTCACCCGCTTCCACCCAATCGCCTTCCCTTACCATGAGTTTGGACAGGTGGGCGTAAAGGGTTTCGAGGCCGTTGCTGTGCCGCACCACCACCACTCGTCCGTAATCGCGGTCGTAATGTGCGATGCGCACCACGCCTTCGAAGGTGCTTTTCACATCGTCGCCGGTGTTCAGCTTGATGTCGACCCCGTAGTGGTGGCGGTTGCGCCGAGGTCCGAAATCGGATGTCATGCGCCCGACGAATGGCGGGGAGTAGCAGCAGGTATCGTACGCCAACACGATGGGCACGGTATCGGTCATCGTGGTGAGGTTGACGGAGTAGGGGTGTACGCGTTTGGTGTTCCACGAGCAGTAGACGTCGTAGGCGGGAATGCGGTACAAAGAGTCGTTGATGGTCCAAGCCGGCACGTTGGTTTCGGGTTCGGCCGGTGCCTTGCCGTCGGCAAACACGTTGAAAAACGGGGTGTTTTCGGAGAGCAGCACTTGGGAGTGTGCTTGCGTCGACGCCAGCAAGAGTGCGGCGCCCAGAATCAAGGGGGTAAATGGCTTCATGTCAGGCAAAACTATGCGTTGCAGGTGCGATCGGAGGCGTGATACGCGAAACATATCAACAGGAGGTTTTTGATGATCGCCCACATTCAACTTTTTTTTTCCGGTCTTATTGTGGTGATTACCCGGGTACCTACGATGAAAAACCGGTGGGGGTTGCGCCGGGGAGGTGGGGGAAATATCCGGAAAATGAAAAAACGCCGCGGGTTGCGCGGCGTTTTCCAATGAGCTGAGAATATCGGCTCCCTTAGGCAAAGGAAGCGGATTACTTTACCGAATCCACTACGGCTTTGAAAGCCTCGGGGTGGTTCATGGCCAAATCGGCCAATACCTTTCGGTTGAGTTGAACGTCTTTTGCACTGAGCTTCCCCATGAGCTCGGAGTAGGACATGCCGTGCTCTCGGGCACCGGCGTTGATGCGCTGAATCCACAGCGCCCTGAAGTTGCGTTTCTTTTGGCGTCTGTCCCTGTACTGGTATACAAGGCCTTTTTCCAAAGCGTTTTTCGCAACCGTATACACGTTTTTACGGCGTCCGAAATAACCTTTGGTCTGCTTGAGAACTTTTTTACGTCTTGCCTTAGCGGCGACGGAGTTGGTTGACTTTGGCATTTTTCTTTGTTTTTTTGGGAAAGAGTGCCGCTTTGAAGCGATCTCGTTTTTTTACTCGGTCCCTGGATTAGTAACCTGTGGGCTTAGCGTGCGAATCAACGCCGCATTACCCTTTGTTGAGCATGTTTTTTACCGCCGGTGCATCGACGTCGGCTACCAGACTCGTCTGGGTCAAGCGACGCTTTTGCTTGGTGGTTTTTTTGGTGAGAATGTGGCTTTTGAAAGCGTTTTTTCTCTTGATTTTGCCGGTACCGGTAAAAGAAAATCTCTTTTTGGCACTCGACACGGTTTTCATTTTTGGCATTGGATGGTGATTTGAACGTTCAAAAATCAGGGGATATTACTCAGCTTTTTTTGGGGTTGATCATCATGATCATCCGTTTTCCTTCCAGTTTGGGCAGTTGTTCGATCGAACCCAAGTCGCTCACTTCTTTGGCGAACCGAAGCAGAAGCAATTCACCGCGCTCCTTGAAAACGATGGTTCTCCCTTTGAAAAACACGTAGGCTTTTACTTTGGAACCCTCTTCGAGGAATTTTCTGGCGTGGTTGAGCTTGAACTCGAAGTCGTGGTCATCGGTGTTGGGACCGAATCGGATCTCCTTGATGGTGACCTTCTGCTGCTTGTTCTTAAGCTCTTTCTGTTTCTTCTTCTGGTCGTACAGGAACTTCTTGTAATCGATGATCTTGCACACCGGCGGATCGGCCGACGGTGCGATTTCCACCAAATCCAATTCCCGTTCCCGGGCCATCTTCAGGGCCTCTTCCAAGGATACGACTTGCGAGCCGATGTCGTCGCCGACCACCCGCACTGTTTTTGCTCTTATTTTCTCGTTGATGCGGTGCGGATCTTCTTTAATGACCCGCCGCGCTCCTCTCTTTTGAAATCTCTTGGCTATGACTTGTGTGTTTTGGTTTATGTATGGGCGCTCAACTCTGTCGCCACTTCTTTTTCAATGATCCCGGCAAAAGCCTTCACGGTGTGTACGCCTTGATCGCCTTCGCCTTGTTTTCGAACGGACACGGTTCCCGATTTCTCTTCCTCTTCACCTACAATCAACATGTAAGGCACCTTCTCCAACTCGGAATCGCGGATCTTGCGACCCACTTTTTCGTTCCTTTCGTCAACGTGGGCGCGAATATCGTAATTATTTAGCTCGTTCAAAACACTTTTCGCGTATTTGTTGAACTTGTCGCTCACCGGAAGGATGTTTACTTGCGTGGGGATCAGCCACAAGGGGAATTTCCCTGCACTGTGCTCAATGAGCAGGGCCACAAAGCGTTCCATGCTGCCGAAAGGGGCGCGGTGGATCATCACCGGCCGGTGCTTTTTGTTGTCCGCACCGGTGTATTCCAGTTCGAAGCGCTCCGGCAATGTGTAATCCACCTGTATGGTACCCAATTGCCATTTCCGCCCGATGGCGTCGCGAATCATGAAGTCCAATTTCGGACCGTAAAAAGCCGCTTCCCCTTCCAAGGCGACGTACTTCAATCCCGATTCCTCCACCGCTTCGCGAATCTCCCGCTCGGCGCGCTCCCAATTCTCGTCGCTGCCTATGTATTTGTCGGGATCGTTGGGATCGCGAAGCGATATCTGCGCCGTGAAATCTTCGAAACCCAAGGTGTTCAGCACATACAGCACCAGATCGATCACCTTCACGAACTCTTCCTTCACCTGGTCGGGCGTGCAGAAAAGGTGGGCGTCGTCTTGGGTGAATCCCCGCACCCGCGTCAAACCGTGCAGCTCACCGCTCTGCTCATACCGATACACCGTGCCGAACTCGGCCAGGCGCAGGGGCAAATCCTTGTACGATCTGGGTTCCGCGCGGTAGATCTCGCAGTGGTGAGGGCAGTTCATGGGCTTGAGCAAGTACTCTTCGCCCTCGTGCGGCGTGGTGATCGGGTGGAAGGAATCCTGTCCGTATTTGGCGTAGTGCCCGGAGGTCACGTACAGTTCCTTGCCGCCGATGTGTGGGGTGACCACCGGCAAATACCCGGCTTTTTTCTGCGCTTTTTGCAGAAAGTCGATCAGACGTTCGCGCAGCGCAGCCCCTTTGGGGAGCCACAGAGGAAGTCCCGCCCCCACGCGCCGCGAGAAGGTGAACAACCCCATTTCCTTACCCAACTTGCGGTGATCCCGCTTTTGGGCTTCCTCCAACAACTGGAGGTACTCTTTCAAATCCTTTTGTTTCGGAAAACTCACACCGTAAATCCGGGTGAGCTGCTTGTTCTTTTCATCCCCCCGCCAGTACGCCCCCGCAGTGGCCATGAGCTTTACCGCCTTAATGTATCCGGTATCGGGAATATGCGGACCACGGCACAAATCCGTAAACCCGCCTTGCGTATAGAAAGTGATTTCCCCGTCTTCCAGGTCTTCGATCAGTTCGAGTTTGTACTCGTCGCCCTTTTCGCGGTAATACTCCAAGGCGTCGGCTTTGCTCACTTCCTTGCGGAGGTACGGGTTTTTTTCCCGCGCCAATTCCAGCATTTTTTTCTCGATTTTTTCAAAATCGCGGTCGCTGATGGTTTCCTCGCCCAGATCGATGTCGTAGTAAAATCCGTTTTCTATGGGCGGCCCGATGGCGAACTTCACGTCCGGGTAAAAATGCTGCAGCGCTTCGGCCATGAGGTGCGCGGATGAATGCCACATGGTGGATTTCCCCTCGTCGTCGTTCCAAGTCAGCAGGGTGATGGAGGCGTCGGTATCAATGGGGCGCGTGGCGTCCCGTACTTCGCCGTTCACTTTGGCGGCCAGCACATTGCGCGCCAAGCCTTCGCTGATGTCCCGGGCGATTTCCAAGGCCGTAATCCCCGAAGGATAAGTGCGTTTCGACCCGTCGGGCAACGTGATTTCGATGTTCATTTCAGCCGAAGTCTGGTTTTTTTGAAGGCACAAAGATACTAATTGCCTGCATTTTTGCTGTGGATTTATGATTTGGGTGCACCCCCGACCGACGGCAATTCCGCGTGTGCGGGGCTCATTCAATTTTCGGGTCGGGGTCGGCCTTCGGGCTTTATCCCGCCACCTCAAGTCCGCCCGTGGCCACGGCGAGGCGCGAGCTTCCGGTGGTCGCTGCCTCTCTCCGGGCCACGCGTGGCCTTGACGCGGAGGGGATACCGCCCTGCGTCCTTGCACGGTCGGACTTTCCCAACGAAGTTGCGCTCATTCGGAGCCGCGGCCCTCCCCCCCGACGCGAATCCATCCCCGTTTTTCACCCACACGCTGAAGGGCACAAGCAGACAAAATCACGACGGGAATCAAAACGGGAGCCGTGTACCGCTCTTCCACGCCTCGTTGTACCACGCAGAGATAAAGTAGGTAAATCAAAATGGGCAATGCGACTGCAAGCAACTTTCGGTCACGGACGAAGAAAAGCATCGAAAGCAAGAACACCGCGAACGCACCGAAGTGAATCGCGAATGAAACGACCCGCAGCGCTTCCACAACCGGATTTCCCCGCCAAGATTTTTGAAAAACGTAGAGGGTCAAGTTGCTGTGTCCCGTCAGTTCCCAAAACACCTTTGCAGGCACCGCCACGAAACTGTGGAGGGGATGCGCGGAGACATAGGCGTTTCGGAATTCGTCGAATTTTTCCGAGAGCCGCCCTTCCTCGTCGGTTATTCCCGATAGAACGCGGTTGTCCTTATAATAAGGTGCCTGTTTTACCAAAATCCCGAAGTAATCGAGGTAGGCCGAATGCAAAGCGGAATCCCCGATCAGCGCTTGCGCACGTGGATCGGTACCGGCGATCAACTCCCGAACGGGCCGTTCCGGGTCGCCGCCGTTCAGGGCTGCGCGCCACAACCGGTCTATGCCCCGATGAAAGTCCACACCCCGTTGGCCCCAAGCTTTGTGATAGTTCCATATGTCGCGGTGAATGGGTCGGAACAAGGTGTTGGCGTCGTCGTGGTAAATGGGATGCAACCCTTGCCATTTTCCGGTACTTGCCTTCATATACAATTGCCAACCTCCCAAGGGAAGCAACATCAAGATCCACAACGCCAAGCCTTGCTTTGCCTTCAAAACGCCGGAAAAAGTGAACAGCAACAAAAGAGGTGTAATCACCCAAACCAACATGGCCGGCCTCACCAACAGGGTCGCGGCCAAGAAAAGGCAGCCCAGGGCAAAGTCTCGCATGCCCGTGTGCGTAGACCGCAGGAAAAAGGAGAGAAACAGCACCACCAAAGCGGGCACCACCCCTTCGGTAAGGGTGTACGACAAGAAGCCCCAAAAACCGGGCAGTATGGCGAAGAGCAATGCCAGCCCCCAACCGAGTTTGTTCGTCAATCCCAGATCCTCCGCCAACCCCGGCACCCGTACCACCGCTGCGGCGTAGAGCAGCACCTGAAAGGCGATCATAAGGCGCAAGCCCCACGGTTTGCCGAAAGCGGCCCGTAACAGGAAGTAGATCATTCCGTAACCGGGCGAGCGCGTGGTGAGGGCCGCGTCTCCGGCGGAATTGCTTTTCCAGCCTTTGCCTTCGATGAAATTTTCCGGTGGAACCAAGTACGAGGCGTCGTCGGCGGTGGGAACGGCCACCCCTTTTCGCAGCACGGCGCCGTCATTTTGCAGGTGAAGGGCGTTAATGAAGTGCACTCCCCTGTCAGGAAGACGGTGATGAGAAAAAGCGCCGTTCGTTTGGAAATAGTCATACCGAACCCTTTGCCTGGGATGGTCAAGATTCCGAAAAATCTTCGGGGGAAAAAAATTGCGACAAGACGTGCGGTGCCCGAATCCGAAAATCGGATGTTCGGCGAGAGCCACACCCACAAAAACCCTCACCTCACATACAATCCCTTATTTTTGTGACCGTGAATCTATACCCCAAAGACACCGCCGAGCGCTTCGAATTCCCGAAGGTTCTCCGCCGCGTGATGGAAAAATGCCGAAGCGAAAAGGGCAAAACCATCGCGGCCGAAAACCCGCTTTCCGCCGACCCGGCTTGGATATCGACCAAACTCGACGAAACCGCCGAGGCTTTGGAAATCGTGGAAAATGGCCTGTACTTCCCTGAACTCTCCTTTCCCAACATCGCGCGGGAACTCTCCGCTTTGGGCGTTTCGAACGCCGTATTGGAAGGCCGACAGGCCGTAAATCTCATGCTGGTGGCCGAAACGGCCGGCGCCATCATCCGATTCTTGGGCGAGAAAAAAGAGGAAATGCCGGCGCTGAAGAACGTTTTCGGCGGTCTCACTTCTTCCCGAAAGCCCATCCAACTGATCGATGCCGTGGTGGAGCGAAACGGCTTCGTAAAATCTTCCGCTTCCCGCGAACTGGCTAACGCGCGCAAGGACCTCTCCGACGCGAGACAGCGGGTGAACAGGGCATTTGAAGCCGCCGTGCGCAAGTACAAAAAGCTCGGGTGGCTGCGGGATTTCGAGGAAACCGTGTATAACGACCGCAGGGTTTTGGGCGTTGCCGCGGAGCACAAGCGCCAAATCGAAGGCACCTTGCACGGCTCGTCGGAAAGTGGAAACACCGCGTTTATCGAACCGGCCAATTTGGTGGGTTTAAACAACGACGTGGCGGAAGCCCGGCAGCGCGAACAAAGGGAAGAATGGAAGGTTCTCCGCCGCCTCACCGACGATTTGCGCCCGTTTAAGGATACCCTCGCCGCTTACGAATACGCCTTGGGTATGCTCGATTTTACCTTCGCCAAGGCGATGTATGCCCGGTCCATAGGCGGACGCCGGCCGTTGATGGTGAAGGAAAAGTCGGTGGAGTTGGTGGACGCCTACCACCCGCTGTTGTTGCAGCAAAACTCCGCCGAGGGAAAAACCACCATGCCACTGTCCCTGGCTCTCGACTCAAAGCGGCGCATTTTGCTGATCAGCGGACCCAACGCCGGGGGAAAGTCGGTGTCGCTCAAAACTTTCGGATTGTTGCAGATCATGTTTCAAAGCGGACTGCTCATCCCCGCCGCCGAACAATCGCGCATGACGGTTTTCGGAAAACTGTTCGTCGACATCGGCGATGACCAAAGCATCGCGTACGAACTCAGTACGTACAGCTCCCGCCTGGTGAAGATGAAGCACTTCATGCGCCACGCCGACCGTAACACTCTGTTTTTCATCGATGAATTCGGTACGGGATCGGATCCCGAACTCGGCGGGGCCATCGCTGAAGCCATTTTGGAAAAACTCGGCGACAGCGGTGCCTTCGGCGTGATCACCACGCATTACGCCAACCTGAAATTCGCCGCGGAAAATCACCCGCACATGGTCAATGGCTGCATGCTTTTCGACGAGGAAACCTTGGCCCCGAAATACATCCTCGACATCGGGCAGGCGGGCAGTTCCTACACTTTTGAAGTGGCGCGAAAAATCGGTCTCCACCCCGAAGTCATCGAAGCGGCCAAGTCCAAACTCGACAGGCGAAAAGTGAAGCTCGACCGACTCCTCGTCACGTTGCAAACCAAGAAAAACAAGCTCAACAAAGAAACGAGCATCTTGGAGAGAGAGAAGTCCAACCTTCGGAAGGAGATCGAATCCTACCGCGCGGAATCGGAAAAGTACCGGGAGAAGCGCGACGACCTGAACTTCGGTGAAAACAAGCAGCTCATCGAAAAGGGGAAGAAGTACGAGGAGATCGTGAGGAATTGGGGCGACAAAAAAAGCCGGAAGGAGTGGAGCCAAAAACTGGAATTGGCGGCGAGAAAAGAGGCCGCACGAGAAAAAGAGAAAGACCTCGCCGAGAAATTGAGGGAAAAACAGGAGCGAATCCGACGCCAAAAGGCCAACAGGAAAAAAGCCGCAAAGGAATCGAAAGCCTTGAATCAAACGCCTGTGGAGGTAGGCGACGAGGTGGTCATCCCCGGCACCAAAGAACGGGGCGTGGTGGAGGCCCTCGCCAAAGGAAAAGCCACGGTGGTTTTCGGAATGGTCAAGACCATCGTCCCGGTCGACAAATTGAGAAAAACGAAATGATGCAGGCTCCCCGGGATTGCTTATTTTTGCGGAAACAGGAAATAACCGACCTTATGGAAGCCACACTGTCCAAAGAGACCCTCGATAAAATTGACAACCTCAAGGAGTTTGTAACCAAAAACGGGATTATCGCCGATGAAGTCACCAAAAGACTTTTGGAGCTGCGCGCCCTTTTCAAAGAGCAAAACGAACCCCTGATCACGCGCGTGCTTCGCCTTACCGCGGAATACATCGAGAATGAAGACCGTTTTGACCTCAATTTGCTCGCCGACGAAGACGAAGACGGCCACATCGAAGAGGAAATCGACTTGGAAGGGGAGAACAGTTTCAACGAGATGAAAGAGAATTTCATTTTCCTGCTCGATCTCTGCGCACATCCCGACAATCAGGCGAATAAGGACGAATTACAGCGCGTAAAGCAGCTCTACCTCGACCGCGATTATTTCTGAGGTCGCACCGATTCACCGGGTGGCGAATTCGAGAAGCGAACAGACGATTTTTTTTGTTTTTGTGGGTGTGACGTGAAAGCACCACGGGCGTTTATCCGCTAATTCCCGGTACCCGGGACATTTGACTTTGCACATCCTTTTCCCCGCATTTTGCGTCCCGCCATTCGAATATCGGCGTGGCTTGGGTAAATCTTTGGATATTTGGGGCCATCGTTCGACCGGGTTCGTCGGGTTTTCGTTGAAATTCCCGGCCGGCGGTCGGCGCCAAAAAGCGGCTTTTTGTGAGAAACGCGGTTTTTCTTTCCACCGGGCTGGGCAATGCCTTGCTTCTGGTTCCTCTTCTGAAGACCTTGAAAAGCAGGGGGGAGGTTGTCGCTTTCTGTACCTCGCCATATTTTCCCGAGCAAGTGTTCGAGGGCTTCGAAGACCCGCCCATCGACAGGGTGGTTCTGTTGAAAAACCGTGCCCGTGCCGTCAGGGCGGCGCTGAAGTATTCGGGGACCATCGACGCGATGTACCTCGACCACTTTTCCTCCACGCCGAGAATCTTTGCGTTCTCCCGAATGGTGGCCCGGCACATCCACTGCGTTTCCTTGCCCGATCCGAAATTCGCCGGTCGCTCCTACGTCACGCACCATCCCCCTTCGGTAAAACACCATGAGGCCCAGCGCTACTTGGCGCTCGCCGATCCGGATTACGAAGACAGATTGCCGGGCGAAGACCTTTTTCGCCTAGAGCCCTCTCCCACAAAAAACCCCTTCAAACCTTCCCGAAAATACATTACCCTGCAGCCCGGCAGCGGCAGCAATGCGGCTCCTTGGAAGAACCTCCCCGTACCCGTGTGGGCGGAGGTGACGCGGCGACTTCTCGACGAGGATCCTGAGGTGCGGGTAATCGTTCTGGGCGAGGATTCCGAAAGCGGATTGTGGGGGGATTTTTCCGCGCATCCCCGCGTGGAACCGGCGTTCGACAAATACGCCCTGGCCGAATTGCCGGAGCTCCTCGCCGGTGCGGAACTCCACCTTGGCGGAGACAGCTTTCTCATGCACTTGTCGGGGTGCGTAGGTACGCCGAGTTTTACCGTGTGGGGAGGTTCCGACCCCGATTTTTACGGCTGGAACCGCATCGCTCCCCACCGTCACGGGATGCTGTACGCTCGGCCTTCTTGCGGGCCTTGCAGTCGGTGGTTGGAGCCCAACCGAACCCGAGTGTCCGACCCGGCGAAATGCCCGGACTTCAGATGCTTGACCGGATTCACCGCCGACGACGTTTTCGAAGCGATCGTCGAGTTCAGAAATAACTTGCCGGGTGATTAGGGCCATCACAAATACCCTTGGTACAAAGGGCCTGTCCATGCTGCTTCAGGTGGCGTTGCTCTTCATTACCACCAAGTTGATGGGCGCTGAAATCAAGGGGATGATCGGACTGTTGGTGCTCAACCTCACCTTGATCGCCCTTCTGGCGGGCGTGGTAGGGGGCTCGGCCATGGTGTATTTGGTTCCGCGGCACCGCATTCGACACCTGCTCCTCATCGGTTACGCCTGGTCGGCGGCGGTGGTACCGGTGGCTTCTTTCGTGCTCGCTGTCAGCGGCACCGAGGGCTTTCCGGGGTACGCGGCCTTTCTTCCCCTGGCTTTGGGAGAGGCTTTTCTGGCGGTGCACGCGCCGGTTCTCCTCGGGGCCAAGCGCGTCGGTGCGCACAATTATTCCCTGGTGATCAAACCCTTGGTTACGGTCGCCGCACTCGTGTACGTGATTTGGTCTCGTGGAAATCCCGATTTCGACGATTTCGTTTGGGCCTATTTCCTGGGTCTTATCGCGGCGTTGGCGTACTCGGCATTTGCGCTCCTTCGATTGCCGAAAGTCGAAAAGCTCCGCACTTCGGCCATGTCCACCTTCCGCGATCTATTCAAGTACGGTTTGCCGGTTCAGCTTGGCAACTTGGCGCAGTTCCTGAATTATCGGCTGGGTTTTTACCTCCTCGAATGGTTCCTCCTCCCTGGCGCGGCCTTGGTGCGCATCGGGATTTACGCGGCGGCCCTGCAAGTGAGCGAATCCCTGCTGCAGTTTTCCAGAAGCGTTTCCATCGTGCAGTACGCCGAGGTGAGCAACTCGGACGATCGCGGGAACGCGTTGAAACTTTCCCTGCAGTTCATCAAACTCAATTACAGCGTGACTTTTCTCGGATCCGCCGTGCTGCTTTTGCTGCCCAATCAATGGTACACCGCATTCCTCGGAAGTGAATTTCACGAAGTCAAAGCCCACCTCATTCTCTTGGTGCCGGGATTGGTGGCGCTTTCCGTTTCGGGGGGCATCAGCCACTTCTTTTCGGGCGTGGGCCTGCACCGACTCAATACCTTCGCCTCTGCGGTGGGATTGGTTGCCACTGCCGCAGTGGGGATTCCGGCCGTCGCCTTTTTCGGAACGTACGGAGCCGTTGCCACGGCCTCTTTGGCGTACACTATCTTAGTCAGCGTGCAGTACGTGCAGTTGCGCAAACGCGAAGGAGTGACACTCGGGGATTTTGTAATCACCGCGGGCGACGCAGCCGATTTTCGGCGCATCGTGAGCGCCTACCTGCGGTTGCACAAGAAGTCCGAAAACGACGCCTGACGCCATGGGGATAATGCGTAGGTTTATGTCATGAACACGTCCGAACTCCCACATATTCTCCACTTGGTGAGGTGGTATCCCTATCCGGAAGATCCCATGTTCGGACTTTTCATCCGGCGGCACATCCTGTCGACGGTGAACCACGCCCGGAGCACCGTGATCTTCGTCAGACCGGATTCTACGGTACAAGCCGTGAGCAAGGTGGAAACCGTGGAGGACGGCATTCGGGAAATCCGCATCACCTATCCGGAAAAGTCGACGAGGGCATTGAACGCACTGACATTCATGCGTATGGCCTACGGTGCCGCATGTGAAGTGCACCGGGAATCGCCGGTTGATCTGGTTCACGTGCACGTGCTTACGCGCCTGGGAGTGGTGGCGTGGTGGATGAAAAAGCGTTTCGGACTGCCCTACGTCATCACCGAACATTGGTCCCGCTACATCGACGACAGGTTTTCCGGGACGCTTCGGAAGTGGTGGACGCGTCGGGTGGTGCGCGATGCGGATGCGTTGATCAGCGTCACCGATTATTTGCGTGACGTCATGAAGCGTCGCGGCCTTTCGGTCCAACCCACGGTGATTATCCCAAACGTGGTGGATGACCGGGTGTTCGACGTGCATGGTGAGGGGGATTACTTCATCCACGTGAGTTGTTTCCAGCGCGACGCCAAGAACGTGTTCGGGTTGATCCGCGCCATGGGGGAAGCCAAATCGCGTGGGCTCGATTTCCGCCTGTTGATGGTGGGTGTGGGCGAGACGTGGGAGGAATGCCGTGAAATGGTTCGTTCACTCGACTTGGAGGAGCACGTGGAATTTCCCGGACTGGTGGAAGGGATGGAATTGGGACGGCTGGTCGGCGGCGCGAAGGCGCTGGTTTTGTTCAGCGATCACGAAACCGGTCCGGTGGTCGTAGCCGAAGCTTTGGTGGCGGGAGTGCCGGTCATTTCCACCGAAGTGGGCGAAGTGCCCCGTTGGATCGATTCTTCGAATGGTATTGTGGTCAAACCGAAGGACGGCGATGCGTTGATTCGTGCAATGGATAGAATTTCGAAGGGTGAGGTGGAGTATGACAGGCAGGCGATCAGGCAAAAAGCGCGGAGGATTTTCGGGGTGGACGTCGTGTCGGAAGGGCACCGGGCGATTTATTCCAAAATCCTCGAAAACGGCGGGCGTATGAAAGGGAATTGATTATATTTGCACCCTCAAAAGTCGAAACGACGGCTCCGTAGCTTAACTGGATAGAGCACCGCACTACGGATGCGGAGGTTCGGGGTTCGAATCCCTGCGGAGTCACCACAAAAAAACCACGTCGAAACGTGGTTTTTTTATTTCTTGTCGTCGCCTGTTGTCGTTACGCGGGCGAATTTCACCTTACATATACACGATGCGGAAAACGGCCATGTGCTGGAAGCCCGTTTCGCTGAACCCACCCAAATTGATCTGCGCCACGTTGGCGATGTAGCCGAGGTTGATCGTGAATTTCTCACCCAGGGCAATTTGTCCGCCAACGGAGGCGAATCCGCCGAAACCCGTACCCGTCAGAAGGTTGGCCTCGTCGATGTATTGGTTCGCCCGGTTGTAAAACACCGTCAAATCCACCACCTCCGTGCCGAGGTTGATGAAGTTCTCTTCGAACTTTACGAAGGTCACGTTACCACCAAGTTCGATGTAGGGCAGCAAGGACGTGGATTTCCCTTCCCTTTCGAATTTGTTTCGCATCAATACCCGGTGCAATCCCAGGTGGATGGAAAGCCGTTGTTCTTCCCCGCGGATTTGAAATCTTTCCAGGCGGTTGCTCTGCGTCGGGTCGCTGCTGGGCGAGTTGCGTCGTATGGTAAATTCGCTGACGGTCACCGGTTTGTTTCCGTTGAATTCGGCGTACACCCCGAAATCCTGATTCAGCATATACCTCATGTGGAATCCCCACATGAAGGCGGGGCTGTAGATCATCGAGCCGGGCATATCCGATTCGTCGAAGGTCCACTCACCGTCGGAAAGACCACCCATGGCGTGGCCGGTGCGCCTTTCGGCTTCCGGGTTTCCTTGGATGGCTTGATTGAGCCACGAGTTGCTGAATTCATTGATCGTACCGTCGCGTTGATACCCGTAGCCGTTGTAAATGGCGGCGGTGTTTGAATTGGCGAAGTACGCGCCGAGGTTCAGCCCGAGGTAGATCCCCGAAATTTCATCGGATTCCTCTTCTTCCCCTTCCCCGTCCTCGTAATTGTCCACTTGAGCGTGCGTCCAGGTGGCCGCCAACAGGCAGACCGCCATGAACATCCATTTCTTCGGTTTAATCATTCAATTTCTGTTTGATTCGGTCGTAGAATGAGTCCACCCACATTTTGTACTGATCGGCGGCAGGGTGCAAGCCGTCGTCGGAAATGAGGTCGGGTTCGTTGGCCGACCGAAGAGAGATGTCGGTGATGTTGAAATAGCTGATACCCCTCATGTTGGCCACGGCTTTCACCACGCGGTTGTATTGTTTTATCTCCATGGAAATTTTGTGGGAATCGCGTTTTTGGCCGTGAGGCGTCACGCCGTAATCGGGTATGGAAATGACGAACACTCGGTTGCGGTCTCCGCCGGCGAATTTTACCGCGCTGTCGAGGATGGACTGCAGAGCGCTGCGAAACTCGTCGAAGGGAAGGCCGTCGTACTGGTTGTTCACGCCGATCAACACCGACACCAGATCGTAGTCGCTTCCTTTTTCCTTCTTGATGGCCTTGATGAGGTCCGAAGTCGTCCAACCGTTTTTGGCGATGATTTTCGGCTTGTTCATCTTGATGCCGTCGGCGTTGAGTCGCTCGACGAGTTGGAACGGAAACGCCTTTTCCGGATCTTTGAGTTTGGTGCCTATCGTGTAGCTATCGCCGAGGGCGAGGTATTTTTTTGACATGATGTTTGGGTTGACGTTGCCGCTTGAATGGCCGGTGGAGATCTGTTCTCTCGTCCGTATCAGGCGATGAATATGTTTGGTTTTTCTTTTATGCGTTCTTCCGATGACGCCGATCGGGCCGCGTGATTTTGGTGCAATTTACTTGAGTCCGTACATTTTTCAAAAGTTCGGTGCCTTTCACGTTTGCAAGACTCCTACGTTGAACCGCCTTTCCGCCGGCGCGTTGTTGGCGGCTTTGATGCCCTCCGAAATCACCTGTCGCGTTTCGGCGGGGTCGATGATGGCGTCGAGCCACAAACGCGCCGCGGCGTATTCCGGTTTGGTTTGCTCGTCGTAAGAGTTCTTTATTTTGTCGAAGAGCTCTTTTTCCTTCTTCTCGGTGATTTTCTCTCCCTTGGCTTTCAACGACGCCACCTCGATGCTCAAAAGCACGTTGGCCGCTTGGGCGCCGCCCATGACGGCCACTTTCGCCGTGGGCCAACCGACGATGAGCCTCGGGTCGTAAGCCTTGCCGCACATGGCATAATTGCCCGCGCCGTAGCTGTTGCCCATGATCACGGTAAATTTCGGCACCACCGAATTCGACATGGCGTTCACCATTTTCGCCCCGTCTTTGATGATGCCGCCTTGTTCGCTTCGACTTCCCACCATGAATCCGGTGACGTCCTGCAAAAACACCAAGGGAATGTTCTTCTGATTGCACGTCATGATAAACCGCGCAGCCTTGTCTGCGGAGTCGCTGTAAATCACACCGCCGAATTGCATCTCGCCTTTCTTGGTCTTCACTATGGTACGCTGATTGGCTACGATGCCCACCGACCACCCGTCTATCCGGGCGTATCCGCACACCAGGCTCTGGCCGTATTTGGCCTTGTACTCCGTCAGTTTTCCTTCGTCCACAAAGGTCTTGATCACCTCGCGCACGTCGTAGGGTTTGGAGGCATCGGCCGGAAAGACTTTGTAAATATCCTCGACTTTCCCTTTCGGGGGCATGGGCTCCACGCGGTTAAAGCCCGCCTTGGTGGTCGTTTCGCCGATCTTGTCCACCAGCTCCCGAATGGTTTCCAGACATTCTTCGTCGTCTTTCATCTTGTAGTCCACCACTCCGCTGATCTCCGCGTGGGTGGTCGCCCCGCCCAGGGTTTCATTGTCTATTTCTTCGCCTATGGCGGCCTTTACGAGGTAAGACCCCGCGAGAAAAATCGTCCCCGTGCCTTCCACGATCAGCGCTTCGTCGCTCATAATGGGCAAGTACGCCCCGCCGGCCACGCAGCTGCCCATCACGGCGGCTATTTGCGGAATACCCAGCGATGACATCACCGCGTTGTTGCGGAATATCCGCCCGAAATGTTCTTTGTCCGGAAAAATTTCATCCTGCATGGGCAGATATACCCCCGCGCTGTCCACCAAGTAAATGATGGGCAGCCGGTTTTCCATGGCGATTTCCTGCGCCCTCAAGTTCTTCTTCCCCGTAATGGGAAACCACGCCCCCGCCTTCACCGTGGCGTCGTTGGCCACGATCACGCACTGTCGGCCCTTCACGTAGCCGATCACCACGATCACACCTCCGGCCGGACATCCGCCGTGCTCTTCGTACATCCCATACCCGGCAAAAGCCCCGATTTCCACCAAAGGCGCCGATTCATCCACAAGCCTTTCTATGCGTTCCCTCGCGGTGAGTTTGCCCTTACTGTGTTGATGCTCAATTTTTTTGCGGCCGCCACCCTCGCTGATGATGTTCAGTTTTTTGTGCAACTTCGATACCATCAGTCGCATGGCGTCCTCGTTCTTGTTTACTTCTATTTCCTTGTTTTTTGCCATTTCGCGGCTACGATTCGTTTGTCATCCGGCGTGTCGCACCTTGCGATTTGCCAAAGATAAGATTTGCATACCGTATGCTCGGCCCGATGGGGTGAATCGCCGTATTGGGGCATGCCCTCGGGTTTCTCTCCGGGCGTTCATCCCCGCCGATCCCGATAATCATCCTTCCGAACGAGAAGTTTTTCTCACCCTCGCCGAGGTTGGTCTACCACCTGTATCTCGATTTTTCGCGGCTGGGTGCGAAAACCGCCATGCGGGCTTCTTCGTCGCCGCAGGTCGGCATCGCTCCCCAAGCCGCCATAAAATCGAGGATGCCGGTGTCCGCCCTCATGCGATGCCAGCATTCCGTGCAGCGCGTACCCGTGCATTTTACCGCTCCGATTGGGTGCAACGACTTTTACAACCACCGTTTGCTCTGCGGACCCTCGTTGAAGAGCAAATCCAAAATGCAGAGATTGGGCACAAATCCGTACCGGTCTTCAAACACCTGGGGGTAGGGAGGCGAGGACCATTCCCGGGGAAAATCTTCCGGTCGTTTGATCCGGTGCCTCATGTCCACACCATCCCATTTTTCGACGTACGCGTCGGAGTACTCGGTCCGAATTTCCAAACCCAATAGTTCGACCCACAGTTTCCATCCCTCGGCAAACAATTCGGCCAAAGTTTCATGCTCCGCGCGGAAAAGCCTCTCCACCCTCGGCATGTAATACTCGAAAAACGGGGCGGATGCGTACGCCGAAGTCAACGTTTTCAGGTGGATGGCCACCCAAGGGGAACCGTAGTCGATGCGGATTTCTTCCGTCGCGATTTTTTTGCCTCCGGTGTGGACCACGGGTATGGTGAGCGTGTGCACGCCGTTGGCAGATAAGATGTGGTAACGGTTGCGGATGCTCTGTTTCACGAAATTTTCCCGACCGTCGAAGCACACGCCCCCGGATCGGGCGGCTACGCGCAAGTAAGATATCGGCGGGAGGGGCGACAACGGCAAAACCGCCGTGGTATCCCGCCCAATTGGCTCGGTGAATTCGGTGTTTGGGTTCATGGGGTAGACCGATGCAAAGATAGAACGGTCGACTCTCTTCGCAGGTATCGAGACGTGGGGGAGGAACGGAAAATCGGGGGTTTCGCCGTCAGGCTTCGGTGGATTCGCTGTACAGGCGATTTCGGTATTCCGTGCCCCACTTGGCCAACTCGTCGATCAGGGGCGCCAACGTTCGGCCGTACTCGGTGATGGAATACTCCACCGTGATTGGCTTGGTGTCGAGCACCTTCCTGTTTACCAGCTTGTTCATCTCAAGGTCTTGCAACTCTTTGGACAGCATCTTGGTGCCGATGCCGTTGATCTCCCGGTACAGGTCCATGAACCCCAGGGTGTCGCCTTCGATGAGGGTGCCCAGGATGTGGAACTTCCATTTTCCCGACAACAAGCTCATGGCGTCGCGGATGGCCTGCATGCGGATTTGGCAGATGGGCGAAGTGTTTATTTCAGCGCGTTTTCTCATGATCCCGATTTTGGTGTGCGAAGATACTAATTCACAGGATGGTTTCCAATAGGAAAGTACTTCCCAAAAGGAAATCCATGGCAAATATACAGTGGTGCGGCTCTACTTTTGTAGTGCTGGGAATATCCATAAAAATCAGCTGCTATGAACAAGAACCAAAATCCTTTGATGTGTGATCCGGAAACCGGCGTATGCGCCGTACCGGGAAGTGAAACGACCACCATATCGCCGGCCCAAGCGGATGCAAAGCCCGTGAAGGTGATTTACTTCACCGATCCCATTTGCTCGTCGTGCTGGGGAATAGAGCCTCAATTGCGAAAACTGAAATTGGAGTACGGCGAGGGTTTGGACATCGAGTACCGTATGGGTGGACTCCTTCCCGATTGGGGGTACGACAGCGGTGGAATAAGCAAACCTTCCGACGTGGCTTCGCACTGGGACGAGGTGAGCGAACATTACGACATGCCCATAGACGGCGACGTGTGGCTGGAAGACCCCCTGTCTTCTTCTTATCCGCCGTCCATCGCGTTTAAGGCGGCGCAAATGCAAGAGCCCGACAAAGCCGTGGAATACCTCCGCGTGCTTCGGGAAATGCTGTTCCTGAAGAAAAAGAACATCGCGAAGTGGGAAGTTATGGAAGCGGCCGCCACACAGGTGGGTCTCGATACGGAGCGTTTGAGAAGGGATTTCGAAGGCGAGGCCAATGAACTGTTCAGGGAAGATTTGAAATTGGCCATGGAATTCGGAGTGCGCGGTTTTCCCACCATGTTTTTCGTCGACGGTGACGGCAACCGGGAGTTGGTTTACGGCACCAAGCCTTATCCTTTTTACGAAACGGCGGTTTTGAAGCTCAATCCCTCCGCGGAAAAGAAAGAGTACGCGAAGGACGTGACCTCTTTGTTCGGGGTATTCGACTCCTTGACGGCCAAAGAATTTTCCTTTCTGTCGGGTACCCGCCGCGATGACGCCGAAGGCGTGTTGGACGGCTTGGTGGCCGAAGGAAAACTGGAGAAAACCGTGACCAAAAATGGTTCGCTATGGACCAAAAAGTCGTGATTTTCGCGCGATAAAAGCCGTGCGGAGTAGACGATGAAGGCGGCGGAGGCCGAAGTGGCACCGGCCGACGTCGCCCTCGTCACTCCGGGTTTCGTCGATTTTCCCTGCCGACATCCTTTGAGTACAAGGCGGGATTGACGGGGTCGAGAACACACCCACAAAAACCCAAATCACCCTGCGCGTACCGAATATGGGCGTCCTTCGATTTTAATCTACTGTGGAAAACAGTCGTTTCCAGCGGATTCCCCTCACGGGGTCTTTGCTGAACCAGATGAAGACGGCCTTGCCGACGATGTGGTCGTGGGGTACGAAGCCCCAAAAGCGCGAATCGGCCGAGTTGTGCCGGTTGTCGCCCATCATGAAGTAGTAGTCTTGTTGGAATGTGTAGCTCGTGGCGGGCGCTCCGTTGATGTGGATGGTGCCGTCGACGATTTGCAAGTCGTTGTCTTCGTACACGTCGATGATTCGGCGGTAGAGCGGCAGGTTGTCGAGGGTCAGCTCCACGGTGGCGCCTTCGGCGGGGATCCACAGCGGGCCGAAATTGTCTTCGGTCCAGGAATACCGCGGGTCGTTGGGGAATATCTGCAAATCGGCGCGGGGTCGCGATTCGATGATTTTCACGCTGTCTATCGACGACAACCCGGACAGGATTTCCCGCTCGCTTTCGGTCAGGGCCATGCCGTAGAACCCGCTTCGGGCGAAATCCTGCCTCGCACGCTCATCGATGTCGATGCCGTATTTCTCGTACATGACGTCGGCCGAAAGCGGTGAGCGGGTGTATACGCGGTAGGTGAACTCCATGCCCTCCGGACTTTCCAACATTTTCCCGTCGATGTACACGTTTCGATCGATTATTTCGAGCGTATCGCCCGGCAATCCGATGGTTCTCTTGATGTAGTGTTCCTTTTTGTCCAATGGCCGCACGATGATTCCCCCCGTTTCCGCGAGTCCACCTTGGGGTGTGACGAATCGGCCTTTGATGAGGTTTTCCCGACCGTACATGCGGGCCAATTGGTAGTAGCTCTGCTCGGGGGCGTTTACCACCACGGTATCACCTTCGGGAAAATTGAACACCGTGGCGTCGTTGCGTTCCACTTCGCCGAATCCGGGCAATCGGAAATAAGGGATTTTCTGCCACTCGACGTAGGATTTTACGTTGAGCACCGGGATGGTGTGGTGGGTGAGGGGCACCGCGATGGGCGTCATGGGAAGCCTGGGCCCGTAGCTCATTTTGCTCACGAAGAGGTAGTCGCCCACCAAGAGGGATTTTTCCATGGACGGCGTGGGAATGGTGTACGCCTCAAGGGTGAACGTGCGGATGATGGTCGCGGCGATTACGGCGAACAAAATGGCTTCCGTCCATTCGCGTGCGGCGCTTTTTTTGACTTCCTTGTAATTGGGTAGGCCCGTATACGCGATGTCGTCTTTGAAGGCGATTTGGGCGATGGGCACGAAGGGGGCGAAAACGGCGAGCAGGTAGTGAGGCGTGGTGCGCATTCCGAAGGCGCGAACCAGCTCTACGTGCATGATGATGAGCATGAGGAAGTTCACCCCGGGAATGATCAAAATCAACATCCACCACCAGGGTTTTTTGAGCAACTTGAGGAGGATGAAGAGGTTGTACACGGGAATGAAGCCCGCCCATTTGGGTTGTCCTGCTTTTTCGAACACCTTCCAGAAGCAGACGAACCAAGAAAGTACGGTGAGATAGAAGAGGATGGATGCGATGATCATGCGTTGAGTTCGATTAAATCATTCATGGTGTACACGCCGGGTTCGCTGCCGACGAGAAATTCGGCGGCCCGCAGGGCGCCCAAGGCAAAACCTTCTCGGCTGTGGGCTTCGTGTTTGATCTCGATGCGGTCGACCTCGGATTGGAATCGCAGCAGGTGCGTGCCCTTGATGTCGCCCTCGCGGTATGCGGTTATGGGCAAGGTGTGCTCGTCGATTTCGGCCGGAAGGAGCGCGTGGCTGGAATATTTTCCGTGGTTTTTCTCGACGGTCTCGGCGAAGGAAATGGCGGTTCCGCTGGGTGCGTCTTTTTTGCCCGTGTGGTGCCACTCCTCGATTTCGGCGCGGTAGGGGTACGGCCCGATGATTTTGGAAAGGTACGCGCTCACGGCCAAGGCGAGGTGGACGCCGATGCTGTAGTTGGTGGCGTAAAAGAACTTCCCCTCCCGCGCGTGCACCCATCGCTTCAC
Organism: uncultured Cryomorphaceae bacterium; assembly: GCA_964574635.1. GTDB lineage: Bacteria > Bacteroidota > Bacteroidia > Flavobacteriales_D > Cryomorphaceae > CAZNOG01. The sequence goes on along the minus strand of CAZNOG010000006.1, from coordinate 10,491 downwards.
TTCGTCCAATCGATGGTACCAGCCTGTGGTGCCGGTGACCACGGGAATGCCGCGCTCCAAAAGCGATCTGAAATTTTCGGCGGCGGCATCGGGTCGGGTGAATTCGATGGCGACATCGGCGTTCAGTTCGGACAGTTCACTGCGGTTGGCGGAGGTGATGCGGCCGGAAATTTCGTGGCCTTGGGCGATCGCCAGGGATTCGATGAGCCGACCCATTCTTCCGTAACCGATGAGAGCGATGCGCATGATGGCTGGGTATTCGGGATTTAAGAAGGTTTGAATGCGGATTGAAGGCGGTGAAGTTACAATTTAAGGGCCAATGTGAGTCCCGTGGATCGGGGTCCCGGACCGAGGGTGGGGTAGGGCGAAACGTAGGGACGCACCTCCAGGGAAATGTCTTCGCTGACGTCGAAGTGGAACAAGTGGGCGTCTACGTTGGCATCGACGATATTCAAGATGTAGATGGCGGCGATGGCGATGTAAGAGAGGTCGCGCCACTGCTTGTACTGGTTGACGATGTCGGAAAGTTGCTCCGGTGAAAAATCCGTGGGGTTGTTGGTGAGGGGATCGTCGTCCGTGGCGGCGCGATACGCCGCGGCGTAGTAGTCGATCTGCTCGAGGTTGTCTTTCAGGAAATACCCGGCGACGGCGAATCCACCGTAGATGATGGGCACTTTCCACCATTTTTTGTTGTAAATCTGTCCCAAGCCCGGCAAGGCCACCGACATGAGCGTGGCTTTGCGTGGGTTGTGGTATTCGACGTTGTCGGCGGGTGCGGAAGGGGTCACGATTTCCCCTTCGATTCGGCCGCGCTCGGTTTCGGTGGTGATGGTGGTGTCCTGTTGGGCGGAAACGGGGTTCCACACCGCGAGCGCCGTCAATAGCGTCAGGACCAAGGCCCACCGTCCGGGCTTAGAGATCCAATTGTTCGAGGATGCGCTGCAATTCATCTTTTGATGCGAAGGGGATGGTGATCCGGCCTTTTCCCCGCTCGTCGGCTTTCAAGTCGGCCTTGGACCCGAAGCGGTCGCGCAGACCGGATTTAATTTGCGTGTATTCCGGCGGGAGGGTTTTATTGGGGGCTTTGGCGACGCGTTCCGTGCGTACGCCGCCTTCTTCGGTTTGGCGCACCGACCAGCCGTCTTCGCGGATTTTGTCGAGGGTGCGCAGCATCCGGTCCGGGTCTTCATAGCTGAGCAACGCCCGCGCGTGGCCCATGGTAATTTCGTTTTTGCGCAGTGCCAACTGTACTTCCGGCGGCAATTTGAGCAGGCGGAGGTAATTGGTCACGGTGGCGCGTTTTTTTCCCACGCGTCGGCTGAGGGCTTCCTGCGTGAGGCTGCACTCTTCGATCAGGCGTTGGTAGGAGATGGCGATCTCGACGGGGTCGAGGTTTTTGCGCTGGATGTTTTCCACCAGAGCCATTTCCAGCATGGCTTGGTCGTTGGCCACGCGGATATACGATGGGATTTCGGACAATCCGGCGATCTGCGCGGCGCGAAAACGTCTCTCCCCGCTGATGAGTTGAAATCGGTCGCCGCCCATTTTTCGCACGGTCACCGGCTGTACGATGCCCAGTTCCCGAATCGACTGCACCAGTTCCAGAAGCGATTCTTCGTCGAAGACCGATCTGGGTTGAAACGGATTGGCTTCGATCACCGATACCGGGAGCATGGCCACCGAACCGAGAACGCGACTGGCGCTTTGCCCCGTCGTTCCGGTGGTGATATCGGTCTCCACATTTTCGAGCAAAGCGCTCAGCCCTTTGCCCAATCCCCTTTTCTTGCTCATGCCGTGTGTTCGTTTTTAGAAGATTGCCCGGCGAGGAGAACTCGCCGTTGACCCTCGGTTGCACCGGGGTGTTATTTGTCCACCTCAATCACTTTATCTTCCTTCTTGATGCGGGTCATGTTGTTTTTCTGAAGGATCTCGCGTGCGAGGTTGAGGTAATTGATGGCCCCTTTCGAGGATGCGTCGTGCATGATGATGGTCTCGCCGTGGCTGGGCGCTTCGCCCAAGCGCGTGTTGCGGTGAATCACGGTATTGAAGACCAACTCCTGAAAGTGGGTTTTCACTTCGTCGACCACTTGGTTGGCCAGCCTCAAACGCGAGTCGTACATGGTGAGAAGAATGCCTTCGATCGCCAGGTTGGTGTTGAGCCTGGACTGTACGATTTTGATGGTGTTGAGCAGCTTGCCCAAACCTTCCAACGCGAAGTACTCGCACTGCACCGGAATGATGACCGAGTCGGCGGCGGTGAGCGCATTGACGGTGATCAGGCCCAGGGAGGGGGAGCAGTCGATAATGATGAAGTCGTACTCCTCTTTCAGGTCCTTGATGGCGTGGCGCATCATGTGTTCCCGGTTGGGCAGGCTGATCATCTCGATTTCCGCACCCACGAGGTCGATGTGCGCCGGGATGAGGTCGAGGTTGGGGTTGTCGGTGCGGATCACCACGTCACGCGCGTCGGTTTCGTTGATCAGGCATTCGTAGATGCCGGTCTTTACGGTTTTTTGGTCAACGCCCACTCCGCCCGTGGCATTGGCTTGGGGATCGGCGTCGATCAGCAGGGTTTTGTGCTCGAGCACACCCAAACAAGCGGCGAGATTGATGGCGGTGGTGGTTTTTCCCACTCCGCCTTTCTGGTTGGCGATGGCTATGATTTTTCCCATGGTTCTTTACACGTCATTGGTTTGCCCGACGTCCATCAACGTGAGTTCCACGTCGGCGTCGGAAAACTTTTTCACGGCAGCGGCCTTGTCGATACGGATGGGGGGAAACGTATCGTAATGCATGCCGATCACTTTGTTGCACTCTACGAATTTCGCGGCCTTTATGGCGTCGTCCACCCCCATGGTGAAGTTGTCGCCTATGGGGAGGAAGGCCAAGTCGATGTCGAAAGACTCGGCCAAAAGTTTCATGTCCAGCGTCAGTGCGGTATCGCCGGCGTAGTACACGGTTTTTCCCGGGAGGGAAAGTACGAAACCGCCCGGATTGCCTCCGTACGTACCGTCGGGGAGTACCGAGCTGTGTACGGCTTTGACGAACTTCACGCGCCCGAAGGGGAAGTCCATGCCGCCGCCCAAGTTCATGCCGTGGGTTTTTTCCACTCCTTTTTCGGCGAACCAGCCGGCGATTTCATAGGCGGCGATGACCATCGCACCCGTACGCTTGGCGATATCCACCGCATCGGCCACGTGGTCTTCGTGGCCGTGACTGATGAGAATATAATCGGCTTTGATCCCCGACACATCCACGGATGAAGCCAGGGAATTGGGCGTGATGAACGGATCGAAAAGCAAGTGCGTTCCCTCGGTTTCCAGCCCAAAACAAGAATGCCCGTAGTAGGTTATCTTCATGTCTGTCTCTTCAATTTTCGATGCGGCATAAAAGTACCCTTTTTTCCCGAGCCGCCTTTGCCGCAAAGTCCCTTATTTTGCACAAGAATTTGTTTAATCCAACCGCGAATGACCACCATCGTCATAGGCACGAACCGAAAGGACAGCAATTCGGGGCTGATCGCCGCCGAGTACACCAAAGTCTTTGAAAGACAGGGCGAAACATGTCAAACGTATTCCATGGCCGATTTGCCGGCCGGATTCGGGGACGCCCGCAACTTCGGAACGTGGCCTGAGAGTTTTGAACAAGTTTTGAACGATTTCATCCGCTGCGCCGAGCGCTTTGTATTCGTGGTTCCCGAATACAACGGCAGCTTTCCGGGAATATTGAAGGTTTTTCTCGACACCGTGCCGCCCGGCGAGTGGAAGGGCAAAAAGGCGGCGCTGGCCGGGGTGGCCACCGGACGCTCGGGCAACCAACGAGGACTCGACCACCTCACGGCCATACTGCATTACCTCGAAGTGGAGGTGCTGAGCGTAAAAACTTTTCTTTCTTCCATACACCGCCACCTCGACAACGACGGGGAGTTGATCTCTGAAGAGTACCTCCACCTGATCGATTACCAAGTGACCAGGCTGCTGGACTTTTGAGTTTGGATCGGAGAGGTTAGCGTTTCCACATCTTGTACCTCTCGATCAGGCCATTGGTGGAAGCGTCGTGAGTGGTGGCCGTTCGGGTGGATTCCAATTCGGGTTGGATCTTCGAGGCGAGTTGCTTGCCGAGTTCCACGCCCCACTGATCGAAACTGTAGACGTTCCATATTACCCCTTGCACGAAGATTTTGTGTTCGTAGAGGGCGATCATTTTCCCCAGGCAGTAAGGCGTGAGTTTTCGGAGTAAAATGGAGGTGGATGGTCGGTTACCCACAAAAACCTTAAAAGGCACTGCGCTTTCGTTCACCCCGGCGGTGGAGCGGCTCATTTCCACCCGCACTTCCTCGGCGGTCTTTCCCTTCATAAGGGCCTCGGTTTGTGCGAGGAAGTTCGACACCAACAGGGCGTGGTGGTCGCCGATGGGGTTGTGGCTGCGGGCCGTCGCGATGAAGTCGCAGGGTATGATCTGCGTGCCTTGGTGAAGGAGTTGGAAGAACGCGTGCTGTCCGTTTGTGCCGGGTTCGCCCCAGATCACCGGCCCGGTGGGGTAGTCCACGTGCTCGCCGTTGCGGTTTACGCTTTTGCCATTGCTCTCCATGTCGGCCTGTTGCAAATACGCGGGAAATCGGCGCAGGGACTGGTCGTAGGGCAGCACGGCCATGGATTTGGCGCCGTGGAAATTGACGTACCAGATGCCGAGGAGGGCCATGATGACCGGGATATTCCGGTGCATTTCTTCGTTTCGGAAGTGGAGATCCGCGGCGTGGGCTCCTCTCAATAGTTCTTCGAACCGATCGTACCCCACGGCCAGGGCGATGGATAGGCCGATGGTGCTCCACAGGCTGTACCGCCCGCCTACCCACTCACCGAAGGGAAACATGTTCTCGGGGGAAATGCCGAAATCCGCGACTCCCTTTTCGTTTGTGGAGATGGCGACGAAATGCCGGGACAGGGATTCTCGATCACCGCCAGCCGCGAGCAACCAGTTTTTCGCAGTGTGAGCGTTGGTCATGGTTTCCTGCGTGGTGAAGGTTTTCGACGCGATCAGGAACAGGGTTTTCTCGGGGTCGAGTTCTTTCAGCGTATCGGCGATGTGCGTGCCGTCGATGTTCGACACGAAATGCACGCGGATATTTTCCCGCCAATACGGTTTCAGCGCTTCGGTGACCATAGCCGGGCCCAAATCGCTGCCGCCGATGCCGATGTTCACCACGTGTTCGATGGTTTTTCCGGTGTAGCCTTTCCACGTGCCATCGTGCACTTCGCGGCAGAAGTTCCTCATTTTTTCCCGGGCTTCGCGGATTCCCGGGGCGATGTCCTCGCCGTTTACCCGTACCGGCTGGCCCGAAGTATCGCGGAGGGCCGTATGCTGCACCGCGCGGTTTTCCGTCTCGTTGATGGCTTCGCCGTTGAACATCGCCTCCGTCGCTTCCTTCAGGCGGCATTCCCCGGCGAGGGCGAGCAGCAATTCCATGGTCTTTCCGGTGAGGAGGTTTTTGGAATAATCGAAAAGCAAGTCCTCAAACAGCACCGAAAACTCATCGAATCTCTTCGGATTTTTGGCGAACAGGTCGCGCATATGCACGCCTTCCAACTCATCGCGATGCGTTTGAAGGGCTTTCCAGGCTTGAGTTTTTGTCGGATCGGTCTTCGGAAACATATCGGCGGATTTTATTTGGGCATTTCAAACGACCGCATTTCCCGAAATTTCCGGGCGATGGGGTCGGAGTATCCTAAAGCGCAGGGGTGGGTTTTTGTTTTTGTGGGTGGGCAAACAATGCGGATGATCCATCTGAAATCCATCATGGATGTCGGGGGTGAAAATCCCCGGGAGCGCGGTGCCGACGGGAAAGGGGGTGAATGGATAAACGCGGTGGAGGGTGTCGTTCGCCACGGATTTCGGTTTTTCGCCCCACTCACGGACAGCGGGTGTACTCCGCCGGTTTCGCAAGCGCAACGGTAGGAATTCACTTCCGGCGCGTATCGGCGCGGGGCGATTCGAAGTGCTTCGGGTCGTGACATTCCGCACCACCACCGAGGACTTTGTGAGTCGGTTATGCGTGTGGAAATGAGTGGGGTAGGGCGAGGGTGGTCAGTCCCGGTCCAGGTCTTCGAACCTCACGTCGGTGTATTCGCCGAGGTCGTCGTCGTTGCCGTCGTTGTGAGGTTGGTAGGAGTTGCCTTGGTTGTCTTCATCGTTGGGATCGATGAATTCGTTTTGTCCCGATCGAATGTCTTTGATTTTCTCGATGGTATCGTACAGCCCGGCGGAGAATTTCTCGAAATCTTCTTTATAGAGAAAGATTTTGTGTTTCTCATAGCTCTGGCCACCGTCATCCTGAAATTTCCTTTTACTCTCGGTGATCGTAAGGTAGAGGTCGTTGCCCCTGGTCGATTTCACGTCGAAAAAGTACGTTCTTTTTCCTGCTCTGATCACCGTGGAATGGATGTCATCTCTCTGCGAATTACCGCGATCTCTCGCCATATCAAAAAGTTTTCGAATGCTGGGAATAAGGTTAAGTCGAAAGCAAATATACAATTATCCCCAAATGGTCAAAGGATTTGGGAAATTCGTGGGATAATGTACTTTATCATCGAGTTCTAGTCTGTTCTCTTATGCCAATAAGTTTTCCAATCGTTCTTTCCACTTCTTCCAATCCGGCATAATTGTTTCCTGCAAGACAAAGAACGCGCGCGTATGGTTGCGATGAATTAAGTGACACAGCTCGTGTATGATGACATATTCAATACATCCCTTGGGCGCTTTTATCAATTCGGGATTTAAAATCACCTTTCCGGTTGTCGTACAACTGCCCCACCGCGTGGGCATTTGTCTGATTTGAAGTTCGGGCTGATTGATGTTGTACCGGGCAAATAGAGGAAGAATCTTTTTTAGGGTTTCCTCAAAATGTAAAGTAGCCTTATCTCTGTACCATTCTGACAGAAGATTTTTCGCTGTTGCGTTATCTTTTTTCAGCACTAATAGCCTTCCTCTGAATAATTTTACTTCATTGGCCGCCGCCTTTTCGATTCTCAGTTTATACTGTCTTCCTAGGTATAGATGGGTTTCACCGTTGATGTATTTCCGTGCAGGTGTCAATGGATGGTAGGAGAGAAACTCGAGTTGCTGCTTGATAATCCAAGGTGCTTTCTCACGTAGTTTGGCGTTTAGTTTTTTCTCTGTGGTATCAAGAGGGGCGAGCACCTTAACCCTACAATCGGGGTACACCCGAATACCTAAGGTTTTGCGATCTTGATAAGAGAGTTCATACTCGATCTCTTTGGAGCCGAACTTCAAATGACAAGTGACAATGGATGATGAAAAATTATTATCTCCCATTTTACTCCTAAGATATGGTGATGGCAATTAATAATTGCGAGAAACTCTTTGCTTTGACTACATGGTGGTTCATTGTCAATTATCATTTATCAGTTATCATTTATACTTCAACTTGGCTACTTTTAGTCCCTCTTCTACCAATTCATCAATCAGATCAAAAGGCAATTCAATGTCCTGATGTGCTTTCAGGACGTACAGAAAATCATCAATCTCAATCTTTATCTTGCCTTCAATGTCTGATTTGTTTGCCCAGTCAATGATAGGTTTACCATTTTCGAACACTATAGACCTGATTACCTGATCGATACCTTCAGCCATTAACGCAGCTATGTTTTTAGAGTCTTCTGCGCGTTTTAAATGGTCTTTGAATATCTCGTTGACCAGGTTGTATATTGCAATGCCCGTATCATTTCCGGCGAGGTTTTCAGGTACATTGTCCTGTCTGCCGTTGTGGAACTGATCTTCATAATCCCTTGCTTTGTTGAGGTAATCAGCTTCGGAAATACGTTTCAGATGATAGTCCTCAATAGTGTCGCGAATGAGCCTTGAGAGTTTCTTGTAGTACACAGGATCTTCGTTCATCTTCACATTGATCGCTTTGATCGTCCTGCTGGCAATATGATCAGCTTTGGCGGCCTTCCCGGATATTTTCTCCACCTCACGATCGCGTTCCTCTTTATCAAAAATGTTGACCAACTCGGTGATGCGAAGAATTTCACCTTCCGTAGTAATGTGCTTATCGATCAGCTTTTGGACCTGTGGTTCGTATTCCTTGTATTCCAGATCGTCAAAGTATCTGCGCTTGACAGAGATTCGCAATCCAAGGAAGAACTTAGCATCCTGCTTGTACTTATTGATTTGCTGTTCCGGTGTTTTACTGATAAACTCAAAACTGGATAAAGCGAGCTTCAATAGACGGGCGAAGGCCGATACCTTTTCATAGAAGATATGCCTAACAGCTTCATCCTGTAATAACTCTTCATAAGCAGGTTCGTCATATTTGTTTTTTACTTCTTTGAAAATGTCCCAAACCGCAGAATGAGTTTGAGGTAACTTCTTTATTTCCTCACTGATGTTGGTCAATGTGCCTTCCAAATCCGCTGCGTCATAATTATTTGTGCCGGAGTAGGTTTCCAATGCAGTGTCCAGGTTCTCCAGATTACCGTAATAGTCTATGATCAAACCATGTTCCTTGCCTGGAGCCAATCGGTTTACTCGGGCAATTGCCTGGAGTAACGTGTGCTCTTTTAGCGAGCGGGTGAGGTATATGACGTAGTTGTTCGGCGCATCAAAACCCGTAAGAAGTTTATCCACTACAATGATGATTTCAGGATGGTCTTGCTTTTTGAAGGAATTAATTAATGATTTCTCATAATTCTCATGACCGCCATATTTATCCATCATGGCTTTCCAAAACTTTAAAACCAAATCGTCACTTTCTTCAAAAGCATCCTCATAGTTTTCCCTTACGTCGGGCGGGGAGATCAGGACTTCACATGTTACTTTTCCAATATCCTTGATAAACTCGCGGTATCGAATTGCCGTGGTTTTATTTGGCGCTACCAACTGACCTTTGGCCTTTAAACTACCAAATAGGATGTTCTGAACGTTTTGCTCGTAATGGTCTGAAATATCCCATGCCCGGGCATAAATGATTTCTTCAGCTTTGTTCAGCTGATTGGTAGAGCTGAATTTTCGTTTAAGTACGGCTTTTCCATACCGTGTGAGGGGTTCCGATATCCGTTCGAAGTAATTGTCCAGTGGTTTTTCATTCACTTCAATCAGGTTGTGTCGGCCTTCATAAAGCAATGGCACAACGGCCCCGTCTTCAACTGCATCGGTAATGGAGTACACATCGATTAAACCACCGAAACGAGTGGCCGTGTTTTTCTCCTTCCTCATTAAAGGCGTTCCGGTAAAGGCGATAAAGCAACCCTTCGGAAATACCTTTTGCATCCTAATGTTGAATGTGCCGTATTGACTTCTATGACCTTCATCTACCAAAACGAAGATGTCGGGTGAATCGAAACCTCCTTTGGCTCGATTAACAGCCGCCTCGAATTTATTTATCAAAGTGGTGATGACATAGTCACCGTTATCCGAAAGTAGCTCTACAAGGTGTTTGCCTGTCTGGGCATTTTCTACGGGTATTTGGCATTTCTTAAAAGTCGCTGTAATCTGATCATCCAAATCAATACGGTCAGTTACCAAAATGATCTTAGGGTTCTTGATTTGAGGATGTGTAGCGATCAATTGGGCCAACATGACCATTGTGAGAGATTTCCCGCTTCCTTGGGTGTGCCAGATCACTCCACCTTTCCTAATCCCGTCACTGTCGGTTTTAACAACCTTATTTAAAGCGTTGTGAACAGCAAAGTATTGCTGATACCTTGATACTTTCTTGACACCATAGTCATACAGTGTAAAGTTGAAGAAGATATCCAAAAGTCTCTCGGGCCGGCATAAGCTGAAGAGCAGCTTGTCTTGTTCGGTAACTGCCTGTTCTTCCTTTTCGAGGTTCTGGAAGTAGGTCCAGACATTCTTGTAGCGTTCCTGAAAAAGAGTGGTTCTTTCGTTAGCCGGTAGGGGCTGATTTTTTAGGGTGGAGAGTTCGTTAAGCCACTCGGCTTCTTTCGTCTTCGTTTTGAACAACTCTTTCCAGAGGCTCCAGAATTCCTTTTGTGTGGCGGTTGTGGCATACTTGGCTTCATGGCAAGCCAATCCTATCACCAGATTGGAATACTGGTATAAGGAACGAATACCATCTTCCTGCTGGTTTCTCAAATGTTGCTCAATAGCTTTATCAATGGGATCTTTGATCTTGGGGCTTTTGCACTCGATGACCACAACCGGAATACCGTTGATGAACAAGACAATATCCGGGCGATAGTGCTCGCTGCTTCCGCTTCTGAGCACACTAAACTCTTCTGACACGTGGTAAGAATTGTTTTCCGGGCGCTTCCAATCTATGTAATGGAATGAGAAGCTCTTTTTGTCGCCTAAAACGGATTGCTCAAAGCTTCTTCCTAGTGTGATGAGTTCATAAAAGGCTTTATTGGCAGCAATAAAGCCATCCTGAACCGGTAAGTCACGAATGGCGAGGATTGCGTTGTTTACATTGGCATCAGAAAAGGGGAATTCTTTTCCTTTATATTCAAT
>CAZNOG010000005.1:0-173288 GCA_964574635.1 uncultured Cryomorphaceae bacterium | reverse complement strand
GGAAGCACGAGTTCCTCGTCGCCGTAATATCCCACCGCCACCCACTCGGCCGCGAAATACAGTCCCACGCCCAGACAGGTGCTCAACAGCATGGAAAGGCTGAAAATGGATCGGTAGAGCTTGCGGATCAGTCCGTACCACGCCTTGGACCGATACTGCGAAACGAACCGAACGATGGAAGTATTGAAGCCGAGGCATCCGGCCATGACCAAGATGCCCGCGGTATCGATCGAAATATGGAAAACGCCCACTCCCTCACCGCCCAACGTCCGGGAAATGAGGTAGAGCACCCCGTAATTCACGAACATTGTCAGCACGCGGTAAATGAAGGAGACCACACCGCCCCGCAGCACCTCACCCAGGTCTTTGTCGCCGCGGGTTGAAAACAGCTTTTTTCGAAGCTTGCGGTAAAGTTTACTTACCATGAAGCGTGGGTATTGGGACTACGCGGGTGCGAAGATGGCAAAAAATCACTTGCGCCTACGCGGGTGAAGGGGGGTGTGTGGGAAGGTTTTTGTGGGTGTGGCTTGCGGTTCCGGCACCCGGCCGAAGGGCTCATCCTCCTTTGTTCCGGAAAGTCACCATTCCCCAAATGGTTTCGAAAACCAGCTGAACGTCCATCCAAAACGTCCAGTTCTGGATGTAAAACACGTCCATTTTCACGCGGTGGTACATCTGCCTCACCTCCTCGGTTTCTCCGCGGAAGCCTTTGGCCTGCGCCAACCCCGTGATGCCCGGTTTTACCCAATGGCGCACCATGAAGGGCTTAATGATCTTGGAGTACATCCGCGTATGGGCCAGCATGTGGGGGCGGGGGCCCACCACCGACATTTCGCCTTTCAACACGTTGAAGAATTGCGGCAATTCGTCCAGGCTGGTTTTCCTCAAAAAGGCGCCCACCGGGGTGATGCGGGAATCGTTTGCCGTGGCTTGCTTGGTGTCGGACTCATTGTTTACGCGCATGGTGCGGAACTTATAGCAGGAAAAGGCCCGATTGTCCAAACCGGTTCTGCGCTGTTTGAAAAACACCGGTCCCGGCGATGACAGCACCACGGCGAGCCCGATGATGGGAAACAGCCACGAGAAGATGAATACGATGACGAACAAAGAAAAGGCGACGTCAAACCCGCGTTTCAACAATTTGTTGGTGGTGAATTCCAAAGGTTCTTGCGCGATGGTCACGATGGGGGTTGGACCCTCGTAACTCAAGTCGACTTGAATGGTTTTTTTGTTGAGCAGATGAATGAACTCGTTCAAAAAGTTCACTTTGATGTAGTGGAGATGGCAAAACTTGATCAACTCTTTTGTGCGGTAATCGGGAGCCGAAGGCAGGGAGATGAACACCTCGTCCATGTCGTACTCGAGCAAAAAGCGGTGGATTTTGTCGAAATCCTGTACGCGGACGTCTTGGGTTTCTTCTGATTTATCACCGAAAAAACCCAAAAACTTGTATCCGTATTCCGGGTTTCGGATGGTGCGGTGCACAAAATCGATGGAAAAGGAATTCACTCCCACCACCACCATGCGCTTCAGATGAACGTGCTTTCTGTAATAAGCGCCCATGAAGCGCGCATAGACCATTCTGCCCACGCTGCCGAAAACCAGTATGGCGATGTACACTTCGGCCAAGAGGGCGTTCGACACGTCGGCCGCGATCAGCGAAATGAAAGCCAGAGTCGTGATCCAACTGAACAACCACGTCGAGAAGAATCCGGTGAAAGGACGACGGAATAGTTTGGACTGCATTCCCGCACCGTTTCTTTTGATTCGGGCGAGCAACAACCAGTTGAAGTTGATGAACAACCATATGACAAACTCGTCGCCGTGGTAAAAATCCTGAATGCCCTCGGCCCGAACCAAAAACAGGGTCAGCGCACAGGCATTGACGATCAGAAGATCCAGAATAAGGCACAAGAGATTTTCGTAATCGGAGAGTTTGATCTTCATGTGGAATCGAATAAGAGGAGAAATCCGACGGGCACAATTACGGTACACCGCATGGAAAGTTACCGGCGAGGCATTTAACCGACCATTTTTATAAAGTGATTCGCAAGATTAAATTTAACGTCATTTTCACGGACACCGTAAAATTTTCGAGTGAATTGCGTAACCAATTCCATCGAAAAAGGTAATACCACCATTCCCGTGTGCGTTCGTGATATTATCCCGTATACTATTCGTAATTTCGCACGTCCAAATTTCCCCATGAAAGAGGAATCCAACAATATCTTTACCATTTTCGACGAAATACTCAATCGCGGCGACAAAGAAACGCTTTTGGGACAGAAATCCATCGCGATTTGGATGACGGGTTTGTCGGGATCGGGAAAAACCACCATCGCAAAAGTCCTCGAAAGGAAATTGCACCAGGCAGGCTTTCTTACGAAGCTCCTCGACGGTGACAACGTGCGCCACGGATTGAACAACAACTTGTCGTTTACCGAGGAAGATAGGCGGGAGAACATCCGCCGCATCGCCGAGGTGAACAAGCTGATGATCGATTGCGGCATCGTCACCATCAACTGCTTCGTGAGCCCCACCCGCGAGATCCGGGAGCTCGCACGAACCATCATCGGCCCCGACGATTTCAAAGAAGTGTTCGTCGATACCCCCTTGGAAGTTTGCGAACGCCGCGACGTAAAAGGACTTTACGCGAAGGCGCGCAAAGGCGAAATCAAGAACTTTACCGGCATCGACGCCCCCTTCGAGGCGCCCGAAAAGCCGGCTCTCGTGTTGAAAACGGAAAAGAATTCGGCGGAGGAAGCCGCCAAGCAACTATACGACTTTATTATCCCCCTAATCAAATTATAAGCGATGCAAGCCTACAGCTTAACACACCTTAAAGAACTCGAGTCGGAATCCATCTTCGTGATTCGCGAAGTGGCCGCCCAATTCGAAAGACCGGTGATGCTCTTTTCGGGAGGAAAAGACTCCATCGTCATGTTTCACTTGGCTCGAAAAGCCTTCCACCCGGCCAAGGTCCCCTTCCCCCTGCTTCACATCGACACCGGGCACAACTTTCCCGAAACCATGGAATTCCGCGATGAACTCATGCGGAAAACCGGTGCCAACCTCATAGTGGGCTCGGTGGAAGCGTCCATCAAAGAGGGAAGAGTCGTGGAAGAAAAAGGAGTGAACGCCAGCCGAAATGGTTTGCAAACCGTGACCCTGCTCGACGAGATTTCCAAGGGCAAATTCGACGCCGCCATGGGTGGCGCAAGACGGGACGAAGAGAAGGCCCGTGCCAAGGAGAGGTTCTTCAGCCACCGCGATGAATTCGGACAGTGGGACCCAAAAAACCAGCGCCCCGAATTGTGGAACCTCTTCAACGGTCGAAAAGGCATGGGCGAACACTTCCGCGTATTCCCCATTTCGAACTGGACGGAGATGGACGTGTGGCAGTACATCCTCCACGAAAAAATCGACCTGCCCTCCCTGTACTTCAGCCACAAGAGGAAGGTATTCGAACGAGACGGCGTGCTCTTGGCCGCATCGTCTTTCATCGAAAACACCGACCAAGAAGTGATCGAAGAACGCGTGGTTCGGTTCCGCACCATCGGCGACATGACGTGCACGGGTGCGGTGGAATCCGAAGCGGACTCCATCGAAAAAATCATCGAAGAAGTGGCCTCCACACGCGTGACCGAGCGCGGTGGAAGATCGGACGACAAGCGCAGCGAGGCGGCCATGGAAGACAGAAAAAAATTAGGTTACTTCTAAAAATTTCCCCTTTAGATTATGAGCAACACCAATACATACCTCGATATGGACCTCCTGCGGTTTACCACCGCAGGCAGCGTGGATGACGGAAAATCAACCCTCATCGGACGGATGCTGTACGATTCCAAAAGCATCTTCCAAGATCAAATGGAAGCCATCGAAAGGGCTTCGGTGCAAAACCAGAACGGCAACGGGACGGCGGTCAATCTCGCTTTGCTCACCGACGGGCTGCGCGCCGAGAGGGAGCAGGGCATCACCATCGACGTGGCGTACCGATACTTCGCCACTCCGAAGAGAAAATTCATCATCGCCGATACCCCCGGCCACATCCAGTACACCCGAAACATGGTGACCGGAGCCTCAACCGCCAACGTCGCCATCATCCTCGTCGACGCGCGGAAAGGTGTGGTGGAACAAACCAGCAGGCATTCCTTTATCGCTTCCCTGCTGAAAATTCCCCACGTGATCTACTGCATCAACAAGATGGATTTGGTGGATTACGACGAAGCCGTTTTCGAAGGCATCAAAAAGCAGTTGCAGGCTTTCGCCTCCAAACTGGAGGTCAACGACATTCAGTTCATCCCCATCTCGGCGCTCAACGGCGACAACGTGGTGAACAAATCGACCAATATGCCTTGGTACCACGGCGGCACGCTGATGTACGCATTGGAAAACATGCACATTTCGGGCGATGAAAATCACGTGGACTGCCGGTTTCCGGTGCAGTACGTCATCCGACCCCAATCCACCGAGTACCACGACTACCGCGGTTACGCGGGCCGAGTGGCCGGCGGGGTGTTCAAGAAAGGCGACGAGGTGGCGCTGCTCCCCTCGGGATTCACGACCAAAATCGCCGGTATCGATACCTTCGAAGGTGAGGTGGACCAAGCCTTCGCACCCATGAGCGTGACCATACGCTTGGAGCAGGATTTCGACCTCAGCAGGGGCGACATGATCGTTCGCACCAACAACATGCCCGAAATCGGACAAGACATCGACATGATGGTCTGCTGGATGAGTGCAAAACCCCTGCAACCGGGTGGAATGTACGCTCTGAAACACACCAGCAAAGACGTGCGATGCATTGTGAAAGACATCCGTTACAAGATGAACATCAACACGCTGCACCGCATCGAAGACGACAAAAACATCGGGATGAACGACATCGCACGCATCAACATCCGTACGACGCAGCCCTTGTTTTACGACCGGTACGGCAGAAACCGCATCACCGGAAGCGTGATCCTCATCGATGAAAACACGAATGAAACCGTTGCGGCCGGAATGATCGTGGCCTGACGGAACATCGCATATGCACTCAAGGCTGCCGCTCCGGAGCGGCAGCCTTTTTTTATCCTTACCGGGATTCCTATTCCCAAGTGGTTTCCACCGAAAATTGCAGGGCTGCGCGCAAATGCCGATTTTCGACGATCATCACTACCCACCGAATGAGAAAATTTTTCCTCGCCTTCTGTACCTTTCTTTGGTTGGCCTTGCCCACCGTGGCCCAACCCGAGTACATCCCGAACCAACTCTTGATACAGACCCGAAGCGCGGCCGACATGCACGCCTTCCTGAATTCCCCGCCTTCGATCAACGGCGCGGAAATCGACGTGGATTTGGTCCGCACGGTGTCGGAACCACTGGGAATTCACTTGGTGGAATTTTCCGCCCCGACTGGAGTGTCCGACGAAATGGTTTTGCGCGCGGTGAGGTCACACCCACAAATACCCCTCGCCCAATTCAACCACCGCATTTCGCAACGGTGCACCGAATTCAACGACCCGCTTTTCGAAAACCAGTGGCACCACCGCAATACGGGCCAAAATGGAACCATCGCCGATGCGGACATCGACTCGGATTTTGCGTGGGACATCACCACCGGGGGCACGACCTATGCGGGCGATACCATCGTGGTGTGCGTTATCGAAGGCGGCGATTTGAACCACCCCGATTTGGCCGCCAACGCGTGGAGGAACTATGGCGAAATACCGGGAAACGGCATTGACGACGACGGCAACGGCTACGTGGACGACTACCTAGGCTGGAATGTGAATTCTCACGATGACCAGGGCGTGCTCGAAGGCTCGCACGGTACGGGGGTCATGGGAATGATCGGTGCCGTGGGCAACAATGAACTGGGCATTATCGGCGCCAACCACCGGGTAAAACTCATGAGCGTGGCCGGGGAAAGCACCTCCGACGAGGCGAGTGTGGTCGAGGCGTACACCTACCCGTTGGTTATGCGCAAATTGTACAACGACACCCAAGGAGCAAGCGGCGCATTCGTGGTGGCGACCAATGCCTCGTGGGGCATCAACTTCGGAAATCCCGACGACGTGCCCCTGTGGTCGGCCGTATACGATTCCTTGGGCGCGGTGGGAATTCTTAACTGCGTGGCCACCGCCAACAACAACGTAAACGTCGATCAGGTGGGAGACATCCCCTCGGCCGTGGAGGCCGAATCCGTCGTGGCCGTCACCGCGACGAACAGCCAAGACCTGCGGACTTTTTCGGCTTGGGGTCCCACCTCCGTTGACCTCGCCGCACCCGGGCAAGGAGTGCTGACGACGGACGCGACGGGTTACGGCGCCGTTTCGGGCACTTCCTTCGCCTCCCCGCTTACCGCTGGGGTGATCGGCCTGCTCTACTCCGCGCCCTGTCCGGACATCGCCGGCGACGCCCTCGAAAACCCCGAAGCGACGGCGTATTACATCAAGCAAAAGATTTTGGATGGCGTCGATCCCATCTCCTCTCTCCAAGGCATGACCGTGACCGGAGGTCGGCTCAACGCCTTCAACAGTTTGTTCGATTTGATGTCGGACTGCTCGCAAACTCCCTGCTCCAAGCCACTGGCACTCACCCACCAATTGATTGGAGATTCCGTTCACACCCTTTCATGGACCCATTTGGTTTCCACCTCGGTCGACATCCGCTTCAAGACCGAGAACGACGAGGAATGGGTTGAAATAACCGATTACACAGGCACTTCTCTGGTGCTGGACACGCTGAGGAAATGCGTGACGTACACTTTTGAAGTGAGAAATACGTGCGATGAGGTGGACGATGCTTCGACCTGCGTGGAATTCGAAACCAAGGGTTGTTGTCTCGCCCCCTTGTCCCACGAATTCGAAAACGTCACCGAAAATGACCTGGTGTTGACGTGGACGCCTTCCTTCGGAATATACTCTCACCGCGTGGATTATCGGGAAGAGGGGGCCGGAACGTGGCAAACCTGGGGCGTGACCTCCCAAAACCACGCGTGGATCGCGGGTTTGCAGCCGTGCACGGTGTACGATTTCTGTATTTCCCCCGCGTGCGCCACCAACCCCAATTACGGACGCATGGCCGAGGCGTCGACCGCCGGTTGCGGCCCATGCCAAGACCAAATCTACTGCGTCACCGGCGGGGAGTCCTCGAATTTTGCTCACATCGAGGAGGTGGAATTCGGCGGCCAATCGTTCTCAATAGGTTCTACGGCCGGATACGTATACATGGACGGCGAGTGGCTTGAGCTTCCCGAAGGGGGCACGGTGGCGCTCGCGCTCACCCCCGGAATTCCGTTCGGTGATTACGACAAAGCCGTGGGCGTGTGGCTCGACGCCGACGGTGACGGCGAGTTTTCGGAAGATGAATCTCTGTTTTCCGCGGTGTACGCCGCGGGAGAGCCCGTCACGGAAGAGATCGCCATTCCCGCCGGTGCACCGTGGGGGCCGGCTCGTCTCCGTATTTCCATGAAATACGTGGGCGACGAACCGGGTACAGGCACCGTGTCATCCTGCGGTGAATTCGAGTATGGACAGACCGTCGACTTCTGCGCTGAAATTATCGGAAACGTAGGCGTGAAAGGGTTTGGGACTTTGTGGGGGTGGCTCGTGCATCCCAATCCCACCACGGGTAAAGTCTCACTTTATTCCCGTTCCACTGAAGGGCTTACCGAAGCGACTTTTCACCTCCACGACGTATCGGGCCGGCAAGTGCACACGGTTGCTCTCGATGCCCAAACACGGGAAATAGACCTCTCGGATCTGGGAACGGGAATCTATTTTTATCGGGTCGTTTCGGCCGGAATCACGGTCGGCACGGGGAAGATCGTCCGAATGGACGGGGCCGATCGATAGCCATATACCCTGGCAATCGCGGCCCTTTTCTCGCGGAAAAGGGTTGAACACCCGAAGATGTCCAACCCAATTTAACCGTCCAAACACCGCCGAATGGAAAAACGTTTATTCACATTCTGATGGCGGTGAATGAAGAGATGCATACACAGTAACGAATATAGCCACAAATCTTTATGGATTAGCGGACTTTTGAGGGATTATCACCCGACCATTGTTTATAATGCAAATTTGCCGTCCGATTTCTCTCTCAGCCCGTTTTTTTCGGATATTCTTGTCCGCCATAAACCCGAGCGTATGTGTATCTTTGTGTGTGATTGAAGGTGGCTTCTCCCCGGCTCGGTTCATTTTCGTGCCGGCGTTTGGAAGTCAGAGATTTGAATGTCCGACGGATGAATAACGATACAATGAAAACCATCGACGATCGGGAAGACGTCAGCTTGCTGGTCAACACTTTTTACGCCAAAATCCGCCGGGACGATATGCTGGGCGACATCTTCAACCGGCACGTCGACGATTGGCCCGCTCATTTGTCCCTGCTCACCGATTTCTGGGAGTCCAACCTGTTTCGCGTGCCGAAATTCCGCGGAAATCCGCCGGAAGCGCACCGCAGGGTCGACCACCACGAAAACAATTCCATCACCCCCGAGCATTTCGGCAGATGGATGAAATTGTGGTACGAAACGGTCGATGAACTCTTTGTCGGCGAGCGCGCCGAAATGGCCAAAGCCCTCGCTCGGCGTATGTCCACGGGACTTTTCCTCGCCATTTGGCACGGCCGACCCCAAAATCAAAAGGCCGGATGATCCCGCCGGGATTCCCCTCTACCGTACGTCAGCAAGTTTCATAAACTTTTCCCGGCAAGCTCCTCACCAAGCCGTTCAATTCCAAGTTCAGCAGCAGAACCAACAATCGGCTGGTGGGCATTTTCATTTCCAACCCCAGATCGTCGATTTGAAGCCGGGTTTTTTCCCTGAGCAATCCCAATATCTTTTCATCCTCGGGGGAGAGATCCACGAAAATCTTTTTCTGGATGTGCTTCTTGGTGGCCGATGCGCTCGGTAGCCAACCCATTTCCGAGAGCAGTTGCGCCGGGGAGGTGAGTAGCTTGGCTTTTTTCGTGGCGATGAGGTGATTACATCCTTCCGAAAGCGGGTCGTCGATTCGGCCCGGAACGGCGAACACGTCGCGGTTGTACTCCGACGCCAAGGAAGCGGTGATCATCGACCCGCCGCTTTTGCCGGATTCCACCACCACGGTGGCGTCGGACATACCCGCCACGATGCGGTTGCGCTGCGGAAAATTCTCCCGGTCGGGACGAGTCCCCGCCACGAATTCCGATACCAGCGCACCTCCGTGTTCCACGATGTCGAGTGCGTACCGCGTGTGACTCACGGGGTACACTTCGTGCAGCCCGTGACCCAACACCGCGATGGTGGGCACGCCCAGTTCCACACAGGCCCGGTGGGCTTCGATGTCCACTCCGTAGGCCAATCCGCTTACGACGGTTACGCCGTGTGGCGCCACCGTTTCCACGATTTTCCGTGCCATGGACTTGCCGTATCCCGTCACGCGCCGGGTACCCACGATGCTCAACATGCGCCCGGCGGCCAATTTCGCACCCCCTTTGACGAAAAGCACGACCGGACCGTCCTCGCAGTGTTTCAGACGGTTGGGGTACCGTGCATCCAAAAACGACACCAACTCGATGCCGTTTTCCTCGGCGAAACGCATTTCCCGGTCCACGCGATCGAACCCCGAGAAGGACACGATGGCTTCCGCCCGTGAAATATTCATTCCGGGAGCCGAAACGAGTTCCGCCAAGTCGCGCCGAAACACTTCACGCGAAGAGCCGAAGTGAGCCACCAGCTTTTTCAGTGACTTCGCACCGATGCCGTCGACTTGGCTCAACGCCAAATCGTAGTACACGTCGTTTTTGTCCAACGGGAGGTCTTTCATCGCGGCAACAACAAAGGAGCGAATTTAGTAAACTTGAACCTGAATATTCCTTTTCATGAAGAGCATCGGCATCATCCCCGCGAGGTACGCGTCCACGAGATTTCCCGGCAAACCACTCGCCCTCATCGGCAAGAAGCCCATGATTCAGCGCGTGTACGAGCAAGCGCTCAAATCGGAGCTCGACACCGTGGTGGTGGCTACGGACGACGAGCGCATACAAAAGGTGGTGAAGGATTTTGGGGGTTTGGCGGTGATGACGGACAGCGAACTTCCCACGGGTACCGAACGTTGCCGGGTAGCCTACGAAACGCTACAAACCGACGCGGAATTCATCGTGAACATTCAAGGCGACGAACCTTTCATCGACCCGGCTCAGATCAACAAGGTACTTGCACTGCTTCGCGGCGGAGAGGGCAGCATCGCCACGTTGATCACCCCGGCGAAATCGGCCGAGGAGGTGCTCAACCCCAACCGGGTAAAAGTCGTGGTGGACGCCTCCGGCCGCGCTCTCTACTTTTCCCGCCAAGCCATTCCTTTCCTGAAGGGGGTCGAGCCGCACGAGTGGTCCGACCACTTTCTCTACCACATCCACATCGGCATCTACGGTTTTACTCGTGAAGCGCTCCTCAAGATCGGCGATTTGGGCGAGGGGAAACTCGAGCGGGCGGAGGCTTTGGAGCAGTTGCGATGGATGGAGCAAGGCATGCACATCGCCACGGCGGTAACCGATTCACGCGCCGAGGCGGTCGATACCCCTGAAGACCTGCACACTTTGGAAAAACGCTATTTTCTTTGAATGGCTAATGGGAAGATTGTAGTTTTGTGGATGACATGACCCCGGAAAAATTTCAAATCGGCCGCGAGGAGCTCGACTCCTACATCGCGCGTCTGCTGTACGAGTACGATTGCGTGATCGTACCACAATTGGGCGGCTTCGTGACCAACTACGCCCCTGCCAAGGTGGAAAACGGCATCGCCCGTCCGCCCCGCAAGGATTTGCGATTCAACAGAAACCTCACCAAGAACGACGGCTTGCTGGTCGGTACCATCGCCGAGGTTAACGACATGCCCTTCGAAGAAGCCGATCGGGAGCTGAAATCCGTCGTGGACTCATGCCTGTCGGTTTTGGAAAAGGGTCACAAAGTGGAATTCAAGAAGATCGGGGTGCTCTACTTCGACCGGGATCAGATCCTGCGGTTTTCCCCTTCCGAAGAAGTCAACTTCCTTAAGGACTCCATCGGCTTCACCGACTTTGCGGTGCCCGGACGGCTTGCCTTGGTCGATGAAGAATCCGAAGTGTGGGGTGGGGAAGAAGCGGTGGACACTCCGTCGCCCTCGCATTCCCGAAGACCTTCGTACACCGGAGGCATCTACCGGGTGGCGGCGGCGACTTTGCTGCCTTTCATCGGACTGAGCGTGTATATCGGGTTGAAAACGGATTTCCAAAGCCCGGCGACGATGAACCCCGCCGACTTGTGGCCTTTCCCTACCAACTCGCCCGATTCGGCGCCGGTGTACACTCCCCGCCAAGATGAACCCTCGGCCGCGAACGCGTCGGCCGCCGAAGCGGAGGGGACGAATTTTCCCTCGAACACCGCACTTTTTCCATTTTCGTTTGAGCGCAACGCTGTGGACGAAAACGGTGTGTGGGTGGATTTGAACGCAAGCATAGAAAGACCGACCGTAGACGCGGCGAAATCCGAAGCGACCACGACAGAGGCTGCGTCGATTTCCGACACCGCGCCCGAGACGGCGGATGAAGTAACGGTCGGCGGACTTTACCACATCATCGCCGGGTGTTTCGAAGAGCGCGAAAACGCGGAGGAATACATTGCCGATCTGCGCTCAATGGGCTACCCCGCCGCGGTGCTCGACCACCACAAAAACCTTTACCGCGTGAGGCTGAAAAGCTACTCCCGATACCAAACCGCTTTGGGAGAGCTGCAGGATTTTCGTGAACAAGAATCATTTTCCGGGGTTTGGATGTTGAAGAAGCGTGTGCCCTGAACCATAATACCATGTCGTCAAATAAGATCGATCTCGGAAACTGTACGTTGGAACTGGACGATTCCGAAATAGTCGAATTGTTCATCAAATCCGGCGAAACCTTACAGACGGATAAAATCCGCGAAATTTTCGACACCATTCACCGCTCGTTTCCCTCCGCCAAAGGCCTGTTGGTATCTGCGGGAGATAAAGCGACTTTAAGTCCGGAAGCCCGGGAGTTGGTTTCTTCAGAAGGCATCACGGATATTATCGTCGCCGACGCCATCGTCATCCAGCATTATTATCACCAGATGTCTTCCAATTTTTTCGTGAGGTACAATAAGCCCTCGAGGCCTACGAAGATTTTCAAAAGCGACGGTGAGGCCCGCGAATGGCTTCGCGACCGAATAGCGGAGGCGGGTGGTTGACGTCACGTCATTGCACGAGTCGCTTTCTCTAGCCGCGGGGTGAATTCGGACGAATATTGTAACCGGCACGATGGGCGAGGATGGTCTTCGTTCGTTGCCGTATTTGCCAGGGAGAAAGGATTTTACTCGTGTATTTCCCGTCTTGACTCTTCCAGTCGTTCCGTTAATTCTTGGTTGTCCCGGTCAGAAAGTGATGGTTTGTACAATTCGGCGTATTCCGGATGATCCCCGTTGTAAATACCCACCAAGGTTGGGGAGGGTGTAAGATAGAACAGCACGACGAAACCGCCCGAGAATGGCAATCCTCTAAAAAAACCTATTGTAAAACTCATTTTGTTTCGGAAATAAAAAACAATGAACAGACCCAATATGACTCCAGTCAGAGTGAGGCCGGCGGGAGCAACACGGAAGCTCCCGAATACATTTGAAGTTTGAATAAAATTCCGATGAGAATAATGACAGGATAAATCCTGGAGCTATCGTTCTGGTTATTCTTTTTATGTTGGTTCTCTCGTATGCTGCAGACTTGAATAGATCTCTCAAGCGGATACCGTTAAATAGGACGAACCCGGTGAGATAGTAAAAGGTTGCCATCGTGGAGAAGGTGAGTATCGTCAAAAGCCGCTTCCCGGCACTTGGAATAGCTTTAGAGTTATAGCGACAACGGCAATAAGCCCGATGGTAAGTTCAAATTTCTTCATGTCCGGTAATAAGTATCGGTTAGATCCGAGCAAAAACGAAGACGTGCCTACACTTGATGCATCGGATCGCTTTGCATGATGCTCTACTTATCCGAGGTACTTGTCATACCGTCCATTCGTACCCACCGTCGGCAACCTCATACGCACCGACAGTGAAGCCGACCTGGATTTGTCCTGGAGCATGTACAGCACCTCAAACGAAGGAAACCCCTCGTGCAGCGGTTTTGCCGACGCGAACCGGTAACGGGTAAACCATTGGCTTTCCGTTAATATTGACTAATTTTAAACTTTTGTTTGTAGGCACATGATGAATGGACTGATTAAAATTTCCCTTGCAATTTGCTTTCTGTGTGCAATCCCTTTGCAGACGGAAGGGCAGAACTTGGTACCGAATGGGAGCTTTGAGGTGTATTCTCAATGCCCCGACCCTGCCACTGTTGACCCAATGCCCGATAATATGATAGACCTTGCAACGGGGTGGGGCAATCCCACAGGGTGGTCGCCTGATTATTTTAACGCTTGCGTTCCACATACACCATTTGAATCATATAGTGTTCCTGAGAACCTTTGGGGTTTCCAAAATGCCCGAACGGGAAGTGCCTATGTAGGTTTGGTTTCTGCCGCAATTAGTGCAAATGCACGGGAATATATTCAAACGGAATTAACTGCACCTCTCATTGCTGGCAAGCAGTATTTAGTTACCTTTTATGTTAGTTTATCTCACAAGTGTACTTATGCTTCCAACAACATAGGGGCTTATTTTTCAAATATGCCTGTTTCTGTTGCTCATAGCTTGGTTTTACCTTACACGCCCCAAATTTCAAACAATCCTTTTACAAATCCGCTAACAGATACGCTTGGGTGGACAGAAGTTTCAGGTACTTTTACGGCACTTGGTGGGGAAAAATATATGACTATCGGCAATTTTAATGATGATGCTTCAACCGACACCACAAATAAGCCTTATCTTCCGTCCCCTTGGTGGACAGGCAGCTATCATTACCTTGATGATGTAAGTGTAGTTTGTTTGGATTGTACTGTGGGAATTGAAGAAACAAACATTGACAACAAAATAAGTGTTTTTCCTAATCCTGCATCCGATTATTTAAACGTACATTTTGATGATATTTACCCTGAAAAAATTACGATATTTAACAATGTAGGGGAAACGTTACTTGTAAAAAATCAACTATCGGGAAACACACAAATAAATGTTGCCGAATATCAGGCGGGCGTTTATTTTTTGAAGATAGAAGCAAAAGAAAATTCAATAACAAAACGATTTTTAATAACCAAATAGAAGTGCAGTCAACACGATAAATACTGACACAATTAGTATGAAAACAAATTTTACACACTTAGCCACATTTGCACTTGCAATAGGTGTAAATTATTCGGCTTTTAGCCAATGGCAAACCACAGGAAATATTGTTGCACCGGGTCAGTTTTTGGGTTCAACGAATAACCAGCCCTTAGACTTCCGCACCAACAATGAACCCCGTATGCGTATCATGGGCACCGGCGGCTTTGTCGGTTTGGGTGATTTCACCAATTTCAGCCCCAATGCCTTTCTGCACATCAACCAACCTTCCCAACCCAACCCCGTCGGCAACCTCATACGCACCGACGGTGAAGCCGTCCTGGATTTGTCCTGGAGCATGTACAGCACCTCAAACGAAGGAAACCCCTCGTGCAGCGGTTTTGCCGACGCGAACCGGTAACGGGTAAACCATTGGCTTTCCGTTAATATTGACTAATTTTAAACTTTTGTTTGTAGGCACATGATGAATGGACTGATTAAAATTTCCCTTGCAATTTGCTTTCTGTGTGCAATCCCTTTGCAGACGGAAGGGCAGAACCTGGTGCCGAACCCGAGTTTTGAGGAGTATTCTCAATGCCCCGACCCTGCCACATTAGACCCAATGCCTGATAATATGATAGAGCTTGCAACGGGTTGGGGTAATCCTACAGGCTATTCACCTGATTATTTTAATTCTTGCGTTCCTATAACAAATGGTTATGGAGTACCACAAAACGGTCGGGGTTTCCAAAATGCCCGAACGGGAAACGCTTATGCAGGGTTGATTTCTATGATTGAAACAGACTCAAGAGAATATATTCAAACAGAATTAACACAAACCCTTATTGCAGGCAAACAGTATTTAGTTACCTTCTATGTCAGTTTATGCGAAGTAAGCACTTATGCTTCCAACAACATAGGGGCTTATTTTTATAATAATGCTATTAATTTACCTTCGCATATGTGGGTATTGTCTTTTTCTCCTCAAATTGCAAATAATCCCGTTACAAATCCATTAACGGATACGCTTGGTTGGACAGAAGTTTCAGGCACATTTACCGCACTTGGCGGAGAAAAATATATGATCATTGGCAATTTTAACGATGATGCTTCAACCGACACCATACATAAGCCCGTATTTCCATCTCCTGCGTGGACAACCAGCTATCATTACATTGACGATGTAAGTGTGGTTTGCCTTGATTGTACTGTTGGAACCTCTGAACCAAGCATTGAAAGCCGAATTAGTATTTTTCCTAACCCTGCAACCGATTATTTAACCATAAATTTTGATGATATTTACCCTGAAAAAATTACGCTGTTTAACAGCGTGGGGGAAACCTTACTTGTACAAAAACAAATATCGGACGGCAGTTCAACACAAATAAATGTTTCTGACTATCAGGCAGGCATTTATTTTATGAGAATAGAAACAAAAGACTTTTCATTTGTCAAACAATTTTTAATAACCAAATAGAAGTGCAGTCAACACGATAAATACCGCCAGATTTACGTATGAAAACAAATTTCAAAATTTTCGCAACGTTTGCACTTGTTGCAGGTGTAAATTTTTCGGCTTTTAGCCAAACAACGTGGGATTTAAGCGGAAACGCTCTTACAGGCACAGAATGGCTTGGTTCTACGAATAACCAACCCTTAGATTTCAGAACTAACGGAATTAATCGCATGCGCCTGATGCAGGGCACCGGCGCATTGGCCATCGGGGCTTCGAGCTTTGCGCCAAGCGCCCTCCTTCACATCAATTTACTTTCCGTCACCCCCAACAACGGGAATGTGTTTCGCACCGATGGGCATGTTCAACAGGATGTGGCGTGGAGCATGTATACCGGCACCGGGGTGGAGGCTGCCGTGCAGCGCGCGCAATTCCTTTTGAGCCCAAACACCCTGACGCAGGAGTGGAACCCTTTGGAATCCAATATTTACAATGCATCCGAAAACCATTTGCGCGTGGAATCCACCCTCGGAGACATCGTTTTTCACGCACACGGGGCACATGCGTTCCAAGGTCCGTCGGGTGCCTTGACCGAACGCGTTCGGATCAGTAGTGTGCCCTATGATGATCCGCACATCGGCGGAGTCCATTCCACCACGCGGGTATCCATTTCGAGCCGAAAGGGAAACGAAATTGTCAACCCATTGGCCATGCTGCACATCGGAGACGAGTGGCTTTATCAAAAAGGTGGGCACCGCGAATGGATGAATTCGGGAACGTATATCCAAAGAAAGTCCGACAATGTGTTTTTTGGAATGCGCCCCCGCGAAAAAACGGGTGTTTTGGGCGATGATTTAAACGATGCCGTCATCGTATGGGGCGACAACGACACGCCCGGTCGATTGGACGCCTTGCGCATCGTGTTTTGCGGATTGTATTCCGGCACCGCAGCCCCGGGGGAAGCCTCGCATTTAAACGGGCTCGAAACCATGAGGATACATCCGGAAGGGAACATTGGACTGGGCGATTTTTCCATCAACGGTCTCGATGAAAAGCCCTCCGAAAAATTGGACATCGTGGGGAAACTGCGGGTGCGGGATGTTCCGGTGAATACCGCCCCCGATGTTCTTATTGTCGGGCTACAGATGGACAGCATCGGGGGGGATTACGTGCATAACCACCTGGCTTTTCCCGATGACAGTACCGTCGTGCTGTCCGGCACGGGTGAATGGATTCCCGGGGGCGAGGGTGCGGATTGCCGGTGGAAGGACATAAATTCCGTAACCGTGCCCGAAGAAGAAGATGTTTACTTGGGGTTCGACGCTTCGGAAGATTGCTACAGGGGGAAGGTTGGCATCGGTATGAAATTTTCCGAAAAGGCCAAGTTAAACGTGAGCAACGGCTACGAACGGGACAGTTCCGGCTTTGGAATTTTTTCAAATTCGACCGTTCCTGTAGACTTGGGAAGCGGAATAAGCAACTACGTTGTCGGAGTTCACGGTGAAGCGTGGAATAAACATGAAGTTACTCACAATATCAATGTAGGTGTTCAAGGAATTGGTATGGATTCGCGGTACGCCGTGGGTGTCAACGGCGTTTCCATTCCAAATCCCAACGGTTCCGGAACGGGTGTTTCAATCGGGGTAAGGGGCATTGCCCAGAACTATCCCAATTCCGGAAGTACCTATCATATCGGCATTTATGCAGAAGCAGTTGACCACTCCGCTGTTATGGTTGGAGGCAATCCCGTGTTTTCCGCGACCCCGGTAATAATCAGCGATGAATCCATAAAGAATTCAATAGAAGAGATCGAAGGAGCCGGCGAAATTTTGGAAGCGTTGAATCCCAAATCGTATTATTACCATTCACCGGAAAACCGCGCCATGGCTATGGATCAGGATTTGCAATTTGGATTTATCGCCCAAGAAGTTCAGGAGGTTCTGCCCGATCTGGTTCAACTCGTAAAAATACCTGAACTGTTAGACACACTCGGTGTGGTGGAAGGAACCTCAGCAGAACTCCTCGGCGTGAAGTACAACGCTTTCATCCCCTTGCTCGTAGCCGGATTTCAGGAACAAAATGCCCTCCTTTCCGCCCAATCGGCAGCCATCGAAGCACAAAATGAAATCATCGCTTCGCTTCAGGAGCAGCTGCAGTCTCAAACGAATCGAATGTCGGAACTACAAGACGATATTTCCCGGGTAATGGCCGCACTTCAACAAGCAAAAAGCGACGTGAATAATTGTTGCGGAAACAGTGCCACAGGTCAAACCAATCAAGGAACTGTCCTATACAACGGTGTCGTACTGGAGCAGAATATCCCAAACCCCTTTGAACGAAAAACTTCGATTTCATTTGAGTTGCCCTTCGATGCCCAAGTACGTTTGGATATCACGGATGCCGAAGGAAAATTAATCGAGGTTCTCCTCAACGAACGCTTCCCTATCGGACGGCACGTGGTTCAATGGGATGCTTCCCATCTGCCTAGCGGGTTGTACCACTATTCGATATATGTGGACACCCTCCTGCTCACCAAACGCATGATCAAAATATAAAGTGGATACGTAAAGTCACCCCGTAAATAGGTCGCGTTGAGAGAAAAGAATTTGTTGAAACATGGAAAACAACGGGATGACTTCATTTGAAGTCACCCTGAAGTGCTCTAACGGACAGTCCCGGAAGCGGATTTGGATGCAATTTCGTGGGCCGATCAGCCGACGGTGAGCACTCCGGTGGGGCGACGGATCTTCATTTCTTCCATGATGGTGATGGCCAATAGGGTGATAATCATGCTGTAGGCGATGTCTTCGACGGGAAATGAAAGGATGTAGTAACCGAGAATTTCGGATTTGGCGTGCCACACCATGGGGTTGCCGGAAAAGGTGCCGTTGAATGCGCCGTTGAGGGCCAGGAAGGGGACGAGGTGGAAGAGGAAGGCGAGAAAATACTGCCCGATGTACTCGCTTTGATTGATGAGCAAATGCCAGAGCAACAGGAGGCAGAGCAGTGAAAATACGCTGAAGGTGTAGAGGCGGTCGAAGAAAAGTGCGCAGAGGAGGAAGGACCCCAGGATAAGCAGGGACGTGATGAACCTCTGTGCGGGTTTGAGCGGTGAGCGGGGAAGGAAATGGTTGAGCGCTTCGTAAAAATAGGCGCAGATGTAGGGCAGGGCGATGAAGTACAGCCATTTTTCGATGGGCACGTTGACCAAGTAGAGGCCAAAAACGTGGTCGTCGTTGTACCCCCAGATGCTTTTTGCGGTGAACCACACGTCCCAAGGAATCATGGGGAGCAACATGAGTGCGATGCCGGGAAAGAGGCCGGGCCAAAATCGGGGGAATCGGAACCTGTCGCTGAGGCTCACCACGAGCGGCGTGATGAATATGGCCAAGAGCAGCGCGAAAAACAGGTAACGGTCCAACATGAGCGTGGTCATTTTCTGGCGGCAACCGAAGGCTATCGCCGCATTTTTTGCGCACCGCTTCCCTCGGGAATTTTTGCGGGGAATCGGTACGGGCAGGCTCGAACTCGGGTGTGCAATCGCTCGCCTTCGCAGGGTAGGTATCGAAGACAAATATACGATCTACCACGGGTTGACCGAGATGCGCGTTTTCACTTCAATCGGCGAGGATGAGAGATGTGTCGATGGTCGAAACGGCCGCGTGGGGAAAAAATGAGGAGGCGCACACCGGTGGTGCACGCCTCCTCATTCATTTTATTTTCGGTTACCCTTGGTTATTCGTAAGGATTGTAATGGACGCGGAACTCGATTTGAGACGCGGTGATCTCTTGCGATCCCGGCAGGGCGGGGAAGGGTTTCAACCGCGCGAAGTTGATCGTGCCTCCGATGTATCCATACCCCTCGGGCATGATCTCTTCTTTGTAATTTATAATGAGCTGCGGGTTGGGATCCGTCAATTCGGGAAGTCTGGCTTGATAAGTGGTCATTCCCTGGTGATTGCCCGTTACGAACCCTTCGGTGTATTGAATGGTCGGGGGAACGGTGACGCCCGGAACGTAGGCAGCGATCGGGACGGGTTCGGCACCCACTGCGAGGGTGTTGAAAGGCGGTAGCCAAATTTCGAGTTTTCGCTGAAATATACCTACGGTGGTTTCTATTTGCTGAACAGCCGTAAGCACTCTGTACTGCTGGATGAATCCTTGGGTGGCGCTCAAGTGGAAGGCGTCGGGGACGTACAGGGTGTCCTGGTTGCCCAGTGCGAGAGCGCGGTTGAGCGTGAATTGGTCCATAAAGGCCGATCCGGCGACCGTGCCGGTGAGGTATTGCACGCAAGAGGGGCAATTGGGTCCCCCGCAATCCACATCCAGTTCTTTCTGGTTTAGGATGTTGTCGTGGCAAGAGATGCACTGAGCACAGGGGTACTCCGGAATGGGGTAATCCACGCAGTCGATTTCAAATTCGGGACCGTTGAGGATGCCGTCGGCGCAAGTGGGACAGGGCGGACAAGGCGTACTCGGATCGAAGTCGCAATTCACCGGCTGCCCGTTGATCACGAATCCGGTGCCACAGGCCACGGAAGGATCGCATTCGGTGGGACAGGGGCCACCGCAATCGATGCCCGTTTCACCTTGGTTTTGGATACCGTCGAAGCAGGTGGGCAAGGGGCAATCGGGGCAGGAAGTGTTCGGGTTGTTGTCGCAATCGATTCCCGTTTCCACCACCACGATGTAACCCTCCGGGTTGGCCGGGGTGGGCTCTACGTATTCGATGTGAATGTTCTGAATGCCGTCGTTGCAAGAGGGAGGAGGACAATCGGGGCACCCGGGTGCGCCGCAGTCCACACCGGTTTCCTCACCGTTTTGGATGCCGTCGCCACAGTTGGGGGGAGGACAGGGGTACTCACAGCTTCCGCCGCAGTCTATGCCTTCTTCGTCGCCGTTCATGATCCCGTCTTCGCAAGTGGGCGGGCAAAAGTCCGGGCAAGGGAAGCCGCAGTCGATGCCTGTTTCCATGACCAGCCGCAACAGCACACCGTTGTGTCCTACGCCCACGTCGGGTCGGCTCAAATCGGCTTCCGTCAAATTCAGGTCGCGCACCCAATGTGCGTTCTGGATTCCGTCGTCACAAGTGGCGCACGGTTCGCAATCGGGACCGCCGCAGTCGATCTGAGTCTCTTGTCCGTCGATGATGAAGTTCTCACACGACGGAGGGCATTCGTTGCCGCAGGGTCCGCCGCAATCCACGCCCAATTCGCCTTGGTTTTGGATTTCATCGTGGCACGTGGGTTCTATTTTGTTCGCTTCGTTGCGACAAGAATTAAACGCAAAAGCGAGAACAAGGCTGAAAATCAGCAGCCCGGGTAATCTTGGCAAAATTGATTTCATTCGGTCCGAATTTGGCTTCGTGGCTTGAGGGGTGCAATATACCCAACGCCGGTGAGACGTTCAAAATTAAATAAAGTTGTTTATCGGATGCCGGTTATATTTGTGCAATCATGGAGACGAAACACAAGAGCGTTACGGGTGCAAATACGGCATTGCCGAGGGATATGGCGGCCGACGCCGGCGCAGAGCACGAAATGGAATGGCGGATGAAAGCCGAGCCGGATGCACGCGCCGTGCAACGGCTGATCGACGCCTTACCCGGGCTGCACCCGGTCGTGGCGCGGCTCATGGTGCAGCGCAATCTCCGCGACGGCGATTCCGTAAAAAACTTTTTCAAAGCCGACATTTCACTCCTCGACGAGGTGGGGGAGATGAAAGACCTCGATCGCGCCGCCCAAAGGCTCATCCGGGCCCTGAACGATAATGAACGCATCTTGCTCTACGGCGATTACGACGTAGACGGCACCTGCTCCGTGGCCATGATGTTTCGCTTTCTCAAGCGCCTCGGAGCCAATGTGGATCATTACATTCCCGACCGAAACAACGAGGGCTACGGAGTGAGCCGCCTCGGTGCGGAATACGCCAAAGACAACGGCATCCAACTCATGGTCACCCTCGATTGCGGCATTACCGCCGGCGAAATCCTGGGCGAACTGCAGAATGGGGGCATCGATGTGATCGTCACCGACCACCACCTCCCGCCCAAAACCTTGCCGCCCGTCTATGCCGTGGTCAATCCCAACCGCAGCGACTGCACCTATGAAGGCAAGGAACTTTGTGGGTGTGGCGTCGCGTACGTACTGATTCTTCGCATTGTTGAAATCCTAGGTTCCGGAAATTTCACCCAAGAGGAACTCGATGAATACCTCGCCTACACCGCGGTGGCTACATGCAGCGACATCGTGCCGCTGACCGGCGTGAACCGATCCATCGTTTCGGCCGGTCTCCGCGTGCTCAATACCGCCCCGCCCAACGGCATTCGCGCACTGCTCCAAGCGGCGAAATTCACCGGACAGCTCACCGTGAGCGAAGTGGTGTTCAAAATCGGCCCACGCATCAACGCCGCCGGCCGGCTGGAACACGCCGATCGTGCGGTGGAAATCTTGGTGTCGGAAGACGAAGAGGCCGCGCTCAAGTACGCCATTGACATAGAAAAGGTCAACGGAGAACGGAGGGCTTACGACAAACAAACCGCCGAAGAGGCCATGGAGATGATGTTGGACCGCGATCCTCAACTTCTCCGACGAACCACGGTGGTCGCCCATCCCGAATGGCACAAGGGCATCATCGGCATCGTCGCTTCGCGCCTGATGGAAAAGTGCTACCGCCCCACGATCGTGTTCACCGAATCCAACGGCTTGCTGGTGGGCAGCGGACGAAGCGTGGAAGGATTCAACCTCCACTCGGCTCTCAATCGATGCGCCGAGCATATCGTAAAATTCGGCGGCCACGCCGCCGCGGCGGGTCTGTCCGTTCGTCCCGAGAACCTCGAAGCCTTTGAGCGCGCTTTCGAAAACGTGGCAATGGAAATCCTCGCCGATGCCAACAACAAACCCAAGATCGACATCGACCTGGAGTTGAATATGGAAGATTGGTTCAACGACGAATACCTCTCTTTTTACAAGCAACTCCGACGCATGCGCCCTTTCGGGCCGTCCAACCTGTCGCCGGTGTTCTACATGACCGGTTGCCGCGCCGACAGGGCCCAAGTCGTAGGCAACGACCACTTGAAATTCAGCGTATTCCGCCAACATAAAAACCACGCCCTCCCCGTGATCGCCTTCAACATGGGTGAGCACTTCGACGCATTGGCGGCGGGCAGACCTTTCTCCCTCGTTTACGCCATCGAAGAGCAGTACTACAAAGGGAGGAGAAGTTTGCAACTCAACGCCAAGGATATCCGCTTTCATTGATCGGTCACTGAAAACCAAATACCTTGAATCACGACGTCACCACCATCGATGGGTTTCGGCTCTACTGTTTGCAAAAATCGGCGGTGACCGAAGAACTGCCCTTCGGTCCCGATACGCTTGTTTTCAAAGTGCAAGGCAAGATATTCGCCCTTTGCGACCTCAACGAATTCCGGTCGGTAAACCTGAAGTGCGATCCCGATTACGCCATCGACTTGCGGGAGCAGTATCCGCGCAGCGTGTTGCCCGGATACCATATGAACAAAAAACATTGGAATACCGTTTTGGTGGCCGGAGAGGTCGACGCCAACTTGTTGCGCGACCTAGTAGACCATTCCTACGATTGCGTATGCAAAACCCTGCCGAAAAGCCGTCGACCCAAAGACTGGATTATGCGTTAATTTTGCCGCAAAACCATTCCTCATGGAACGAAAATCCATTTCAAAGCGCCTGCTGAACTACTTCTTCCGCGGCTTGCTTCTCATCGCACCCATTTCCATTATCATCTACGTGGTGTACCTCCTCTTCGTATTTCTCGACGAGTTGATACCCGTCAACGTTCCGGGGTTGGGCTTGGTCATCCTGTTGGTGGGCATCACCTTTTTGGGCTACCTCGGTAGCACGTTCATCACCGAACCCATCAAGCGCAAGGCAAACAGGTTGCTCGATCGCGTGCCATTGCTCAAAACCATGTACACCGCCATCAACGACCTGCTCTCGGCTTTCGTCGGCGAAAAGAAGAGTTTTTCACGCCCCGTACTGGTCAAGCTCAATAGAGAAAGCGAGGTGGAAAAACCGGGCTTCATCACCAACGAATCATTGGGCGCCATCGCAAAAGGCACCGGCAAAGTGGCCGTGTACCTGCCCCACAGCTACAACTTTTCCGGAAACGTCTTTATCGTCCCGGTCGAAAACGTCACTCCCATCGACGCGAATACGGCCGAAGTCATGAAGTTCATCGTGTCCGGGGGTGTCACGGACGTAGGCTACCGACCGCATGAAAAGGAGTCCTGAGTCGTCGGCGCTCGTCCTGCTGCACGTCATCGTTTTCATCTTCGGTTTTACCGGCATTCTGGGAAAACTGATCAGCACCGACGCCGACGTGCTCGTGTGGTGGCGGATGCTCATCGCCGCGGTGGCCATCGGCGTGTTTTCCTACGCCACCGGCAAGATTGTCAAACCCCTGTCCACCCATGCATTGCGCTATGCTTTGGTGGGGCTGATCATCGCGGCCCACTGGATCCTGTTCTTCCACGCCATTAAAATTTCCACCGTGTCGGTGACCCTCGCCTGCCTCTCGGCGTCTTCCCTGTACACCGCCTTGCTCGAACCGCTGTTTTTCCGTCGCCGCATAGACCCCTTCGAGTTGGTGTTCGGAGTCATGGTCGTGGCCGGATTGTTCATGATTTTCAGCTTCGAAACCGAATACACCTTGGGTATCGTAGTCGCGTTGCTCTCGGCTTTTTTCTCGTCCCTGTTCACCGTCCTCAACGGTGTGTTCATCAAGCAAGACAATCCTTACCGCATCAGCTTGGTAGAGATGATCGCCGGCGTGGTGGGCATAAGCGTTTGGCTGATGTGTACCGGAAAATTCGGCGCCAACCTCTGGCAGAGCGTACCCTCCGAAGACTGGCTGTGGATCGTGATTCTCGGCGTCGTCGCCACCGCCTTCGCCTTCGTGGGCAACATCAAAGTCATGGAGCACGTCACGCCCTACACCGTTTCGCTGAGCATCAATTTGGAGCCGGTTTACGGCATCGTGCTGGCCTATTTCATCTTCGGCGACGAAGAGCGCATGTCCGTCGGTTTCTACGTCGGCGCATGCATCATCGTGTTGGCGCTGTACCTCAATACCATGTTGAAGCGCGGCAAAATCCGGTTTACGCGGATGTGGAGGTGAAGGAGGGTTTTTGTGGGTGGGTCCCGACGCGAAAAATCCCATCTGTCCGGGACGTTTTGCGGTAAATCCCGGGGTGGTTCCGGCCCAATTGTACGGACGTGCCGGCTAAGCTTCCCGGTTCGAAATCGACCGTGCGAAATCCTCCGGCGATACGGCGTCTTCCACCCTGTAATCGCCTATCGCCGTTCTGCGCAACTCCGAGAGGTGGGCGCCGCAGCCCAATTTTTCTCCCAGATCCCGGGCGATGGACCGGATGTAGGTTCCTTTTCCGCACACGATTTTGAATCCCACTACCGGCAATGCCGAAGTGTCGACTTCGATGTCGTGAATCACCACGCGGTTCACGCGCATCGTCGGAGTTTGACCCCGTCTCGCGGATTTGTACGCCCGCACTCCGTCTACCGTTTTCGCCGAGTAAATCGGGGGGATTTGGTCTTGTTCGCCCAAAAATGTTTCCGCCGCCTCCCGCACTTCTTCTTCCGTAATATGATCCGTGGGTTTGTGGTTTTCGGGATCCGTTTCCAAATCGTAAGAGGGAGTGGTCGAGCCCAAGGTGATTTTCCCCACGTAAGTTTTGTCCAGGTCCGTGAGTTCCACGATTTTCTTGGTCATCCTCCCGGTGCAAATCAGCAGAAGGCCGGTCGCCAATGGGTCCAGCGTGCCCGCGTGACCCACTTTGATCTTCTTCATTCCGAAACGGTTCCGAATGGCGTGTTTGATCTTGTTGACCGCGTCGAAAGAGGTCCATGTAAGTGGCTTGTCGATCAGGAGAAGCTTGCCTTCCAGAAAGGGTTCTCCTCCGCTTGCACTAGACTCGGGTTTCAATTCCAAAGCGCGTAGGTAATGGCCAGGGCACCCACGGCGGTGCAGTAATAGGCGAAGTAATCCAATTTGCTCTTTTTCACCAGTGCGATCATCCACTTACATGCGAACACGCCGGCTACGAATGCGGCCGCAAAACCCGCGATCAGTGCCATCGTTCCCACGCCCATAGTCGCGGACGATCCACTGAATTCCCCGGCTTCCACCACCATGGCACCGAGAATAACCGGCAAAACCATCAGAAAAGAAAACCGCGCGGCTTGTTCTCTGCTTATGCCCAAAAACAGCGCGGTGGAGATGGTGGCCCCCGATCGGGAAATGCCCGGAAGCACGGCCAGAGCCTGGGAAATTCCCACGACAATGGCACCCACCGGCGTCACTTTTCCCTCCGTGTTTTCCGGTATTCGGGTGGTGAAGTACAAAAGCGTTGCGGTTACCAACAGGCAAATGCCGACCAATAGAAGCTCTCCCTCGAACAGCGATTCTATGGTTTCCCTCATGAACATGCCCACGAAAAATACGGGCACCATGCTGAGGAGGATCATGAATGAAAAGCGTTTCTGCTCGTTCCACCCTTTTTGAAAAAGTCCCAAGAAAATCCGGATGAGATCGTTTCGGAAAACCACTACGGTACTCAACGCCGTCGCACCGTGTACCACGATGGTGAACAACAAGCTGTCGGCGGAAGAAAGTCCGTTTCCGAACAAGGCTTTCACGAGCTCGATGTGGCCGCTGCTGCTAACCGGCAAAAATTCCGTCAACCCCTGGATAATCCCGAGGATGATGGCTTCGAGTAGACTCATTTCTGAAAATTGGGGTGAAGTTTACGGGAGCGTATTCCATTGAAAACGGAAATGGGCCGTAAGAGGAATCTCAGATTTCGGGTTTTTCCGTGCCGCGTTTGCGGGAAAGTATGGAGTAAAAGATCAGCCCGTAGCCCGCCATGACCACGATGGGAGCCAAGGTAATGCGCCTAAAGCTGAAAATCTCTTCGTTGAAAACGTTCGGGTCATCGCTGCCACCGCCCACCATGAGAAGGTACCCGATGACTACGACCACTACGCCGATGATCATCAGGCGGTAATTGTGGCCGTCCAGGGCGAAACCTTCGTTCTCCGTTTGATTGACTTTGGATTGATCACGGGTGGCTGTCATGACTGCGAATTTAGTTTAAAATATTTTGCGGGCGTCTTTTCTGAGGTAGCGCCTCACCGCCAATAACGTCGAAAGACCCGCGATGGTTATGCCCAGCACCGCAACAATCGCGAACAATTGGATGAACATCGGAAGGTCATTGATCTCGAAAAATTCGGGGATGCGGTTTCTCACCACGTATAGCACCCCCATGATCAGAAGGATGGCGATGAGCCCGGCGTAAACTCCTTGCAAAATTCCCTGCCATACGAAGGGCCGCTGAATGAATCCGGCGGTGGCACCCACCAGCTGCATGCTTCGGATGATGAATCGTTTGGAGTAGATGGTCAAGCGAATCGTGTTGTTGATCAGTGCAATCGCCACCAGAAGTAGCAAGGCGCTGAACCCCAGCAATACCAACCCTATTTTGTTGACGTTTTCGTTGATCTGCCGCACCAGGTCCGGGCTGTACACCACCTCCGCGACACCTTCGTGGGCCTCCAACGCAGAGGCGATGTGCATGAGGCTGTCGGGTACGGCGTACTCTGCTTTTACGTGGAGGTCGATGGCCGCTTGCAAGGGGTTCGTACCCAGAAAAGCCATGAAGTCCTCACCGATTTCCCGCTGCAGGTCTTCGGCGGCTTCCTCCTTGCTGATGTACTCCGTCTTTAAAGTATAAGGTTCGGCGTCGATTTCCTTCCGCAATTGAAGCGTGCCCGCCTCGTTCAGGTCGTCGGCCAAAAACACTTGGATCTGCAGGTTTTCCCGCACGTGCTTGGCGAGCTTTTGAGCGTTGAGAATCAACACGCCGAGTATGCCCAACATGAACAAAACCAAAGAGATGCCAATGATTGTCGACACGGCGCTGGAGCGTGCGCGCCGACGGGCGTATTTATCGGGAGTGCTGACCATACAAGCGCGCTAAATTAAGAAAATTTGATTCCGCGACAGGCAAGGATCCACGCATCCGGATTCGCTGATTGTTCCCTTGTGGTAGGCGGGCTCATCGTGTCGCGATCAATCCTTCCGGTCCGTGACCACGTAACGCGCGGTATTGCGAGAACGCTGTTCGAGCAACACTTTTTTTCCCGACAACAAGCGATCGATCGTTTCCGTGTCGTAGTGCCGTATGGTGATCAATTGGCAAGGGGCGTTGTAAAATACCTTGTAGTTTTTTTCGCACGCTTGGCGGATGGCTTCGACCTTCCTCTCGTCGTGATCGACCACCACGGAAAAATCGATGGCCGAATTCTGCATCAAATGGACTTGCGCGCCAACGGCCGAGAACACCCCGAACAATTCGCTGAGGTTTTCCTCGGCGACGAAGCTGAAATCGCGGGTGGAAAAGGAAATCAGCGCCTGTCCGGATTTGATGATAAACGAGGGAACGGGCACGCCCACCGGTTCGTCGGGCCCGATGCGCGAACCTTCTTCATCGGGTTGGACGAAGGAGCGGATCACGATGGGGATGCCTTTGTTCTGGGCCGGCTGAATGGTTTTGGGGTGGATGACCGAGGCTCCGTAGTACGCGAGTTCCACGGCTTCTTTGTAGCTGACCAAGGGGAGCTTAACCGCGTCGGGAAAAAACTTGGGGTCGGCGTTTAACATGCCCGGCACGTCTTTCCATATGGTGACGCGCTCGGCGTTCAACGCATAGGCGAAAATGGTGGCCGTAAAGTCTGATCCCTCCCGACCCAAGGTCGTCGTGTGCCCTTCGGTGGTATGACCGATGAAACCCTGGGTGAGCAACAGACATGGCTTGTCTCCCGATCGCGCGCAGGCTTCTTTCCAAGCATTTTGGATCAGGGTTTCGGTTTGCGACCAATCGATGCGCGCCGTGCGGTAAGACGCATCGGTGCGCACCAGTTTTCGCGCATCGCCGCAGAGGTGATCCAGCCCCTCTTTCTTCAAGTAGCCCGAAACCACGATCACCGACAGTACTTCTCCGTACGACACGATTTGGTCGTATTCAAAATCGTGGTTCTCGCCGGGAGGGGTCGCCACGATTTTCCGCAATTCCTCGACGACCGGCTGCAGCGATTCATTCACGAAATCGGAAGTGAGACCGAGCGCCCGCGCCACCTCCAAATGAAAGTCGATGACCGCATCGAGGTGTTTGCGCACTTCGGAGTTGCCGTTTCTGCGCGCCTCCAGCACTTTTTCCAAGGCGTTGGTCGTCTTTCCCATGGCCGACAAAACCACCACGCGATTCGTTTCTTCCCGCCGAAGGATGCGAACCACGTTGCGCACTTCTTCGGGACCTCGAACGGAAGCTCCGCCGAACTTGTACACTTCAACCATTTCGCAACGCTTTTTTCAATCCTTCCCTGTCGAATCGACCGTTGAACCACTCGGTCGAGATATCCGCATCATACTTCCGATAAAATGCGATGGCCGATTCATTCCAATCCAGCACCTGCCAATCCAAGCGCGCATAGTCGCGCTCCGCGGCAATGCGAATCACCTCCCGGAAGAGCAGGTCGCCTATTCCGCGCCGTCTGAAATCCGACTTCACCACGAGGTCTTCCAGGTGCAGACTCCGACCTTTCCACGTGCTGTATTTCTCGTAAAAGATGGCCGTGCCGACCACGATTTTTTCCGACGCACCGACGTGGTTGGATGCATGGCCCTCCAAGGATGCGGGGACTTCCGCGACCCACATTTCGATTATGGGATCGGCGCCGAACGCGTCTTCACACAATCGGTCGGCGGTCAATTCCACTTCCTTTTCGGCCTTTTCGAATACGGCCAACTCATGGATGAGATCGAGAATGGCCGAGCAATCTTCGGGTTTGGCCGGTCGGATGCTTACCTCGGATATCATATGGACAAAGAAACAGAATTTGCATTTCCGCGCGGAGGATTTCAAATGCGGCCGCTTTCCTTAAATTTGAAAGATATGAGCAAGAAGAAAAAATTGGTCGTGTTCACCGGGGCCGGGGTCAGCGCGGAGAGCGGCATTTCCACGTTTCGAGATTCCGGCGGCCTGTGGGAGAAACACGACATCAGCGAAATCGCCACACCGGAAGCATTCGCCCGCAACCCTGAGTTGGTATTGCGGTTTTACAACCAACGGTGGGCGGACCTGAGAAAAGTGCAACCCAACGGGGCGCACTTACTAATCGCCGAGTTGGAGAACATGTTCGACGTGTGGGTGATCACGCAAAACGTCGACGATCTGCACGAAAGGGCGGGCAGTACCAAGGTGTTGCACTTGCACGGTCAATTAAACAAGTGCCGCAGCGCCGGCAACCCCGATTCTGTTTTCGACATGCCTGAAGCGGGCCTCACCATGGAGGATCGTTGCCCGGAGGGCCATCCCCTGCGTCCTCATATCGTGTGGTTCGGCGAAATGGTACCCGAAATGGATCGAGCCGTGGAGTGGGTGTCGGAAGCCGACGTGTTGCTCGTGGTTGGAACTTCCTTGGCAGTGTACCCGGCCGCCGGGCTGGTGTACGCCGCACCGCCACACGCGGAGATCCACCTCGTCGATCCCGGCGATTTCGACGGGCTCGATCCGCGCATCAACCACATCCGCGAAAAAGCCTCCACGGGCGTAGAGCGCTTCGCCCGAAGCGTGGGGTACGATTCCAAGCCAACGTAAAAACGAGTTTTTCATTTGAAACGACGATCAAACAACCGATGAAACGCATGAAACGTCAACAGCACATGAAAAACATCATTCGCCACCGGTGGTCGCCCGAATTGAAGGTACTCGCATTGCGAGTATGGGCGATTTGCCTCTTTCCGGCTATGGTGAGCTGCGTTCCCGCGAGCGACATCCCCGCAGTGGAGGAAGTCGACGCCGGCTATCCGCCCGTAAACGTGGTCGGTGAAATGCGAAACGTGATGTGGAAAGGGGAGCTGGGTCCTTCCCTCGAATTGGATACCATCAGTGAGCGCCGCGGACTCTACGGACTCGGCCCGCTGACCGAGTTGAAAGGCGAACTGCTCATCGTCGACGGCACGTCGTACGTTTCGACGGTTCTCGCCGATTCCACACCTTCGGTGGAAAAATCCTTCGAGGTATCGGCACCTTTCTTCGTCTACGCCCACGTGAAGGAATGGACGGAGGAAGAATTGCCGGCCCACGTGACATCCATTTCCGATCTGGAAAA
Organism: uncultured Cryomorphaceae bacterium; assembly: GCA_964574635.1. Taxonomy (GTDB): domain Bacteria; phylum Bacteroidota; class Bacteroidia; order Flavobacteriales_D; family Cryomorphaceae; genus CAZNOG01. The sequence goes on along the minus strand of CAZNOG010000005.1, from coordinate 142,393 downwards.
GTACATCGACGGAAAAACCAAGGACTTCGAACGGCCCTTCGCCTTCAAATTGACCGGCAAGGTGTCCAATGCCGTGTACCACGTCCAGAACTTGCCCGATGGCGCAAAAGTTTCCTCGCCCGAAGAGGCGCATCAAGGCCAAGTGAAATACCCCTTGAAAAACGTCGAGGCCATCATCGTGGGATTCTTCTCCACCGAACACCAAGGCGTATTCACCCACCACGACACCTTTTTGCATATGCACATCATCACCGGTGATGAGAAGCACATGGGTCACCTCGACGAACTACAAATCGACCGAATGAATTTGCACCTGCCCGTGAAATAATTTAGCCGTCGTGCCTTCGAACGCTTTGTCCGAAGCGTTTACGACAAGATTCATGGCGGTGAATTTCCTAACCCAACCAAAACCCAAGCCATGAAAACGACGTCTATTATTGCCATTGCAGTACTTCTGCACGCTTCCTGTTTTTCCCAAAACCTGATCTCCAACGGTAATTTCCAATTTCAGAACATGGCACCGCGGTGCGACGGATGGTTCGACGCCTGCGGCGACGAACTCACCGCTCATTGCGACACTGTCCTGACCTGTTATGTAAGCTTGTACCCCGAAAATCCGTCGTTGATCCCGGAGGATATTTGGGGACTTCGCATCAAAACCGGTTTCCCCGAAGAACCATACGCGGAAACATACGTCACCGGTCAAAGCGGTACGTATGAGTATGAATTGAATTTCTGGATGCGTGCCACCGATTGGTTCGGGGGAGCGCGGCTGGGAGTAACCTCCGGGGGTCAATTCGTCGAGCACGCTTCCGTAGTCGATACGGCCGATTTTTGGAAACTGTTCACTCTCACCGAAACGATCACCACCGAAGCCACGGATACCGTTACAGTTCGCCTTACCGCAGGCACCGGCGATTTTTGCGAATGCCCTCCCGTAAAATTCGCTTTTATTGAATTGACGGCGTCCGTGGTATCATCCATAGACGATCGCGACAAGGGACGACCCACCCACAAAATCCATCCAAACCCCGCCCGCGACTACGTGAACGTTTCGTTCGAACAAAACCGCTTGGTCAACGCCGAGGTGAGGGTGTACGACGTTTCGGGCCGCCTTGTGCTTGCGAAGCGCTTCGACGGACAATCGGTGCGATTAGACCGGGGCGCTCTGGAAGCGGGAATTTATTTTTATGAAGTTCTCGGTGCGGAAGGGGAGAAGGTCGCAGCCGGCAAAATTCTTTTCGAATAAATTTCCGATTCGTCAGGTGGTGTTTCCGTTGCTCTGTTTGGCGCATCGGCTCAGCAAGATGTATCCGAGCGTACCGCCGATGATGGAAGCCGTGAAGATGCCCACTTTGGCCTCGACGATGTGAACGTGTTCGGTGAAAGCGAGGGAAGAGATGAACAGCGACATGGTGAACCCGATGCTGGCGAGAAGAGCCGTCCCGAACAGGTTGTAAAAGTTCATTCCCTGTGGGAGAGGGGCCACTTTGAGTTTGACCAAAAGCATCGTAAACCCAACGATGCCGATCACTTTGCCCAGGAGCAGTCCCAGACCTACGCCCAGCGTGATGTCTTGGGTGAGCAACTCCAGGAAATCCGATCCGAAGGCGATTCCCGCATTGGCCAAGGCGAAGATCGGGATGATCACGAAGGTGACCAAGGGGTGTAGAGCGTGTTCGAGTTTTTGCAGGGGCGGTATAGCGTTGTCGGTATCGCGCTTCACCTCGTCGAGGATGTGCAGTTGATCCTTCGTCAGCGTGGGGATGTCGTCATTGGGGTCCAGCATTCGGAAGCGACGGAGGTAGCTCTGGATTTTCATCAAATAAGGGTGTTCTTTGATGCGTACGTCGGCGGGGATGGTGAAGGCGGCGATCACCGCGGCGATGGTGGCGTGCACCCCCGAGAGCAGAAACGCGAGCCAAACCCCCAAAATGCCCACCGTGGCGTAGAAATACGTGCTCCGCACCCCGATACGGCTCGCGCCGTACATCAGGCCCGCCAAGGCGAGGCCGATGAACAGGCTCAAAAATGAAATGTCGGAAGTGTAAAACAACGCGATCACCACCACGGCGCCCATGTCGTCTACGATGGCGAGCGCCGTGAGAAACACCTTGAGCGACAGGGGAATTTTGCTGCCGAGGATGTAAAGAACGCCCAGTGCGAAAGCGATGTCGGTGGCCATGGGAATGGCCCACCCGTTCTGCGCCTCGCCGGATGGGTTGAACATCAGGTAAATCAGCGCCGGTACGACCATTCCCCCCACCGCCGCGCCAATGGGCAAGATGGATTTTCGCGGGTTGGAGAGCTCGCCGGCCACGATCTCCCGTTTCAGCTCCAAGCCGACCACGAAGAAAAACACGGCCATCAACCCGTCGTTAATCCAATGATGGATGCTGATTTCCAGGTACGTTTCGCCGTCGAACACAAAGCCGAAATCGTGCTGCCAAAAGTTGAAGTACGCCTCCGACCACGGCGAATTGGCCAGCACCAGGGCCAGAATTACACTGCAACCCAGCGCAATACCCCCTGACTTTTCGTGTTGAATGAACTTCTGCACGGGCGACACGAGCCGGTCAATGGGGTATACTTTTTTTTGGGCCAAAAGAAAGTTTTTAACGTCGGTTTAAGTTCGCCCACGGCTTCGCAAACCACATACGGGCCGAAGGATTTCATTGCCTCACGCCCCCGGATTGCCGTCCTCGCACATTGAGCTGAATCCATCAATAGTGGATTTCATGGGGTAAAACAGGGTGGCAGGCCAAAAAGTTCGTCGCCGGCATTCGCACCCGAGTCGGATACCCGTGTACCGCCGTGCGTGCGTGTTTTGGGTTTTTGTGGGTGTGTCTCTACCCGTCAAAACCCGGCAGACCTCGAGCGGTACTCTACCCGAAAATTCCAGTCTACGCACCACCCGTGGACGAGATGCCCACGGATGTCTTTTGCACCCGGCAGGGAAGTGACGGGTGAGGTTAAGACGGAATTACCGCTTCACCAGGATATTCCCGGAAATGCGGCGCTTTTGATCGTCGTACATGCGTACGATGTAGTGCCCCGATTGGAAATCCGCGATGGAAACCCCGGAGGTGAGATCGCCTTGCACGGATTTCACCAAGCGACCGTTGATGTCGTGAATTTCCAAGAGCGCCACCTTTTCCCCGCCTTCGACGAAGAATTTTTCATCCACGGGATTGGGGAAGATCTTCAGTGTTCCCTCGAGGCGCTCGGGAACCGCAAGTGCTTGATCGAAAAAGTAAAAGGCCGAGTCACTATGCATGTTCGGAGATTCCGTCAACCACGCTTCAAGTTTGATCAGCGCCGTGCCTTCTACGCCGTTGGGTCGGATATGCACGTCCATGGGCGAGGTTTCGTCCGGCATGATGGTGAAGCTCTGTGTGCTCACGTGGGGCATGTAGCAGATGTTCAAGTCGCAGATCAAGCTTTGCCACTCCTCGGGAAGGGAGATTTCCGTACGCTCCCAAGTGATCGACAGAGCCTCTCCCGAGGTGTTGATCAACGTGCCGTACGCCACGGTTTCAAAGTCGGTGAACTCAAAATCACTTTTGTAGTTCATGTGGGGTTCAAAGTGGAACTGTGCCGAAGAAGTGGTTACCCACAGGGCGGCGATCAGAAAGAGGAAAGATTTGTACAAGTGTTTCATTTAGAATAGGTTTTTTTGGTCTGCCAATGCGATGTGCCGACCGGGTTCCACCACCTGAATCCCTGACTTCTCGCCATGTCGCGGCGACGTGTTCCGATTTTTCGGGCGGCAAAGGACACAAATATAAAAATTGAAGTGCAACCCCGCACGCTATTTTCCCACCCTTACATCGGTAGGTTTTCCGAAAAAACAGCCCCCTGAAAATTTTTTAAACAGCGTCGGCTTAATAAGATAAGCAGCTATCAAACAACAAGTAACGCTGAATTTTCCCCGGATCTCGGCTGCGATCACCATCCGAAATTCGTCCATGCACTTCGTTCTGCCTTTCAATGGTTGGTCATATTTGGGAATCCTCGGACACCGGATTTCCCTATATTTGGAATTCGGGATGACCGGCAAAATCAAACCTCATGGACACCCGAATTTGAAACCTACCTAAAACCAATCATTAACTATGAAGAGATATCTACTTTTCACTATTGCGATTTTCTTTTCCGTCTCTTTTGTGCGGGCACAGCTCCCCGAGGGAACGATATTGCAGCAGAACATCGTGATTACGGACAAAGACGGGGTGGAACACGACTTGTTTTCCATGCTCGACGAAGGAAAAACCGTGGTGCTCGACCTTTTCGCCGAGTGGTGCGGCCCTTGCTGGAATTACCACCAATCCGGTGAGTTGAGCGACCTGTACGCCCAGTACGGTCCCGACGGCACGGACCAATTGATGGTGATCGCCGTGGAAACGGACCCCAGCACACCGGCCACCGCCCTGTCGGGTGGCCCCGGCAGTTCTTACAACTGGGACTGGACGGCGGGAATTTCCTACCCCATCGCAAACCAAAACATCGGCTCGATTTTCCAGCAAGGCTACTACCCCTACATCGTACGCATCTGCCCGAACAGGCAAGTCTTCGAATTGGGACAAAGCTCCGCGGCGTCGATCTTTAATTCGGTCGAAACATGCTTCGGACCGGCGGTCGAGGGGTTGAATCCCGTGATTATCGAATACACCGGCGACAGGACGTCCTGCTCGGACGTGGAAGTGGAGTTCAAGATTCAAAACCTCGGAATGTCGACCCTGACGGAAATGAGTTTCGATGTTTCCATTGACGGGGAAAGTGTCGGCAACGTAGACTGGACCGGAAACGTGGCCACTTATGGAGTTCAAACCATTTCGTGGGGAGACATCACCGTTGCGGACGACGCCGAACTGACCATTACTCCCAATATCGACGGCACACCCCACGGCGATTCCTTCGGTCAATCCATCGCTTTCGGACATCCAACCACCAACGAGTTGACGCTGACCATCACCCTCGACTCCTATCCATCCGAAACCCGATGGAGGGTTTACAACCACTTCGGATCGGTGATCGCGGCGGGAGGGCCTTACTCATCCCCCGGCCAAACGATCAACATTCCGCTGAACCTCAGCAACGGGTGCCATCGATTCGCGATTCTCGATGAGTACGGCGACGGACTCAACGCTTCGGCATGGGGCGGAACCGACGGGTACTACGAACTCAAAGACTCGGAAGGAACCGTGGTGATCAGCGGTGGCGGAAGTCAACAGTTCTCCATGGAAGAAGCGGCTTTCGACGTGGGTGGAACAACCGACCTCGACGAAGTGGCGAATACCGCGTCACTGCAGGTGTATCCCAACCCGACCTCGGGTCGGATCAATCTGGAATTCGACGCCCACTCGGCCATGGATGTGCAAGTGGAAATCCGCGACATCCTGGGTCGTACCGTGGCATCGGAAGATTTCGGAACCATCACCCGCGGGAAATTCCAATACGCCTACGACATGAGTCACCTCGAACCGGGACTGTATTTGATTACACTTCGATCGGGCGATACCCAATTGGTGAGAAAAGTAACCCTCTCCCATTGACGTCGGCCGATTGCTTTCTACCTCTCACACATTAAACAATTGAGCGCTCACCCTCGAACGAAACGAGGGTGAGCGCCATAATGCCTCTGAAATGACCACAAAGAATTTTATCCGGTACACCATGATGAGCTTGGGATTCACCGGGGTGCTGTGGATGACCGCCGCGGAGCGATCGCACGCGCAAATCGCCGACGGTAGCCTGCTCCAAAACAATCTCATCATCACGGACTACGACGGCCAAGAGTGGAACGTCTTCGAAATGCTCGACGAGGGAAAGACCGTCGTGCTCGACCTTTTTGCCGAATGGTGCGGCCCATGCTGGAACTACCACCACTCGGGCCAGCTCGCATCGCTTTACGAACAATACGGTCCCGACGGGACCAACGAGCTCATGGTCATCGCCGTGGAGACGGATCCTTCCACCCCTCCCACCTCTCTCGACGGCGGTGTGGGCAGTTCATACGGGTGGGATTGGACGGAGGGAGTGCCATACCCCGTCGCCCACATGAATCTCGCAGGCGTTTTCCAACAGCAGTACTATCCCTACATCCTGCGTATTTGCCCCAACCGACAGATCTACGAACTCGGACAAGCGACGACCGCCCAGCTGTACAGCGGCGTGGGCAGTTGCCTGAGCGCCTCGGGGGAATACAACCCGCACTTGCTCGAGTACCGCGGTGAAACCGAGTCTTGCGGCCAAATAAATTTGAGGGCCCGAATTCAAAACCTCGGCACCGAAACCTTGGAAGAAGCCACCTTCAATATAAACGTGGGGGGAGAAACCATTTCGAGTTACACTTGGACGGGGTCGTTGAATACGTACAGTTGGGCGGACATCGACTTGGGAACAATTCAGATTTCACAGAATACCATTATCCAAATCGCAACCGACGACTTGGACGAAGACCCGAGTTCTATCCATAAGTTGCTGAGTTTTACGGGTGTGTCCACAACGAACCAAGTGACGTTAAGGTTCAGACCGGACTCCAACCCGCATGAAACCACATGGGAAGTGAGGAATGGCTCGGGCGAGGTGGTGGCTTCCGGTGGACCGTATACCGAAGACGACATCGGCGTGATGAAGTTTGAAACTTTCACCACCGATTTGGGATGCCACGAAATCAGCATTTACGATGAAGGAGGGGACGGAATGAGTGGAGAGCTCCACATGATTTACGATTCCGAGATCACCGTCATCGGCGCAGGCGGAGGGGGAACCGATTGGTCGGTGAAAACTTATTCCTTCAAACCGACTTCCAACGTCGTGGGCGTGGAAGACGCTTCCCAAGGTCACGCGGTGCATTTCTACCCCAACCCCACTCACGGTCGGTTCGCTCTCGACATCCGGCTGAATTCCCCCGAAGAGATCGACTTGCGCGTGTACGATGCGGCGGGCCGCATCGTGTACCGAGAGCATCTCGGAACGGTTGACGCCGGAGGTACCGTTCACCACGTAAATCTCGAAGACCTCCGGCCGGGCATCTACTTTGCCGAAATCGCCGGTACATCCGGTAAATTCAGAATGGGGGAGAAAGTGGTCATAGCGCAATAATCCGCGGGCGTAGTCTTTTTGAATGCAGAACGGTTTTTGCCTCGAAAGAGACACACCCACAAAAAACCAATGGAAAACCTTTTTATGAAATCAATCAAATTCTTTGGCATCCGTAGCCGCGTGGCGGTACTGGTGCTTTTCGGTGCATCGCTCGCCGCGGCCGAAGTTCACGCCCAAGCCGGCCACGAGGGTGTGCCATCGGCCATCGTGAGATCGCTGAAAGGACAGGACGTCAACACCGCTCATTTCGACAACGGGGGCAAGCCCATGATCATCAATTTCTGGGCGACGTGGTGTGCACCGTGCAAGCGGGAGTTGGGCAACATCGCCGAGCTGTACGACGATTGGCAGGAGGAAACGGGTGTGAAACTCATCGCGATATCCGTGGACGACTCCCGCAGTCAGAGTCGGGTTCTGCCCTACATCAACGGTTCCTCCTGGGATTACGAAGTGTACATCGACGTGAATCAGGATTTCAAAAGAGCCATGGGCGTGAACAACGTGCCCCACACCTTTTTGGTGGATGGCTCGGGCAAAATCGTGTACCAGCACAACAATTACAGTCCCGGCGACGAGTACGAACTCTACGACCGGATTTTGGAATTGGTCGAAGACCGTTGATTCAATTTCGCATACACGACCCTTAATGGGAAAACACCCTGAAGATTGAAGAAACCGCTATTTGTCGTTTGCATTGTGGCCGCCTCCTTCGCGGGCAGGGCACAAGATGGAGGATTGCAAGACCTCGGAACCATTTCCGGAAACGTTGAATTTTCGGGTCAGTACTACCGCACCGATTCGACCATCGGTGCCGTTGTGCCCGACGAAAAAACGGCGTTGTGGGGTTTTGGAAACATCATTTTCCGCCGGAATAAATTCTCCGCCGGCGTAAGGTACGAAGCGTATATGCCCGGCCCGGTAGGGTATCCCGCCGGAGCGAAATGGGAAGGTGCCGGCATCGGCTACCGCTTCGCGCGGTACTCCGACGATCTCTTCGACGTCACCGTCGGAAATTTTTACGAGCAATTCGGATCGGGAATGGTCCTGCGCACTTGGGAAGACCGGGGCTTGGGAGTCGACTACGCCCTCGACGGTGTGCGGGTGATTTCACGTCCCATACGCGGCGTGAGGGTGATCGGCTTGGCCGGAAAACAGCGCTTGCGCTTCAACGACCGGACCGTAAACGGCGACGGATTGGTGCGCGGTGGCGACTTGGAACTCGACCTGGCCGCGCTGATGGACTCCGCTTACTTCTTGCCCGGTCGATTGACGATCGGCGGTAGCTTTGTGAGCAAATACCAAGAGAATACCAGCGCCACCTACGATTTTCCCGAAAACGTGGATGCGTGGGCCGCGAGGTTGCAGTATTTCCTGGGTGGTTTCCAGCTCTCGGGCGAATACGCCCATATCGGGGAAAACCCGTCGGCCCTCAACTCGGCCATCGTGCCCATCCCGCCCGCCGACAACCCGGCGGTGGGATTGTTCATGCCGGGACGTGGGTTGAACATCAACGCGTCGTATTCCACCAAAGGGTTCGGCGTGGCGCTCACGGCGTCGTCATTGGCCAACATGGCGTTTCAAAGCGACCGCAATGCGGGGACTTACGACCAGTGGATAAATTACCTGCCGCCGACGAGCGTGCTCCAAACGTACCTCCTCGCTCAATTCTACCCGTACGCCACACAGCCCAACGCAGAAGTGGCGTTTCGCGGGGATTTATTTTTCAGTATTCCCCGAAACACCGCCCTCGGAGGGAAATACGGGATGAAGATAGACCTGAGCGTGGCCCGAATGCACAAACCGAAAATTACGGTGCTCGACGACTTGGGCACCTCGAGAACCGGGGCGGAAATCGGGCTGTTCGACCCCGGCGACGAGCTCTACTACAGCGACTTCAACATCAAGCTGACCAAGAAGTTTTCGTCGAAATTCACGGGTACACTGTTTTACATGAACACGGTCTATGACAATGACGTGATGGCCGGCGCCTACGACTACGCCAATCGCGGCGTTTCCGGAAAGGTCTACGCCGATTTGGTGGTGGCCGAAGGAAACATCCGCTTCAACCGACGCCATGCGTTGCGCGTGGAAGCCCAAGGGCTTTTTACGGATCAACACCTCCAAGACTGGGTGGCGCTCGTAGCCGAATACACCGTGTCGCCGCATTGGTTTTTCTCGGTGGTGGATCAATACAACTACGGAAATGCCGAAGGAGACGACCTCCATTTTCCGGTAGGCAGCGTGGGCTACATCAAAGGGCCCTCCCGGGTTTCCGTAAGCTACGGCCGACAACGTGCGGGGGTGTTTTGTGTGGGTGGTGTTTGCCGGGTCGTTCCGGCATCCAACGGACTTACCGTATCTTTATCAACCAGTTTTTAAACCTTCGAAATGAGTTTTTCAAATGGTGGTCGGGGCTTCGGGGCGGTATTGGTGCTGTTGTTGGCATTCGGCTTCGCTTTTCAAGCCTGTCAAAAGGAAACCGATTGCATTTACCAAGACAAGCGGCTTTGTGACCCCGACTATGTGCCACCGCCTCCTCCGGGCCTGGTTTATTTCGACGGGGTGCCGGAGAATTACCTGAGGCGGCATTTGCTCGAAGAGTTCACGGGCTTCCTCTGCATCAACTGTCCTACCGCCACGGCGGTGGCCGATCAAATGGACACCTTGTACGACGGTCGATTGAGTGTGGTGGCCATCCACTGCTCTCAATTCTACGCCGCGCCGACGCAGTCCAATCCGGCGCTCCCGTTCCATACCGACTTCCGTACAACCGACGGTGAAAATTTGTACGAATATTTTGCCCCCGAAGGTCTTCCCGACGGGGTCATCAACCGCTTGGGAACGGAAAACAGTGGAACCATTTCGTACCAGAATTGGCCCGATAGGCTCAGCGTGTTGATGGCCGACAGCGTGCCGGAAGTGTATTTGGGTTTTCAACGCGTGGATATTGACACGGCTTTGAACGTGTTATCCGCCGATGTGGTGGTCAAACCTCTGAAGGTGGATTCCAATGAATCATACTTCATCAATATGGGTCTCGTGGAGGACGGTATCGTGGAAGGACAAAAGGCTCCCGGCAATCAAACGATCGAAGAATACACGCACAACCACGTATTCCGCGGCAACAGCGACGGTACTTGGGGAAGGCCGGCGTATACCGCCGGGGACCTCCCGGGCGATGAATTGGCCTTTCTCATGAATTTCACCATTGAACTGCAGCCCGAATGGGTGATTGAGAACTCCGAAATCTTTGTCTATGTCTACCGCAATAGCAATAAAGAGATCGTACAAGTCGAAGAATTGCACTTGGCTCCTTAGGAGCTTGGTGGTGGTTTTGGTTTTCGCTTCGCTTGGGGCCGACGCCCAGAGCGGACCTCGGCGCTTTTCCGCCAAGGCTCACCTGGGTGGGTTCGGCAGCCAAGTGGGCGGCGACGGGTTGTCGGGTTTCGATAAATTCAACGTGGGTGCAGGAATCGGCGTTTCTACACCCGTGGGGGAATCCCTCAATCTGGAAATGGAGTTGAATCTCGCGCAGAAAGGGAGCAAGAAACGGACGGATCCCGACAACTACGGTGAAGATCAGTACAAAATGGACCTGTGGTACGTGCAGGTTCCCGTTGTGCTTGAATACCGATTGAACGAACGCTTCGGGGGGAATGCGGGGCTGGCGGCCGGTGCACTGATCGCCTCCAAGGAAAGCGATTTTTTCGGGGAGATCGAGAATCACCCCGAGTTCAATACCCTCGACCTTTCCCTGGTGTTGGGGGCGCGTTACCATTTCAACGACAATTGGATGGCGGAGCTGCGCTTCGATCAATCCCTGGTGCCGATTCGAAGTCGAGGCGACCACTTGCCCCTGCGCATCCAAGGCCACCAATTCAACACCGTGCTGGGCGTGTTCTTGTCGTATTATTTCCGCTGAGACAAGCGGGAGGATGGCCAATCCGAACCTTACTGAATCACGGGATCCGCGTTCATTCGACCACGCGGCCGGGAAGGGTTTGCAACCCGGGAAAACCGGGATTTTGGTTTGACATCAGGAAGGCGACGCTCCGAATTTTCGCAATACTTGTTAAGGGAAAACTTCTGCAAACGATTTGCGGAATTCCGGCGTTTTATGGTTAACTTCATCACGTGAAACCATCCAAAAAACCTTAATCATGGTAGAACTCAGTAAGCATGTCCTACAGAAGGTCAGTTTCGACCGCGAGTTGTTCAAAAAGGAATTGAGGAAATCACTACGATGGATCAAACCCGAAGAGAGGGTGCCATTCAAGGCTTGGTGTATGGCCACCTTTGGATCCATTTATCACGACGTCATAGCAGACGTGTTTGACACGACATTCAGCGCTTCCTTGTGAGGCGCTTTTTTATTTCATGAAGGTTGGTTTTCCGACGAAAGGGTACTTTAGAACAAAGACCCGTCGTTTGAGCCGGTCATGTATCTGCCGAGGTGCTTGAAAGCCGCCTCCGTGGCTTTGCGTCCCCGAGGAGTACGCATCAGAAATCCCTCTTGGATCAGAAAGGGCTCGTACACCTCTTCGATGGTTCCCGCATCTTCTCCCACAGCGGTGGCGATGGTCGTCAGCCCCACCGGTCCACCCCTGAACTTATCGATGATGGTGGTGAGTATCTTGTTGTCCATTTCATCCAGACCGTGAATATCCACATCAAGAGCTTCCAGCGCGGTTTTCGAAATTTCCAGATCGATGACACCGCTTCCTTTCACCTGCGCGAAATCCCTCACCCGGCGCAAGAGGGCATTTGCGATTCGGGGTGTGCCTCGGGCCCGTCCCGCGATTTCTTTGGCGGCGTTTCCGTCGATGGGGATGTCCAGCAATCCGGCGCTGCGTTTTACGATGCCCGAGAGGATATCGGCGGTGTAGTAGCTAAGCCTCGCGTTGATGCCGAAGCGGGCGCGCAAGGGCGCCGTCAGCAATCCCGATCGGGTGGTGGCCCCGATGAGCGTAAAGGGATTCAGGCTGATTTCCACCGTGCGGGCGTTGGGACCGGTATCGATGACCAAATCGATGCGGAAATCTTCCATGGCCGAATACAGGTATTCCTCCACGATGGGTGAGAGGCGATGGATTTCGTCGATGAACAGCACGTCGTTCGGCTCCAAGTTCGTCAGCAAACCGGCCAAATCGCCCGGCTTATCGAGCACCGGCCCGGAGGTCAGCCTCAAATTCACCCCCAATTCGTGCGCGATAATGTTGGCCAACGTGGTTTTGCCCAATCCGGGAGGGCCGTGCAGCAACACGTGGTCCAACGATTCACCCCGCCCCTTGGCCGCCGTAACGAACACTTCGAGGTTGGCCAAGACCTTTTCCTGACCGCTGAAGTCGGAAAACGACCGCGGCCGAAGCACGCGATCCAATTCCACGTCCGAATAGGTGTCGGGATTTCTGGGATTGAATTCGGTTTGCATACCCCAAAGATAATATTGATCGCGAGGAATACCCCCAAAAACCCTCATAAACCCCTGCCCGCTCCACCCGTATCGGCGCGTGTTCGTCCAAAAAAAATACGGACACCCGTGAAAGGCATCCGTATTTGGTTTTTTGTGGGTGTAAGTGACGGGGGACGATCCCCGCCGTCCATCGCGGCCCGCGTATGTGGGCAAGCGTTACCTACGGTCAGTGTTCCTCTTCGCCCTCTTCCAAGGGTACGTTTTGAGGTACGTAGTCTAGTTCTTTTCCGGGTTTGCTATAATCGTACGGCCAGCGGTAGACCACGGGCAGCGGTCCGGGCCAGTTGCCGTGGGTGGCTTCCACCGGGGTGGTCCACTCGAGGGTGTTGGCCTTCCACGGGTTTTGTACGGCGCGTTGGCCGCGGAAGATGGAATAGAAGAAGTTGAACAGGAAGATTCCCTGTCCCACGGCTCCGAAGATTGCGAACACCGTAATCATAATGTTCAGGTCCATGATAGCGTCGAACATCGGGTAGTCGGTGTACTGGTAATACCGCCGTGGCGCCCCGGCGATGCCGACGAAGTGCATGGGCAAAAAGACCCCGTAACCCGCGATGATGGTGAACCAGAAATGGGCGTACCCCATCTTGGTGTTCATCATCCTTCCGAACATCTTGGGGAACCAATGGTAAACCCCGGCCAGCATGGCCAATATCGCCGACAGACCCATTACCGTATGGAAGTGAGCCACGACGAAATACGTGTCGTGCACGTTGATGTCGAGAGTGGAGTCGGCGACGATGATACCGGTCAATCCACCTGAAACGAAGGTGGATACCATACCGATGGAAAACAACATGGCCGGAGTGAGCCTCAAGTTTCCTTTCCAGAGCGTGGTGGTGTAGTTGAACGCTTTTACCGCCGATGGGATGGCGATGAGCAGCGTGGTGAACACGAACACGGATCCGAGGAAGGGGTTCATGCCCGAGATGAACATGTGGTGAGCCCACACGATGAAGGACAGGAAGGCGATGGCCATCAGGGATCCGATCATTGCCCGGTATCCGAAGATGGGTTTCCGCGCGTTGGTGGAAATGATTTCCGATGAAATACCGAAAGCGGGCAGGATTACGATGTACACCTCGGGGTGGCCCAAAAACCAGAACAAGTGCTGGTAGAGCAGGGGGCTTCCGCCTACGGGATCCAAGGCCTCGCCGCCGATGAAAATTTCGCTGAGGTAGAAGCTCGTGCCCATGGTTCTGTCCATGGCGAGCAACAGAGCGGCCGAGAGCAGTACGGGGAACGCGAGTACACCCACGATGGCCGTGATCAAGAAGGCCCAAATGGTCAGGGGCAATCGAGTCATCTTCATGCCTTTGGTGCGCAGGTTGAGGATGGTGACGATGTAGTTCAAACTACCCAACAGCGACGATGCGATGAAGATCACGACGGAGATCAACCAAAGGCTCATTCCCATGCCCGAACCCGGCATGGCTTGGGGCAGTGCGCTCAGGGGCGGGTAGATCGTCCAGCCCGATCCGGCCGCTCCGCCTTCCACGAAGAGGGAAGACAGCAGCACGAGGCAGGCGATGACGAACAACCAGGAAGAAATCATGTTGAGCAATCCGGAGGCCATGTCTCGCGCTCCGATTTGCAACGGGATCAGCAGGTTGCTGAAAGTGCCGCTCAACCCACCGGTCAACACGAAGAATACCATGATGGTACCGTGGATGGTCACCAGTGAGAGGTACATATTCCTGTCGAGCACGCCATCGGGCGCCCATTTATCGCCGAGGAAGAAGTTGAGAATCTCGAAACTTTCCCCGGGCCACGCAAGCTGAAGCCGGAAGAACACCGACATCATCATCCCGATAATAGCCATGAAGATGGCCGAGATCAGGAATTGCTTGCTGATCATCTTGTGATCTTGGGAGAAAATGTACTTCGTGATGAAGCTCTCCTTTTTGTGATGGTGTGCGTGCGCGTGTGCGCTCGCTTCGATATTGGCGGACATAGTTTTATTCTTTCTGTTGGTTCGCAGCCATTAACGGTTTCTCCTTCGGGTCGAGGATGAGTGCGGGACGAATGTCATCCCCATCCATTTCCCGCTCCTCTTCGACGCTCGCAAATGTGTTCTGCTCGCTGATCCATTGTTCGTACTCCTCTTCGGTCACCACGATGATGTTCATCTGCATGTTGAAGTGCGCGGCGCCGCAAACTTTGTTGCACATCAATACATAATCGAAATCGGGATCGTTGAGTATCGTCCGCATCGAATCCGATGTAATGGTGGGCACGAAGTTGAAGTGGGTGGTCATCCCCGGCACGGCGTTCATCTGAACGCGGAAGTGGGGAATCCAAACGCTGTGGATGACGTCTTGGGAACGAATTTGCAGTGCGATTTGCCGATTAACGGGCACGTACATTTCGCCCCTCACGGTGATGTCGTCGTGGCTGGAAGAAAAGTCGTAGTTGCCGGTGCGCAATTCCAGAACGCGGGCCTTTTGTCGTTTTCGTCGACCGAGGGTCTCCTCGATCTTTTTCACCTCGCTGTCCGGCAGGATTTCGTTCTCCAAGCGGTTTTCCATATTGGCGATCTCCTCGTTGAGCGCTTGGATTTGTTCGCTGATACCGGAGTTGGTGATGATCCCGAGTGGATTGGTGGCGCTGATCATGGTGAAGTTGGCCGAACCCATGGTGTTGTCTTTGCCGGGATACCTGGCGTGCCAGTCGAATTGCCGCGCGTAGATTTCTACCTGCAGTGCGTCCTCTTCGGGATCCGACATGATTTGATTCCACGTGGTCAATCCGTAGATGATCAAGAACGCCAACGCGATGGAGGGGATCACCGTCCAAATCAACTCCAGTCGGTTGTTGTGGGGGTAGTACAGCGCCTTACGGTTGGGGTTGTATCGGTATTTCCACGTGAAGAAGAACAGGAGGAAGTTCATCACGAAAAACACGGTGAACAAAATGGCCCAGTTGACGGCGAAGAGCGTATCGACCACCTTCCCGTGCTCCGTGGCGGCCACAGGCAAGTACGCGTCGGCTTCGAAGATCAGGAGGTAGATGAAAAACAGGAAGAGGGCGATCATGAAAATCAGCATCATGAGCGCCGAAACGTTGTTTTCCGAAACCGGGATGTCTTCCTCCCGGAACTTCCTCATGTCGGCCGATATCTGATACAACTTTGCGATTTGTGCCACCGCGACCACGGCGAGGATGACACAAAGTATGATGAGCAGTTTCTCCATTGTTACGACTGAAATACGTGATCCAAACTTTCTTTCTTAGGTGCTGTGATGCAAACTTTCATCGAGGTAGGGCGATGCTTGCGGCGTCAGTGGCGCTTTCGCCAACGTAGTGAGTACGCGGTTGATGAAAAACCCTGTGAAACCCAACAACACGGCAACCTCAAACAATCCGAATTTCCACTCCTCGAAGAGGACTCCCGGCGTGATCATCATATAGGTGTCCAAATAATGACCGATGAAAACAATCGTTCCGATGGTGATCAAGAACCCGGGGTTGCGCTTGGCGTCCCTCGACATAAGGAAGATCATCGGAATGGCGAAATTGATGATGAACATTCCGAAGAAAGGCACTTTGTAGTGTTCGATTCTGGTGACGAAGTACGTGACTTCTTCCGGAATATTGGAATACCAAATGAGCATGAACTGCGAAAACCACAGATACGACCACAGGAAGCTCAGTGCGAAAACCCACTTGCCGAGGTCGTGGAGGTGGCTCGAATTGATTTCCTTGAGATATCCCTTCGAGATCAGATAGAGCACCAAGATGGTGAGGATGTTCATGGCCGATACCCACATGCCCGAAAAGGCGTACCATCCGAAGAGGGTGGAAAACCAGTGGGTGTCGATCGACATGATCCAGTCCCAAGACAAGGAACTCGAGAAAATGGCGAACAACACCAGGAACAGCGCTCCCCTTCGATATCCTTTGAAGTGCAATTCGGTACCGCCCAATTGATCTTCCCTCAGTGACCTACGTCGGAACCACACCGCGAAAATGATGAACGTGGCGAAGTAAACCAGGGTGCGAACCCAGAAAAAAGGCACGTTGAGGTAAGCCGATTTGTTGGCGATGATCCTGTCATAGCTCGGGTTTGCGGTAACCACTGCGTTGGCGGCTTCCGCGTCGGCGGCGCTTTTGTAGTATTCCGGATGCTCGGATCCGAGGGAAGACTCAACTACGAATTCCGAAACGACCCCTTCGTCCATCCAGTGGAAGATGTGGTTCCAGTGCATGGTCGAGCCGATGAATACGATCAGCAGCACGACGGTAGCGGCAGGGATGAAAGAGAATACCGCCTCGACCACGCGTCGGATAATGACGGCCCACGCGGTTTCCGTCGCAAAGCTCAAGGCGTAGAAAAACAGTGCGCCCAGAGCGATGGACAAGAAGTAAAATCCGTTGATCATCACGTTGGACCACCACCTGCCGTGGTGGGGCGAGTCATCGGCAAAGAATCCCCATACCAGGGCCACGGCACCGATGAGCATCAAAATGTAGGTAACGACTTTGGCTCGACTGGAAAAAACGAAATTCATTTCGCGTAGTTTTAGTTGCATTTCCGGCGTGGCGGCGGGTTCCTGATTTTCCGGCCTTACCGCCCAGCCTCGTTATTAATTCTCGCTGGCTCCCTCTTCTCCGTTTTCTTCTTGGGTGTCGCTCTCGCCTTCCCCTTCATCATCCGATGCTTGTAGGGTTTTGACGAAAGCGATGACTTTCCAGCGGTCCAATTTGCTCAATTGCGATTTGTGCGGACCCATCAGTCCCTTTCCGTAAGTGATGGCGTGAAACATCTTTCCTTCCGGCAAATCGGCCATTTGTGGTGAATCGTACGCCGGGGGTGGCGGATGGCCGCCCATTTCCACGACGGGCCCGTCGCCTTTTCCGGTTTTTCCGTGGCAGTGCACGCAGAAATCCGCGTAGATGAGTTGTCCTTCCCGAATGATGTCTTCGGTTTCCGCGAGGGGTGATTTCAGGATCTCGCCCGCGCTTTCGTAGCCTTCAAACGTGTTCGGAATGGTGAACGGGATGTCGTTCATCGCTTGGTCGCTGAAAGGAACGGTGCCCTCCACCGGTCGGCGTACCGATTTGGTGGTGGCGAGTTCGTCGTGGATGGTATCCCGGATTTCACCGTAATCCACGTAGGCCTCGATGGCCGGGCTGCGGTACATGTCGGGCATGTATTCGTAGCCGGGGCTTTGTTCGTCACGTACGCACGCTGTCGTCGCGAGGATCACCAAAACCGATCCCGCCAGAAGACGCGTCGAATATGCTGTCATTACACTCATGATACGGTTACCTGCTTTTCGTTGATTTCGATCGCCCCGTTCTCCTTCAGCAATTGCGACAGGTCGTCGGCGGTGATGTGGGGGTTTTCTTCGGCTGTGATTTCCATGACGAACTTGTCATCGGTGGTTCGTGGATCCGGGTTGCTCGCCGGCATACCGGGCATCGTGCCGTTTCTGATGAAATAGGTGACCGCCATTCCGTGAGCGGCCAAGAGTACGGTCACCTCGAACGCGATGGGAATGAAGGCCGGCAAGTTTTCAATCAGGGTAAAGCTGGGCTTTCCGCCGACGTTCATGGGCCAGTCTTGGATCATGAAATACCACATGCCCAAAATGGCGAGGGACAATCCCAAAGCGCCGAACATGAACGACACGATGGCCATCCTCGTTCTTTTGATCCCGATGATGGGGTCCAAGCCGTGGAGTGGAAAGGGGGAGTACACATCGCGGATGTGAATGCCGCCGGCCACCAATTTGGACGCCGCGTCCATCAGGCGATGGTCGTCGTCGAACATCGCGTGCACTACCTGAGTATGTTTTACTGTACGGGCCATGTTCAATGTTTTTCTTCGTTATCCAAGGGTTTTTTATAGGCCTCACCCGACACCTTCAAAATGGATTTCAATTCGGCGATGGCCAATACCGGGAAGAACCGGGCGAACAACAAAAACAGCGTGAAGAAGATGCCGATCGTCCCGATAAACGTCCCGATTTCCACCCAAGTGGGGTAAAACATCGACCAGCTCGAAGGAACGAAGTCGCGGTGCAGCGACGTCACGATGATTACGAAACGCTCAAACCACATCCCGATGTTCACCACGATGGAGAGCAGGAAGGTGGCCAAAAGGTTCGTGCGGATTTTCTTGATCCAAAACAGCTGGGGCGTAATGACGTTGCAGGTCATCATGACCCAATAAGCGACCAAGTAAGGTCCGGTGGCGCGGTTGATGAACGCGTAACTCTCGTATTCCACGCCGGAATACCACGAAATGAACAACTCGGTCAGATACGCCACGCCCACGATGGAACCCGTAACGATGATTACGATGTTCATGTACTCCACGTGCTTGATCGTGATGTAATTCTCAAGGTGCATGACCTTTCTCATGATCAAGAGCAGGGTGAGTACCATGGCGAAACCGGAGAATACCGCACCCGAAACGAAGTAAGGCGGGAAGATCGTGGTGTGCCATCCCGGAATGATACTGGTGGCGAAGTCCATGGATACGATGGAGTGAACCGAAAACACCAGCGGTGTGGCCAACCCGGCCAAAACCAGGGATACCTCTTCAAAGCGCGACCAGTGCTTGGCCCGGCCCGACCAACCGAAACTCAAAATGCCGTAGATGCGCTTGGCCGTCGGGCTCTTCACGCGGTCGCGAATGGTGGCCAAGTCGGGCAATAGTCCGATGTACCAAAACACCAGTGAAACGCTGAAGTAAGTCGAAATCGCGAACACGTCCCACAGCAGGGCCGAGTTGAAGTTTACCCACAGTGACCCGAATTGGTTGGGGAGGGGCAGTACGAAGTAGGCGAGCCAAATACGCCCCATGTGGATGCCGGGAAACAAGGCCGCCATCATTACGGCAAAGATGGTCATGGCCTCCGCGGATCGGTTGATCGCCATCCTCCATTTTTGTCGGAAAAGCAACAATACGGCGGATATCAGCGTACCGGCGTGGCCGATGCCGACCCACCACACGAAGTTGGTGATGTCCCAAGCCCAACCGATGGTTTTGTTCAGTCCCCAGGTACCGATTCCCGTAGCGATAAGGTACACGATACAGCCCAATCCCCAGAGGGAAATGATTCCCGAAATGGTGATCAGGATATACCAACCCCGGGGCGCTTTGTTCTCGATGCCGTGAATGACATCGTGGGTGACGTCGCTGTACGATTTGTCACCGAGGATCAGGGGGGTTCTTATGGCCGCTTCTCTATGCATGCTCGATCGATTCTAAAGGTTTGATATGCCTTGCATCAAGTATTTCTGATTTTCACTTTGTAATCCACGCTGGGTCGGATTCCGAGTTCGGCCAAGGCTTGGTAGGTCCGTGGGTCTTTTTCCGATTTGTGGATTTCCGATTGTGTGTCGTTGCGGTCGCCGAAAGTGATGGCGTGGGTGGGACACGCCTCCGCGCAAGCGGTTTGGATGGCGCCGTCTTCCACGGGATGTCCGGCCTTCTTGGCCTCCAATTTCCCTTCTTGGATTCGCTGTACACACATGGAACACTTCTCCATCACACCCCTCGAACGTACGGTTACGTCGGGGTTGAGCACCATGCGCGCAGTGGGATCCTGTGCGGGGTTGACCATGGTGAACTTGTCGTATGCTTTGTAGTTGAACCAGTTGAAGCGACGAACTTTGAACGGGCAGTTGTTGGCGCAGTAGCGCGTACCGATGCACCGGTTGTACGTCATTTGGTTCAAACCTTCGTTGCTGTGGGTCGTGGCCAGTACCGGACACACCGTTTCGCAAGGTGCGTGGTTGCAGTGCTGGCACATCATGGGCATGTGCACCGTGCTCGGGTTGTCGTACTCCGGCACTTCCATGGCGCGGTACATGTCCACTACGCCCATGTCCATTTCCTTCGCCTTCTCTTTGGTCATGTCCGAAGAGTAGTAGCGGTCGATGCGCATCCAGTGCATGTCGCGTCCGCGGCGTACTTCGTCTTTGCCCACTACGGGCACGTTGTTTTCGGTATGGCAGGCCGTTACGCAGGCGCCGCAACCGATGCACGCGGTCAGGTCGATGGACATACCCCAATGGTGGCCCACTTTTTTCACCGGAAACTCTCTCCACAGCGAAATGTCTTCCACGTTCTTGTCCACCACTTCCCCACCTTCGTGTACCGGCAGGGTAACGGGCGGATTGTAGGCTTCCTTGGGGTTGGACCGGAAGAAGGAGAGCGATGTTTCCTTCACCACCGAATGGCGGTCCATCAACGTGTGATGCGTCTGGGTGCTCGCGATGGGGTAGGTGGCACCGGCGGATTCGATGGTCGCCCCGGTGCGGATGTAGTTCAGGTGGCCGTCGCCGGTTCCCACGAAGTGGTACACGTTTTTACCGATGGGCACCAAATTGCCCTGATCGTCGGTTTCATATCCTCCGTACGGCTTGGTGCGGAACGCGCCCTTGCCGATTTTTTCTCCTTTTGATCCCCGTCCGTAGCCCAACGCCACCGATACGGAGCCTTTCTTTTGACCCGGCTGCGGAACCACGGGAAGAACGACGCTCTTGCCGTCTATCGTCAGTGTCGCCAGCGATGCCGGGAGCTCTTGTCCCAAGTGCATCTTGAAGCCCAACTCTTCCACGTCGCCCGGGTTCATGGCGATGTAGTTGTCCCAAACCACTTTCGAAATGGGGTCGGGGAGCTCCTGCAACCATGGATTGGCCGCGTGGCTACCGTCGCCGATTCCCACTTTGGAATACAGAACCACTTCAAAGCCCGACCCGGTCGGTGCGGCGAAGTTCAGTCCTTGAAGTGCGGCGGTATTGAATGTGATTCCCGTTTCCGATGCGGGCACCTGCACATTTACGGAACCGGTGCGGAGCGCATTGTACCAGAAATCGTCAAACAAGCCGATCGCTCCGTCTTCACCGTCGGAAGAGGCGGAAATCTTGCGCCACTCACCGCGGATGAAATCGTGGAAGGACGATTTGTCGCCGGCCCATCTCAACAGGCTTTCCTGGAATTGTCGGGTGTTGTAAAGGGGTGAAATCGTCGGCTGAGCCAATGCGTAGTGCCCGGTCTTGGGGTAAAAGTCGTTCCAAGACTCCAAATAGTGGTTGTCCGGACAAATGTATTTGCACTTCGAGGCGGTTTCGTCGGCGTGGGTGGAGAACGAAATGGTGGTTCCCACTTTCTCCAATCCGGCCGCGAACTCTTCCGCATTGGGAAGTGAGTACGCGGGATTGATGTTTCCGTTGATGAGGATCGCGGCCACGGAGCCTGCGTTCATTTCCTTCACCAGTTGCATCACGCGTGCGTCGTCGCCTTGCTTCAAGTAAGTTTGAACCTGGGGCAGGATGGTTTTGCCGTAGTTGCCCAGCATGTCGTTTACGGCGTTGACCACTACTTGCACTTGCGGGTCGTTGCTTCCCGCCACGAGCAAGCCCTCGCCGTCGGCAACCGTCAGTTCGTCGACAGCGGTTTTGATGCGGTCCATGGGAAGCCCGTCGGTGTTGAGGTTCAAGGTGGGTCGACCCAATTTCGTAGCCACTCCGTTGTAGATGGCCATAACCACCCGACCTTCTTGCGAAGGCAGGATGGCCGTGCGCTCATCGGCGTTCGAACCGGTGAGGGATAGCGTTCCTTCGAATTGGAAGTGACGGCTCATCCAGTCGCCCGAAGGGTTTCGGTTTTTGGCGTATTGCGGAACGTATTGGTTGTGGAGCAACCAATTGTTCATGAAATCCGCCGCCACGCTGACGATGACCTTGGCTTTTGAAAAGTCGTAATCGGGAATGGAAAACGTACCGAAGCTGAGTTCGTTTCCTTTTCGAATTCCGTATGCGGAGATGGGGTCGTAGTTGACCACTTCGAAATTCTCTCCGCCGTATTGTTCTTTGAACTTGTCGATCGCCGCTTGGGTGGAAGGGCTGATGAGCGTTCCAGTGAGGAAAACGATTTTGCCGCCCCTCTCGGCGATTGCCGAAAGTTCGCCTGTGATTTTGCCGTCGATGCCCGACCAAGTGGTTTCCACTCCGTTGTCAACTGGGCCTTTCAGACGGCTTCCGTCGTAAAGGCTCAATACCGAAGCGTTGACTCTCGGCGTGATCGATCCCGCGCTGATGCCGTATTTTCGGTTTCCTTTGATCAGGATCGGACGCCCTTCACGGGTCTTGACCAGCACACCGGCGTAGTCCGTGCCGTCGTAATAGGTCGAAGCGTAATAGGTCGGAACGCCGATGGTGACGTTTTCGGGTTTGTTTACGTAGGGGATGGCGTGGATCACAGGCGTTTCACACGCGGCGATGGTGGCCGCGGTCACGCTGAAGCCCAAGAATTTCAGAAAGTCACGCCGATTGGTGGTCGACTTGGACAAGTCGTTTTCCGAAAGGAACTCGTCCACCGTTTGCACGTCTTTTGAAAATTCCGCCTGGCTCGCCTCCAAAAACTCTTTGTTGTCTTGAAGATCTTCGAGTCCGCCCCAGTATTTCTTGTTGTTTGACATAACCGATTACAGACTTATTAATAGTGACATTTGGCGCATTCCCAGCCGCCCAATTCCCTTGCGGTGATCTTTCCGTCTTCGAGGTATTTCTTCAGCTCCTCACGTCCGTTGTCCACCAATCGTTGGTGAATATCTTCGTAATAGCCGTTTCCGTCCATGTTCACCTTGGTGGTGTTGTGGCAGTCCACGCACCAGCCCATGGTGAGCTCGGCGTGTTGTTCGGCCGTCACGAATTCGTCCTGCACCTGCCCGTGGCACTCTTGGCACTCGATGCCGGCCACCACGTAGTGCTGCATGTGGTTGAAGTACGCGTGGTCGGGAAGGTTGTGAACTTTCACCCAACGGATGGGCTTCTCTTCTCCGGTGTATTCCATCTTGGATGGATCCCAACCCACGGCTTCGTAAATTTTCTGGATGTCTTCCGTGCCCTGGGGCGATCTGCCTTCGCTGATTCCCTTGTGGCAGTTCATGCACACGTTGGCCGAAGGAATTCCCGCGTGGCGGCTTTCCAAAGCTTGGTGGTGGCAGTACACGCACGAGATCTGGTTCACCCCGGCGTGCAAGGTGTGGTTGAACTCAATGGGCTGCTCGGGGTGATATCCTTGGTATACGCCGATACCCATCAGCCCTTCGTATCCTTTTACGCACAGAATGGCCACGATGAGGATTCCACCCACGGATACACCCACGCGGTTGTTCCACATCCATTGCTTCATCCTTTTGCCGAAGGGCAGGGGTTCCGGAATGGAGATGCCTTCCCGCTCTTTCATCGAGCGGTCGATGTGCGTGAGCGATGAGCGTACTCCCCAAAGGGCGAACACCAATATCAAGAGGATAAAAAAGATGATGACCAGCCAGGTGGTGCTCAGCCCGCCGGTAGGTTCAGGCTTGGCGCCCTGAGGCGTCTCGGTGGGAGCCGCCGCCACGCCCGCCGCTCCATCCGCCGGGGCTCCGCCCGACTCGATGTACGCCAACACGGCGTCGATCTCTTCGTCGCTCAGGTTTTGCGCGGTCATCAGTCCACCGCGAGGCAGCCACTCCGCGATCATCGCCGAGATGTACGGATCGTCCGAATCCATCAGGGAAGCCGGGTTCTTGATCCACTGGTGGAGCAAGTCTTCCTTGCCTTCCCAACGGTCCATTACCCCTTCGAGCTTCGGACCGATCATGTCCTGGTCGATCTTGTGACAGGCCGTACAATACGATTTGAAAATCTTCTCCCCGTCTTGGGCCGAGAGAGTGCCTATGCCCAGGAAGCCAAACAAGGCCGCTGAAATGGCAAATATCTTGAGGATGCGCTTCACGCTATTAGGTGCTTCCTTCATATCCAATCCATCTTTTAGATATATCGCGTAGGTATTGCTCGTCAACAATGTCACCCATACCCGCATCGCCCCGCCAAATCCCCCGCTCCAAAACGATGTTCCGTCACCGAAACTCGCTCTGTACTACGGCTTGACGCGACTTTGTGAGCTTGTGGGCGTACACAAATCACGGGCAAATTTAATAGAAAGCCCCAATCGCGGGGGGTCTTTGTCACGAAATTGTCATGCGCGCCAATAATTTAAAACGATTCTAAATAGCTCGAAATTCGGTGCCGCTTCACATTCGGCCGGGCTTTTGGTTTTCGGCATTTATCAAGGGGTTGATTGCCAGCAGAGGTGCAATACTCCGTCGGCAGGTTTCCCGGTCGTCTTCATTGCGCACCGGAGCCGCCGGCCGGCCCCATCCCGCGAAACACGCGATTTTTTCACGAGTCGGATTTCTGCACCTCCATACCGTCGGCGGATTTCCTCCCGTTGCGAAGGTTCGATATTACCCGTACCTTTACGCATCCACGGTCGAAGGGGCCACAACGCGCCGTTGCGACACCCCGTTTCGACCGCACCAAAACGTGCCATGAGACAGGTTTACATATACGACATCAAGAAGCGCTGGGCCTTCGTCCTCGCTACCATCCTCATCGCACTCACCCACCTTTACGCCATCCTCCCCGGATCGGGAGCCACCATGGCCCACGTCCTAGAGGCTCACCCCACTTTCATTACCCCCGCGGGATACGCTTACGCCATCTGGGCGGTCATCTTGTTCACCTTGCTCGTGTTCGCGTATTTCCAACTCACTCGGGGCAAGGAACTTCGGTTTTACCGGTTGGTATGGCCTTATTTCATCGTGGGGGCGGTCAGCCACGTTTTCTGGGTTCTCGCCTTCCAAAGCGAATTGTTCGGCTTGGCCCTGGTGTTCATCGCTTGCCTGGCCGTCTCCCTCGCGGTCATGCAGAGGCTGTACTACCGCCTAAAACGCACCATGAACACCACCCACCGCTACTTCTTCAAAGTCCCGTTCAGCATGTACTTCGCGTGGGTCAGCATTTTGGTGCCGGTCAACCTGTTCATCTTTCTGTCCGAGATCGATTCCGGCCTGTTCGCCAGATTCGAAAGCTTGTTCGCCATCGCGTCCCTCGCCGCAGTCGCCATATACGCCGGCATGGTTCTCATCCGCCGTTCCGATTACGTCTATCCCCTCGCCGTCGTGTGGATCTACGTCGCCATTTGGGTTGTCGGCCCCGAATCCGCCGGTTCCCTCCACACCGCAAAATTCTCCGCCATCCTTTTGGCCGCACTCATGCTGGTGATTTTCGTAAAAGACCGCGTGGAAGTGGCGCGATACGGAAAGTCCCGCCTCAAAACCACCTCCTGATTCGTTCCGTTTTTTTGGGCGAATCCCCTCGGGATATTCTCCACATCCCCGATTTTCGTAGCATCGAAGCATCTCCCTATTACCGTCATTCCTCTCCTTCGGGGCCGGTCTTCCGCCTGTATCTCACCTTGTCCTTCGCGGGTGGCGCAAGCGCGTGTAATCGTTCCCCCGTCACGGTACCCGCGCAGCGCCACCGTCGCTCGGAACTGCGGTGAGGATGCCGGCGTACGCCCTTTCGCTATCTCCCACTCGTAAGTTCGATGATAAAATCACGTGGATCCGAAAAAGGGATGGTCGGACTCACCGAGAACCGGTACATTAAAGAGGAGCTTGGGGTTTAAAAAAATTCCCCTTCTTCCGCTCGCAAATGAGAATAGTCGATACCGAACGGAGTTCACTCTCCGTCTTCCCCATGCATTTCGGGCAGCGATTCGATCGCTTTCATGATGATGTCGGTGGCTCCTCGGTTGGCGTGCACGTATTCACCGGCCGATGATCCCGCTCGGTTGCGCTCCACCTCGTCGTCGAGCCACGCGTCCAGCGCGGTTTGGAATTCCTCCGCGTCGCCTACCGACTTCGCGGCGCCGAGGCTCACCAAGTCTTTGGCCTCTCGGAATTTTCCGTACTTCGGACCGAATAAAATGGGTCGACCGTACACCGCAGGCTCCAAAGTATTGTGTATGCCGGCACCGAATCCGCCACCCACGTAATTGACCGCGCCGTACCGGTACAACGTGCTCAACAAACCGATGGCGTCGATGACCAATACCTCGCCCATTCCGGGCTCTTCGTCACCCTTCTCACTGAAAAACCGCGTCCCCTCACCGAACACCGCGCGCATTCTTTTCTTGTATCCCGGGGGCATCTCGTGTGGGGCGATGACCCACGCGGGGGCATCCGGTCGATTTCTTTTTACGTACGCGGCGATCAGCTTTTCATCCTCGGGCCAAGTACTTCCGGCCACCACGGCCCTGCGCCCGTTCAGAAAGCTCTCCACCGCAGGCACCGGTTTCGCATCTTCCGCCACCGCAATTACACGGTCAAAACGCGTGTCGCCCGCTTTTACCGCCCGGGTTATGCCCACCGCTCGGAGTCGATCGACGCTCTCATCGTCTTGCGTGAAAATGGTGTGAACCAACGACAGGGATTTCCGAAACCAAGCACCCCAAGGGCGGAAATAGATTTGATTCTCCCGGAATATCGCCGAAACCAAAAAAAGCGGGATGCCCCGGCGGTGCATGCGCCGGAAGAAGTTGTGCCAAACCTCGTATTTGACGAAAACCGCCAATCGCGGATTCCACGCATCCAAGAAGGAGTCCACCTCCTTGGGCAAATCGGCCGGGAGGTACACCACCCTGTCCACGCCCGGGTAATTTTTGCGGGTCTCGTAACCCGATGGGCTGAAAAAGCTCAGCAGGATGGGAATCTCGGGGTACTTTTTTCGGCAATACTCGATGAGCGGACGTCCCTGTTCGAATTCCCCCAGGGAGGCGCAGTGAAACCACAACGGCCTTCGCGACAAAGGTTCGCCGGCGAGGCTGCCTTCCCTCCGACCTCGGTGCCGTTTACGCGCCTTGGAATTGAAAGAGCCGGCCACCGCGATGCCGCCGGCATACAACCAAATGGCGGCGGTGTATAGCCATTGCATCAATTGATGAAAAATTTGTCCGCCGCGCGCCTGTACACGGGCAAGACCCATCCGGCGCGCAAACCGATGAACAGGTCGAAGTACTCCCCGTCGGTGCGCCGCATCTCGTCGATGTTGAAGGAGCGGTAATCCACCGTGAATGCCTCGATGAAATCGAGACCTATGAAGAAATTCGCGAACCCGCTGTTGCTGAAGTGCCGGTATCCCACGAACTGCGTCAGTCCGAATCCGGCTCTTTTGCGATCGTACCCCTTGAGGAATTCTCCCTTAAGAGGGGGGAAATCGTCCTCACGCGTTTCGATGCGCGTGCGGTGCTCTACGTAGTCGACGCCGAAGCGGACTTCGAATCCCGAGTTTGGATTGGGCCCGATAAACGGGAAAATCTTGCCGACGTAAAACCCCGTTGCGAACCCCCTCGTTTGCAAGAGGTAATTAACGAATTCCCCTTCCCGATCTATGATGTGCCCCACGCTGGTGTGGAGTTCCCGCATGAGGTACTGCGGATTTTTCACATCGTCTCCGAAGAGGTAGCTGAAATCCGCCCCGAGCAATACGTTGGTTTTTGATTTGTACGCCGTGGAAAATCCCACTTGTGCGTAGGTGCCGTAAAGCTCGCTCACATCGCCGAATGGTTGCAGCCCTCCGCCCTGAAATTGGAAGAGTACCATGCGGAGCGGCGACTCAGATACATGGCCCTGACCCCAAGCGGTGTTTACGCCCAAAAAAAGCACGGCCAAAAACAGGAATCGATTCATTCGGTGGTGTTGAAGGATACGCGCATTCCCGATGTCGATCACCATGGAATACACATAAAAACCTATATTTGCAGTCGCAAATTTAAGCCTTTGGATGAAGAAAATTCAAATGGTTGACCTCGTGTCCCAATACGAGGAAATCCAAGAAGAAGTAGACCGCGCCATATCGGATGTCATCCGCTCGTCGGCGTTCATTAACGGCCCCGACGTGAAGGCCTTTCAAGAAGAGCTGGAAGAGTACTTGGATGTGAGGCACGTCATCCCTTGCGGAAACGGTACCGACGCCCTGCAGATCGCCATGATGGCGCTGGACCTGAAACCGGGCGACGAGGTCATCACAAGCGACTTCACTTTCGTGGCCACCGCAGAGGTGATCGGGTTGTTGCAACTGGTGCCCGTGCTCGTGGATGTGGACCCCGACACGTTCAACATCGACCCCGAAGCCATTCGGGCGGCCATCACCGACAAGACGAAGGCCATCGTGCCGGTGCACCTTTTCGGGCAGAGCGCCCCGATGGAAGAGATTCTGAAGATCGCCAAGGAACACGACCTGTACGTCATCGAAGACAATGCCCAAGCCATCGGCGCGGATTACACCTTCGGAGACGGAAAAACCGGCAAAGCCGGCACCCTGGGCCACGTGGGCACC
This sequence comes from uncultured Cryomorphaceae bacterium, assembly GCA_964574635.1. Lineage (GTDB taxonomy): Bacteria > Bacteroidota > Bacteroidia > Flavobacteriales_D > Cryomorphaceae > CAZNOG01. The sequence continues at coordinate 113,622 of CAZNOG010000005.1, read as the reverse complement.
ACTTCCTTTTTCCCGAGCAAAAACTTGGGCGCCTATGGCGACGGAGGTGCCTTGTTTACCAACGACGACGCCTTGGCCGCGCGCATCCGCTCCATCGCCAACCACGGCAGCACGGAGAGGTACTACCACGACCACATCGGGGTGAACTCCAGGTTGGACTCGATTCAGGCGGCCGTGCTGCGCATCAAATTGCGGCGATTGAAAGAATACTCCGCACGCCGGCGTCAGACCGCCGATTTTTACGACGCCGCCTTTGCCGGGATCCCGCAATTAAAGACTCCTGTGCGATTCGAGAGATCCACCCACGAATTCCATCAATACACCCTGCAAGTGGGCGACGGCCTGCGCGATGCCCTCCGTGCGCACCTGACCGAACACGACATCCCTTCGATGATCTATTACCCCGTGCCGTTGCACCTGCAGAAAGCGTACAAGGACGATCGGTACAATGCCGGCGATTTTCCCGTGACGGAAGCGCTGTGCGATACCGTGTTGTCCCTGCCTATGCAAACCGAACTCGACCAAGAACAATTGGAGCACATCACCGAAACGGTGAAATCATTTTTTAACTCCCCGAACAAATGAATATTGCAGTCGTCGGAACGGGCTACGTAGGCCTGGTCACCGGGACGTGTTTTGCCGAAACCGGCAATCAAGTGTACTGCGTCGACATCGACGCCGAAAAAGTGGAAAGGTTGAAAAACGGAGAAGTGCCGATTTACGAGCCCTATCTCGATACGTTTTTCGAGCGGAATATCCGCCAGAACCGTTTGAAGTTCACCACCGACTTGGAAACCGCGGTGCGCAATGCCGAAGTGGTTTTTCTCGCGTTGCCCACACCTCCGGGCGAAGACGGCTCGGCCGACCTCTCCTACGTATTGGGAGTAGCAGAGCAACTGGGCCACATGATGGACACTTACCGCGTGGTGGTCGACAAAAGTACCGTGCCCGTGGGTACGGCCCGCTTGGTGCGTGAAGCCATCGCCGCGAACGCCAAGAGCGACTTCGACGTGGTTTCCAATCCCGAATTCCTCCGCGAAGGATTTGCCGTGGACGATTTCATGAAGCCCGACCGCGTGGTGATCGGCACCAAATCCGAACGGGCTGCGGAAATCATGAAGGACCTGTACAAGCCCTTTGTGCGCCAAGGAAATCCCTTGCTTATCATGGACGAAGAATCCGCCGAACTGACGAAGTACGCCGCGAATTCCTTCTTGGCCACCAAGATTACTTTCATGAACGAGGTGGCGAACTTCTGCGAACTCGTCGGGGCCGACGTCGACATGGTTCGCGCGGGAATGGGTGCCGATACGCGCATCGGAAAGCGCTTTCTCTTTGCCGGCATCGGTTACGGAGGATCGTGTTTCCCTAAAGACGTCAAAGCCCTGGCAAAGTCGGGGATGGACGCGGGGTATAAATTCGAAATTCTCGATTCCGTGCTCAGCGTCAACGACCGTCAAAAACTGACGTTGGTGCGCAAGCTCGAAAAGCATTTCGGCGATTTGTACGGCAAAACATTCGCCCTTTGGGGGCTGGCTTTCAAACCCGACACGGACGACATCCGCGAGGCTCCGGCACTCTACATGATCGACGCTTTGAAAGAGGCGGGGGCGGTTGTTCGCGCCTACGATCCCGAGGCCATGCACAACGTCAAAGGCCTGCACCCCGACCTGTACTACGCAAGCGATATGTACGACGCTTTGGACGGTGCCGACGCCCTGCTGATCGCCACGGAATGGGCGGTCTTCCGCAATCCCGACTTCGCCGAGATCGGCAAGCGTCTCAAACAAAAAGTGATTTTCGACGGGAGGAACCTATACGAAGTGCCGGCCATGGCCAAGCACGGCTTTCATTACGAGAGCATTGGAAGGGAAACCGCAAAACCGAACCGGTCATGACCAAGCGCGTTCTCATCACCGGTGCGGCCGGATTTCTGGGATCGCACCTCTGCGATCGGTTCATCGACGAGGGGTTTGAGGTCATCGCCATGGACAACCTCATTACGGGTGATCTGAAAAACATCGAGCACCTTTTTCCCCTCGAACGGTTCACTTTCCATCACCACGACGTCAGCACCTTCGTGCACGTATCCGGAACGCTCGACTACATCCTGCATTTCGCCTCTCCGGCAAGTCCCATCGACTATTTGAAGATTCCCATCCAGACGCTCAAAGTAGGGTCGCTGGGAACCCATAACCTGCTGGGACTGGCCAAAGCGAAAAAAGCGCGCATACTGGTGGCGAGCACCAGCGAGGTGTACGGCGATCCCGACGTCCATCCACAAAAGGAGACCTACCACGGCAACGTAAATCCCATCGGTCCCCGCGGCGTGTACGATGAAGCCAAGAGATTTCAGGAAGCCATGACCATGGCTTACCACCGTTTTCACGGGTTGGAAACGCGCATCGTACGCATTTTCAACACTTACGGGCCGCGTATGCGGCTGAACGACGGCAGGGTGCTGCCGGCTTTCCTCGGCCAAGCTCTCCGGGGAGAGGATTTCACCGTATTCGGCGACGGCAGCCAAACTCGATCATTCTGCTACGTAGACGATCTGATCGAAGGCATTTACCGACTGCTGTTTTCCGACTACGTCGAGCCGGTGAACATCGGTAACCCGGATGAGATTTCCATCAATGAGTTCGCTCAGGAAATCATCGAACTGACGGGGTCGAAAAACAAGATCATTCACAAACCCCTTCCCGCCGACGACCCCAAAAAACGCAGACCGGACATTTCATTGGCAAAATCGCTGTTGGGTTGGGAACCGACTACCGACAGAAGAAAGGGACTCGAGGCGACGTTGGAGTATTTCCGCGGATTGAGTGCGGATGAGCTACACAAGAAGGAACACAAACAATTTGATCAGTACATTCGCCGCTGAAATGGGATACTACGCACACGAAACCGCGGTCATAGACGAGGGGAGCACCATCGGCGAAGGCACCAAAATATGGCATTTTTCCCACGTCATGGCGGGTGCCGTCATCGGGAAGGGCTGCAACCTGGGCCAAAACGTAGTGGTCTCACCAGACGTGGTTTTGGGCGACAACGTGAAAGTGCAAAACAACGTGTCCATATACACCGGGGTGATTTGCGAAGACGACGTCTTTTTGGGACCATCCATGGTCTTCACCAACGTGGTGAATCCGCGGAGCGCCGTGGTCAGACGGGGCCAATACACCACCACGCGGGTGCACAAAGGCGCCACCATCGGTGCCAACGCCACCGTGGTATGCGGACACGACATCGGGGAATACGCCTTTATCGGTGCGGGTGCGGTCATCACCAAAGAGGTGAAGCCCTACGCCTTGGTAGTGGGAAATCCCGCCAAACAAATCGGGTGGATGAGCGAGTGCGGTCACCGCTTGGTTTTTGATGCGCAGGGGCGCGCAACATGCCCCGAAAGCGGTGAGTCCTATGCACTCACCGACGGCAAAGTGGAAAAACTATGAGGGAAAATAAAATCAAATTCGCCGTTGTAGGCAGTGGCCACATCGGCAAACGCCATGCGGAAATGATCCGGCGCAACGACGCCTGCGAACTGGTGGCATTGGTCGACAACCGGCCCAAATCCGAACTTGGATTGGAGGCTTTCGACGTGCCGTTTTTCGCAACCATGGAAGAGATGTTCGAGGCCGTGCCCGACATCGACGTGGTGAACATCTGCACACCCAACGGCTTGCACGCCGAACAATCGCTGAAGGCGTTGGAGCAACGCAAGCACGTGGTTTGCGAAAAGCCCATGGGACTGACCAAGTCGAGTTGCGAGCAGATGATTTACAAGGCCTTGCAGGTGAGTAGACACGTTTTCTGCGTCATGCAGAACAGGTATTCGCCCCCCTCCGAATGGTTGAAGGAAATGATCGACAACCGCAGATTGGGCGACATCTACCTCGTGGACATCAACTGTTATTGGAACCGCGACGAGCGCTACTACGCCAACAATGGCTGGAAGGGTCGTCAGGATCTCGACGGGGGAACGCTGTTTACGCAGTTTTCTCACTTCATCGACATCATGTATTGGCTATTCGGCGACATCGAGAACATCTCGGGCAGGTTCGCCGACTTCAACCACAAGGGCATCACCGAGTTTGAAGACAGCGGTCTGGTCAATTTCGAGTTCGTTAACGGCGGGGTGGGATCGCTGAATTACTCCACCTCGGTATACGGTCAGAATCTCGAAAGCAGCATGACCATCATCGGAAGCAAAGGCAGCGTGAAAGTGGGAGGGCAGTACATGAACGAAGTGGAGTACTGCCACGTGGAAAATTACGAAATGCCCGAACTTCCCGAAGCCAGTCCCGCCAACGATTACGGCCATTACAAGGGCAGCGCCGCCAACCACCATTTCGTGATCCAAAACGTGGTGGACACGCTCAACGACGTGAACGTCGCCACCACCAACGCCTTGGAAGGGTTGAAGGTGGTCGACATCATCGAGCGCATTTACAAGGTGAGAGACCTCAACAAGTATTGAACATGTACGAATCGATCCTGAAGAAAGAGAAGAAAATCGCCGTTATCGGCTTGGGCTACGTCGGGTTGCCCATCGCCTTGGAATTCGCACGGAAAGTAAAGGTCATCGGTTTCGACATCAACGCCGAGAGGGTGGAGATGATGAAGAACAAGGTGGATCCGAGCAACGAATTGCCCCCTGAAAGCTTTGACGGTGCCGACATCACCTTCACCGCCGACGTAGAAGATTTGCGCGACGCGAACTTTTACATCGTGGCGGTTCCCACACCGATCGACAAAGGGAACAACCCCGACCTGAAACCCGTGTTGGCGGCTTCGCGAACGGTGGGTCAGGTGATTGGAAAAGGCGACTACGTGGTGTACGAAAGTACGGTGTACCCCGGATGCACGGAAGAAGACTGTGTGCCGGTGATCGAAGAAGTTTCCGGCTTGAAGAGCGTGGTGGATTTCAAAGTGGGGTACAGCCCCGAACGCATCAACCCGGGCGACAAGGAACACACGTTGGCGAACATCGTGAAGGTGAGCGCAGGCTGCGACGAAGAGTCGGCCGAAGTCATCGCCAAGGTGTACGAGTTGGTGGTGAAGGCCGGGGTGTACCGCGCCAGTTCGATCAAGGTGGCCGAGGCGGCGAAGATCATCGAGAACACCCAGCGTGACGTGAACATCGCTTTGATCAACGAATTGTCGATCATCTTCAACCGGATGAACATCAACACCTACGAGGTGTTGGAAGCCGCCGGTACAAAATGGAATTTCCTGAATTTCAAGCCCGGTTTGGTGGGCGGCCACTGCATCGGCGTGGATCCGTACTACCTCACGCACAAGGCGGAAAAAATGGGATACCACGCCCAAATCATCAACTCCGGTCGCTTCGTAAACGACTCGATGGGCGGGTACGTGGCCAAGCAGACAGTGAAAAAGATCATCGCCCAGAAGAAAAACATCCACGGAGCGCGGGTATTGATTATGGGAGCGACCTTCAAAGAGAACGTTTCCGATATCCGGAATTCAAAGGTGGTCGACACGGTGAGGGAGTTGGAATCGTTCGGTGTAGTCGTCGACGTGGTCGATCCCTACGCATCACCGGGACAAGTAAACGGTGAATACGGTTACGACTTGGTAGCAGAGCCCAAACCAAAATACGACGCGGTGATCGTGGCCGTGAATCACGATCAATACGTCGGGTTGCCCGAATCGTACTTCGCCTCCCTGCTCACTCCAAACGGATTGTTTGTGGACTTGAAAGGCGTGTACCGCGGAAAGATACGCGACTTGGAGTACTGGAGCCTCTGATGAAACGATGACTCCTCGTCCGATTTCGGTGAATTCACCTGGAGAATCTGAGCACCCTCCGGCTTAAGCAAACTCCTGATCTAAATTCCTATAGCAGGTTCGTCGAAGAAGTTCACTTCCTTTCGAGCGTGCAGCACACGTCTCTTAACGGTCTTGCGAATTCCGAGAATAAAATTCTTGCTTTTCCAGTTCTTCCAACTGAGCCGACAATTCTTGGTTGTCGGGGTCGGCCATGGATAGTTTGAGCAGCTCCGCGTATTCGGGATTGTTTTTGTAGTACACGTCTACCAAGGTGTCGGCTTTGGTAAAGAAGAGCACCAGACCCAACCCGCCTATCACGGCGATTCGCTTGAGAACTCCCCGGTAGAATGCCGTCCTTTTTTGGAAATAGGAAATGCCGGAGAAAACGAGAACGAGGCTTGTGGTAATGAGCCCGAGGCCGAGCAGGATGTTTGCCCCGGGATAGAATTGCATTTTGAATAAAGCCCCCACGAGAGTATACGCGAAAGCAAAGCCAACCACGACGGAAATGATGATCCTTAATGCAGTGGTGTGTTTGTACGCTTTCTTCTTAAAGATGTCGCGAAATCGGATGTCGTTTAAAAGAAGGAAACTGAAATAATACAAAATGGCCAGCGCCGTAAAGGACAATACCAGAAGTATGCCGCTTCCGGTTACGGTGAAGAGTTTCAGGATGATCGCGGCCAGGGCAATCAGACCCAAGATGAGTTCGGTTCTTTTCATGATGGATGTGTACTATGGTTTCAAAATAGTGTCCGCAGTCCCTGCCAAGGTCAAGCTGACGAGTGCAATATACAAAAGACTAATGAGTTGTATTTTTCCCGTCGAAGGCCAAATGAATTTGCGACTAAAACCGTTCGTGCGTTTTAAGAAAGGTTCACTCTATTAAAAACCGTTTCACGGCGGCGTTTGTTTGTGTTTCGGCCCGAAAAATATATAGCCCCGGCGGCAGATTCTCCACGCCAATCGTCTCTCCTTCTTCGACCCATCCCTGCATTAAGGGACGGCCGGCAAGGTCGATAATTTGATATTTTGCCGATCCACCGGCCAATCCATTCAGCCGAATGTATTCTGAAGCGGGGTTTGGATAAATTTTAATCGATGTTGGAATTGGACCGTGCCCGATGTTCGTAAAAATTTCCGGGGCGGAATAAAACGCAAAAAATGAACTGACTTCACTTGCCACGATCGGTTCACTCTCTCCGAAAGGATCCAGATCCGTAACGGTGTTCACGTTCAAAACCCCTTGGATAATCAGTGTATCGCCATGATAGGGTACAATGGAATTGATGCGCATACCGTTGGTAAGATCACTTTCAAAAGGGATCACCCAACGGTCTGTTATGTGCAGATCGTCAGTGAGCCATAAAACATAGATTCCTTTGCCCGCCGGAAGATCAACGGGAGTGTTTTGCACGCTCCCGTTTTGGGACAGATATGTATAAACTACGGTTGTATCCGTCACAGCCCTATAGGCTTGCAACCACGCCATTCGATCCTCAATTTCAATAAGCGTTGCGTTCTGATCGTAACTGGCGTTATCATATGACCCCGCAATGTTTTTGGTGCTCAATTTGCCCAACACGTTGCCGTTTTGCGCCACTCTGTAAATCCGCGATTCCGAAAAAGGTATTTGCCGTTCTTCCGACATCAGCTCATGCCAAGGCAAATAATTTGCGAGTAGATAATCCTGCCCCCTGAAGTCACGGTAAAGAATGCTGTCATTCAAATGAGCTTCAGAAACGAACGTCGCGTTTACGTAAAGAAATTCGTTTCTCTCAATTACGGAAATCGTATGATTTTGAACCGCGAGTTTATTTATCCACAAAGACGGAGGTACGGTATCGGGGTATAAATTATTGTACGCGTACAATTCCGTAAGCCATTGGGTTTGACCTGTTGGTGCTTCTTTGGTCAAGTATACGTGATAGAGCGAATCATTGGGTGCCATTTCGACCTCTTCGCCTGATGTGCTGACAGGAGTGTTGATGCCGCGCACTATTCCCATGCGATACACGGCGGACGAGGCGGGGGAGAAGGACACATGGAGCACGTGTTGGCTTCCACTCGGTGAACCTATTTGTTGACTGTTCACTTGGCCGGAGTTCAAATTCATTTTAATCCGCAATAGATTAAATTGACCACCGTAATTTGTAAATACTTCCGTGTTGTTTACCGATTGTTCGCCGGAGAGCACCACGTAAGCGATCATTGCGCTGTCGTTTATCATAGTGGTATTCCGGTAGGATTCCTTCTTCATCGAATAATAAGGATTGGCCGCCGAATTGTACCCGCTGAAGGGTTCCGGTTCCTGACCCGGTTCGACTTCGGTAGACGATACATTCAGAAGACCCTTGAGTGTTTCGGTGATCGGATTATATTTCATGAAAATATTCTGACCATAGGTGGGGGATGGATAATTCTCAACCGCCGGATAAGTTGGAAACTCGTCAACAGTTGCATTTACACCAACCCCGGGATGGTTATTGAAATTGATGATCATCCGGGTGGATTGCGAATTTCCGGCGTAATTGGTATGAAAGGGTAGATAAAACAACTCATTTTCGGGCTCGAGGTTATCCGTGTACAGAATCTTTGAACCATTGTACTTCGTTCCTTCTATTTGTCGATTTAACAAAACCTCATTCCAGACACCAATATCGCGGATTGGCGGATCAAATGAGTGCCAATGATGCGTCAAAACATAACCCGAAGTGTCTGCATTTTTCTCTAATCGAAGTGAAGTTCCGGGAATAATTTTTGTGTAAATCAATTGATTTTCCTGAGACAGGGCAGGACGAACCCAAACGGGAATGACCAACAGGATTAAGACAACGAACCGCATCATCATTTTCCGGAATTTACCAAGCGGAAAAACTGAATTTGTTAATAGAACTGTCGTAGTTAATATAGACGTTGCCTGTTCCACAAGGATTTGTTCCGGACACGGACTGTGGTTCGCACGTATTTGGAAATACGGTAATATCCGCTGAGGTGCTGCCCGGAAAAAAAATTTTGTAATACATAATGACATTCGATCCTATTGAAATATTTAAGATATCCATAGGATTTACTGATGCAGAACCTCCGCCTCCATTACAAAAACTATATTCAATGGAAAAACCACCATTCGTTTTATCCGCTAGATAAAAATTGTTTTGGGCACTGCACTGAAGGGAAGCAAAAGCAATAAGTACAATTGTGAAAAGAATACTATTCAATCTCTTTTGCCCCGGTTGAAAGCGGAAAGTGTTGGATGGTGTGTTTGTGGGTAATCGCATAGCACTGAGGTTTAAGCGATGAGGTCCCTAAAGGTAGCAAAAATTTTATGGTCGCGGTCGTTCTTTTCGAGAACCGTACATACCCGAATCTTTTCAATTTACTTGAGAAATTCCTCCGATAAATTCAGTGCGGTTTTGTTTGAACCGCATCGGAAGACTTCATTGATTTGCGCCGAATCGGTTTGCTTCGGGACGAGATGAGCCGGAAGTATTTAGCGGACAATTCACGGGTGACGGCCCTCCTGAGTTGTCAGGGTTTTAATTTCCACACCTTGTCGGAAAAGGGCAAATATTCGGGAAGCGCTGCGGAACCGTACCACGTAAACAGGTCGTAGTCCAAAAGTTTGTTTTTTATGGCCGGGTCCGTTTGAAGTATTTCTTCGGCTTCGGCGGGAGTTTCGACGTTGTCGAAAATGAAAATTCCCCTGTATTTGTTTTCGTTTTTCGCCAAGGGCCCGGCCACGATGAGTTTTCCCTCTTCAACCAACCGGTTGATGTTGTCCATGTGTCCCCTAAAACTTTCCCCGATAAGTTCTTTGTCTGCGGTGGTGTTTGTTCCGGTTTTTAGAACGACGAAGAAATAGCTTTTCATTCCGTAATCATCGGCGCCCAATTTTTCGGCCAAGGCCTCGTCGTAATTCGGGTTTGAATTCAGGGAATCCGCTTTGGGGTCGGTTTGGGCGAACACCGATCCGGCAATGCCCATAAGCAACGCAATCAAAGTCCATTTCAGGTTTTTCATCTTGTCGGGGTTGATGTTTAGTCGTGTTTTTGAAGGCGGCCGGCGCACGGCTATCGAATACTAATGTTCCGCGTCGTCGTTTAGGGAATTAATTTCTTTTCGTTCGAAGTTGTTTCCGCAGTTGAAGCAATGAAACGCCTTGCTCATGGTCGGGGCCGGCCCCGCGATGAGCACCAATGATACGAATTGAAACCAATTGATGCGCTTCCGCGATTGAGAGCCGAACTTTACGTTGTTCGAATGGCATTTCGGACAGCGGGGCCCTTCCGAAACCAATTCTTCCACGGGCATGGGCGCGTCGTCGAGAATCATATCGGCCCGTTGAAAATCGCTTGTGTTCAACATGAGATCGACGCCGCCATGCGCGAAGTTTAGATGCCACAGCAGGTTCGTCGCGAATTCGTTGGTGAGAAATCCCTCGATGCCGTTCGCCCGGAGTTTTTTAAGAACGATGTTGGCCTCCACCGCATCGTAGAATTTTCTATAAACCGCAATCTTCATATCCTGGAGTTTCTCGGGGCGCCACGCAAATACAGTGTCTGATCGCAAAATCAGGGTCGTACGACGTGTGAAAGATAAGAATCGGGAGCGTTCCGTCCAAGCTCCGATGCTCCGGATTCAGGGCGTAGGGGTACGGGCGATTTGGTGTCTTGTGGGTGGGAGATCGGAACGGACCATCTTTCTCACGAAGCAGGTGTGAGTACGAAGGAGACGATTTTCGGATAAAAAGCTACACCCACAAAAACCCAAAAACCCTGCGCGTACATCGCCTCCCGTCCGGTTTCCCCACCTCCGTTCATAACCTGCCCCCCACGCCGCCGACTCGCGCCACACCGTCGAAAGGCCCCGCCCGCCCCGCGGATGCTCCTCCGTTTACCCTTTTGAACGACCGTTTGTACCGGAGTGCTTTTTCCCTCCCTGCCGATGCGTACTTTTACCGTCCATTGGAAAAATTAGCCCATGATGAGAATCCTTCCGATGATTTTTTGCGCGCTGTTGTGCTCCTTCGGTGTCTCCGCCCAGGAAAAGTGGGACCTCAAACGCTGCGTGGACTACGCGCTCGACCACAACATCGCCGTACAACAGAGCGCCCTCAACGTGGAACGCGCCGAAATCAACGACGCGCAAAACCGATACAATCTCCTGCCCAATCTCAACGCCGGCGCCACACACGGGTACAACTGGGGCCAGCGAATCGACCCATTTACCAACCAATTCGCCACCAACCGGGTGCGAACGAACAACTTCTTCCTGAGCTCCAGCCTCGACCTCTTCGGCGGGTTCACCAAGTGGAATTCGGTCAAGGCGGGAAAGGCCGAGCTCCAAGCGGGGCTTTCCGAACACCAGCGGATCAGAAACGACATCTCCCTGCAGGTGGGCCTGCTCTACCTCCAAGCCTTGGTGAATAAAGAAAGCGTCGTGGTGAGCCAAAACCAACTCGACCTGACCCGCGAGCAACTCGAACGCATGCGCATTCTGTTCGAAGTGGGTCAGGTGGCACAAGGCGAGCTGTACGACATCGAATCGCAACTCGCACAGGAAGAACTTAACCTCGTAAACGCCCAAAACGCCGTAGACTTGGCACTGCTCGACCTTACCCAAACCCTGCAGTTGCCCCCCGAATTGGCTCGCGATTTCGACATCGTCGTCCCCGATATTCCCGATGATGCCATGGAAATGATGAGCAAAAGCGTCGACGAAATCTTCGCCATCGCCGTGGAAAACATGCCGAGGATACAAGCGGCGCAAGCCCGCGTTCGCGCAGCGGAATATTCGGAAAGCGCCACCCGGGGCGTGCTCTATCCCACCCTGTCCATGAGCGCTTCCATAGGTTCGGGTTACTCCGGGATCAACCAAGAGATCGTGGGCGACGGATTGGACGTGGGTCCCGTGCCCATCGGACGGGTTCTCGGCACCGGCGAACCCGTGGTATCGCTGCAAAATCAAGTGGTCTACCAAAGCGAGGATTACCGAACCAAATCCTTCGAAACCCAATTGGAAGACAACCTCAACCAATCCCTGCAATTCACGCTTTCCATCCCCATTTTCAACGGATCGGCGGCGCGAATGAACCTCAAGAGGGCGCAGATCAACCGCATCGAGGCCGAGCTGGGATACCGACAGATCAGCGACCAACTCCGCTTCGACATCGAACAGGCCTACGCCGATGCGCGCGCCGCCATGAACAGCTACGCCGCGGCCCAAAAAGCCGTCGACGCACTCGAAGTGTCGTTTTCATACGCCGAGGCGCGCTTCGAGCAGAGCGCCATCACCTCACTCGATTTCAACAACACCAAAACCTCACTTACAAACGCGCGCATCAGTTTGCTCAACGCCAAATACGACTTCGTTTTCAAACTCAAAGTACTGGATTTCTACATCGGAAAACCCCTGACGCTGTAAACCTCAACCTCCACCCTCAATTTCCCATCGGTATGGCCGGAAAGAAGAACAAAAGAATCTTTTGGATTGGCGGCATCATCATCGTGTTGCTCGTCATCGTTTCTGTAGTCAAATCATCGGGCGGCACCGAATTGAAAGTGACCACCGACCAAGCCGCCCTGCGCACCATCGTCGAAACCGTGGTCGCCAACGGGCGCATACAGCCCGAAACGGAAGTGATCATCTCTTCCGAGGTGTCGGGCAAAATCCTCGAACTTCCACTCAAAGAAGGGGATCAGGTCAAAACCGGCGACCTGCTGGTGAAGATCAACCCCGACTTGGCTTTGGCCGCCCTCGACAGAGCCCGCGCCGCGCTGAACACCGCCCGTGCCAACGAAGCGGGTTCCAAGGCGAGACTCACCCAAGCCGAAGCCCAGTTTTCCAACGCGGAGTTGAGTTTTTCACGCAGCCAAAGCCTCTTTGACCAAGGCGCCATTTCCCGCGCTGAATTCGAAGACGCCCAAGCCTCCCACCTCACCGCCGAAGCGGAAGTGGAAGCTGCGCGCCAAAGCGTACTCGCCGCCGAATTCAACGTCCAATCCGCCCTGGCCGGCGTCAAAGAGGCCGAAGATTCCTATTCACGCACCACCATCACTTCGCCCATGGACGGCACCATCTCCCGCCTCGACGTGGAAGTGGGCGAACAGGTGGTCGGCGCCATGCAAATGACCGGTACCGAGATCATGCGCGTGGCCAATCTCGAAATCATGGAAGTGGTCGTGGACGTGAATGAAAGCGACATCGTGCGGGTGAATTTCGGCGATACGGCCAAAATAGAGGTGGATGCGTATTTGGATAGGGAGTTTTTGGGGGTGGTGACTGAAATCGCCAATTCCGCCAAGGCCGCGACGGCTTCCTTGGATCAAGTCACCAATTTCGAAGTGAAAGTCCGCATCCTCCAATCGTCTTACACCGACCTCATCAAACCCGATTCCCCGGGTCTTTCTCCATTCCGACCGGGCATGAACGCCACGGTCGAAATCCAAACCGCCACCAAGAGAAACGTCGTGGCCATACCCATCGAGTGCATCACCATGCGATCGGACACCACCTCCAGCGACAAACCTTCCGCCGCCGACGTCTTCCTCACCAAAAAATCCGATGAAGACGGCGAATCCTTTACCGTGGTATTCGTCCCTTCCCCAACCAACCGCGCACAGATCCGCGTGGTGGAAACGGGCATCCAAGACGATCGGTACATCGAGATCGTATCCGGATTGAACGAGGGCGACAAGGTGATTTCCGGACCGTACGACGCCGTGTCGCAGAAGCTATATCCCGGCGCGGAGATCGACGAGGTATCAAAGGATAACCTGTACTCGGGCAATCGAAAATGACATGGCGCGCATCCTCTGCATAGAAACGGCCACCAAAGTCTGTTCGGTGGCGGTGTCGGTAGACGGGGAGGTAGTGGCCCTCCGGGAAGACGATCCCGACCAATATTCCCACGCCGAGAAGATCAATCTTTTCATCGCGGAGGCCATGGATTCCGCCGGAATCGGTTTCGCCGATCTCGACGCCGTGGCCGTGAGCGAGGGCCCCGGCTCGTACACCGGTTTGCGCATCGGGGTGTCCACCGCCAAAGGATTCGCATACGCCCACAACATTCCCATCGTGGCCGTGGGCACTTTGGAAGCCTTGGCACACCACGCCGCCGACGGAAAGACTTCCTCCTTGTTCATCCCCATGCTCGACGCACGGCGCATGGAGGTCTTCGCCGCCGGTTTCGACGGAGACGGCAACTCCGTTTTCGGCACCCGCGCGGAAATTTTGACGGCCGACAGCTTTCCCGAAGCCTCCGGGTACGCTTCCGTATACGTCCTCGGCGACGGCGCCGACAAAGCCGAAGAATGGGCCGAACTCAGAGGGTTCATCCACCTCCGCGACCGCCGCGCCTCCGCCGCCCACATGTGTATCCGGGCACAAAAAAGGTTCGAACAAGAGGCGTTCGTAGACACCGCTTATTTCGAACCTTTTTACCTTAAAGACTTCGTTGCCGGAAAGAAAAAGCGTCAAAAACCGTAGCTGAAGCCCAAGGAGAAGTGCCTTCCCCCGTACAGGCTGGAGTACAGTTGATCGTCGGCGCCGAAGGACCGAAACACCTCTTGGCGCGTTTGGTCCAGCAGGTTGGATACTTTGAGGTCCACCGCCATGCGCCCTTCCTTTCCGAATTTTTTGGAGGCCACGGCATTCAGCCCGTGGAAGGGCACGCTGTAGATATCCGGATGATCCACGATGCCCACGTGGAGCAACGTAGCCGATTGCACGTTGTAGTAAAGCCCCACTTTCAAATCTTGTGCGAAACCGGTCCCGCCTCCTTCGTAGTTTAAGCCCGCGTTGATAATCAGCGGGGTTTGGCCCGCCATGGCGCGGTACTTGTCGACGGTTTCGCCTTCGCGGGCGTGCTCGAGGCGGCTTTGGTATTCCGTGGGGTTGGATTCGATGCGTGAAGAGGAAGCCGTGATGTTCACGTTAACACTGAACCGGCTGAGTTTCTCCCACAAAAACCCCAATCCTTTTCGCACTTCCACTTCTGCGCCCAAGAGCTCGCCGTCGCCCACGTTCCTCGGTTGGTAGGCGCCTGTTTGGGTGGCGAACCGCACGATCTCGATGGGGTTGAGGAAGCGCTTGTAGAATACGCCGAACGATACCGCGTCGGAGAGGTCGGGGTAGGCTTCCCACCTCAAGTCGATGTTGTGGATGTCGGTGCTCTGAAGTTGCCCGTCCCAGTACACGATGCCTTCGACGTCGTTGGCGTCGCGGAACATCCCGCCGACGAATATCCGCCCCGTCAGCGGGTCGTGGATTTCGGCGTAGGAGAGTTCTTTCAGCGAGGGCCGCGCGATGGTCTTGGCGTAGCCGAACCGCAAGTTCTGCTTGTCGTTGAGCGCGTAGGTCAAGTTCAGTCCGGGAAAGATGTCGGTGGAGTGCAACACGCGGTCGTTGTCGAGTACGTTTGCGCCCAATTGGTCGCGGCCGGTGTAGCGTTGCACGTAATTTTCGAAGCGCAGGCCCACGGTGGCCTTGAGTTTTTCGGTGATGCCGAAGTCGAGCGACGCGAAGGCGGCGGTGTTGGCTACGTTGGCGTCGAACTTGTTGGGATTGTGGGGCAGAAACACCGCGTCGACGGTGGTTCCGGACGTGGGATCGTCACCGTAGAGCCAGAGGTTTTGTTCCGTGAACAGCTCGTTGGGATTTCCGAGGAGGTCCAAACCCCGGGGGTTGATGTGGAAATCGAGGATTTCGTACGAACGGAATTTGTGGCTGTGGCTACCACCGAAATGGATTTCCGCCGTATTTCCCAAAAATTCGAATTCCTTGCGCATGCCGGCCTTCCCCGCGAGGGTGAGTTCGTTCAAATCCCGCCACATGCGCTGCGGGAACCCGGCTTCCGTACTGATGGCCACGTCGTTGTTTCGCACTTGGTAGCGCGTGAACCGGATGTCGGGGTCGTACATGCGCGACAGCGTGGGCGACAGCCCCCAATCGAGTTTCCACCCGCTTTGCAAGTCGTGCTCACCCGAGAGCAGGAGGTTGGACATGGAGCGTTGGCTGTACTCGAGGTTGTGTTGGTACCCTTCGAAAATGGCGCCTTTGTCGGAATTGACGTAGTCGAAAATCCCCGCTTTGGATTCGCCGTTTTGGATGTGCAGGAGGTTGAGCTTGTATCCCGATCTTGCGGTGTTCAGAGCGAAGCCGGCCATTGCGGTCACCGTGGCCGTTTCCGTTCCGAATCGGCCCGTTTGGTATTCGCGTACCTGCAATTCCGTGACACCGGGGTCGGCGGCGAGGCCGTATCGTCCGTATTCCACGTCGTCGTAATACGAGGTTTCGTTTTTGTACGACACCAGGAAGTTGTACCCCAAAGTGTAGCCCGTCTTTTCTTTTTTGTCGCCGTAAGTAAAACTCAGTCCGTAGTCCATGAAGCTGCGGCTTTTCATTGCGGCCATTTCGGGGTTGAACCCTTCGAGAATGGAGCGATAGCGTCGGGCTTGTGCCCCGTCGGGGTTGCCGACCACCTGCGCGAATTGGGGGATGTCTGTGGTGGCGGGAATGGCCCGCGTGCCGTCGTCGAAGCCGAGGAAATCCGTTTTTCCGCCCCCGTATGAGAGATGGTCTTCCCGGAAGTGAAATTCCGGACTGTATCCGGCGCTCACCGAGATTCCGCCTTGTTTTTCATCGGGCATGGCCTTGGTGGTGATGTCGATGACCCCACCGGTGAAGTCGGCCGGCATGGAGGCGACGAAGGTTTTGTTTACGATGATATTGTCGAGGATACCCGTGGGGAAGATGTCCATTTGGATGGTGTTTCTGTCGGGATCCAAGCCGGAAATTTCGAAACCGTTCATCAGCGTTTTGGTGTAGCGGTCGCTCAGCCCGCGCACGTAGATGTATTTTCCGTCTTCGATCGATACGCCGGGAACGCGCTTTACGGAAGCGGCCACATCCGAATCTCCGGCTTCTTTGATGCCCGCCGCCGAGATGCCGTCGATCAGGCTCGCCGATCGCCGTCGCATGGACAGCAGTGCCGTTTCGTTGTTTCTCACCCTTGAGGCTTGTACCACCACTTCGTTGAGCATTTCGCTGTCGGTGGTCATCTTTACCGGCTTGAGTCTCACGGTTTCGCCGGGGCCCACGCGGAGGTCGTCCAGATGAACGGTTTGGAAAGACACGTAGGAAATGCGCAGATCATGGGAGCCCGGTTGGAGGGCCAAATTGAACTGCCCGTCGAGGTCGGTGACCACTCCGTGGGTGGTGCCGTTTACCACGACGTTGACCCCCGGAAGGGTGGCGCCGCTTTCGTCGATCACTTGTCCGGTGACGTAGCCTTGTTGCGCCGCCGATGTCCACGCGAGCAGCACGGGGAGGATGGGGAGGAAGAAACGGATCGTCTTCATGGTATGGTTGGTTGTTGGGAGGAGAAATACGCGTCCGCCTGCGCGGACACGTATTTCGTCATTCCGATCGATTTGTCGATAAAGGGTTGTTTACTCAAAGTCTTCGAGTTGTCCGGCCAAGTGCGCCCACGTCCAGTGATGGAAACTTGCGATGTTCGCACCTACGGTATTGGCTTTTTGTTCCACCGCCGTTGCGTGCACGTGCGTTCCGTTGAGGAATACGTCTTCGAGGACTGCTCCTTCCGGCAGAGTTACCTGCAGGTTGTTGAATGAAAGCGCTCCCGAAGCGAAGTTCTCCAGGGTTTCGGCTCCGCTCAGCGAGAAGTCACCGCGACCGTCTGAGGGGTGGGCGAATCCGAAGAAGTACAGGTTTTCCACGGTTGTGCGGGCCCCGTCGCGGAAGTCGGCCAACTCGGCCACGGCGTGGCCTTTGATGCTTCCGTTGCGGATGGTGTGTGCGTCGATGTGCGCGCCTTCGGGTCCGTCGATTTCAAGCGCGTGGTCGGTTTCGGGACCGCCGATGATCACGAAGTTGTCGAGGGTGCCCGCCCAAGCCTGGTCGGTGTCGATGGCGTCGTCGCCGGAGTTCCACACCAAGATGTTCTTGGCGTCGACCGTACCGCCGAACCACTCTACTCCGTCGTCTTGGTTGGCCACCACTTCGATGTTTTCGATGGTGGTTCCGCGGCCCACTCCGCCCAAGGTGAGGCCGTTGATTTCGTTGCCTTCACCGATGTTGGAGCCTCCGTGGCGGATGGAGACGTATTTGAGGATACCGGAGTTGTCGTCGGGGTCCGTGCCACCGTACAATCCGTTGGGATCCGATGGAGGGATGCCTTCGATTTGTACGGCTTGGTTGCTCGCCGATATGGGGGCGTTGCCGAGCACGATGAGTCCACCCCAGAGTCCGTCGAGGGTGGGATCGAGGTTGGGGCCCGCGATCTCTCCGGGTTGGATTTCATCGGCGATGGAGGTGAAAATGATGGGCTGTGACGCCGTTCCTTGGGCGTCGATTTTTGCACCTCGCGCCACGATCAATGCGGTGGCGTTGGCTCCCGATCCGGCTTCGCCTTTGATGAGGGTACCCGGTTGAATGGTCAAGGTATTGCCCGAGGTGACCGCGATTCGGTTTTGCAGAATGTAGGTTTTTCCCGTTTCCCAAGTGGTATTGGAAGTGATGTTTTCCGATATTTCCACCACCGATTCGTCGGTGGGTTGGTCCGGGGTTTTCGGGTCGTCGTCGTCTTTGTCGCAAGAGGTCAACATGAATCCACCGAGGGCGATGGACAAGGCGGCGAGTTTAAATTTTCCGAGCGTGCTCATTTGATTTTTCGTTTGTGTGAACATTTTCTTTCTGTTTGCGGTGCAAAGGAAGGGGCGGGGTATCGTCAATGGGTTAAATCACCTTGATCTTTGATTGACCTTCTCATTAAGGGAATGCAAACGAAAGTCCCGCCGCGGGCCATTTCGGAAAGGGTTTATTCACCCTGCCTTAGCTTTGGCGTAACACGTGGCAGGAGTACAAGGGCTAATTTTGCGGTGTGATAATCAGAAGCTGAAAGTGACAGGAGAACGCATATTGATCGTCGATGACGAGCCCGACATTCTCGACATGATCGCCTACAACCTCGAGAAGGAAGGGTACCAAGTGGAAACCGCACCAAACGGGCGAATCGCCATTGAAAAAGCGGTCAAATTCAAACCCGACCTCATCTTGTTGGACGTGATGATGCCGGAGATGGACGGCATGGAAACGTGTTTGGAAATCCGATCCATCGAATCGTTGAAGCACGTGATCATCGCCTTTTTGACCGCACGGGGGGAAGACTACTCTCAGATCGCGGGATTCGAGGCCGGCGCCGACGATTACATCGCCAAGCCCATCAAGCCCCGAGTGCTGATCTCCCGCATCCAAGCCTTGCTCCGACGCAAAGGAGGTATGGGCGATGAGGGCGTAACGGAAATCGACGGGTTGATTTTGGACAAAGACCGTTACATCGTGACGGTGGACGGCGAGGATTTGACCTTGCCGAAAAAAGAATTCGAATTGCTCGCATTATTGATAAGCAGGCCCGGTCGCGTATTTACCCGTGAAGGAATCTACGACGCCGTGTGGGGCGACGACGTGGTGGGCGACCGAACCATAGACGTACACATACGCAAGCTCAGGGAAAAACTGGGCAACGAGCGCATCGTCACCATCAAAGGAGTGGGCTACAAACTCGCCCATGACTGAGCTACCGTAGGCTGCGTTTCACCGTCGGTGGCCGTAATGTGATTCGGACGTCCGGGACACGCACACGCCGGCCGAGGATAAAATTACGAATCCAGGAAGGCCAAGGCCTCCTCGTAGCTTTCCAGAAGTCTGCCTTCCTTGATGACCACGTCGGTCATGGAGATGCCCAGAAACGTATAAAGTTGCCGAGAGGCGGAGCCGTCCCAGTTCATCGACAGCATGCCGGCCATCATCTGCATGGTGAAATCTTCGTACGAGCGCTGCTGGGCGTACAGATCGGTGAGCGTCTGAAGTTGGTCCAGACTCATTTTATTCAACAGACCGGTTTGCACTCCCGTTTCAAAGGCGCTGTTCACGAAGGTGGTTGTCCGCACCCCTTTGAAAAAAGGCGACCGCCCCGTGATGGGCTCCCCCGATCTCAGCGCATATCCCATGCTGTCGCGCAGCATTTCGTGGTAAGGCAGTACGTCCAAGACCCTGTTCTTGTTTTCCGTGATCTCGGCTTTGATGTTGGACACCAACGCCTCGTATCGCCGTTGCTCTTTGCTGTTTTCCGACCAGTTCGACACCATAAACCCCAGGAAAACACCGATGGTTACCGAGATGATTTGTATTAAAAGGTCCGTGATATTTCTCTTCATGGCGGGGGAGTATCGGGGTTCGTCTACCGCTAAAATAGATTTTTGCGCGACAAACCCTCCTGCTCCCACGACTTTTATCATCCCGGGCTGCGTCCGCCCGATGTGCCTGCCGAGCAATTCTCCTCCCTTGCGGTCATCTCCGCCGCCCGAGAACACACCCACAAAAACCCTCACCACATCCACCGCCTTCGCGTACGCACCCGGCGGTCCCGATCGCCTTCCGCGCCTGTGATCCGCGGCACGGAAGACGATCGGGCCGGTTGGTGGATTTCCCCGGGGATTACTGCGCCGGCGTCGGCTGCGCGGGGGCTTCTTCCGGACTACCGACGTTCTTTATTTTTTGATTTTTCGTGGGTGTATCGTCGTTTTTCACGATCTGCAATTCGTCGATGATGTTTTGCGCACCCGCGAATTTGTCGATGACGAACAGGACGTAACGCACATCCACCGAGATGGTGCGCTGGATGTTGGGCTCGAAATTGATGTCGCCGCTCATCGCCTCCCAGTTACCGTCGAAGGCCAGGCCGATCAATTCGCCCCGACCGTTCATCACGGGGCTGCCTGAGTTTCCGCCCGTAATGTCGTTGTTGCTGATGAAGTTTACGGGAAGTTCACCCTTGTCGTTGGCGTATGGACCGTAGTCTTTCGCTTCGTAGAGCTCCACCAATTTGGCGGGCACGACGAACTCGTCGTCATCGGGATCCATTTTTTCCATCACCCCTTCGAGGGTGGTGTAGTAGTCGTAGTGCACCCCGTCTTTTGGAGCGTATCCGCTGATGGTACCGAAAGAGAATCGCATGGTGGAATTCGCGTCGGGGTAGAAGTCCTTATCGGGCATCATCTCCTGCAAGCCGGCTTCGAAGAGGCGCATGCCTTTTGAGATGAGGTTGTTGGCTTCTTTGTTTTGCTCCGATCTTCCCAAATACACGTCGAACAGGTCGTTGCTGATGCGATAAATCGGATCTTTTTCCAACTTTTTCATGTCGGGCTTTTCCGCGAAGTCATCCAGGAAAGACATCAATTTGGCGCGGTCCGTGAAAAAGGATTTTGAATACACGCGGTCTGCGTATTTGTCCCATTTTCCCGTGTACTTCGCCTTGGCCTCCTTGAGGTAGTCCGGAAGTTGGTCTTCCGGCACGTTGGCGGCGTACATGGCGTTGGTGACTTCAAACAGCGCCTTGTCGGTGGGCATGTGATGGTTTTCGAAGAATTCTTCGACGGAGGACTTCATGGCTTCGAGGCGACGCTCTTTGTCCGGTCCATCTTCCATATCCGCGTAGGCCTTGAGTTGGCGGGACAATCTGTAGGCGAACAAGTTGACGGCCGGGCCGAGAAGTCCGGCTTCCACCACGTACGTGCCGCTGATTACCGTGTTGTCGGTCATTTCAAAACCTTGGCGAATGTACTCCAGTGCGTCGCCGTATTTGGCTTTCCGTTCGGGGTTCGCGGAGGCCCACTCCCTGAATTCCGCCTCGAGTTTTTCCTTGTCGCCTTTTACGTCGAGGTGCTTCAGTTGCTCGCTCTGCCCGATGTAATACTTCCAGTAGTTGGCGATCTGCGCGTGCGACGAGGCGTACATCAGTCGCAAGGCGTCATCCGATTTCATGAACTCGTCGAGTACGGCGAGCTTGGCTTCCCGAATTTCGACCACGGTGGGGTTTCTCTTTTCCAAGGCTTGTTCCACGCCGTAGGAGGTGAGGTAGCGCTGCGTGGACCCTCCGTAGCCGGCGGTCATGGCAAATCCGCCTTCTTCAATGCCGGCGATGGACACCGGGAGGAAGTGTTTCGATTTCAGCGGCACGTTGTCGGGGCTGTATTCCGCCGGGCTTCCGTCGGGTGCGGTGTACACGCGGAAAATGGCGAAGTCGCCCGTTTGGCGTGGCCACATCCAGTTGTCGGTGTCTCCGCCGAATTTTCCGATCGACTCGGGGGGTGTGCCCACCAGTCGCACGTCGCGAAAGACTTCGTAAACGAAAAGGTAAAACTC
Organism: uncultured Cryomorphaceae bacterium; assembly: GCA_964574635.1. GTDB lineage: Bacteria > Bacteroidota > Bacteroidia > Flavobacteriales_D > Cryomorphaceae > CAZNOG01. Next base: position 91,602 of record CAZNOG010000005.1, on the reverse strand, counting down.
ATTGCCCGAGAAGAAGCTCTTTACTTGGGCGTCGTAGTGGGTGCCTTCTTTGGCTTCTTGTGCGATGACCTGACTGATCTCGTCGATCTTGGCGCGGCGCTCGGTTTCGTCTTCGATGCCGTCCAATTCCGCGGTCACCCTCTCGGTGACGTCTTCCATGCGCACCAAAAACGATACGTACAGCCCTTCATTGGGTAGTTCTTCTTCGTAAGAGCGCGCCCAAAAACCGTTTTTCAGGTAGTCGTGTTCCACGGTGCTGAGATCGTTGATGGCGTTATACCCGCAGTGGTGGTTGGTGAACATCAACCCGTGTGGCGATACGATCTCGCCCGTGCAAAATCCACCCATCGATACGATGGCGTCTTTGAGGCTGGCGTTGTTCACGCTGTAAATTTCTTCGGGGGTCAGCTGCAGCCCCATTTTTTGCAAGTCCCTTTGATTGAGTCTTTTGATCAGCATGGGGAGCCACATGCCTTCGTCGGCTTTGACAGGCGCCATGCTTACGAATGCGAACAATACCGCCAGTATCAATGATTTTTTCGTCATGTTGGTGATGTATTTTCGGCAAAAATAGGGATTCAGGGCAATGTGATGACCCCTTTGGTCGCCGAAAATCCCGGGGAGGAGGGAGGCTTACCGGAAGGTGTAATAATACGTGGTAATTCGAATCCGCTCTTTGCGCTCTTCCCGCTTCAATTCGGCGGTGAGTGTTCCGGTGACCGAATGGTAGACGTACTCCGTGCGGCTTTCCAACCCATCGCCTTCGTACAGTTGCATTTCGATCAAGCGGTTGAGGTCGTCGTAGGCATAGGTCTCGCGGTACGTCCGCCGCCCGTCCAGCACCTCCTTGCTCACCATTCTGCCGAGGTCGTCGTACCCGTACTTTTCGTCGTGTTTGCCTCCGCTCATCGTAAAAGTCGACAGGTACCGGGTCATGAGGTCGCCGTCGAAATACCTCGTTTCCTTGCGGTACGGTCGGCCAGAAGGGTTGAGCACTTCGGTGTGCAACTGGCCGGGGTAGCGGGTGTGCACGAGTTTTTCCGTACGCGTTTCCGATTCCGATTCGGCCGATCGACCCGGTCGTGCTCCACCGCCCGTGCGCCGGTGCTTGCGCTCCACGGGCAATCCTTCCTCCCCGTATACGTAGCAATAGCTGAACATCCCCGCCGCTTCGTTGTGCACCTCGCATTCCAGGCGTCCACCTGCGTATTCGAAAAACGTCCGCAGCGTATCGGAGGGCGTGATGCGCGATACCGAGACGGGCCGTCCTCCCTCGTCGAAACGATAAATCCTTTCCAATCCCGTGGAGGAGATCGGCCGGCCGTCTTGCTTGATTTCTTCCTTCAGGCGGATTTCCACTATTCCCCGTTCGGCGATTTCTTCGGCGTTGAACTTGGGCCGCGGTCCGAAGCGCTCACCCGCCGGGTGCGCCACCAATTGCCCGAACGCGCCGTGGCCCAGAGCGAAGAGAAATAAAATCAGCGCGGGGATTTTCAAAATCGTCGGTAGATCTTTTGGAGTGCTTGGAGGGTTTCTTCACCCGATGCGGTGGGAGCGTCGCATTTTCGGTGGCGGCAAAGATAGGCGCGGGTGTTTTTTTGACCAAGGCGGCCTTCGAACAGAGGCAAGCGGGAGCGTTCCTCGGCCGCCGCCAACACCACCGAAGGCATAAAACGGGAGGAGATGCTCCCCGCAAACTCGCGGGCATCGGGACCGGCCACCACCAGTTCGGGCAAGCCCAAAGAGAGGCGCAGGGTCACGCCCGCCCATCGCGCGTATCCCGCGCAGTGGTCTTTGACCGCGCCTTCCACTCCCGCAACCATCCTCCCCGCGACTTCCGCGAAATTTTCACGACCGAAATAAACGCCGAGCACCAACAGGTTTTCGGCCATTACGGCGTTGGAAGATGGCATCACGTCGTCCACCACATCGACAGGCGAGGCGATCAGATGTTCTGCGCCGTGGGGCGAGAATCTGAAATATCCCCCCTCGGGATCGAAAAACCGGTCCATGGCGGTCAGTGCGAGTTCCCTTGCGCGTAAAAGGTGGCTCTCGTCGAAATCCACTGCGTAGAGCGCCAAGTAGGCTTCGATGGCAAAAGCGTAATCCTCGAGAAAATCGGGTGCGCCTTCCCGTTTTCCGGCGATGTGTTTCAGGAGGCCGATGGCGTGGTCCGTGCAGTCGGATTCAATGAAACCGAGGATGCGCCGGGCTTCATCGAGTCCTTCTTCGCAGCAGCCGTGCCTATACGACGCCAACCAGCCGGTGGCCAGCAGTGCGTTCCACGAGCAAATGCGCTTCCGGTCGGTCGCGGGCCTCACTTTGGATTCCCGCACGCCGCGAAGCTTTTCATTGAAGTCGCGGTACTCCGCGAGGAGGTCTATGGAATCCGATCCGGCCGCATCTTCCTCACTTCCGAAGCCATCCCGCAGCATCACCACGCGCCTACCGTCCCACAGGGCGCCGTCGTCGGTGCGGTAGAGAGCCGCGTATCTCTGGCGGTCGTCGGGGCTCAGTTCCGTCAAATGGGGTGTCCACGTGTATAATTTTCCTTCTTCCCCTTCGCTGTCGGCGTCGAGGGCGGCCGCATATCCGCCTTCGGGCTGCAGCATTTCCCTCTTCAGCCATTCGCCCGTGCGCGCGGCCACTTCTCGGTACCAAGGTTTGCCGAAAAACGCGTACCCCGCCGCGTAGAGCGACATCAACCGGGCGTTGTCGTAAAGCATTTTTTCGAAGTGGGGCACCTTCCACGCCTCATCCGTTGCGTACCGGGCGAAGCCGCCTCCCACCTGGTCGTGAATGCCGCCCGCCGCCATGGCGTCGAGCGTACGCTCCACGTGCCGGGCCACTTCCCCGTCGCCCTGTGCCTGAGCGTACTCCAGCAGAAACAGCAGCGTATCGGGCAGGGGAAATTTCGGTGCGCCCACGTTGCCGCCGTTTCGGCCGTCGAAAAGAGGTTTCCATTTTTCCACAGCCTGCACCACCACGTCCATTTCCACAGGCGGCCGATCCTCCAACGCCGGAAGAACCGCGCGGAATTGCAGCCCATCCTTCACTTTGCCGCCGTATTCCCGCAGCGTATGCGGTTCGGTTTTCCACAATTCGGCGAGGGATTCGAGCACCTCCACCCATCTGTCGCGTCGGAAATACGTGCCGCCGTACACCGGTTCTCCCTGAGGGGTGGTGATGCAATGCAGGGGCCACCCACCTTGCCGGCCCATCATGGTCACGGCATCCATGTAAATCCTGTCCAAATCCGGCCGCTCTTCCCGATCTATTTTGATGCACACGAAGTGCTTGTTCATCACCTCCGCCACTTCCTCACTCGCAAAAGATTCCCTCTCCATCACGTGGCACCAGTGGCAGGTAGAATACCCTATGCTCACCAAAATCAGCTTGTTGTCGCGTTTCGCCTTCTCCATCGCCTTTTCGCCCCACGGCATCCAATCCACCGGGTTGTGAGCGTGCTGCAGCAGGTAAGGGCTCGATTCGCCGATCAGATCATTCGTATGGGCAGGCGCAGTCATATCGTCCGTTTTCGCGTTCCTATCGACGCACAAATCCAACGCAAATATCCGTTCAATGTTGGTTGTCCTCGTGCCGTGATTTTCGGTGTGGATGGCGCGCCCCCAAAAACCCTCACCACCCCGTCCTTCTTTTTTACGGACATTCACCTCGGATCTCCGATTTCCGTCATTTTCGGGGTCAGGCTACCCCCTTATCTCCCGGGGCGTGCAGGGCGCCCGTTGGGTCGGGGTACGAGCTTCCCCGTCGCTGTACCCCGGTCCCACGGGCGCATCCCGCACGCCCCGGGAGGATGCCGGTGTCCGCCTTCGCGCGGGGATTCAAGCCGTCCCGGATTTGTAAGTCGGAAACGGGAATTAATACCCCGATCCCGAACCTTTGATGTTTTCCACAGGGTGCCACGTGGTTTTTATCTCCTGCAGAGCCATGATCAGTTCGGGGTCGCCCTCGGTAATGGATTCCGCGGTGTGGAAAGCAATGCGTTTCAGGTTTTCCGCCCCTTCTTCCACGATGGTTTTTCGGTCGTTTTCGTCGGCGTTCCACACCGCCAGCGCATCCACGTCCATGTGCGACGCGAAGTGCTTGAGCAATTCACCGCGGCTGCCGGTGAGGAGGTTTACCACGCCTGCCGGTACGTCGGATGTGGCCACGACTTCGGCAAAAGTCAGCGCCGTAAGGGGCATGGATTCAGAGGCCAGGGCCACCACCGTGTTTCCGCCCGCGATAGTCGGGGCCACGGCTTGAACCAAGCCAAGCAAAGGGTGGGATTCGGGCGCCAAAGCACCCACCACGCCCATGGGCTCGGGCAGTGAAAAATTGAAATGCGAACTCGCCACGGGATTTACCGCGCTGAATACTTGCACGTATTTGTCGCACCAGCCGGCGTAATACACCAGCAGGTCTACGGCGGTTTGGAATTGCCGCTCCGCCTCGCGTTTCTCCATGCCCATGCTTCGCATTTCATCGATGAACAGCGTGGATTTTGCACCGAGCATCTCGGCCAAGCGATAGAGAATCTGCGACTTGTTGTAGGCGGTTCGGTCTTGCCAAGCCGACTGCGCGCCACGAGCTGCGACCACTGCGTTTCTGAAATCTTTTCGGGAGCCGAGGCACACGTTGGCCAGAAACTTTCCCTCGGGGTTGTGGATGGGGTAGTAACGGCCGCTTTCGGTGCGGGGAAACGCACCGCCTATGAAGAGCTTGTAGGTTTTGAGCACGTCGATTTTCGGTGGCAACCCGCTGTCCGCATTGCGTTTGCCTTTGGATGGCGCCGCCTTGGGCGAGTGGTTCTTTTTGGTGGAATCTTCGGTATACATGCCGTTTACTTTTTCGGGTTTCGCCATCTTTTCACACGTTGAGGTAAGCCGAGAGGCCGTGCACTCCGCCCTCGCGTCCAAAACCCGACTCTTTGTACCCGCCGAAGGGCGAGGTGGGGTCGAATTTATTGAAGGTGTTGGCCCATACCACTCCCGCTTTCAGTCGGGAGGTCAGGTTGAATATTTTCGATCCTTTGTCGGTCCACACTCCGGCCGACAGTCCGTAGGGGGTGTTGTTGGCTTTGTCGATCACCTCGTCGATGGTGCGGAAGGTTTGCATCGCCAGCACGGGTCCGAATATTTCTTCCCGGGCGATGGTGCTGCTCTGCGCCACGTCGGTAAACAAGGTGGGAGCGCACCAGAAGCCCTTGTTGGGGAGAGTTGCTTGGGTTTGGTACATTTCGAACCCTTCTTTGCGCCCCGCATCGAGGTAGCGGTGGATGGTTTTCAGTTGCGCCGCGGAGTTGATCGCACCCACGTCGGTGTTTTTGTCCAAGGGGTTTCCCACGATCAGGGTGTTCATGCGGTGTTTCAGTCGGCGGATTACCTCGTCGGCCACGCTTTCCTCCACAAAAAGGCGGGAACCCGCGCAGCAGACGTGCCCTTGGTTAAAGTAGATTCCGTTGACGATTCCTTCCACCGCCTGGTCGATGGCTGCATCGGCGAAGACGATGTTGGCCGCTTTTCCGCCGAGTTCCAAGGTGAGCTTAGTGCGTTTTCCGGCGAGGCTTCTCCGGATCATTTTCCCCACTTCGGTAGAGCCGGTGAAAGCCACTTTGTCGAGGTCGGGGTGGTTCACCAAGGCTTTGCCCGTCTCCCCGTCGCCGGTGATGATGTTGACCACACCGGGAGGCAGGTCGGCGTCGCGGATGAGTTCGGCGAGCTTCAGCGCGGTGAGGGGCGTGGTTTCGGCCGGTTTGAGCACCACGGTATTTCCGCAGGCCAGGGCCGGGGCGATTTTCCACGCGGCCATCAGGAGGGGAAAATTCCAGGGGATGATTTGTCCGGCCACGCCGATGGGGCGGGGTGTGCGGTTGGGGAAAGCGTAGGGTAGCTTGTCGGCCCAGCCGGCGTGGTAAAAAAAGTGCGCCGCCGCGATGGGCACGTCCACGTCACGCGATTCGCGGATGGGTTTTCCCCCGTCCATGGATTCGATGATGGCGAATTCACGGGCGCGTTCTTGCAACAGCCTCGCGATGCGGAAGAGGTACTTGCCCCTTTCGGAGGCATCCATGCGCGACCATACGCCTTCGTACGCTTTTCGTGCGGCTTTTACGGCCCGATCCACGTCTTTTTCGTCGGCGTAGGCCACTTGTGCCAAGGTTTTTTCGGTGGCGGGATCAATGGTTTTGAAGTACTTTTTGGATTTCGGCGCGACGAATTTTCCGTCGATGAAGAGGTCGTATTTACCGTCTATGCGTACCGGGGCGCTTTCCGGGGCGGGTGCGTATTCCCAACCCTTTTTCGCGATCGTTTCCTGTGTCTTTTTTCCCATGTCGATTCAGAGCTTCGTTTAGTCCAGGGCGAAGTAATTCCCCGATTGGTAGATGCCGGTTTCCTGCTTCATCAATTGTTTGAGGATGTCGTTGGCCAGTGAACTGGCGCCAAACCGGAACCAGTGGTTGTCCAGCCATTGGTCGCCGAGGGTCTCTTTCACCATGACCAAGTGGTGGAGCGCCAATTTGGAGTTGGAGATGCCTCCGGCCGGCTTCATTCCCACCATTTGCCCCGTGGCGAAATAGTGGTCGCGGATCACTTCGAGCATGACCAGTACCACCGGCATGGTTGCGGCCGGTTTGATCTTTCCGGTGGATGTTTTGATGAAGTCGGCACCCGCAGCGATGGCGATGCGTGAGGCCAAGGCCACGTCGTCGAGGCTTCCGAGTTCACCGGTTTCGAGGATGACTTTCAGGCGGGACTTGCCGCAGGCTTCTTTTACCGCGGCGATTTCGTCGAATACCGCGCCGTACTCACCTTGGTGGAATTTTCCCCGGGAGATGACCATGTCGATTTCGTCGGCACCCGCATCCACGGCCTTTTTGGTCTCTTCGATTTTGTACGTCGAGAAGGATTGTCCCGATGGAAATGCCGTAGCCACGGACGCGATTTTGATGCCGGTGCCTTCGAGCAGTTTCTTCGCCAATCCGACGAATACCGGGTACACGCACACGGCCGCCACGGTGGGAAGTCCCGGCAAGGCGTCGTGCAGGTGCGCGGCTTTGTAGCAGAGTTGGCGGATTTTGCCTTCGGTGTCTTTTCCTTCGAGGGTGGTGAGGTCGATCATGCTCAAGGCCATCTTGAGGCCTTCGGTTTTCGTCGAGGTTTTGATGCTCCGCGTTTGAAATCTCGCGCACCTTTCCTCCACGCCGGTTTGATCTATGGGTTTGCTTTCGAATGTTCGCGGGGTAGTCTCCAAGGGGTGTTGTTTTGTCGTGTGACCTTTCGGAAATTCAAATATACGCTTTTGGGGAAAGGGAGAGTACGGTGTGAATTATGTGGGAACCACGGAATGGATTTCCGAAAGCGGCAGTAGGCGTAAGGCTCTGAGCCCTCGGGGGTAGTGGCGGTGCGGCGACTCCGTATGCAGCTTCGTCATTTTTAGGCCGTCAAGCCAGTGCCAAAGTGGTCGGAAAACCATTGGCCGCGCGCTAACCAATCTTTGCTTCAATGTTTCCTTTTGTTTCGGTACTTTCTCTACGGAATGTGCTGATTGTCGTCGCGGGCTTGCTGATCTTCGCCGGTGCACTGCGGGGTCAGGATTGTACCCACATGGAGATTCCCACCATTCCGTTTTTCGCGCAGGGTTCCACCTGTGGAGCGGGTGACGACGTATCTCTCACCAACCCCTGCGGGGCGTGGTTCACTTCAGGCGAGGACTATGTGTATGAATTCACGGTCCCGTACGAGACCTGCCTCTATATAGAACTTTCGGATTACGAACCCAGCGCCGCATCGGCCATGATCACCACGGCGTGTCCCATGGACTGGAGCGGGTCTTGTGTCGACAAAGTGTATTCCGCAACGGGAGCCACCTCTTTGTCCATGCTCGTACTGGCCGAACCCAACATCACCTATCACCTCACCATCAGTTCGTATGCCGTCCACGCGCCGTGTACGGACTACAATCTTTCCATTTCCACGAACTGCCCGCCCTTCACAATGGGCGATTGCTACGGAGCCTTAAACCTTTGCGAGGGATTTCTTTACGAAGAGTCGGCGCCGCAAGACAACGGACTTTACCCGGACGCATTGCCCTTCAACGGATGTGCCATGGGCAACGTCACGAACGAGGGTTGGTACCGCATCGACGTGTTGCAAGACGGCATCCTGAACTTCACGCTGACTCCCGATGGTCCCGAGGACTACGACTGGATGCTCTTCGATCTTACCAATGCGGCGTGCAATCAGATATCGGACAATCCCGATTTGGTCGCGGGGTGTAATACGTACGGCATCTGGCAGTCTCCAAACGGATCCACGGGCATTTCTTCGGAGTTGGGCGGGGTGGGAACGGCCAACGGTCCCTCTTCCGGAATCGGGCCGCCGTTCAACGCCGACCTTCAGGTTTTTGCCGGCGAAACGTATATTTTATTGGTGAACAATTGGTCGGATAACAACACCGGATTCACGCTCGATTTCACGGCCTCCACCGCCGTTTTCGGCGATGAGATACCGCCCGTGGTAGACGATCTCATTTACAATTGTGAAGGTGTACGTGTGATTTTTTCCGAGCAGATCGATTGCGCCACCGTCGCACCGGAACATTTTGTCGTCGAAGGGCCGGGAGGACCCTATACGGTGACCGATTTAGAATCGAATTGTGCCTTGGGAAGTTCTTTCGGGGCGCACTTCAACCTAACCGTCGATCCGCCTTTTCCAAATTCGGGAGGGGAGTTTCAACTGGTGTTCGACGACGACTTGCTGGCCGATTTGTGCGGCAACTTTTTGGAGGCCGTGGAAGTGCCTTTCACCGTGCCTCCCGGGATTTCCGTCTCGGCGCAAGTCCTGCCGGGGGCTTGTGGCGATGGCGCGGGAACATTTACCGTAATCGCCGAGAACGCCGTGCAGCCTGCGTTGTACAGTTTGAACGGCGGCGAATTCCAGTCGTCGCCGGAGTTCGAGGGGTTGGAACCGGGAGATTACGAAGTGGTGGTGCAAGACGCGGCGGGTTGCCACGGTGCGGGAACCGTGGAAGTGTGGGAGGATGTGGTGTCGGTGACGGCGGGAGTCGACGGATACACCTGCAACAACCAATTCGCCACGGCGGCCACGTTGCCACAGGGTTTTCACGGCACGTGGAGTGGAGGCGGTGCGGTTTCGTTCGACGATCCCACGGCTCCACAAACGATGGCTAGTGCCGTAAACCCGGGGGTGTACGAGTTGGAGTGGACCGTTACAAACGACGTAAACTGCACGATATCAAAATCCATTGCGGTGGATTTCACGAATCCCGGTGCGGGAAATTCCGAAATCCAACAACTGTCTTGCGGCGGCGATTGCGACGGGTCGTTTTCTTTCGTCCCGACGGGCATTCACGATACGGAAAGTTTGATCGTCCAATGGTCGGCGGGAAATGAAAGTGCTCATTCACCCTATTCGGTTACTGGCTTGTGCGCCGGATCGCACGTACTCACGCTAAAAACCGACAGTGGCTGCGTGTACCAGGAGGCGTTCGTCATCGCTGAGCCGGAGCCGTTGACGGCGGGAAACATCGTCGTGAAGGGGGAGACCTGCCCGGATGCCCACGACACCGCGATCGAGATACACGGCGGCAATGCCACGATGTACAGTTTTGACGGCGGAGCACATTTCTCACCGCAACCCAACAAACGAAACCTCTCTCCGGGAACCTACCATCTGGCGTTGGGCGACGAGCGAGGTTGCCGTCTGGATACCACTGTATCCATTCCATCGACGAGTGGGCCCGTGGCGCATTTCCACCCTTCACCGTCGGTCGCACACCCGCTCGATCCGCACTTTCGTTTTCAAAACCTCAGCAAGGATTATACTTCGTCGAGGTGGATATTCGGTTTTCCGCAGGGATTGGGCTTTTCGAATATGGACGACCCCGCCTTTTCGTTTACCGGTGCCGAAGAAGGGGAGTACGTAGTTGCTCTGGTGGTACGGGACGATAAGGGTTGTTTGGACACGGCATTCAGGAGAGTGGCGATTCAAGGGGACCTCGTGTACTACATTCCAAATGCGTTCACACCCGACGGTGACGGATTGAATGATGCGTTCAAGCCGGTGTTTTCGAACATCGACGAATCGTTTTATCACATCCGTATTTTCGACCGGTGGGGGAGGGTGGTGTTCGAATCCGACGACGTGGAGGAGGGTTGGCGAGGCGACCAATGGGGAGACGGATACCACGCGGGGTGGAATGTGTACAACTACGTCATTCGTGTGAAGCCTCTCTATTTTGCGGAGGCCCGGGTGATCAAGGGCAGCGTTACGGTGCTGAGATAGTGCTGCTCAGTAACGGCAAACCGTGATTGCGTAATTCAAGTCGGGTACTCGGGAGGTGGACAAGTATGAGAATATTGTCGGTTGAGTTTAGTGATCTCCCGAGGATCTACCTCACCACAAACTTGGCGGAGGCCTTGTGTTCGTTACCCACGCAGTGCAGAATATAAACTCCCGGGGGGTAATTGCCAACAGAAAGCCGGAAGCGTGGCTCGGGGGACAATGTGCCCGAATTGATTTTTCCGCCCCGGGAATCATACACCTCATATCGGTTGAATCTCGCGTGCCGACCAAGTTCAACAATCACTGATTCTTCCGCTGGGTTAGGCCTTATTTTCAATGTTGTGGTCGGGTGCGGGTCTTTGACATCCATGGCATCCACTCCGCTGAAAAAGGCTAGAAAAGAACCGGTTTGGGAAAATGTTTGTAGCGCTGAATTTCCAAATGGATCCAATGAAGTGGTGGTTCCTTCTTGAACATACCCTTGGATGAGTACGGTGTCTCCGTGATAGGTGGAGATGTGACTTACGTTCACACCGTACTTGGCGGGTCCGGAATAGGTGATGAGTCGGGTATCCGTGAGATTCAAAGATTCGTCCAATATAAATAGGCAAATATGCTTGCCCGAAGGAAGGTCGACCCAAGTAGTGTCGGTGATATTCTGTGGTAGAATACGGACCAATGCAATGGAAGTGTCTTCAACCGCCGAGTATTCCGACAACCAAACGAGGCTCTCTCCCACATTGAACAGGTGCGCTTCCTGACGTAGGGAAGGGGCGTAGGGATCGTAAATATGAGCACGACTTAATTTTGCTTCAGGCTCCCCTCCGTCGGAAAGTTTGATCAGGACTTGCTCGTCCAGCAAAGCTCGGTATGCGAGGTTAGTATCTCCGAATGACTGGTGAAATTCATACATGTCGTAGTATTTCTCAGGGTTCCCAAACGCATCGGTCATGTATAAAGTGTCGATGTCGTTATCCGAATGGTGAGCTGAATGAAAGAAGGAATGATACGCCAGATACGTGTTTCCGTCTAATTCGGCCAATGAGAGGTAATCTAGCCGTGTGGAATTCTCAATTGCGGTTGCGGTGTCTGACTTGAAATTGTTGAAACTGAACAATCGGGTCTGGAAATCACTTTCACCCGTTTCATGCTCTTTGGCCAAATAAACAACGTAGGAAGAATCGGTCGGAAACCCTACCATGGAATCACCGCCTGCATTGACCGGTGAAGTTGTTCCTCGAAAATTTCCAACGCGATAATGATACCCCGGATCCTCAGAATCAAAGTATTGAAAATCGAAGAAATTGCTCGCGTTTTGAGGGTAAACCGGATGGACGGTGGTAACGCCTTGCGCCGTATTGTATATCACGGTAGCAGTTCCTAAGCTTGTGGTAGTGTTTTGATATGTTAGTCCATTGACGTGAAGATTTTCGTAGAATAATCGACTGCAGATAACCCTATCCGATTGTGCCGGCACCAGACAGGTTCTCCCGTCTCGAATCAGGTTTGCCGGATTTGGAAGCCCGGACTGCACCATATACCCGGGGAATGGAGTGGTGTTTAGAATGCTATGATGTGAATTGCGCATGACCATCACTTCGTTTAGTGAGTTTTGTGCAAAGTCGTATGCAAGTAAAAATTGATTGAGAACACCCGCAGGCTCCGAAGGATGCATCCACCCAATTTCAGGAACCGATACTCCCGTACTTCCGGGAGCCAAAAGAGCAGACAAATACAAAACACCGTCCGCCACGCCAAGAGGTCTTACGAGTGCATCAAAAAGACTGAACTCCAGCATGCCTAATGGGATAAAATCCTGATCGAAAACCACATATTTGTGGGGCATGCCACCATTTAATCCGGTCAAAATATGATCATCCCAAACGCCGACATTCAGCGTTTCGGATGCAGAGGAAATTTTCAGTACGTACACCGAATCCTCTTGAAAACCGAATAATCCATACCTGGAATAATCCACTTCCAAATATTTCAACCAGACCATTTCCGGCTCTTGGGCTTTTATGTGGGGTGAAATGGAAATCATCGAAAGCACCGACAAGAATAGCGCGAACGGTGCAGTGAATAGTTGCTTATTACGACAAATGAAATTCATTCCTGCCCTTTTTGAAATTACCAAATACCCAAACTTACGGATGATGGATATCCAACTCCATACACACTGAGATCAAATGAATTATAACAATTGTCAGGTGTAGCCCAGTTGTCTGCATTACAGTCGTTTGATGATCCTGAAAATTCAGGTGCGTTTGAAATGGCTCTTATTTCAGCTATACCATCCGTATTTACGTCGACATGTATTTGGCAAACTCCGTAGCCTTGTGGAATTGGCGCAATGTCCCAATTATTTGGAGGGATGGAATGGAAAGTTGAAAATCCGTAACTCACCGTAGGTGAGTATTGATAATAAAACACTTCTGCCTTTATGGTGCACTGAGTGCCATTCCTTATAGGTACATGGGCTTGGGTAAAACCGGAAAAATGGGATATGGAAAATCCCAAGGTCAGGAACAATACAAAGAATATTCTTTTCAGTCTTGATTGCTCGTTCGTGAAAAAAAGATACGAAGGTAGGTTCATGGTTGAAAGGTTGTATTACACGTGCAAGTTAATAATTTACCATTGATTATCATTTGCATGCAACCGGATAGAACAGTACGTTTTCCGCCGAACGAGAAAAACGCATCACGGGCATGATCCCACCGCGCATGGTCACGCATCAATTTGCCCTTTCCAACGCAAAAACCCGCCAATAAACCGGAACCGGAACACAAGCCTCACCCACAAAAACCCAAAATCAATGCAGCACCACGAGGCGCTCGGAATCGAGTTTCAGAAGGATGAAAAACATGAGGGTGAAGCCCCACAGCGATGAACCTCCATAGCTGAAAAAGGGCAGTGGAATGCCGATGACCGGCGCCAACCCGATGGCCATGCCTATATTGATGAGCACGTGCAGGAACAGGATGCACGCGACGCAGTACCCGTAAATGCGGCTGAAGGTGGATCGCTGCCTCTCGGCGATGAAGACGAGACGGAGGATGAAGGTCAGAAACAAAACGAGCACGAATGTGCTGCCTACGAATCCCCACTCCTCGCCGATGGTGCAGAAGATAAAGTCGGTGCTCTGCATGGGAACGTACTTGTACTTGGTGAGCGTACCGTCGAGGAAGCCTTTGCCCGAAAATCCCCCCGAACCGATGGCGGTTTTGGATTGCAATACGTTGTATCCCGCACCGAAGGGGTCTTGGTCGAGGCCGAGAAGGATGTTGATTCGCGTTTTTTGGTGGTGCTCCAGTACGTTTTCGAAAATTTGGTCGAGCGTGGCGATGAAGATCAAACTGCCGACGGCCGCGCCCAAAAGCAACAGGATGTTGCGCTTGCGGTACCGCGGAAGTACGAATCTCTTGATGCCGAGGTAAATCAGCGCGGTGAGCACGGCGATGACGGCCATGAGCATGTAGTGTCCTTCCACGGCCCATCCCCAAATGTCTATTTCGGTGGCGCGCATAATCAACGACAATACGGCGATGACTCCGCTGAGGAGGCCGAGGAGCAGGATGTTGCCCGAAAGGCCTTCTCGGTAAAGTACCAGAATGAAGGCTGCGAAGACCAGCACGGTACCGGTGTCGGGCTGCAACATGATGAGCCCGGCGGGTACGGCGATGATGGCGGTGGCGATGAGCTTGGAATTCATCTGCTGGATGCGGATGTTGACGCCGCTGAGGTAGTGGGCCAACATGAGGCTGATGCCGAGCTTGCTGAATTCGCTGGGCTGAATACCGAAGCTGCCGAAGCCGAACCACGCTTTTTGGCCGTTGATTTCACGCCCGAAAATCAAAACGAGCACGAGCAAAAACGCGGTGATGATGTAGACCACCGGCGACAACCGCTTGATGAAGGTGCCGTCGAGGAGCATGATGACCACGGCCAGTGCGATGGAGGTCATGATCCAGATGAATTGCTTACCGTATTCTTGGCTCGTATCGAAGAGGGACGGATGGTCGGGGTTGTAACTGGCGGAGTAGATGTTCAACCAACCCATGATCACCATCGCCGTGAAAAGCACGATGCTGAACCAATCGAGGTGCTTAAGGGTATGTCTTTGACGGTACATGCCTCAAGGTGCGTTGTGAATGTGGTCGGCGTTCATGATGCGCGCCTCTACGTGGGGGCGCGTGATGGTATCGGTAAGGTATTTTTCGATGGTGAGGCTGGCGATGGGTGCCGCCCACGTGGATCCGAAGCCCACGTTTTCGACGTATACGGCCACGGCGATTTTTGGGTTGTCTTTGGGGGCGAAGGCGATGAAAATGGAGTGGTCTTTTCCGTGGGGGTTTTGAGCCGTTCCGGTTTTTCCGCACACCTCGATGTCGGGGCTGAAGCGCACACCGCGACCGGTTCCCGACTCGATCACGCGGTACATACCCTCCACGACCATTTCGAAATCTTCGGGATCGATGCCCGTATGGTGTTTTTCGGTGTAGAGGGGATCGGTGATGGGCTCGCCGTCTATTTCCTTGATGATGTGGGGGGTGTAGAACCACCCTCGGTTGGCGATGGCGGCGGTGAAATTGGCGGTTTGCAATGGCGTGGTGCCCAGCTCGCCCTGACCGATGGCCAGGGAGATCACGGTGTGGGCGTTCCAGCGGTTGCGGCCGTAAAACTTATCGTAGTACTCGGTTTGTGGCACGAATCCGCCGACTTCGCCGGTCATGTCGGTTTGCAATTTGCTCCCCAGCCCGAACGACTCCAGATGATCGCGCCACACTTTGTAGCCTTCTTCGCTGGTATCGTACTTGTCGAGTACCCTTTTGAATACGTGGCAGTAGTAGGCGTTGCAACTGGTCTGAATGGAATATTTCAGCGTAACCGGCGAGGCGTGCGCGTGGCAGCCCAACCGGCGGCCGGCGTAGTAATACCCTCCGTGGCATGAAAAAGCCGAGTGCTCGTTTACCACCTCTTCGTCGAGCCCGATCAGGGCTTGGAGAAGCTTGAAGGTCGACCCTGGAGGGTAGCGCGCCATAAGGGCCCGGTTGAAAAGCGGTTTGAGCGTGTCTTTGCTCAGTTCCAAGTAATTCTTTCCCCGAACTCTTCCCACGAGGAGGTTGGGGTCGTAGCCGGGCTGCGTAACCAAAGCGAGAATTTCTCCCGTTTGGGGTTCGATTGCCACGATGCTTCCCCTTTTGTTTTGCATCAACTTCTCACCGTACACTTGCAGGTCGAGATCGAGGGATGAGGTAAGGTTCTTGCCCGCGTGCGCCACGGTGTCGAATCGCCCGTTGGCGTACGGTCCCTGTTCGTTGTTGTGCACGTCCACCAGCACGTAGCGTTTTCCCCGGCGCCCCCGAAGCGCCTCTTCGTACACGCTTTCCACGCCGTTCACCCCGATGTAGTCGCCCCGCTGGTAGTAGGGGTTGGATTCGATCACCGAAGGGCTGACTTCCGAGACGTACCCCATGGCGTGGGCCGCGGCTTTGCTCGGGTAATGGCGGAGGGTACGCGCCTGCCCGTAAAATCCGGGGAAGCGGAAAAGGTTTTCGGCGATGTTGGTGTAGTCGGCGGCGGGAATTTGTTTTTCGAACACCGAGGGCTTGTACACGCTGTATTTGCGCGCCGAGCTCATCCTTTCCTCGAATTCTTCCCGCGTGATGCCGAGCAAACCGCAGAGTGCGGTCGTGTCGCAGTGAGTGACTTCCCGGGGCACGACCATCAGGTCGTACACCGCGGTATTGGCAACGATGATCTTGCCGTTCCGGTCGAAGATCAATCCCCGGGAGGGGTACTCGGTGATGGCGCGCTCGGAGGCGTTGGCGGCCATAACTTTCCAACGGTCGTCGATCACTTGAAGAAAGAACAGACGCAATATAAAGATCAATCCCACGGTGAGAAAGATCATCACGATCACAAACTTTCGGCCGCTCAAATTCATACGTATCGCGTATTGCGACGGGCAAATACCAGGTACTGACTGAGAACGACCAGCAACAGAGTGAAAGCCGAGCTCAGTACAGCGCGCAAAAGGGTGGTGAAAAATCCTTTGAAAGAGTATACTTCAACGTAGAAAAGCCAGAGATGGTGTGCCAGGATCAGAACGGAGGCGTACTTGAGGTACCATACCAAACCGAGGTCGCCGATGGTGGCGCGTTGTCCGAATTCGTAATCGTCGCGAGGGGCGATGGCGCGCAGGTATTGGGGCCTGATATACGCCAACAACACGCACGCCGATGCGTGGATGCCGAGGGTATCGGTAAACATGTCCATGGCCAATCCGCAGACCAATCCCAAAATCAGCTCCAACCAGCGCGGGGTGTCCAAGGGCAGCATGAGCAAAAACAGAATGTAGAGGTAGGGGATGGCCATGCCCTGCCACAAATTGATGTCGTTCAGGATCAGGCCTTGTATCAAAATCAACAAAACGAAGCGCCCCGCATTGTTCAGAATCTCATTGATCATCGCTCCGTGTTTTTTCCTCCAGTTCCCTTTGTTCCTTCTTCAAAAGATTGTCGACCACATAAAGGTAGCGCAACTTGTTGAAGTCGTTGTTCAGCAGCACCTGTATCTTATGGAAATTGCTTCCTTCCGGCGCCGATATTTCGCTTACCGTGCCTATAGGCACTCCGCGTGGATAAATGGCCGACGATCCCCGCGTCACCACGGTGTCGCCCAGGTTTACGTCGGCGTGGTGGGGCACGTCGTGGAGATAGGCGTAGCGGTAATCCACCCCGTCCCAGCGCAACAACCCGAAGTTGCCCGTGCGCTCCAATTCCGCGCTCGCCGTGTACTTCAAGTTGATGATGGGAATCACGGTGCTGAAGTGCTTGGACACGTCTTTGACCACGCCCACCAAACCGCGTTTGTTGATCACCCCCATCTCCGGCTCCAAACCATCGTCCCGGCCCTTGTCGATGGTCAGGTAATTGAGTTGCTTGTTGATCGAGCTGTTGACCACCTGCGCGGTTTTGTACCGGAATTTCCGCTCCCGCAGCGTATCGTTGATCATGACGAAGTGCTCGTTGACGTTGATGAAATTGTCGATCAGTCGGTTGCGCAATTCAATATTTTCGGCCGATAGCTCGTCGTTCACGCGTTGGAGCTCGATGTACTCCGTCAACTGGCTTTTCCAGGTGAAAAGCGTTCCGATGATGCGGTTGGAAGAATTGACGAAACTCGCCCGTTGGAAGGAGTTGTTGGCGATGATGAGTCGGAAACACAACACCTGCAATACGACAAAGAAGAGGAAGATGTGGTAACGCGCAAGAAACCTGACGAAATTCCTCATTGATCTTCAGCCGATTTTTGAACGCTTCGGTTTAGTCCCGCATCAGGAATTGGAAGCGATCGATGTTTTTCAAAGCAATGCCCGTACCCCGCGCCACAGCCCTCAACGGGTCTTCGGCGATGTGCACGGGCAACCGCGTTTTCATGGAAAGTCGTTTGTCCAATCCCCTCAGCATGGAACCTCCACCGGCGAGGTAAATCCCCGTGCGGTAGATGTCGGCGGAGAGTTCGGGCGGCGTGGTTTCGAGAGCCGACAAGATGGCCTCTTCGATTTTCGAGATGGACTTGTCCAGAGCGAGTGCGATTTCCGTATATGAAACCTTGATTTCTTTGGGGATGCCGGTCATCAAATCCCTCCCTCTCACAGCGAAGTCTTCGGGTGCGTCTTCGAGTTCGGGCATGGCGGCGCCCACTTCGATTTTGATTTCCTCGGCGGTGCGCTCGCCCACCAAGATGTTGTGTTGGCGGCGCATGTATTCCTCGATGTCTTGGGTGAATTCGTCGCCGGCCACGCGGATGTTTTTGTCGCAGACGATGCCGCCCAGCGCGATCACCGCGATTTCACTCGTCCCCCCTCCGATGTCGATGATCATGTTTCCCATGGGCTCGTCCACGTCGATGCCGATCCCTATGGCGGCGGCCATGGGCTCGTGGATGAGGTACACTTCTTTGGCGCCCGCATGCTCGGCGGAGTCGCGCACCGCGCGCTTTTCCACTTCGGTGATGCCCGAAGGGATGCAAATCACCATGCGCAGCGAAGGGGTGAAAAAGCTTTTTCCCGGTTTGATCATTTTGATCATGCCCCGGATCATGGCCTCCGCCGCCTGAAAGTCGGCGATCACCCCGTCTTTGAGAGGCCGCACGGTTTTGATGTTTTCGTGCGTTTTGCCGTGCATTTGCTGGGCTTTGCGGCCGATGGCGATGACTTTATCGGTCGCGCGGTCTTTCGCCACGATGCTGGGTTCATCCACCACCACCTTGTCGTTGTATATGATGAGGGTGTTTGCGGTGCCGAGATCGATGGCTATTTCCTGGGTGAAAAAATTAAACAAGCCCATAGGTAGATTGCATTCTTTGTTAGTGCTTAAAGTGTCTGTTACCGGTAAATACCATCGCCATGCCCTTTTCGTTACAGTAATCGATGGAAAGTTGGTCTTTGACCGATCCCCCCGGTTGAATCACCGCCGAAATCCCCGCCTCGTGGGCGATTTCAACGCAATCGGGAAAAGGGAAAAACGCATCGGAAGCCATCACGGCACCGCGGGTGTCCACCTCGAAATTCCGCGCTTTTTCCAATGCCTGTTTCAGCGCATCTACGCGGGAGGTTTGGCCCGTTCCCGAAGCGATCAGTCGATTGTCTTTGGCCAGTACGATGGTGTTGGATTTGGTGTGTTTCGCCAAGATAGCGGCAAACTCCAGATCCCGCACTTCCTCCTCGGTCGGAGGCCGGTCCGTCACCGTTCGGAAGTCAGCGGGCCGATCCGTCACCCCGTCTTTTTCCTGCCAGAGGTAACCGTTCAGGGTTGTTAGGATTTTGTGGGTTGGCCATGTAATTTCCTTTTTTCTCAGGATGATCCGGTTTTTCTTGCGGCGGAGAATCTCCAAAGCCTCCGCGCTGAAGCCGGGGGCGATGATCACTTCGAAAAACACCTTGTCCATTTCCGTCGCCGTGGCTTGGTCCACCTCGCGGTTGGCGATCATCACGCCGCCGAAGGCCGATACCGGGTCGCCGGCCAACGCCTCCGCATACGCCGAGTGCAATTCCTTCCTCGTGGCGAAACCGCAGGCGTTGTTGTGCTTGAGAATACCGAAGGAAGGATCCGCATCGGCAAATTCGTCCATCAGGTGCACGGCGGCGTCGATGTCCAGCAAGTTGTTGTACGACAGTTCTTTGCCGTGAAGCTGCTCGAAGGCCTCGTCCAAATCACCGTAAAATCTCCCTTCCTGGTGGGGGTTTTCCCCGTAGCGCAGTCCCCGGTATTTACCGTCGGTCAAAACGGGTGGGTCGCTTTCGGACAAATATCCGTGGATGGCGGCGTCGTAGCGAGAGCTGATGGCAAAGGCCTCGGCGGCGAGTCGTTTCCTGAGCACCAAATCGGTTTTGGCGCCTTGGGATTTCAAATGCTCCGCAAACCGCTCGAAGTGCTCCACTCCGGGCAGCACGGTCACCTGCTTAAAATTTTTGGCCGCCGCGCGGATCAGCGATATGCCGCCGATGTCGATTTTTTCGATGATTTCCGTTTCGCTCCCGCCCGAGGCGACGGTCTGTTCGAAAGGGTACAAATCCACCACCACCAAATCCATCTCGGGAATGGCGTGTTCGAGAGCTTCTTCCCGGTCACCTTCGGTGCGTCGGCTCAAAATGCCGCCGAATACTTTCGGGTGCAACGTCTTCACCCGGCCCCCGAAGATGCTCGGGTAGCCCGTAAGCGTTTCCACCTTGTGCACGGCAATGCCCAAGTTCGAAATGTATTCTTCCGTTCCCCCCGTGGAGTACAACTCCACCCCAAGTTCGTGCAAAGCGCTTACCAAAGGCTCGATCCGGTCTTTGTGAAAGACCGAAATCAGCGCTGTTTTGATGGTGACCAATGATCTTTTTTTCGTGGTTCGATTGGATTACAATGTTAGCAAGAATATTTGTTTTAAAGTCAAGTGCGGTGCGGCTTTTATCCCGAAGTTTTATTACCGGCCAAACGTGGATAACGCCCGTTTTGCCCACTTTTACATGAGCGGTTGCCCGTGTGCCGATGAACCGGGTTATTTTTGGGACGAGTTTAAGGAATTCCGCTCCCCATGATCGAGAGGTTCAAAGTTTATTCCCGGTTGCTCGGTGAAGGTGCCGCCCTTGCCTGGGGTACTTTGGTGACCAATCGCCTCCGCACCTTCCTGTCCCTGTTGGGTATCACCATCGGCATTTTCACCATCATATCCATCTTCACCCTCGTCGATGGTTTGGAGCGCAGCGTGCGAAACGCCTTCGCATCATTGGGCGACAACACCATCATGATCCAAAAAATGCCGTGGGGCCCCGAAGACGGCGACACGGAGTACGCGTGGTGGAAATACGTAAATCGTCCCGAACTGACTTACGCCCACGCAGACGCCCTCAAAAGGCGCATGACCACCGCCGAAACGGTGACTTTCTTCGCGTGGGCTTCGCGATTGGCCGAGTACGGGCGCAGTTCGGCGGAAAATGTGGGCGTTACCGCCGTCTCGCCGGGATTCGGCGATTTCATCAACGTGGATATTGCCCTGGGCCGCAGCTTCAGCGATACCGAACTGAGGGGGTACGCACGCGTGGCCATGTTGGGACACGACGTGGCGGAGTCCCTCTTCGGTATGGAGAATCCGATTGGAAAGGAAATCAAAGTGGCCGGAATGCGCGCCACCGTCATCGGGGTATTGGAAAAGGAAGGCCAAAGCATCGTCGGTTCGGGCACGGATTCCTGGGTGATCGTACCGGTCAACTTCGGTCGTCTCCTCATGGATTTCACCAAAACCGACGTGCAAATCGCCCTCAAACCCCGGCCCGGAGTGTCGGTGAAGGAGATGGAAAACGAAGCCGACATGCACATGCGAAGTATCCGAAGGCTCCGACCCGGCGAGGCCCGGGATTTTTCCCTCAACAAGAGCAGCATGCTCACCGGTGGCGTGACCCAAATCTTCGATTTTCTCAGCCTCGCCGGCTTGATCATCGGGGGTTTCTCCATCCTGGTGGGCGGTTTCAGCATTGCGAACATCATGTTCGTCTCGGTGCGGGAACGAACACCTATCATCGGTATACAGAAAGCACTGGGAGCCAAGCGGAGCTTTATCCTTTTTCAGTTTCTGTTCGAATCCGTGGCCCTGTGTGTGGTTGGCGGAGCCATCGGACTGTTTTTCATCTGGATCATCGCCTTCGTGGCGAGCATGATCACGGGTTTCGACCTGGGCCTGACCATGGGAAATATCGCCATTGGCGTAGGTTTTTCCGTAGCCATCGGATTGGTGTCGGGTGTGGTGCCGGCTTCCTTGGCCGCGCGCATGGAGCCGGTGGAAGCCATCCGCACTACCGTGTGATCCGATTTCAGAAGCTGAAGGCGAGACCCAGCGACAAGGCGAACTGATCGATTCTCGACGTTTGATTTTCGAAGGAATATGCGCCGTTGGGTGAGATGGAAATCGTTCTGGGGTTGATGTATTCCGTCCGATCTCCTTGGGTTTTCTCGAATCTCCCTTCCAAGAACACCCCGGGCATCAGACGCACTTGAAGCCCCAGGGCCCACCCCGTGATCCAGGTGTAATCGCGGTTGGTCACTTCGGTTTGCGGAGCGCCCCCCTCGATGTCGGAGTACAGTTTCGATTTGACCCCGAAACTCGCCAACCCCGCCATGACCTCCCCGTAGGGCCTGAATTTGCCGTTCAGCGGCCGCAGTCTGCCGTGAAAGCTGTACGTGTACACGTTTCCCTTGATCTTCAGATCGGCCGGATGTACGTTGCCGAAAGCGTCGCTGATGTACACCTCCCGGCCTTCACCGGCCATTTCTTTCCATGAAAAGCCGATTCCGCCTTCTATGGGCAATCCCCAAACGGGAAACAGGGCCGACGCGTTGATTCCGATCGGATAACTTTCGTAGTATTCGGAAAACTCTCCGGTAGGCACCGCGATCTGCCCGCCTACCGACAAGGTGGGAGTCCTGGGGCGAATGGGAAATTGACCGTACGCTTGGACACAGCAGGTCAACAAAATCAAAACTGAGGCATAACGGAGGAAAGGCATGGCTATGGATTTCCGGAAAAATTCCAAACCTCGTGCCAAAAACGAATTGCGTTGAGTCTTAATGCTTTTCCGCGGCCTCTTTGTGTTCCACCGCCATGACCGACAATCCCTCGATGGCGTCGGTCACGCTGTTCACATCGCTTTTGGAGATGCGCAAAGACCCGTTTTTCTCGTACATCTTGTACCCCTTGGGATTGGTCTTGATGAAGTTCAGCACTTCGGTAAACGCGGGACTTCCGAAGTAGGGCGACTCGCTGTTGGAAATGAAATACCCGATGAGCTTTCCGCCTTTGAGAACCAATTTTTCCAACCCGATTTCCTTGGCGAGTCTGCGCAAGCGGATGGCGTCGAAGAGGGCCTCGGTCTCCTCCGGCAATTCCCCGAATCGGTCACGCAATTCTTCGCGGTAAGAGAGCAATTCCGATTCTTCCGATAGGTTGTCCAAATGCCTGTACACGTTGAGCCTTTCGGTGATCTCGCTGATGTAATCGTCGGGTATCAACAACTCCAAATCGGTTTCCAGCACGCAGTCGTCCACGTACGATCCCGGCATTTGGTGGCTGTCGTCGTACAGTTCCTTGAACTCTTCCTCTTTGAGTTCGCGCACCGCTTCGTGGAGAATCTTTTGGTACGTCTCGAATCCGAGCTCGTTGATGAAGCCGCTCTGCTCGGCGCCCAGAAGGTCGCCCGCACCGCGGATGTCCAAGTCGCGCATGGCGATGTTCAGACCGCTTCCCAAGTCGCTGAACTGGGTGATGGCCCTCAGCCGTTTCTGCGACTCTTCCGAAACCAGGGATAGGGGCGGGGCGATCAAATGGCAAAACGCCTTTTTGTTGCTGCGACCCACGCGACCCCGCAACTGGTGCAAGTCGCTCAATCCGAAATTGTGGGCGTCGTTGATGAGGATGGTGTTGGCGTTGGGAATGTCTATTCCGGATTCGACGATGGTCGTGGCCACCAACACGTCGAAATCCCCTTCGATGAAGTCGGTCATCACCTTTTCGAGTTCCGGCCCTTTCAGACGACCGTGACCTACACCCACGCGAGCGTCGGGCACCAAGCGCTTGATCATCCCGGCCACTTCATGGATGTTTTCGATCTTGTTGTGGATGAAAAACACCTGTCCACCTCGATTGATCTCGTATGCGATGGCGTCGCGGATCACGTCTTCCCGGAAAGTGTGCAATTCGGTGCGAACGGGGTAGCGGTTGGGCGGGGGCGTGCGGATGATGCTCATGTCCCGCGCTCCCATCATCGAAAATTGCAACGTGCGGGGTATGGGCGTGGCGGTGAGGGTGAGGGTATCGACCGTGGCGCGAAGGGTTTTGAGTTTGTCTTTCACACCCACGCCGAACTTCTGTTCCTCGTCGATGACCAACAGACCCAAGTCCGCGAATTTCACTTGCTTTCCCACCAATTTGTGGGTGCCGATGATGATGTCGATTTTGCCTTCGGCCAAGGCTTTGAGCGTTTCCGTGTGCTTCTTCCCCGTGACGAATCGATTCAGGAGTTTGACGTTTACCGGAAATTGCTCCAACCGCTCTTTGAAGGTGCGGTAATGCTGCATGGACAATATGGTGGTGGGCACCAATACCGCCACCTGCTTGCCGTCGGTGACCGCTTTGAAGGCGGCGCGGATGGCCACTTCGGTTTTTCCGAATCCCACGTCGCCGCATATCAACCTGTCCATGGGCGATTCGGACTCCATGTCTTCTTTTACGGCCTGGGTGGCCGCGCTTTGATCGGGTGTGTCTTCGAAAACGAATGAGGCTTCGAGTTCGGTTTGCAAGTACGTATCGGGGCTGAAGGCGAAGCCCTTTTGCGCCTTCCTCTTGGCGTAGAGCTTGATGAGGTCGTAGGCGATCTCTTTGACGCGTTTTTTGGTGCGCGCTTTGGCTTTTTGCCACGCACCGCTGCCGAGTTTGTTTACCGTGGGTTCGGTTCCTTCCTTGCCGCTGTACTTGCTTATGCGGTGCAGGGAGTGAATGCTGACGTACAGCAAATCGTTGTCGCGGTACAGCAGCCGGATGGCTTCCTGCTCCTTTCCGTTGACGTTGATCTTTTCCAGCCCGGAAAACTTGCCCACGCCGTGGTCGATGTGGGTGACGTAATCTCCCGGTTGCAAGGAGTTCAGCTCCCGCAAAGTAAGGGCCTCCCTGTTTTTCTTGAAGCCTTCTTTGAGATAAAACCGGTGGTACCTCTCGAAGATCTCGTGGTCGGTGTAGCAGGCGATGTTCAAATCGCGATCCACGAAGCCCTCCGCGATGCGGCTGTCGACCGGCGTGTAGCGCACTTCTCCGCCGATGTCGGCGAAAATTCGATCGAGGCGGTCGAGTTGTTGTGGATTGGACGAGAAGATGAAGTTTTCGAGTCCTTCGGCGGAATTGGACAGGAGGTTTTCCCGAAGGAGCTCGAAATTTTTGTTGAAGGTGGGAGCCGGCGCTTGGTGGAAAACGAGCTTCTCGAAGCCGGGCTCGGCCACGGTGCCGAAGTTCACCAAGGTAAAGGCCTCCATTTCGGAAAGGAAGCGCTTTCCGTCGTGGTATTTTTCTTCCGGCGGCAGGAATTTCACCGCCGTTTTGAGTTCGGTGTAGGCCTTTTCCGCTGATTGGTACACGCGGTCGAGGGTGGAGGCGATGACCTCCCGGTTGTCAAACCAAATGGTGGTTTTGGAGCCGATGAATTCGAGGAAAGATTCCATGGATTCCGATAAGGAATCGTCTTGGATGTTGGGGATGACGGTGAACTTCTTGGCCTTGTCGGTGGATAGTTGGGATACCGGGTCGAACCTCCGCATGGATTCGATCTCGTCACCGAAAAATTCGATGCGGAAGGGGTGATCCTCTCCGTAGGAAAACACGTCCATGATACCGCCGCGGATGGAAAATTGCCCGGGCTCGTACACGAAATCCTCCCGTTTGAAACCGTATTCCACCAAGACTTCGTTCAAAAATTCGATGGAGTGCTTGTCGCCCGTGCGGATGTGAAACGTGTTGGTGTCGAGTTGTTTCCGCGTGACCACCTTTTCGGCGAGCGCGCCCGGGTACGTGACCACCAAAGCGGGAACCTCTCTCTCGGAAGAAAGGGTTTTAAGCACCTCCGCGCGCAAGACCACGTTGGCGTTGTCGGTTTCTTCGGCGGTGTAGTCGTCCGTGACTCCGTCGCTGCGATAAGGCACGCGGTAACTTTGGGGATAAAACAGCACGGGGTGGCGATCGCCCATCAGCGCCTGGAGGTCGTTGAAAAAGTACGCGGCCTCTTCCCGGTCGCCGAAAACGAACAGATGGTCGGAGCTGCCTCTGCGCGCCAAATCCTGGGCCACGAAGGCCAGCCCCGATCCGACGGTTCCTTCCACGGATATCCTGACCCTAGGTTTCTCGAGCAATCGGAAACCTTCGGCCACGGTGCGGCTTTGGGTATAAAATTTCGTGATTTCGGAAATGTTCATGCTTCCGTTCGAACCTCTGCCATGCGGTGTAATGCCATGTATTCCTCGGCTTTTTCCACCATTTTTTTGGAGCCGATGAACAATGGGGTGCGTTGATGCAGTTCTTCGGGTTGAATGGTCAGAATGCGGTTCCGACCGTCGGAGGCCTTTCCTCCGGCTTGTTCAACCAGAAATGCCAAGGGAATGTTCTCGTACATCAGCCGAAGCTTCCCGTTGGGATTCTTCCCCGTGGAGGGGTAGATGTAGATTCCGCCTTTGATGAGGTTTCGGTGAAAATCGGCCACCAAAGAGCCGATGTACCGGCTGGTGTAGGGGCGGTTGGTTTCGGGGTCTTCCTCTTGGCAGTATTTGATGTATTGCTTTACGCCTTCGGGAAACTGCAAATAATTGCCCTCGTTGATGGAGTAGATCTTTCCGTCTTCGGGTATTTTCATGTCGGGGTGGGAGAGACAGAACACGCCGATGGAAGAATCGAGGGTAAAGCCGTTGACGCCGTGACCTGTGCTGAACACCAACATGGTGGAAGATCCGTAGATGACGTATCCCGCGGCGACGAGGTCGGTACCAGGCTGGAGGAAGTCATCGAGGGTGCACACCGTGCCGGGCTTGCTTTTTCGCCTGTAAATGGAGAAGATGGTGCCGATGGATACGTTGACGTCGATGTTCGACGACCCGTCGAGGGGGTCCATCAACACGATGTACTTTCCGTGCACGGCTTCGCCGGAATCGAAGGCGATGAAATCTTCGTTTTCTTCAGAGCCGATGCCGCAGACTTCTTGTTGGGCTTTCAGCGCCGAAATCATCTGCTGGTTGGCGAAGACGTCGAGTTTTTGCTGGCTTTCGCCCTGGACGTTTTCTTCGCCCGTGCTGCCCATGATGTCGTCGATCAATCCGGCCTTGTTCACCTCCCGGTGAACGATTTTGGCGGCGAGGCGAATGGCGCTCAATAGCCGCGACAATTCCCCTTTCGCAAAGGGAAAATCGGACTGACGTTCAACGATGAATTCACCAAGGGTCGTTACTTTGTTCATGGGTATTCGGCTGTGCCGCAAATATCGGAAATTATCCCGGTACCTGCACGGTGCGGCCTTTCCAGACCTCCGTGATGAGAAGATCCGGGTGCGTGACGCGAACGACACTCCGGCTCGGCCACCCACAAAAACCCAAAACCCACCCGCAATCCTCGGGCACCTGCCGTCGGAAATGCCGGAGCGGCGGAATGAACGCGGGGTTTACTCGGCGAGGATAATGACTTTGTTGTTGTTGACCTCGACCACTCCTCCGTTGATCTCGAAGAAGATTTCTTCCCCTTGGGGTTTGGTGATCTTCACCCGTCCTTTTTTCAGCGCCGAAATCAGTGGCGCGTGGCGGTTGAGAATCCCGAGCAGACCGTCGATTCCGGGCACGACCACGGCTTTGGTTTCGCCGGAAAACAACTGCTTGTCGGGGGTGATTATTTCAGTGGTCATAGCGGTGGATTATACCTGAGCGAGCATTTTCTCACCGGCTTCGATCACTTCTTCGATGGAGCCTTTGAGGTTGAACGCCGCTTCGGGGTACTGGTCGAGTTCGCCGGCCAATATGCTGTTGAATCCTTTGATGCTGTCTTCGATGGACACCAATACACCGGGGATGCCGGTAAATTGCTCGGCCACGTGGAAGGGCTGTGAAAGGAAACGCTGCACGCGACGGGCGCGGTGTACCGTAAGTTTGTCTTCTTCGCTGAGCTCGTCCATACCGAGAATGGCGATGATGTCTTGCAATTCTTTGTAGCGCTGAAGGGTTTCCTTCACGCGCTCGGCGCATTCGTAGTGCTCTTTGCCCACGATCTCGGGCGTGAGGATGCGGGAGGTGGAATCCAATGGGTCGACGGCGGGGTAGATACCCAGCTCGGCGATTTTTCTGGAAAGTACCGTTTGCGCGTCCAAGTGGGCGAAGGTGGTGGCCGGCGCCGGGTCGGTAAGGTCGTCTGCGGGTACGTATACCGCTTGTACCGAGGTGATGGACCCGCGCTTGGTCGAGGTGATGCGCTCCTGCATGCCACCCATCTCGGTGGCGAGGGTGGGCTGGTAACCTACCGCCGAGGGCATACGACCCAAAAGTGCCGATACCTCGGAACCCGCTTGGGTAAAGCGGAAAATATTGTCGATGAAGAAGAGGATGTCGCGTCCGCCAGACTCGTCGTCGCCGTCGCGGAAGTACTCGGCGAGGGTGAGGCCTGAGAGGGCTACGCGGGCGCGCGCCCCGGGAGGTTCGTTCATCTGGCCGAACACGAAAGAAGCCTGTGATTCCTTCATTTTTTCTTTGTCGACCTTGGAAAGGTCCCACCCGCCGGCTTCCATGGATTTCATGAACTCCTCGCCGTAGGTGATGATGCCCGACTCGAGCATCTCGCGCAACAGGTCGTTTCCTTCACGGGTGCGCTCGCCGACTCCGGCGAATACCGAAAGACCCGAATACCCTTTGGCGATGTTGTTGATCAACTCTTGGATCAATACGGTTTTGCCGACCCCGGCACCACCGAAGAGTCCGACTTTACCACCCTTGGAGTAGGGCTCGATCAGGTCGATGACCTTGATGCCGGTGTACAGGATTTCGTTGGAAGTGGACAGGTCTTCGAACTTGGGCGCCTCGCGGTGGATGGGGTAGCCGTTTTCTTTGCTCACCGCTCCGATTCCGTCGATCGCGTCGCCGGTGACGTTGAACAGACGGCCGCGGATTTCATCGCCGATCGGCATTTTGATGGGAGATCCCGTATTCACCACTTCGGTGCCGCGGGCAATGCCGTCGGTGGCGTCCATCGAGATGGTACGCACGGCGTCCTCACCAATGTGTTGCTGGCATTCCAACACCAATTTCGATCCGTCTTCACGGGTGATTTCCAAGGCGTCGTGGATCTTCGGCAGGCTTTTTTCATCTGCGAAGTGAACATCGACAACCGGTCCAATGATCTGAAGTACTCTTCCGGTATTGCTTCCCATTTTTATAAGTTTGATGCGGTGCCCGAAGGGCGGTTTTTCAGCGCTGCAAAGCTAAGGTTTATCCGCGGTATACCCAACTGCGGCGCTGACATTATTTTTTTACATTTGACTCGACCGCCCACGGCGCTCCACCGCGCGCCAATCGGGAAAGTTGGGATGAGTTAAGCGTATCTTAATGAGTGGAATACAAACAGGGTTGGCTTGAAGGTTTATAAGAACATTTCCGAGTTCGGCACCAAAAAGCGAACGGTCGTGACCATGGGCACCTTCGACGGGGTGCACGTGGGTCATCAGAAAATCCTCAAGCGAATCGGTGAATTGGCGAGAAATTCCGACGCCGAATCAGTGCTTCTGACCTTCTTCCCCCACCCACGCCTGGTGCTATTTCCCGACGACAACGACCTCAAACTGCTTTCGACACGCCAAGAGCGCATCGAATTGCTGGAAAGCGCCGGCCTAGACCATTTGGTCATCCATCCCTTTTCCACCAAGTTCAGCCGCATCACCGCCGATTCGTACATCCGCGACGTGCTGGTGGGGCAGTTCAACGTCGGTACGCTGGTGATCGGGTACGACCATCACTTCGGTCGAAACCGCGAAGGCAACCTCGACCGCCTGAAAGAAGCCGCGCCCATCTACGGATTCACGTTGGAGGAAATCCCCGCACAGGAAATCGACGACGTGAACGTAAGTTCCACGAAAATCCGAAAGGCCTTGATCGAAGGAGACGTGGTAAGAGCCAACGAATACCTCGGATACACCTATTCCGTCTCGGGCGTGGTGGGCAAGGGAAACGAACTGGGCCGGACACTCGGATTTCCCACCGCCAATATCCGTCCCCCGGAAACCTACAAGCTCATTCCGGGAAACGGCATCTACGCCGTGTACGGCGAAATCGAAGGGGTGCGGTATCCCGGCATGGCCAACATCGGCATCCGGCCCACCATCGGCGACATCGACACACCGCTGGTGGAAGTACACCTTTTCGACTTCCACGGCGACTTGTACAATAAAGAGATGAAGGTGTACTTCGTGGAGCGCTACCGGGACGAAGTAAAATTCCACGACCTCGAATCCCTTCGCCTCCAAATGGTGAAAGACGAACCGGTGGCCCGGGAAATCCTAGACAGAAACCCCGACGTTCGCCTCCTCAAACTCGGTTCTTGAACTCCCGACCGAGCCAAATCCCCGACACGGCAAGGAATGGACTCCCGGGTCGTTCCGTCGGCGATGGACTTCTTACCTTTACGCTTCCAAACCACCAAACAAACCGACACCATGCGCATTGCAGTTGAAATATCCATGTACGCCTTTTCCACTGAGTACGAACGGGAAGTCCTCGAGTTTGTCGACGCGTTGCACAATTTCCCGGGACTCACCATCCGCGTGAATACGTTGAGCACGCAGGTATACGGAGAGTACGACCGCGTGATGGAAGCGGTAAACGCCTCCGTGAAGCGGGTCTTCTCCAAAGAGTTCAAGTCTTCATTCGTCATGAAAGTTTTGCCCGGCGATCTCGATCCGGATTACCGCTATGGCGGCTGAGTGGATCGAGTACCTCGCCGTCGCGTTCAATATCGCGTACGTTCTCTTGGCGGCCAAGGGCAGCATATGGTGTTGGCCCATGGGCATCATCGGATCCGCACTCGGTATCGCCCTGTTTATCGAAGTGAAATTGTACGCCGAGGCCATACTCTTCACCTACTACGTCATCGTCGGGGTATACGGCTGGGCGCAGTGGAAAAAGAACCAAACGAAGGGCGGTGACCTCCGCATCACCGAGTGGCCGCTCACCACGCATTTGGCGGTGCTCTTCGGCGGGTACCTCTTGTCGGTGGGGCTCTATTTTCTATTGAGCACATTCACCGACGCCCAAATGCCCATGCTCGATTCATTCACCACGGTGTTCAGCTTCATCACCACCTGGATGGTCGCCAGACGTCTGCTCGAAAACTGGATTTACTGGATCGCCATCAATGGCTTCACCGTCTACCTCTACCTCTCCCGAGACCTGAATTTGTACGCATTGTTGTCCTTGGTGTACACCGGCATGTCCGTATACGGGTACATCCGGTGGCTCCGCGAAACCCGCAAACAATCCTTCGCCCAATGAGTCCCGTCAGAATAGCCGTCACGGGCCCCGAATCTTCGGGAAAATCCGTGCTTACCCAGGCGCTGGCAGCGCATTTCCACACCTCCTACGCTCCCGAATTCGCCCGGGAATTCCTGTCCTCGTCGGGAGGAGCTTACGACGTGCACGACCTCGATCGCATCTGCCGCGGCCAGATCCGCAACGAAGAGCGCGCCATTCAATCGGCCGCTCGATTGTGCTTTTTCGATACCGATATGCTGGTGATCAAGATATGGTCCCAATTTCGTTTCGGTACCGTTTCCGAGCGCATTCGGAGAGCGGTGCAGGAGCGCACGTACCACTTCCGGCTGCTGTGCAAACCCGATTTGCCTTGGACCCCCGATCCCTTTCGCGAAAGCCCCGATCCCGCCGAGCGAATGGAGCTTTTCGCCATGTACCGCCGCGAACTCGATGACGCCAAAGCCGATTATTTCATCGTCGAAGGCCAAGGTGAAAACCGGCTGAATACCACGCTGAAATACCTCGAAAGCAAGGGGTTATAAGGCCAAATGACAGTCGGTTTTTTGGGCGTGCCCCGGGGTTGAGCTCGAGTGGAATATTCCCGTTCGGGACATCGATTCCGATGATTCCCGAATTTGACTTTTTGACTCCCGGGTCGGGCTATCCGCTTTATCTTTTCCGCCTCCCATCCCTTCGTTTCGGGGGTGTGGCGCATTTCTTAGGAAGCTCCCATTCCACTCGGCCGATAATCCGAAGGGCGGAAAAGGATGCCGCTTCTATCCCTCACGCGGGTTCCACTTAGTAGGCTACGATGAACTTCACTTTTTCCACCCTACGCTCGCTTCGAATTTCCAAGAGGTACATGCCTGGCGAAAGTCCGTGCACATCCACGCCAAGGGGTTGGGTGAAGTCCAGCGTCAACCCGTTTCGCGTGTATACCGTTGCACCCCGCACGTCGTGAATGCGCAGAGTGGCGTTGTCCCACGACGCCTCCCGGGAGGCATAGATGGTAAACTTGCCTTGATTGGGGTTGGGAACGATAAGGATGGATAGATTTTCGGACGGAATCACGTAGTAACAATCGAAGTCGAAGTGACTCAACCCGAAGAAGCCTTTCACGTGGACCGCCGAAAAACACGGGCGCTCTTCGAGGAATCGCCCCAAGGCGTCCACGTCGGTTTCCCAATGTTCATACGACGGAGGATAATTCCACCTCGAAATATTTTCCTCGACTTCGGGGGCGTACACCGCTTTTATTTCATTCAGCACTTCCAACGTGTGTTCCGACCGGAAATGCCCGTTCAGGATTTCCGCGTAGCGCGAGATGAAACGATTGCGGAAGACTTGGTTTTGCAGCAATGATCGAAACAGCAACGTCGAATACGGTGGATTGGGGTAATCCACATCGGGGTTGTTGGCAGTGGCATGGCGAAGCATGTTTCTATCCGTTTCGCCGAAACCGGCGTCCAAATCGTACAATATCCACCGCCATTTCGATGAAGGTTCCTTCCACGCTTTCAAGTTGTTCGACGGCCAATCGTAGTTCCTGAAAAATTGTTCCGCGATCTGGTAGTCTATGTAATTGTCGACATCCATCATCTCGGACAAGGTTTCGAAATTCCCGTCATCCGACAGGTCATGGGATTCGATGAACTCCGTTATTTCGTAGTCCTGCGTCGGATTGTCGTAAATGACGACCGAATCGGGGTCGGCATCCGCGATGTACCCGACGTAATTCTCGTCCAGTCTGTCTTTTATGGTGTGAATTCCCCAATACTCGCCGTTAAGGAAAACGATCACGGGTCGGCTGTCCTGATATTCCAAATCCAGGGGCGAGGCGATTCGCTGTGCCACGTCGTCGGCGATCATGGTTTGTCCTTCCCAAGAGCCCATGACGCAACGCAGAATAAAACGCTTGTATTCGAACACGGGTCTATTCGGCAGCAGGGGAAAGCGAAAATACTTGTCACCGTATTCGTTTCGCGCGTAGAGCCTCAGGGATTTTTGTGCGTACGCCCGGCTTTTTCCCCCGTGGATTCGTATTCCAGCATCTTGTTGAAAGGCAAGTGCATGGTTGTTGCCGAAGTATGCGATGTGAACGTCCCGCTCCCACGAGTCACCCCGTTGATGAGAATTGCCCGTCCATTCGTGGTTATTCGGGTCGTAGTGCACGCCGGGAACGTAAATTCCGGTGTCGTGATCGAAGAAATTCCCGGGATCGGTAACCAGGGAGATCACCGGCAGCGAATACCTGCCGTACGTCGAACCGACGAAATACGTCTGGGTGTGGACGTCGCTCGTTCTCTCTCCATTGCGATACGATGCGAATCTCAGAACCACGGCTTTGGCGACGGGCTCGGAAGGTTCCACCCATCTTCCCGGATTCACCCATTCTTCTCCGGCCGTGCGGATGGCCGATAACACGTTGGGTTCATCGGATGGATCGGTGATGGGGATGAGGTTTTCGTATGGGGTCGAAGCCGGCGTCGGCACGGTACCGTCCGTGGTGTAGTAAATGGTGTCGTCGGACAAGGAGTTCACCTCCAGGGGAAATTCCTCCGGATAAAACCCCGAGGGTTTGGAGAACGTGAGGTGATTGGCACCGTTGTTTGTGCTTCCGGGCGTCGTGTTGTCAAGATGGCTCCATGTCCCGCCATCCGGATACCTTCCGAACGATTTGTCTTGCTTCAGGGGAGGTACGGCCACCTGATCCACCGGGCCGCCATCGGGAGCTTCCAAGTAGAGCCACTCACCGTCGGATGTGATTTTGAAATCGGTGTGAAGTTCCTCCGCATCGTGCCGGTTTTTCCCCGAGGCGTGAATCAACAGAAAACCGTTGCCTTCGATGACTACGTCGGGGAAGGTCCATTTCAGCCCGGAGGAGGCGTCGTCGGTCAGGGTGTATCCCGACAGGTTCACCGGCGCGGGATCGGGGTTGTACAGTTCGATCCAATCGTTCCGATCGCCGTCACCGTCTACGATGCCCGTTTCGTTCAGCGACAAGACTTCATTGATGACCGGTTGGGCGGAACCCCGAAGCCCGGCGAGCAAACCCAGCATGCAAAGGGCAAATCGTATGTGGTAGCGTACGTGCAATAGATTTTTTGTAGCGGCAAGCAAAGATATGGGATTGGCTCAGGTGGGAAGAATAGCGGGTGGCCAAAAAATACCGAAGCCCGGTATCCCAAGTACCGGGCTTCAAGTCGAATTGTTTTTTGGTTGACCTTGACAGGTCGGCCGCAGCGATTTTATCGAAGCGTAAATCGGATGGGCAGGTTGTACTGCACCCTTACCGGTTTTCCCCTTTGTTTTCCCGGTGTCCAACGCGGCATGTTTTGCACCACGCGGATCGCTTCTTCGTCGGTTCCTCCCCCGATGGACCGCAATACGCGCACGTCGCTCACTTCGCCGTTTTCGTTCACAACGAAGGTAACGTACACAGTTCCTTCTATTCCCGCTTCTTTAGCCATGGGAGGGTAGCGGGTGTTTTGCGCCAAGTATTTGATCATGGCCGCTTCACCGCCCGGAAAGCTTGGCATCTCTTCAACGATGGTGAAAATCTGTTCTTCCTCCACTTCTTCCACGACTTCCGGGATATATTCGATTTCCGTCGACTCGTCGATCTCCATGTCTTCGATGACGAGTTCCTCTTCGATCTCGACTTCGTCTTCCACGATCTCAATCACGGTGGTAGGAGCAGGCGGAGGTGGCGGGGGTGGAGGTTGCTGCTGTGAGATGGGAATAATCTCTTCTTCGATCAAATCGATTTCGACTTCTCCAAGACTTGCAACTTCGGTGTCGTAAGTTCTCCATTCAAACGCAACCAATATCAGTGCTGTTGCGAAGAGCAAACCGATGATCATCAGCGCGGCCCGTTTGCGCTCGATGTCGGCTTCCGGTGTTTTTTTGGGTTGCATGGGTTCCATAAGTCGTTGGTTTTTTTTGCCTGGGCGCAGCGAAAATAATAAAGTTTGACAAGACGCGCAGGAAGAGGGTTTTTAATTCTGTTGACTTGCCCGAAAAGAATCAACAACCGTGCCTTATTTCTATTTTTTTGGCTTTTAACATTTCCGCATGAAGGGCGCAGATTTTCCCGAATGGCGAAACGCGGGAATTCCCGTTCACTTGCGGCCGAATTTCGATAGCACGAAGATGGCGAGGGTCGTCCCCAAACCGGCTCCCAACACATTGGCCACGAAGTCGCCGAAGCTCGGATACCGCGAAACGAACACCGTGCCCTGAAGGATCTCGGTGATTCCTCCGTACAAGCCGACACAAACCAGGGCGACGATCCCCGGGCGCTTCCATTTTTCGGGATGAACGGCCCTTTTCCACCCGCCAAAAACCATCAAAGCCCCCAGTACACCGAACACGAAGAAATGAGCCAACTTGTCTTCGAGGTTCAAATCCCAGAAGTTGATGTCGGGAAGATTTTCACCCGGCAAACCGGTGAGAAGGAGAATTACGCCCGCCCAAACCGCGGCGGGCCAATAGGCTTGTACGCGAGAAGGCCGATTACTGCGTGGATTTCTCGTACGCGTCGGCATCCAAAAGTTCTTCCGTGGC
Source organism: uncultured Cryomorphaceae bacterium (assembly GCA_964574635.1). Taxonomy (GTDB): domain Bacteria; phylum Bacteroidota; class Bacteroidia; order Flavobacteriales_D; family Cryomorphaceae; genus CAZNOG01. The sequence goes on along the minus strand of CAZNOG010000005.1, from coordinate 56,147 downwards.
TGCGCCTTCTTCGAATTCGACTTTGATCATCCATCCCTCTCCGTACGGATCCTCGTTGATGAGCTCCGGATTGGCCTCCAACGCATCGTTGAACTTTACGATTTTGCCGGTAATAGGCATGAACAGGTCCGACACGGTTTTCACCGCTTCGATCGTACCGAAAATTTCTCCCGCATCCAGGGTTTCGCCTTCGGTTTCGATTTCCACGAATACGATGTCACCCAATTCGCTTTGTGCGAAATCGGTGATGCCTATCGTCGCCGAGTTGCCCTCGATTTTCACCCACTCGTGATCTTTTGTGTACTTCAGGTCTTTGGGAAATTCCATAATTGAAGAATTTATTGGGTCAAAGTGAATCGCAAAGATATGCCGGTATTTATATTTGAAGTGGGGAAGGAAATGGAAACTTTGGGTTCCGTGATTTGGTGGTCGTAAAACGCCCTGATGTTCAGCCTGTCTGATAGAACGTAATCTACCGACGTCTTGATGGATATCATGTTTTGACCGGAGGTGATCTGGTGGGTGCCTTCCTGCATGCGGCGCACGATCACTTCCGAATCGCGGATGCTCAAGTCCGCGCGCAGATTCAGGTCGCTGCTGCGGGTTCTTCCTCCGATCTTCAACTCCACGTTCGGGAAGCGGTACCCCAATCCGATGACGATCTCGTCGCTGCGGTTTTCCGTCAGCTGGTAGTTCGTGGTACTGAAGGCCAGCGTCCGCGATTTTCGGATTTCGAAATTGGTGATCAACGAGTTTTGCCACGTCATGTCGACCTTGATCAGGGGGCTGAGCTGCTCGCTGATGGTGATGGCCGTGATTTGGCGTTCGGGAATGAAATTGCGCTCTTCGCTGTTGTCGCGAATCGGGTTGCCGTCGATGTCTCGTCCCGCCGAGAGGTTGGTCGTGAAATTGTTTACGCTGAAGGTGCTGCGGTAGGAGTGACTCAGTGAAACGGTGCGGAACAGCTTCCTCAAGGCCGGGATCTTTGAAAGCCCGTTGTAATTGATCGTCCAATTCGGGTTTTTGATGGCGTCCAAGAAGGTGTATTCGCCGATTCCCGTTTTGACCTCGTCAACGCTTTGACCCGTGTAGGCGGCGATGAAGGCCGGAATAACCACCTCTTGGGAAGTGGGGCCGTAGCCGGAAGCGTACTCGCCGTTCACCCCCGAGTTGGGCGCGCTGTATCCGGTTTCTTCCGCGAGTCGATTGGATATTTCACTTCGCAACGCGACGAACTTCTCGAATACCGGGCTTACGTTGTCTCTGTCTTTGGTCCAGAAAGTCTCCCAGGCGATCATCGTCATGTTGAAACTACCTGTTTCAAATTGGCTCTCTTCCAAATACTGCTGCAAGTCGGGTTTGTACCTGAAATACGAACCGTCGTTCAGGGATTTGCTGCGGCTGGCATTGAGCTCTACCCTCAAATCGGGCAACGGCTCCAGATTCAACCGGATGTTGAAGTCCTCGGTATACGTCTGCATGTACTGCTGGTTGATGTAGCGGTTGCGCACCAACCAATCTTTCAAAGCCGCTTGCCGATTGAAGTTGTCGATTTGGTGTCCCAAAACGAAATCCAAGCCCGGAGCGTCGAAATTGGGATCCATACCGATCATGTGACTTGAGCGCGAGTACCCGGGGAGCAAGGTTCCCTCGTTTTGGGTGTACACCACCGACAGGTTTTTCACGCTCATGATCAGCTTCGCGAAATAATCCAGTACCGTAATTCTGTTTTCGTCTCGTCGATCACTGCGGTTCCGCTCTTCATCCTGTTGTTGATCGGTGGCTTGTGAAGGTCTGCCCGAAAGGGGCCGCCCACGGCTCTGACCCTGGCGTTGGAATTTCCGGTTTACTTCCTTGAAGTAGTTGAGCTTGTTGTACAGCGACAGAAAATTGAATTGCCCGTTCACCGAGATGTTTCTGGCGTTCTGAATGGTGTGGCCCAGACTGTCTTGTGCGAATGGCGCGCGTTGCCAATTGTAACTTCCCGTATACCTCACGTCGGTTGTGATCCAGTCGAGGATGGGGATTTTGTTGATCGGCACGCGGTAGTTGGCGGAGATGTTTTGGTTGAAGGTCACGTTTTCACCGAAATTCGAGATGCTGTGCCACACCGTGTCGCGGTACACGTCATAACTGTCGCGATCCCCTCGATCCACCCGCCCTTCCGGTTCGTTGATGTACGCGAGGTTGTTTGCGCTGTAGGTCAGACGGATCGAACTGGTCAAGTCGTGTTGGACGTCGTAAATTCGGTTCCAACGGAAGGTTTTGTTGTACAGCACCGGCTGCTCGAACTGGAAGGTTTCGCTGTTGTTGCGGAACTGCTGTTCGTTGTACGTCCGATCGATTTCGGAACGGAAGGAAATCGATTTGGGCCACAGCGTGAAGTTGAAGTCCCTGATGAGGGAGAAATAATCCGATTTTCTCAGGAATTTGCTGGTGGCGAAGGGCTTGTAGTTCTTCGGACTGGCGGTGAAATTGTATCCCAATCCGATTCGGAATTGGCGGCGGTTGTCGAACGCGGTGTTGATGTCGTAGAAGTGTTCGTCGCTGTACGCGAAGGTCGCGTTGAAATTTTCCACGTCGTAAATGCGCGCCTTTTTGTCGGTGTTGGTTCTCTCTTTCCTTACGTTGGTGAAGTTGATGCTTCTGCGCTTGGTATAAGTCTGAGACCGTTGCCTCAATTCCTTCCTCTCTTCACGGGTGAGACCCCTCGACACTTCTTCCAATTCCAAGTCGGGCGACAGAGGGTCGTACTTCGGTCGGGCGACTTGTTCGGATTGGCTCACGTACATCGGTACTTTGATGCCCGATTCTTCCGGGAGGAATTTTCCGAGCTCCAAGGTCGAGCTGACGTCATATCCCATGGTTTGTTCCAAAGTGCGGTCGCCGACCCGACTTTCCAATGAGCCGAAGTGGGGCGTAGAAATGTTTCCCGCCACGCTGATGCTACCGAGGTCGGCCAATTTGGCGTTCATCCTGGCCACCGCAGCCCAACCGCCTTCGTTGTTGAAGTCGGTCAAGCGCATTTCGTTCACCCAAATTTCGGCGCTCTCGGGAAGCGCGTTGTCGTCCGTCCACGGATTCCTCGACGCCGAGGGGTTGCGCACCCCGATCATGACCATCCGCACGGAGCTCAACACCGGGTTCCCCTTGATCCGCAGCCGGCGGTTGCCGTCGGTGGTTTCGTACACTTGGTTGTCGGGAAATCCGCTTTGGTTTCTCGCGTTCTTGGCCGACTGCAACACTTCAAAATCGATGACCATGTTGTTGTCCTCCGGCCAGATATTGAAGGGTGTACTCGAGGCGGTAAGGTCTGTGGGCAGCACGGGCACTTCGTACTCGTAATAGTTCTGGTCGAAATCGCTTCCCAACCTCACGAAAACGCTCACGTCACCGAAGGCCAATGGGTTGTTGTCGTCGATGGTTTCGCCGTGGATAAACATCTCCAACTTTCCGTACATGCGCATGTCGATGTCGATGCTTCGGAATGCGGCGCGCGCATCACCGTCTTCGAGGTTGCGGGCCCGCAGCACCAACGATTGCTCGTTCAAGCTGCGGAGGTTGGCCGTACCGGCGTCGATTTCACGTGAGATGCCCGGCGGCGTCACGTAGTTCAACGGGGTTCGCTGGCTGTTTTCCTCGATGTTCACCGCCAAGATGTCGAATTCCGTATTGCCGGGAGGGCCGGGAATGACTTCACCCTCGCGAAGGGTTTGGCGGTATCGCCTCCACTCTCCACGAATGAGCTCCATGCGCGCGAAACGCAGTACGACGGGGGTTTCAAATCCCGTGGTGATCAACCTCATGAATCGAACCGAACGCAGGTCTTGCATGCCGTTGACCGACTTCCCTTCCCGCACCGGAATCTTGAATTGGTACCACTTCACGAATCGTCCGTCCGGCGCCTTTCCTTCGGTTACGTCGGTGATGTAGTTGTTGCCCACTTGCCAAGCTTGAGGGTCTACTTGGGGGTCGGGCAGATTGATCTCGTATTGCAGGTATGATTCCGATTCTGCGAGGGTAAGGTCTTGGTTGACGTCTTCGGTGGTGGGCAGGGTAGTGGCTTGGGTGGGATAGCTCTCCGGACTGTCTTCGCTGGTCACGGAGTTGCCTTCGAAGCCGTTGTACCTCTTGTAGCGTTCAATCACGTCGAGGTTCATCGCGTCGAAATCCCCTCCTCGATAGTAGTGGTAATTGTCCGACGAAGGGTCGGCATTGGCTCGGGAAACCACGGATTGATCCACGCCGGGCAATGCGGCGATGGCCGCGAGAAAATCGGAAAAGAACGCCCGCTCACCGTTGTCGTCGAAACCGTCGTAACCCACGTCCTGAGCCGCATTGGAATTGGTGGTGTTGTCGAAGGCGTTTACGATGCTCTGGGAAGCGGGTACGCGGGCCCAGTTGGTGGTGTCGGTCAGCATCCCGCCGGGGTTGTTCGGATCGGGGGGAAGTCCGTTCTCGAAGCTCATCCTTCCGTCCCGCAATACGTCTTCGGATACGTTGCCGAGGTTCACGAGAAGTCTCGCGTTCGGGTTGCCGCCCGTTCCGACGAATTCGCGGTTGTCTTCGTTGTACGGATCCATGACCCAAAACTGGATGAACTCTACGTTCGTTTGCTCGAAATCCGTGGTGTTGATGGCGCGTTGCACCCCTCCCCACCGCGTTTCGGGATCAATCAAATCCCCTGTCTGCGGGTCGATTCCCGCGGATGTCGGTGAGCCCTGAACCTCGTAGTTGTACGGGCCGCGCTCGGAAGGATAGAAGGCCAAATCGAGAGTGGCGATATTGGCCGGGGTTCCCGCCGGCAATTCCCTGTCGGGGAACACCTCGTTTTCGGTCACTTCGCGCTGGTAGTGGCGCTTGTTGTTGATGTTGTCGGGCGTGATGTTGTCGTTGCGGAAAAACAGTGGGTCGATCACGTACCACGAAAGCAACGCCCTGTTGAATCCGAGCCTGAGGTCGTCGTTGAGCGAAGCCTCGGGAAATGTTTCCGGCTGGAATTGTGGGATGGATGCCAAACTCCAAGACGCGAAGTTGCGAAGGTCGATGCGCGACACCGTTCCTTCGAAGTCGTCGATGTATGCCGCACCGGTTTTGCCGATGGCCTTGTTGTGTCCCGGAATGAGGTGGGCGAACTCGATGGCGGCGTCGATGTTGGAAGTGGCCGTGGTACTGATGAAGGGCAGGGCGTTGACCCAGTCGGTCAGCATCCTGGAGTCTCGCCGATAATGCGCGTCCAATCCCCAAAGGGTGTTGTTCATCGGCTCGTCGCCGATGTTGACCTTTTGCGTCAGCGGCTTCTCGTTCAAGTTCATGATGGTTCCCCCAACCGTGAAGCTGTCGTCGAAACGATAGTCGAATCTGGCTCCCATGAGCCGCCGGGTCTGGATGCTGAACAGGGTGTTGCTCTCCACGGAGATCTTGATGGGCGTCTGCGACTCGAGGAGTCCCGTGTTGAGGATTTTCACGCGGCCCATGTTGTAGTCGACCGTAAAATCTTGGTTCTCCACCAGGGGGACGCCTCCCGCGGTGACCTTCACCGCTCCCTGGGGGATGTTGAGCGTGTTCAACGCGATTTCATCGGAAGAAGCCGATCGGTACGACCCTTTCAACTTGAATCGGTTGAGGTAGAGGAAGTCGTTTTGCGCCACCGTTTTGGTGGAGTCGTAAAGCTGCGGAAACGCAATGTTCTCGATTTTGCTCTGGGGCATTCCGGCTTCCGCCAACCGCTGTTCCAAGTAAGAACCGAAGGGCTCCGCGACCGTCATGTACACCCTTCCGTTCTGTGCATTGATGGTCCCGCCTTGGGTGGCGGCGCCGTCCACAAAGTCAAACCGCCCGTCGGGCTGTGGGTTCCCGTTTTGGTCCAGTTGGTCCAAACGGAACAGTTGCAACAAGGGAATTTCTTCCACCTCCGGCTCGGGGATTACCGGCACGTCGATTCCCTCTCCCGGGTCGTTGTACCACACGTTTAGAATGAACTCCTCCGGGTTCACTTGGTAGGCGCCCAGAGAGTAGACGTTTTTCATCATCAATTTCCACAAGGGGCTTTTCACATCGACCGTGGTGGCCTTGAGGAGCTTCAGGAAAAGTGCGTTGGGGGCGTTGAAGCCGTCGTTGGACAGATCACCCACCTGGTAGGTTCGTCCGTCCAAGGTGTATTGGTAAGCCACGGCCAAAACCTCGTCGTTGTTGAGGGATTGGTTCAGGGAGATGAAACCGAGTTTCTGGTTGAAGGTGTATTCGTTGGGGCTGAGCTGCCGTGCGTTGTTCAGCCGTTCGAAGTCCCGACCGTTTTGCAGGCCCAGGTTGGCCAGTGCTTGTGAAGATCCCGAAAAATCGCGGATGGAGGGGTTGGACGACAACTGCGAATACAGACTGTTTTGGCCGTTGTCGGGGTAATTGTTCATCGGGTTGTCGCCGATTTCCAAAGGCAGTGCGGGGTTTTGATAGGGTGCGCCTTCCCCGAGGTCCGTGAATGCGATCACGTTTCGCGTATCCTCGACGTTGGCCGTGCGGTTGACTACCCAGACCTCGATGCGGGTGATGGACACCTGGGAATTCACCACGGGGAGGGTGCGCATGGCGCGGTCGTAGTCATCGTAGAAGTAGCCGCTCAGGAAATAGTGGCGGTTCGACTCGTAGTTGTTGACGTTGATTTCGAAATCCTGTGTTTGGGCCCCGCCCTTGACGTTGATTTCTTTTTTCTGCCCCCTTTCCTGAGAGAACAACGTGGTTACGTCGAGTCGGCCGAATTTGAGTTTGGTTTTGATACCGAACAAGCTTTGGCTGCCGGAAATCAGCGAGTTGTTGAGCGGCATGCTCACGTTACCCGCTTCGATTTTTTGGATGATCTCGTCTTCGTACCCCGTGTATTCGAGTTTGGTCTGGTTTTCGAAATCGAAGGTCGCCTCGGTATTGTAATTCGTGCTGAGCTTCATCTTCTCGCCGATGTTGCCCACCACGTTGAGCTGAATGCGCTGGTCGAAGTTGAAGGTGGTGATCGATCGCTGGTTGACGGGGATCCGCGGGTTTTCGTTTTTGTTGATGTTGGCTCCGAAGGTCAGTTCGGCGGTACCCTGCGGTCGGATGTCGACCGTATTTCCCCCGAAGATGCGGTCGAAGGCCTTGCTCTTGATCTCGATGCTCGGCCGGAAGGGATCGGGTCCCGAATCTTCGCCGCCGCTCATGGCGTCGGCGGCTCGGATTTCGCTCCAGTAATCGCGTTCCTCGTTTTCGCTCACGTACCTCATGTACTCGTCGAAGTTCATGACCGTGGGGTTGCGATAGTCGATGTTGTCGCCGATCCTCTTGTAGAAGTAGTATTGTCCGGTTTCGGGATCGTACTCGATCACGTTGTTCATGTTGGAGGGATCCGTCAGGTCGATCCGCCCGTTGTCACCGAAAGGGTTGATGTTGTCGTTGATGGGATAGGGCAGGTCGATCTCGGGAGAATCCACCACGGCGAGCTCCGTCATGGACGGCAAGTCCGGACGCACGACGATCGTCGGGAGATCGACGTCCTTGGTGCGGACACCCGGACGTTCGGCCCCCGCCGACCACACAACAATCATAAAAGCGGCAATCGTTAAGAACTGCCAAAACCGTCGAAACCGCAAATCCTTGATTTCCTTGTTGCCCGAAGGTTACAATGCCTTCAAGCTTTGTTTTATTAAGTCTTCTATACTTATCGATTCATCGCTGCTTTTGAGTATGTCGTCGACCGTTTTTTGGGATTTTAGTCGATCGAAACCCAAGTTTTGCAGTGCTCTTAACGCCTCCGACCGTACAGTATTGCGCTCTCCCGTAAAATCGCCAAAATTAACATCTTCGCCGCCTATTTTGTCTTTGAGGTCGACGATGATTCTCTGGGCCGATTTATTGCCGATTCCCTTGATTTTCTTCAGCGTCGCCACGTCTCCGTGTGCGATGGCGTTTTGCAATTCCGAAGGCGAAAGCGCCGACAAGAGTGAAATGGCGGCCACCGGACCGATACCCGAAACGGAAATCAACCGGCGGAACATGGTGCGCTCGGATTCGTTGGCGAAACCGTAGAGTACATGGGCGTCGTCGCGCACCACTTGGTGCACGAGCACCTTGTTCTCGTCCGATTTTCCCAAGGCCTCGTACGTCAGCAACGTGTGCTGAAAGATGTAACCCACACCCGCGGTTTCCAATACCGAGTGCGTGGGTGTGCGCTGCGTAATCCGCCCTTTCAAATACTCGTACATCGATTCTGCATTCCCTTTTGTCGGCTGTTCAAAGGCGTCAAATATACGCTCCCTTCAATTGCCGGGGCGTAAATGTAGGAATACGGACTTAATCGGTGATTTACGGTCGATTATTTTCTTCGCTTCGGGGCGCACCCCGCAAGGAGACCGAGGAGCCACCCCGCCCCGGAAGCCAAATTTGGTCCGATTAATTTGGGCGTACGGATATTATTCTTAATTTCATCAATTCCCGGCCGATTTCAGAAGGTTGAGAAGTGCACATGAGGCTCATTGAGAAGCAGGTGTTTAGAGTCGTCGGGCGGAAACAAATACGATCGGTCATGAAAACCGCACTTATCCAATTGACCCACAAAAAGGCCATTGACTTTCTACGCGAAATGGAGGAGGCTGATCTTATCCGTGTGTTGAACATCAGTAGATTTGAAGAGGAAAAACCGGGGGAAACTCTCGCCGATACGGGCCCCTACGGTTACATTCATGAATCTCTTTACGACGACGACCTCTCGCCGGACTTTCCGGGGTCTTTCCCTCCGGCGGAGGGCCAAAATACCAATGAGGATTCGCCCCGTTGACGATCTCCTTTCATCTCTCCTGCACGGCTACCACCGCAGCGCCGTGAACAATACGCCTTTCCGATTGCTTTCCATGTGAAGGAATTTTTTGTATCCGACGGGATCGGAAATTCGAGAACACACCCACAAAAACCCAAAACCTTTTGCCATGAAGACGCTACTGCCTATTGCCCTGCTGGCGATGCTTACATCCTGCGCCACCGTTTACCGCTGCGGTGAGCCCAGACCGGAAAATTTCAGCGCCAACAAGCGCGTGACTGCCCTGGTCGACGAAAGGGATTCGCTGTGTACCGCACTGGAGCACGAACAACAAGTGACGGCCGATTTGGAAAACCGACTGGAGGAAACGAGAAACGAGGTGAGCGACGTGCGCAACCAATTGAAAATGACTCAAGACCAATACGCGGAACTCCAAGCTCAGAGCAGCTCCGACCTGCAGGCGAAATCGCGGGAACTCAACGAAAAGGAACGCATGCTGGCCGAGAGGGAAAAAACCCTGAGGGAAATGCAGGACATCATCGCGCGGCAAGACTCCATCACCAGCCGACTGAATCGCGTGCTCCGCGATGCGCTGCTGGGATTTGCCGACGACGAATTGTCGGTTGAGGTGAAAAACGGATTGGTGTACGTGTCGATGTCCGACAAACTCCTCTTCAAATCGGGCAGCGCCCGCGTGGAATCGAAAGGGAAAGAAGCCCTCGAATCTCTGGCCTCCGTGTTGAAATCCAACCCCGACATAGATATTCTCATCGAGGGACATACGGATTCGGTGCCCATCAGCACGGCGAATTTCCGCGACAACTGGGATTTGAGCGTGGCCAGAGCCACGGCGATCGTCCGCATCTTGGCCGACGACCACGGCGTGCAGGAAACCCGACTTACCGCCGCCGGTAGGGGAGAATTCGAACCCCGAGCCACCAACGAAACCGCGGAAGGGCGCGCCCAAAATCGACGCACGGAGATTATCCTTTCTCCCAAGCTCGACGAGTTGATGAACCTGCTGGGGCAGCAACCGTGAGTGCATGACCGCGTGAGACGGACCGGCCGGGCCGAACGCGAAGGCGCGTTTTGCCGATCGCGTTTTGAACCCGACCTTTGTGCCGGCCAAATCGGTATTGAACCGGCTCACGCATGGAATTTCAAGAACACTCGCTCCCGAACGGAATCCGTATCGTTCACAAAACCACGCCCAATGGGCAGGTGGGCCACTTCGGGTTGACCATAAACGCGGGCAGCAGAGACGAAAGGGAAGACCAACAGGGCTTGGCTCATTTCATCGAGCACTCTCTTTTTAAAGGCACCCGAAAACGAAAAGCCTACCACATCCTCAACCGCATGGACAGCGTGGGGGCGGAGTTGAACGCCTTCACGACCAAAGAGGAAACGGTCATCTACGCGTCTTTTCTCAAAAACCACCTCCAACGCGCCGTGGAAGTCATCGCGGATATCGCGCTGAACTCCACCTTTCCCGAGAAGGAAATGGACAAGGAGCGCGAAGTAATCATCGACGAGATCAACTCCTACCTCGACAGCCCGGCCGAGTTGATTTTCGACGATTTCGAAGAGCATCTGTTCGGCTCCCATCCGCTGGGACGCAACATCTTGGGAACGGAAGAAACCGTTCGACGCTTTGGCCGCTCCGACATCTCCGAATTTATGACGAGGAGATACAAACCCGAAGAAATGGTGGTCAGCTCCGTGGGGCCGTACCCCATCGAAAAGGTGGTGAAGTGGGTACGCGATCACTTCGGCGCAATGCGCCCCTCGGGAGAGGCCCACGGCAGGTTGCCGGCTCCGCCTGCGGCCGTCGGAAGGCGGGAGTTGGACATGGACACCTTTCAGGCTCACCTGCTGGTGGGCGGCAAAGCCTATCCGGCCCATCATCCGCTGCGGTTCGCCACGATATTGCTCAACAACCACTTGGGCGGCCCCACCATGAATTCCCGCTTGAGTTTGAACATCCGGGAGAAGCACGGCATCGCCTACAACATCGAGTCTTCCTACCATCCTTACGCCGATACCGGGGTCTTCACCATCTATCTCGGCACGGATAAGAAAACCTTGGAAAAGAGCGAGAAGCTCATTCACCGGGAGCTCACGCAGCTGCGAGACGTGCGCCTTACGCCCACCGCCTTGCACCGCGCCAAACAACAACTCATCGGCCAGTTCGCCCTCTCTCGCGAAGGAGCCATGAACACGATGCTCTCCATCGGCAAGAGTCTGCTGGCCCACGGTACCGTACGCACCACCGACGAAATCCTCCGCGCCATCGACGCCGTCACCGATTCCGATCTGCTCGAGGTGGCGAACGAGATTCTCGATCCCTCCAGGCTCAGTACGCTGGTGTACAAGTAGGTGAGGGTTTTTGTGGGTGTGTCTCTGCGCCGAAGTTCGAGGCCACGAGTCCCGTTCCGGCTTGTGCGGGGAAATCAACGTGGATTCACCCGCCGTAATTATCCTTAATTTTGGATCACGCCCGTCGGCGATTAAACCACGACACCATGGAATTTATAGACCCCCGCATAGATCAGTACGCAGAAGCCCACACCTCCCCCGAAAGCGAAGTGCTCGCCGAACTCAATCGGGAAACCCACCTGAAGGTCCTTCAACCCCGCATGTTGTCCGGTCATCTTCAGGGCCGGCTGCTGAGCCTCATTTCCAAAATCCACGGCCCCGAACGCATTCTCGAAATAGGCATCTACACCGGATACTCGGCCATTTGTCTCGCCGAAGGCTTGGGGGAAGGGGGGACCATCGACACCATCGACATCAACGAAGAACTGCGCCCCCTCGTGGTTCGCTACCTCGAAAAAGCGGGGCTTACCGATGTGGTGAACCTCCACTACGGTCGTGCGTCCGAAGTGGTGAAAAATCTCCCCGGCCCTTACGATCTGGTGTTCATCGACGCCGATAAATCCAATTACGTGGCGTATTACGATGCCGTGATCGATAAGGTGAGTCCGGGAGGAATCATCATCGCGGACAACGTGTTGTGGAGCGGAAAGGTGCTCGACGGCACCGACGATTCCGCCGATGACGATACCCGCACTTTGCGGGAGTACAACCAAAAGGTTCTCGCTGACGACCGCGTGGACAATGTGCTCCTGCCCATTCGGGATGGACTGATGGTGGCCCGGAAGAAGTAGGGTTTGGTCGGAACCTGTGGGGAGCCGTTGCGGTCTCCACTGCGGGTTATCGGTTTACGAAGCTCACCACGACTTTTCTGTCGTTCGGATTGACCGACGTGCTTTCGGCGTCGCCCACGAAGCTCACCGTCATTTTATCGCGTGCGATCCCTCTTTGAACCAGGTAGCGCTCCACTGATTTCGCCCTTTCTTGGGATATCCATGCGTTGATGGCGGGATTTCCCGATTTATCCGCGTAGCCGGTGATCAACAAACCCAGTCGGGGATTTTTCGCCAAGGCGATTTGCACGCGGTTGAGTTGCGCCTTTTGGGCCAGCGTCAATTCGTGTTGGTTCTTGGCGAAAATCACTTCCACTTCACCGTCCGTGGCTCCTGCCGCGCTCGGAGACACTCCTTCCCGGCCCGCCAGCACTTCGATCATTTGCCTCATCGCGGCCATTTCCCGACGAATGTCGTCGTCGCGGCTCTCCCTCAGTTCGTCGATCTGCCTTTGCATGTCAGCGAAACGCTCGGAGTAATTGGCGAGGATTCGGTTGTTGTCCTCCAGCAACTTCACGATTTGTTGGTTGAAATTGCCCTCATCTTCCACGACGTCCCGCACGGGATTTCGAGCTCCCTTCGTGGATAGAACCAAACTTCTGTCTGGGGTCATTCCCGCCAACTCGTCCTTCACGTTGTCTTGGTCGGGCAATTGGTAGTCGCCGGGCACCAATACCGCCCCTTTGAGATTGTCGTACCCGCGGGTCTGCGTCTGGGGCATATACTTGTCGATGAAGTCGAACGCCTCTTTTTCCACCGCCGTTTTCAGGTCGTACACCATGCGTTGGAATACGTAGAGTCCCATGGTTCCGTCGTCGGGCCGACGGTCGGCTTTATTGGCGTACAAAATGGAGTATCCGTCAATGCCCCTGAGCGCATCGACCTTGGATTTCACGGCGCGCGAAAACCCCGGAAACTCATCCGCAAACGGCAGTTCGTGTATCCACAACGCGTTGCGCACCACGGCGGCCGATTCTTCCAAGAACTTCGGCGAGGGGGTGAGCGCTTGTGCGCGGTCGTCGAACACGTGAAACGAGTTGTCGATGTACGAGCGAAGTCCGTAGGTCACCATCTGGTCGAGAAGGCTGCGGGTGCCGGTGTTGGAAGGCTCGAATTCGTTGATGATGTAGGTGTGTTCGGTGACGCTTCGCAGCACGTAGTTTTCGGGCAATAGGCTGTCTCCGCCCCCATTGTAATTGTTTATGATGGTCACGTTTTGCGCCGCCGCGAGCACGGAAGCCACACAGAATACCGAAGAAATGAAAACTTTAAGCACCTTCAATGTGGAAAAATCCACCAACCGCAAAAATATCCCGACTAATTAGGGAAAGCAACTATTAAACCGGAAATTTCCGCGTTTTATCAACAGAACTCCGCGTTTTCGGGAAAAATGCGCCGGAAATTTAACGCCGTTTCCGGGCGGGTTGTATAAGCCTGGCCGGAACAAAAGGGGGCGGTAAATAGGAAGGCTGCCGACCGGTGTATATAAGGAGTAAATCGGCACACCGGGTGAAACAGAAGGGAAAAAGGAGAGACGACGCAAAGATATATTGCCATGCAAAAGGCAACCGAACGGAGCGATGGCCGTCTTATAATCGAAACAGACACTTACGAAACCTCGATTAAAAAGGTTTCAAAAAAAATTAAAAGCTATGAGCGGCGTGATCCAATTTTTCCAAGACATCTTCATGAACCTCTACGGGGCCCTTGGGGATGGGTTGTTCTTACTCGCGGGCATTTTGGCCTTTTTCGGCATCGTTGCCCAGTGGAAACTTTATGTTAAAGCGGGCCAACCCGGCATCGCGAGCATCGTTCCGATTTGGAACTTCATCGTATTTCTCAGAATCGTCGGTCGCCCGGCGAGTCATATTTTCTTGTTTTTCATCCCGGTATACGGTCAATTGTACCTGATACCGAAGGTGTACATCGAGTTGTGCAACAGTTTCGGGAAGCACTCCATCGTCGATTATGTGCTGGTGATCCTGTTCAACATGTTCTACATCTTGAACTTGGGCTTGTCCTACGAAATCGAATACGTAGGTCCGGCATACGGACGTGAAGTTGCGGGAAGCGCCCACTCGGCGCTGGCCTAAGCCTACTCGACCAACAATTCACGGGCGCGTTGCAACGCGGGTTCAATACCTTCCGGATGCTTACCACCGGCGGTTGCAAAAAACGGTTGACCACCGCCACCCCCGCGAATAAACGCCGAAAGTTCCTTGACGATGGGGTTTGCGTTGAGGCGTTTTGAAGTAACCAATTCATCTGATAAAGCCACGGAAATCGTGGCTTTGTCGTTTTCGGCCGTGGCCAACACCAAAAACAGAGGGGAAAGTTCGGCGCGCAATTGAAACGCCAAGTCTTTCACCGCTCCCGGGTGCAGATCCACTTTTGCGGCGATGAAATTCGTGCCACCGATATTTTCGGCCATTTCGATCAAACCTTTCTTTACGGCCGCCGCTTTTTCGCGGTTCAATTGTTCTACGGTTTTGGTGAGGGTGGCCACTTCCGTTCTCAGACTTTCGATCGCCGCCAAGGGTGCCCCGGGCGATTTCAATTTTTTTCCGATTTCGTCCAGAGTGTCCAATTGGTCGTAGATGAATTTCTCGGCCGCCCGCCCGGTGATGGCCTCAATGCGCCGAATGCCGGCTGCGACCGACCCTTCCGCCGTAATTTTGAAAAAGCCGATTTCGCCGGTGGCCTCCACGTGAGTTCCACCACACAATTCGATCGATTCACCGAAGCGGATGACGCGCACGCTGTCACCGTATTTTTCTCCGAACAAGGCGATGGCACCGCTTTCCAAGGCTTCTGCGGCGGGAACGTCTCGCTTTTCGTCCCGCATTTTGTTTGTGCGGATATCCGCGTTGACCATCTCTTCCAATCTCCTCAAATCGCCGGGCTCCACTTTGGCGAAATGGCTGAAGTCGAAGCGGAGGTGGGCGTCGTCAACCAACGAGCCTTTTTGTTCCACGTGGGTGCCCAGCAGGGTGCGCAACGCGTGGTGGAGGAGATGGGTGGCCGTGTGGTTCCGCGCGGTATCCATGCGTTTTTCACCGTCTACCGCTCCCTCGAATTCACCGCCCAGCCCTTCCGGCGATACCGTGGTTTGGTGGATGATGAGGGTGTTTTCACGGAATGTATTTTCGATGGGCAGTACGCCCCGGGGGCTTTTCACCACTCCGCGATCGCCGACTTGTCCTCCACCTTCGGGGTAGAACGGCGTGCGGTCGAACACCAAATGGTACTTCTTTTTCCCTTTGTGGGTGACCTCCCGGTATCGGAGCAAGTTCATTTCGATGGCCAACCTGTCGTAACCGACGAATTCGGTGGTGCCCTCTCCGGCGATCACCTTCCAGTCGCCCGAATCGAGTGCCCCGGCTTGCCGAGATCGTTGCTTTTGCTCTTCCAGCGCTTGTTCGAATTCTTTGCGGTCGAAATCCTTTCCGCTTTCCGACAAGATCAAAGCCGTTAAGTCGGCGGGGAAGCCGTACGTGTCGTAAAGTTCGAAGACCACGCGACCCGGCACCTTGTCGGTTTCTGTATCGCGAATGATTCCGGAAATGCGGTCCATTCCCTTTGAAAGCGTGCGGAGGAAGGCCACTTCTTCCTCTTCGATCACGGCGGTGATCAGATCCTTGCCCCGCTTCAGTTCCGTGAAGTAATCGCCCATCTCACTCACAAGAACTTCCGCCAATTCGTGCATGACGGGAGACTGCAAATTCAGGAAGCTGTACGCGTAGCGCACGGCCCTTCTCAGGATTCGCCGGATGACGTATCCGGCTCCCGTGTTGGAGGGCATCAGCCCGTCGGCGATGGCGAACGCGATGGCGCGCACGTGGTCGGCCATGACGCGGAAGGCGATGTCGCTTTTTGTCGAGGATTGGCCGTACTTCATTCCGGATTTTTTTTCCAGGAATGCGATCAACCCGGTGAAGATATCGGTATCGTACGTGGAGGTTTTGTTTTGCAACGCCATGCACAGGCGCTCGAAGCCCATCCCCGTGTCGATGTGTTGTTTTTTAAGCGGTACCAGGGAGCCGTCGGCGCGGCGATGGAGTTCCATGAACACCAAATTCCAAATTTCGACCACGCGGGGGTCGTCGGCGTTGACGAGATCCCGGCCGTCGCTTTTTGCGCGCTCGTGGTCGGGGCGCAGATCCATATGGATTTCCGAGCAGGGTCCGCAGGGGCCGGTGTCGCCCATTTCCCAGAAGTTGTCCTTTTTACCCGCCGCAATGATCCGGTTTTCCGGCATGTGCCGCTTCCACAAGTCGTGCGCCTCCCGGTCGAAGGGCAATCCGTCGGCCGAATCGCCTTCGAAAACCGTCACATAAAGTCGCTCGGGGTCGATGCCGTACACTTCGGTCATCAATTCCCACGCCCAGTCGATGGCCTCTTTTTTGTAATAATCGCCGAAGGACCAATTGCCCAACATCTCGAACATGGTGTGGTGGTAGGTGTCCACGCCCACCTCCTCCAAGTCGTTGTGCTTTCCGCTCACGCGAAGGCATTTTTGGCTGTCGGCGACCCGGGGGTTTTCGGGCTCGCGGTTTCCGAGAAAGATGTCCTTGAATTGGTTCATCCCCGCGTTGGTAAACATCAGGGTCGGGTCGTCTTTGATGACCATAGGGGCCGAAGGAACGATGGTATGGCCTTTTTCGGCGAAGAAATCCAAGAATTTTTTGCGGACGTCGGTAGACTTCATGGGTTGGGAATCACGTTTGGTCGAACCCCCTTCGGGGTATGGTCGTATGCAGGTAATGCAATAGTGCGATAATTTATACTTTTAGCCCCCTCAAGCGTTTTTAAGGAATGCCAAAAATAAAGTACAAGTATAACCCGAACACCCTCAACTACGAAAAAATACAACTGACCGTCCGCGATCGGATGCGGCAATGGGCCACGTATTTTTTGGTGGTGGTTTTCTTCTCGGCTATCGTCATTACCCTCGCTTATACTTTCTTGAACTCGCCCAAAGAGCTGATGCTCATGAGGGAAAACGCACAATTGAGGTCTCAATACGAAGCCTTGACCCGCGACATGGACCATTTGGAACGCGTCTTGGCCGATATCGAAAAGCGCGACGATAACATTTATCGACAGATTTTCGAAGCCGAACCCATCCCTGCGAATGTGAGGAAATCGGGTATTGGAGGGGCCAACCGTTATGAGCACCTCGAAGGCTTCGTCAATTCGGATTTGATCATTCGAACCAACGAACGCATGGATCGACTGGCCAAACGACTCTACGTGCAATCCAAGTCTTTCGACGAGGTGGTGGAGTTGGCCAAGAACAAAGAAAAAATGCTCGCGTCCATTCCGGCCATCCAACCCATTTCAAACCGCGATCTCAAAAGAATGGCAAGCGGGTACGGATACCGAATTCACCCCAAATACAAGGTGAAGAAAATGCACTACGGGATGGATTTTTCCGCTCCTCCCGGCACGGAAATCTTCGCGACCGGCGACGGCGTAGTCGTGAAAACGATCGTCAGCCGCCGGGGATTCGGGAAGCACGTGGTCATCGACCATGGGTACGGCTACGAAACGCTTTACGCCCACATGAGCAAAATCAGCGTGCAGAGAGGGCAAAAAGTCCGGCGCGGTGATGTGATCGGAGAGGTCGGCAACACCGGCACGAGCAGTGGGCCCCACTTGCATTACGAAGTCCACAAAGACGGAAAACCCATCGATCCGGCGAATTTCTATTTCAACGACCTCACCCCGGAGGAGTACGATCAGATGATCGAACTCGCCTCGAGGGTGAATCAATCCTTCGACTGATGACGGAAAGCGATTCTCCACCGGGCAAACTTTATTACAGCATCGGGGAAGTGGCCAAGATGTTCGACGTGAACACGTCCTTGATCCGATTTTGGGAAAAGGAGTTCGACATCATCAAGCCCAAGAAGAACAAAAAGGGGAACCGCCTTTTTACCGCCAAAGACATCGAGAATCTACGAACCATCCACCATTTGGTGAAGGAGCGGGGGTATACCCTCCAAGGTGCCCGCGACAAATTGCGCGACAACCGCGAAGACATCAGGGACGACGTGGAAATCGTCAAAAGTTTGGAGGAAGTGCGGAAATTCTTGGTGGAACTGCGCAGGAATCTCTGACCTTTTTAAACCGCTCCTCGGTTCATCGGTAACGGCCCGGGATGAGGTAATTCACCACGTAGTCCTTTACCCCTTCTTCCAGCGAGTGGAATTTCTTTTGGTAGCCCGCCCGGCGGAGCTTTCCCATTTCCGCCTGTGTGTAGTACTGGTACTTGTCGCGGATATCCTCCGGGGTGTCGATGAAGGTAATGTTGGGCTCCTCTCCGAGGGCTTCGAATACGGCGGTGGCCAGATCCAAAAAGGTGCGGGCTTCGCCGGTACCCAAGTTGAAAATCCCTCCGGCTTTTCTGGTTTCCATCAGGTGGATGCACACGTCCACCACGTCTTTGACGTAGATGAAATCGCGCAGCTGTCCCCCATCGGCATAATCGGGATTGTGAGAGCGGAATAGACGAACCTCTCCCTTTTCCTTGATTTGATTGTACGCGTGAAACACCACCGAAGCCATTCGTCCCTTGTGGTATTCGTTGGGCCCGTACACGTTGAAAAACTTCAGCCCCGCCCAGAAATAAGGGGCTTCTTCCTGAGAGAGGGCCCACAGGTCGAATGCCTGCTTGGAATCGGCGTAGGGGTTCAGAGGTTGGAGTCGGGGAATCAGCTCGTGGTCGTCGTCGTAACCGTGTTCCCCACCGCCGTATGTGGCGGCCGAACTCGCGTAAACCAGTGGTATGCCGTATCGCGCGCAAGCCTTCCACACCTCCTTGGAGTATTCGAGGTTCAATTCGTCGAAAATCGACGCGTCGAACTCCGTGGTGTCGGTGCGCGCACCGATGTGGAAGATGAAATAAACCAATTTGTGGTTTTCGTCCAGCCATTCGTGGAAGGAGTTTCGATCCACCTTCGGGAACTGCTGCTTGTCGGCGGTATTGCCCTTCTTCGACGGCCGGTCGAAATCGTCGACCATCACCAAGTCGTGATAGCCCCGTGCATCGAGCTCGGCCAAAAGACAGCTTCCGATAAATCCGGCCGCACCGGTTACTACAATCATCTTCTGTAAATTTTTTCAAAGGTAAGTCACCCGTGCGAAAGACCTCACACTATTGCCGAACGCGCTCGCCCAAAACGGGTCGGGAATCGACGTCGGGTCGCTTTGATTTCCAAACGCCTGCATATATATTAGACGGCTTAAACCAATCAACAACCAAAACCAAACGGATGAAAACGATTTTGAAAATTCTTCTGATGATGTGGTGTGTGCCTTCCTTGACGATCCAGGCCCAGCACTTCGAAACCGACACGGTGGCCCAGCGTCACGTGTCCCAACTCTCCTTCCTCACGGGCGACTGGGCCGGAGAAGGGTGGATGATGAGTCAAACGGGCGAAAGGGCCGCCTTCAACCAAACCGAAAAAGTGAGGATGAAACTCGATGGAACCGCCCTGCTGATCGAAGGCAAGGGAGTTTCCAACGGTGTCGTGATCCACAATGCGTTGGCCGTACTTTCCTACGACCGTGAAAATGGGAATTACGATTTCAATTCCTTTCTTCAAAACGGACGCAAAGGACTGTACGAGGCGGAAATGATCGACGGGGATTTTTACTGGTATCCGGGTGATAACGTGCGTTACATCATCCGTATCGACGACGATGGAAAATGGGTCGAAAAAGGGGAGTTTAAAAGCGGTGATCAGTGGGTTCAGTTCTTTGAAATGACCCTGGAGCGGAAGTGACCGCCTGAAGTCCGTCCTTCGCCTTCGCCCACCACCGACGGTGGCCGCGAAGTGTTTACAACCCCACTTTTCGCAAGAGGTGCAGGGTGTAAAAGTCTTATGCGCTGATTTCAACACGAATGTGCTTTTTCTACGCGCGGGGTGTACGAAAAATAATATAGAATCAGATTAAATAAGACGGAAGACTTTTAAATTGCCTTTTGACCACTACATTTGCCTTGAAATTTTCAGGTTCAAAGCTATTTTTCATGAGCAGCAAAGGAATTCTCAAATCGAGCTTGGCGAAAAAGTACTGGCTGGCCGCCACCGGACTTTTTCTCTGCTTTTTCCTTATCGGCCACTTGGCCGGAAACCTCCAGTTATTCGCCAAGGGCTACGACGCAAGGTTGGCCTTCAACGAGTACGCCATATTCATGACCACGAATCCCGGTATCATGGTGTTGTCGTATCTGACTTACTTCAGCATCGTGTTTCACGCCATCGACGGGATCGTCATCACGATCAACAACCGTAAGGCCCGCCCGAAATCGTACGTCTACAACAAGCCGTCTAGAAACAGCCCTTGGAATTCCCGGAACATGGGGTTCCTCGGCACCTTGCTGCTGGCATTCATCATTTTCCACATGTGGGATTTCTGGTACCGTTTTAAATTCGGTAGCCTGCCGGCCATGACCAGCGAAGACGGAGGGTCCATCCTCCTGAAAACCGGCGAAGCGGTAGCCGGTGGACGAGTGGAAAACGGAATGGTGGTGGACCGGGCCGGCCAATTGATGGGCCCGGCGATGAAGGACTTGTATACCGCGGTGATCGAGGCGTTTCAACAACCTTGGATCGTCATTCTTTACGTGATCGGCATGGTGGCTTTGGCGCTGCATCTTCACCACGGGGTGCAGGCGGCTTTTCATTCCCTGGGGTTGAAAACCCCGGAAACGCGCCGACCAATCTACCGCATCGGACGGTTGTTCGCCGTATTGATTGCCATTGGATTCGCCGCCATTCCCGTGTACGTTTACTTTACGAATTAATCAGGAAGCATGAGTTTACCTAATGCAAAAATCCCCGAAGGCCCCTTGGCCGAGAAGTGGACCAGACATAAGAACGAAGTCAACCTCGTAAATCCCGCCAACAAGCGATTGATCGACGTGATCGTCGTGGGTACCGGCCTCGCCGGCGGTTCCGCCGCGGCCACCTTGGCGGAAGCGGGATACAACGTCAAAGCTTTTTGCTTTCAGGATTCCCCGCGGAGGGCGCACAGTATCGCCGCCCAAGGAGGGATCAACGCCGCGAAGAATTACCAAAACGACGGCGACAGCACCTACCGACTTTTTTACGATACCGTAAAAGGCGGGGACTACCGTTCCCGTGAGGCGAATACGTACCGCTTGGCGGAAGTGTCCGCAAACATCATCGACCAATGCGTGGCCCAAGGCGTGCCATTCGCCCGGGAATACGGGGGGATGCTCGACAACCGCTCCTTCGGAGGGGTGCAGGTATCGCGTACCTTTTACGCCAAAGGGCAAACCGGGCAGCAGTTGCTGTTGGGTGCGTATTCCGCCATGGCCCGGCAAATCGCCAAGGGGAAAATCCAAATGTTCAACCGCCACGAAATGCTCGATTTGGTGATCGTCGACGGTAAAGCCAGGGGAATCATCGCAAGGAACCTCGTGACCGGCCAAGTGGAAAGACACGGCGCACACGCCGTGATCATCGCTTCGGGAGGATACGGAAACGTGTTCTACCTTTCGACCAACGCCATGGGGTCCAACGCCACGGCGGCGTGGAAATCGCATAAAAAAGGAGCGTACTTCGCCAACCCGGCTTTCACTCAGATCCACCCCACGTGCATTCCGGTATCCGGCGATTACCAGTCCAAACTCACCCTCATGTCGGAATCGCTGCGAAACGATGGCCGCATCTGGGTTCCAAAGAAAAAAGAAGACGCCGTGGCCCTGCGCGAAGGTCGCCTGAAACCCACTCAGATCAAACACGAAGACAGAGACTATTACTTGGAGCGACGCTACCCCGCTTTCGGTAACCTCGTTCCACGCGACGTGGCTTCCCGGGCGGCCAAAGAGCGGTGCGACGCCGGCTTCGGAGTGAACCCCACGGGACAGGCGGTATTCCTCGATTTCGAATCGGCCATACAGCGTTACGGTACCACCGAGGCGCACGTACAGGGATTGAAAAACCCCACCCTCGAAGACATTACCCGACTCGGGAAAAAAATCGTGGAGGCCAAATACGGCAACCTCTTCGATATGTACAAGCAAATCACCGCGCAGGATCCTTACGAAACACCCATGATGATCTATCCCGCGGTTCACTACACCATGGGCGGTTTGTGGGTCGATTACAACCTGATGACGACCATTCCGGGCTGCTACGCCGCCGGAGAGGCCAACTTCAGCGACCACGGCGCCAACAGGCTGGGAGCTTCGGCGCTCATGCAGGGTCTGGCCGACGGGTATTTCGTATTGCCCTACACCATCGGAGATTACTTGTCGGGCGATATCCGCACCGGCCCCATTTCCACGGACACCAAGGAATTCGACGAAGCCGAGAAGAACGTGAACGATCAGATCGATCGCCTCATGAACATCAAAGGCAGCAAGTCGGTGGATTATTTTCACCGAAAACTTGGTCTGTTGATGTGGGACAAGTGCGGCATGTCGCGGAATGCACAAGGATTGAGAGAAGCCATCGAAGAGATTAGGCAATTGAGGGAAGAATTCTGGAAAGACGTGCGCGTGCCCGGCGTTCGCGACGGCATGAACCCCGAACTGGAGAAAGCCGGCAGGGTAGCCGACTTTTTGGAGATTGCGGAGCTGATGTGCCACGACGCCCTCCATCGGGAAGAATCCTGCGGAGGTCACTTCCGCGAAGAGCACCAAACCGAAGACGGCGAGGCCTTGCGCCACGACGATGAATTCATGTACGTAGGGGCATGGGAATACACCGGCGATCCGGGAAAATCAATCATGCACAAGGAAGACCTGGTTTACGAAGACATCGAGGTGAAAGCCAGAAGCTACAAATAACACGGAAAATCGGACTAAGATGGATCTGACACTCAAAATATGGAGACAGCCCAACGCCCGGAGCGAAGGGAAAATGGTGACGTACGAGGTATCGGATATCTCCCCCGACATGTCGTTTTTGGAGATGCTCGATGTGCTCAACGCCCAGCTCATTGACAAAGGCGAAGACCCGGTCACCTTCGATCACGACTGCCGTGAAGGGATATGTGGCGCTTGCGGGATGCATATTAACGGGGAGCCGCACGGCCCACAAAAACTCGTCACCACCTGCCAATTGCACATGCGTTCGTTCAAAAACGGCGACACCATTTACATAGAGCCCTTCCGCGCCAAGGCGTTTCCGGTGATCAAGGACCTGATGGTCGACCGTTCGGCCTTCGACCGCATCATCAGCGCCGGAGGCTACGTGTCGGTCAATACAAGCGGTAACACCATAGACGCCAACGCAATACCCGTCCCGAAAAAGGATGCCGACATGGCTTTCGACTCCGCTACGTGCATCGGGTGCGGCGCCTGCGTGGCGGCGTGCAAAAACGCTTCCGCGGCCCTGTTCACCTCGGCCAAAATATCCCAGTTGTTCCTCCTTCCCCAAGGAAAAGTGGAGGCGGAAGAACGCGCTCTGAATATGGTGAAGCAGATGGAGGAGGAGGGTTTTGGGGGTTGTACGGTAACCGGCGCGTGCGAGGCCGAATGTCCAAAAGGCATCTCTCTCGAAAATATCGCGCGCATGAACCGCGAATACCTGAAAGCCAACCTCAACCCCGGCAAGTAAACCCCGGAATTCGGTGTGCCGCACTTGCGGCGAGCACCGTCCGCGACCGCCCTTCGCCTTCGACCCCCTACGGTAGGTATGGAAGAAGAAGTTTTGGACAAACCGTACGATCGAAGACCGTCGGGGCCGGGGTACGCCGTGGCTTTGATGGTGCTGGCCGTGCTGTCTTTCGCGGTGTGGTTCGCCGGAGATTGGATGGGTTGGCCTTTCGCGCCTTGGTTTCTCGGTCTCGGCTTGCTGTCGTTTTCCCTGCTTACCGCCATCCGTTTCCATTTCAGTCAAGACAAGCAACCCTACAAGTACTTCTACTACTTCGGGAAGAACGCCCTGTTCATCGCGATTTTCCTCGGGTTTCTCGACCTGCCCGGGTACCCCGTGGCGCTGTGGTTGGCCGTCTTGTGTTTTCTCACGGGCATGCTCATCCCCGTCTTTCGCCGCCGATCGAAAAAAAGCGGTTAATCGCCCTTACCGCCTCGTTGGCCGGCCGGACTGTTTTCAGTCATCCCTCGGGATTTTGTAGTTTCATCCCTTGAAAGATCACGCTCGGATCCGAGCGTTTACACTTGGCATAAAAACATGAAAAATCCCTTGAAATCCGAAGAAGGAATACACAATTCCACCCGCGCTCCCGAGCCCGTGGGGTTGTATCCTCATGCCCGACGCGTCGGAAATTTGTTGTTCTTGAGTGGTGTGGGACCCCGAAAGCGCGGGAGCAAGGAAATCCCCGGAGTGACCCTCGGCCCCGACGGAAAGGTCGTGGAATACGATATCGAAGCGCAGTGCAGGTCGGTGTTTACCAATGTGCGTTACATCCTTGAAGACGCGGGCTCGTCGTGGGAGAACCTCGTAGACGTCACCGTTTTTCTCACGGATATCGAGAACGATTTCGCGATATACAACCGTGTGTACGCGGAATTTTTCCCCGACAACAAGCCGTGCAGAACCACGGTGGAAATCAATGCGCTGCCCACACCCATCGCCATCGAATTGAAGTGCATCGCAACCATTGGAAATGATGAAGTATAAAGCCCTGGTGGTGCGTGAAACCGACGAGGGTTTCCGGCGACAAGTGGAAATGGTCGACCGCGGTTTTCTTCCTTCGGAAGGCGTGCTCATCCGCGTGGAATACGCCGCATTGAACTACAAAGACGCCCTTTCGGCGAGCGGTCATCGGGGCGTCACCAAGAATTATCCCCACACACCCGGCGTAGACGCCGCCGGAACCGTGGTGGAAGGAGGTGGGGAAGAGTTCGCCCCGGGTACTCCGGTCATCGTGACGTCGTACGATTTGGGCATGAACACCAAAGGCGCTTTCGCGGAGTACATCCGGGTGCCGTCGTCGTGGATCGTGCCACTGCCCGAGGGGTTGACCCTGAGGGAATCGATGATCTTGGGAACGGCGGGATTTACCGCCGCTTTGGCCATTCACAAGATGGAAGTCTGCGGACAAACTCCCGAGGGTGGGGAAGTAGTGGTGAGCGGCGCGAGCGGAGGCGTGGGATCCATGGCCGTCGCGCTGCTGGCTCAAAAAGGGTACGAGGTCGTGGCCTCCAGCGGCAAGCCGGAATATTACGACTGGTTGTCGGATTTGGGAGCCGAGCGCTGCATCAACCGCGAAGAGCTGATCGACACTTCGGGTCGGCCTTTGGTGAGAAGCCGGTGGGCCGGCGCCATAGATACCGTCGGCGGCGAAACCCTGACCACCCTGTTGAAAGCCTGCGCGCCCAACGGAAACGTGGCTTCCTGCGGGTTGGTCGGCTCGGCGGAATTGAACACCACCGTGTATCCGTTTATTCTGAACGGCGTGAATTTATTGGGCGTCGATTCCGCTGAAACGCCCATGGTGTTGAGGCGGCGAATTTGGAGCCGCCTCGGCGGTGAGCTCAAACCCCCCATGCTGGAAGAAATGGCCGAAATCGTAAGGTTGGAGGATATTCCACGGATGATGGATGATATCCTGAACGGCGAAACGTGGGGAAGGATCGTGGCGACCCTCCGGGAATAAATCGATCACCCTTTTTGATTTATACTGGGATTGTGCCGGTCAAATACATGAATATATATCACTTATTGAAGGATTTCCGAGTAGAAAGAGTTTTCACCGTTTTTTTCTTCGTTCGGAGACCCCATGTGTACGGCCTCATGTTTATAGGCTCATGACGTGCGGTACAGACTCGTTTTAGTAAGACGAATTTATATTGAGGTGCAATTATCTAAGAAGCGAAGGAATAACTGCTTTGTACAGCGTATGATGAACACCAATCCCCTCTATCCGAGGATCATTTAAAGTTTATTGAAAAGAGCTTTGATTTTGAACGGTAGTATTGTTTTTGTATCTTCACTATCTGTGGATTGGCTTCGTAGTCAAGGCTGAACGACGTGCCGCCGGTATATCGGAAGCCACGCGTATTTTTGGGGGGAAAACTGTAAAGGCAACAACCGGCTTGGACGAGATTGATTGTTGCTCGATAAGGTGGCAAAACAGGGGGTAAGTAATGGATTAATGTAAAAGAGAAATGGCGAAAAAGAAAAGTACCGCAACCGAAGAACCGTTGGAAAAGCAACTTTGGAAATCGGCCGACAAGCTTCGAAAGAACATAGACGCAGCGGAATACAAACACGTAGTCCTCGGACTGATCTTTTTGAAATACATCTCGGACGCGTTTGAAGAACTCTACGACAAACTGAAAGCCGGAGAAGGTGAATATGCAGGGGCTGACCCGGAAGACAAAGACGAATACAAAGCCGAGAACGTGTTCTTTGTACCTGAAAAAGCCCGCTGGTCTCATTTGCTTTCGCAAGCCAAACAGCCGACCATTGGCAAATCGGTGGATGAAGCGATGGATGCCATTGAAAAAGAAAACGCTCAATTAAAAGGCGTTTTGCCGAAAGTCTACGCACGTCAAAACCTCGACCCTACCAGCTTGGGCGAGTTGATCGACCTGATCGGAAACATTGCTTTGGGCGACACCAAATCGCGAAGCGCCGATGTTCTCGGACACGTATTTGAATATTTCCTCGGAGAGTTTGCACTGGCAGAGGGCAAAAAGGGCGGACAGTTCTATACCCCACGAAGCGTAGTGGAGCTCCTGGTGGAAATGCTCGAACCCTACAAAGGCCGGGTGTTTGACCCTTGCTGCGGTTCGGGCGGGATGTTCGTGCAGTCCGAAAAGTTTGTGGAA
This sequence comes from uncultured Cryomorphaceae bacterium, assembly GCA_964574635.1. Lineage (GTDB taxonomy): Bacteria > Bacteroidota > Bacteroidia > Flavobacteriales_D > Cryomorphaceae > CAZNOG01. Next base: position 29,377 of record CAZNOG010000005.1, on the reverse strand, counting down.
GACCACCAGGGACGTCTCAACGACATTTCCATTTACGGACAGGAAAGCAACCAAACCACCTGGCGCCTGGCAAAAATGAATCTGGCTATTCGAGGCATCGACAGCTCACAGGTAAAGTGGAACAACGAAGGTTCGTTTTTAAACGACGCGCATCCCGATCTCAAAGCCGATTACATCATTGCCAACCCGCCGTTTAATGTGAGCGACTGGAGCGGTGATCTGCTCCGTAACGACGGCCGCTGGAAATACGGAACACCACCCACAGGAAACGCCAATTACGCCTGGATCCAGCACTTTCTGTATCACTTATCCCCCAATGGACAAGCCGGTTTTGTACTGGCCAAAGGCGCATTGACTTCCAAAAGTGGCGGTGAGGGAGAAATAAGAAAAGCGCTCATAGAAGCCGATCTGATCGATTGTATCGTGAACCTGCCCGCCAAGTTGTTCTTGAACACGCAAATTCCGGCATCGCTTTGGTTTATGAGCCGTAATCGCAGCAATGGAAGATTCCGTAATCGAATTGGTGAGATCCTCTTCATTGACGCCCGCAATATGGGGCATCTGATCAACCGAAGAACCAAGGAGCTTTCCGAAGAAGACATACAAACCATTGCCGGGACCTATCACAATTGGCGTAATCCGGACGGTAATTATGAAGACGTCAAAGGCTTCTGCGCCTCCGCTACCAAAGAACGGGTAGCCGAACTGGATTATGTACTCACGCCCGGCCGCTATGTAGGCCTGGCAGAGGAAGAAGACGACTTTGATTTTGTGGAACGCTTTACCAGCCTGAAAGCGGAGTTTGAAGCGCAATTGAAAGAAGAGGCGGAACTCAACGAGCGAATTAAAGAGAACCTGAATAAAATTAAGCTAGATGGCTAAAAAGAATCAGCAAATACAGGTGCTGGGAAAGGTCATTACCATCGACCCGGATGATTTTATTTCGCTAACGGATATGCTGAAAGCCAAGGACGGTGATTTCTTCATTTCCGATTGGCTCAGAAACCGCAATACATTGGAGTATCTGGGTATTTGGGAACGAATTCACAATCCGGATTTTAATTATGGCGAATTCGCCACAATTACACAAAAAGCCGGACTGAATAACTATAAAATAAGTGTAAAGGAATGGGTAGCTAAGACCAACGCCATAGGCATCAGGGCAAAAGCAGGAAGATACGGTGGGACCTATGCCCATCAGGATATTGCCTTTGAATTTGGAATGTGGATCAGCGCTGAGTTTAAGATTTATCTGGTCAAAGAGTTTCAACGCCTAAAGGAGGCAGAATCGAAAGACCTGGAATGGAGTGTCAAAAGACAATTGACCAAAATAAACTACCGCATCCATACCGATGCCATTAGAGAAAACCTTATTCCTCAGGGTCTTACAGCCCGGCAAATTTCCCATGTATATGCCAATGAAGCCGATGTGCTTAATATGGCCCTCTTTGGCAAAACCGCTAAACAATGGCGCGATGAGAACCCCAACAAAGACGGCAATATCCGTGATTATGCCAATGTAAATCAGTTGGTGTGTCTAGCGAACCTGGAAAACCTGAATGCCATTTTTATTGGTGAAGGGATGCATCAAAGCGAACGACTCGTCAAACTAAACCAAATTGCTATCGGACAAATGAAAATATTGTTGCAAACGAATTCAGCCAGGCAAATAGAAAAATGAGGAAGCGATGAGTGAATGGAGGGAAACTACTTTAGCCATGATATGTTCTGATATTTCCTATGGATATACAGAAAGTGCAAAACAGGAAAAGGTCGGTCCAAAGTTCTTACGTATCACTGATATTGCAAATGGTAGATTAGATTGGGATTCTGTTCCATACTGTCCAATTACCGAGGAACATTTCAAGAAATACCAATTATTGCCTGGGGATATAGTAATTGCAAGAACTGGAGCTACGACTGGAGCAAATTATACAATCAAAGAGAATGACCCGCGAGAAGTAGTATATGCATCATATTTGATTCGATATCAAATTGACAAAAGCGTGGCTGACCCTTTTTTTATTGGCCAACTATTACGTTCACCAAGTTGGAATGATTATGTTGACGCTATTGCTGGAGGTTCAGCACAGCCTGGAGCAAATGCAAAACAATTAGGTAGTTTCGAAATTTTGCTTCCTAGTTTACCCGAACAACGCGCCATCGCCGCCGTCCTTTCCAGCCTGGACGACAAAATAGACCTGCTGCACCGCCAAAACCAAACCCTGGAGCAAATGGCGGAGACGCTGTTTCGGCAGTGGTTTGTGGAAGAAGCGGATGAGGGGTGGGAATGGCGTCAACTTGATGAATTTATTGACGTCCAAAGGGGATTAAGCTATAAAGGGAAAGGATTAACGGATGAAGGAAACGGAGTTCCTATGCATAACCTTAACTCTGTATTTGAAGGTGGAGGTTATAAAGAAACGGGTATAAAATATTACAAAGGTGAATTCAAAGAGCGACATAAAGTATTTCCAGGGGATGTTATAGTAGCAAACACGGAGCAAGGACATGATCATTTGCTGATTGGCTATCCTGCAATTGTACCTCAAAATTTTGGAGAATTTGGTATTTTTAGTCAACACATATATAGGTTGAAAATAAAATCATGTCTATCAAATTTCTTTCTATTCCATCTATTGAAAACTCATGATGTGCATGAACAAATTGCAGGCGCGACAAATGGGAGCACAGTTAATATGCTACCTAAAGATGGAGTTGAATGGGTGAAGTTCCGAATGCCACCCCAAGATATGATTGATGATTTTACTTTAATTGCAAAGGATTATTATAAAAAGCAACAAATTAACCAAACCCAAATCCGCACCCTCACCGCCCTGCGTGATACGCTGCTGCCGAAGTTGATGAGTGGGGAGGTGCGGGTGAGTGTCTGAACCATGATTTTAATTGATTATCAGATTACCATGATTGATATAACAAAAAGTATAAAATCAAGCCATCAGGCCAACCCTACAAATCAAGGTTCAGACAAATGATTATGGAACACAAAGAACTGACACATAAGATTATTGGGGCGGCCATGGAAGTGCATAAACATCTCGGCAACGGGTTTCAGGAAGTGGTGTACCAAAGAGCCTTGGACATTGAAATGACCATGCTAGGTTTAAACTTTAGCAGAGAGCACGAAATGGCGCTTCAATACAAAGGTCATGACGTAGGAACAAGAAGAGTAGATTTTTTGGTAGAGGACGAAATCATGGTGGAAATCAAAGCCATTATAAATATAGAAGATGTACATCTGGCTCAGGCCATGAATTATCTAGAAGCCTACAACCTTAATATTGGGTTGCTAATTAATTTTGGTGCAAAATCCTTACAGTTTAAAAGGGTTCACAACAACAAAGTCTTAAACCATGATTCTAAAGGATTAAGGGATAGCCGTGATTTTAGGGCAGGTAATACATCAAGTAATCAAGCAAATCCCAAAAATCAAGGTTCAGACAAATGAGAATTACCGAAAATACCATACAAGATTTCGCCATCGAATTGTAGGTGCAATTGGCTATGAATACATTTAAGAACAAATACCGCATCGCCTCCGCCCGCGCCCCATTCTGGGATTACGGGTGGAATGCCGCGTATTTTGTAACCATCTGCACCCAAAACCGGGCATGTTGGTTTGGGGAAATTTCGGATGGGGTGATGGATTTATCGCCCATTGGGCATATCGCTAATTCCTGTTGGTATGAAATACCCAATCATTTTCCGTTTGTTGAATTAGGGATTCACATCATTATGCCTAATCATGTTCATGGAATTGTGATGATTAATAAACCGGACGATGGACGCAACGATGGCCCCACCGTAGAGACGCAAAATTTTGCGTCTCTACCACCGCCATCATCGGTACCACCGCCCCCATCGAAATTGGACAAACCCAAAAACCAATTTGGACCCCAATCCAAAAATTTGGCATCCATCATCCGTGGATTTAAAATTGGCGTGACCAAAAATGCCCGGCAATTCAATCCCGATTTTGCCTGGCAACCCCGGTATCACGACCACATTATCCGAAATGAAAAATCATTTCAACGCATTTCAGCATACATCGGCAACAATCCCCAACAATGGCAGGAGGATAAATTTTATACATCATGACCCGCATCACCGAAAATACCATCGAAGATTTCGCCATCAAACTACTGGAACAATTAGGCTACGAATACATCTATGCCCCAAACATTGCTCATGATGGTGAAAACCCAGAGCGCACCTCATACGAAGAAACCCTGCTCACCCATCGACTGTCGGATGCTGTACGAAGAATCAACCCCTCCGTGCCACCTGAAGCGCAAGAAGAAGCCCTCAAAGAAATTCAGCGTATCCATTCGCCCGACTTACTCACCAATAATGAGCGCTTTCACCGCCTTCTGACTGAAGGCATAAATGTCAGTTATCAGAAAGACGGGCAGCAAAGAGGCGATTTAGTTTGGTTGATCGATTTCAACACGCCTGAAAACAACGACTTTATCGTTGCCAATCAGTTTACCGTAGTAGAAAATGGAGCAAACAAACGTCCGGATGTGATTCTCTTCGTCAACGGGCTTCCGTTGGTGGTGATGGAACTCAAAAATGCAGCCGACGAAAATGCAAGCATTAGATCGGCATTTCGCCAAATCGAAACCTACAAAGCCGTTATTCCAGGTCTGTTTACCTACAATGCGTTTACGGTTATCTCAGATGGTTTAGAAGCCAAAGCAGGAACGCTTTCATCCGGCATGAGCCGTTTTATGGCCTGGAAGTCTGCAGACGGTAAAGAAGAAGCATCGCATCTGGTGGGTCAGATAGAAACCCTCATTACCGGTATGCTGAACAAGCAAACCCTGCTGGATCTGATTCGCCATTTCATCGTATTTGAAAAGTCGAAAAAGGAGGATGCCAAAACGGGGTTAACCACCATTTCAACCGTCAAAAAAATGGCGGCTTACCATCAATACTACGCCGTAAACCGTGCAGTGGAATCCACATTAAGAGCCGCCGGATATTCCCCTCCCATGGAGGGGTGGCAGACAAAGTCTGACGGGGTGTCACATTCCCCTCCTCCGGAGGGGTGGCATCCGCCTACGGATGACGGGGTATTACATTCCCCTCCTCCGGAGGGGTGGCGGACGAAGTCCGACGGGGTGGTCAAAAGAGCCTCCAAAAACTACTTCAACCTCCCATACAACCCCAAGCTGAAAGACAGAGCTCGTGAGCTCCGGAAAGCCGGGAATTTATCGGAAGTACTTTTCTGGAATCAGGTAAAAAATAAACAGTTCAAAGGCTATGATTTTGACCGTCAAAAAATCATAGGGAATTATATAGTGGATTTTTATTGTGGCAATTGTCAGGTGGTCATCGAAATTGATGGCAGCAGCCACGATGAGAAGAAAGAATATGATGTGGAGCGAGACGCCTATTTGGAATCCCTTGGCTTGACGGTCATTCGGATTCCGGTTGCCGATGTGATGAACAGAATGGACGCAGTAATGGAGATGCTCTATAGCCATCCGGCGTTGCAGGCAGAAGTACCACCCCGCCCTTCGGGCACCCCTCCGGAGGAGGGGAATGTAGTACGACGCCCTTCGGGCACCCCTCCGGAGGAGGGGAATGAAGTGCGACGCCCTTCGGGCACCCCTTCACGGGAAGGAGATGTGATAGAGTCGCCTGAGAGTTATGGTTTGCCGGGGGTCAAGAAACAACCCAAAGGCGACCGAAAAGGCGGTGTGGTTTGGCATACCCAGGGAAGTGGTAAATCACTGTCCATGGTGTTTTTTACCGGCAAAATTGTGTTGGCGTTGGACAATCCCACCGTGGTGGTCATCACCGACCGCAACGATCTGGACGACCAGCTCTTTGACACTTTTGCCTCTTCCACTCAGTTGTTGAGACAAGAGCCCAGGCAAGTGGAAAACCGAAATGATTTAAAGGAAAAGCTGAAAGTAGCATCCGGTGGTGTGATTTTCACCACCATTCAAAAATTTTCGCCCGAAGAAGGCAATGTGTATGAAACCCTTTCGGAAAGAGAGAACATCGTGGTAATCGCCGATGAAGCCCACCGAACGCAATACGGCTTCAAAGCCAAAACGGTTGATGACAAAGACGAGCACGGCAATGTGGTGGGTAAGAAAACGGTGTATGGTTTCGCCAAGTACATGCGAGATGCCTTGCCCAATGCCACTTACATCGGTTTTACAGGAACGCCCATTGAAAGTACCGATGTAAACACACCGGCCGTTTTCGGAAACTACATTGATGTGTACGACATAGCCCAGGCGGTAGAAGATGGTGCCACCGTACGCATCTATTACGAAAGCCGATTGGCGAAAGTGAACCTGAGCGAAGAAGGTAAAAAGCTGGTAGAGGAACTGGATGATGAGTTGGACGGTGAAGAACTAACCGAGACTCAAAAAGCGAAAGCCAAATGGACTAAATTAGAAGCTTTGATTGGTAGTGAAAATCGAATAAAAAATGTAGCCAATGACATCATTCAGCATTTTAGCCAACGCCAGGAAGTGTTTGAAGGTAAAGGAATGATAGTGGCCATGTCCAGAAGAATTGCCGCTGATCTGTATGAAGAAATTATCAAATTAAGACCGGGATGGCATTCAGATGATTTGGATAAGGGAGTTATCAAAGTCGTAATGACTTCGGCCTCTTCGGATGGGCCTAAAATTGCCAAACATCATACCACAAAACAGCAGCGAAGAGTGCTTGCCGACCGAATGAAAGACCCGGACGATGAACTGAAACTGGTGATTGTACGCGATATGTGGCTCACCGGTTTTGACGCGCCCAGCATGCACACGCTTTATATTGACAAACCCATGAAAGGCCACAACCTGATGCAGGCCATTGCCCGGGTTAACCGGGTTTATAAAGACAAGCCCGGTGGTTTGGTGGTCGATTATCTGGGTATCGCTTCGGATTTGAAGAGAGCACTTTCGTTTTACTCGGATGCAGGAGGTAAAGGCGACCCGACCATTGCCCAAGCCCAAGCCGTTGAGTTGATGCTGGAAAAACTGGAAGTGGTGTCCCAAATGTTCAATGAATTCCCCTCCTCCGGAGGGGTAGACGCTGAAAGCGGACGGGGTGGTAATTACCCCTCCTCCGGAGGGGTGGACGCAGAAAGCGGACGGGGTGGTAGATCCCCCTCCTCCGGAGGTGTGGACGCTGAAAGCGGACGGGGTGGTAAATTCCCCTCCTCTGGAGGGGTGCCCGAAGGGCGGGGTGGTTTCCCTTACGAAGACTATTTCGCGGCAGACACCGGTAAAAAACTTTCCATGATTCTGGCAGCGGAAGAACACATACTCGGCTTGGAGGATGGTAAGAAGCGATTCATCAATGAAGTCACCGCTTTATCGAAGGCTTTTGCGATTGCAGTCCCACACGAGCAAGCCTTGGATGTAAAGGATGAGGTTTCCTTCTTCCAAGCCGTAAAGGCGCGCTTGGCCAAGTTTGACGCCACTGGTTCGGGAAGAACCGATGAAGAAATCGAGACCACCATTCGACAAGTTATTGACCAAGCGTTGGTGTCGGAACAGGTGATTGATGTCTTTGATGCCGCGGGTATCAAGAAACCGGACATTTCCATCCTGTCCGAAGAGTTTTTGATGGAGCTCAAAGGCATGGAGCACAAAAACATCGCGATGGAAGTTCTCAAGAAGTTGCTCAATGACGAGATAAAAGCGCATTCAAGGAAGTATCTGGTCAAGAGCAAATCCCTCAAAGAAATGTTGGAGAATTCCATCAAGAAATACCACAACAAAATTTTGACTGCGGCCGAAGTGATCGAGGAACTCATCAAACTGAGCAAGGAAATCGTGAACATGGACAGCGAAGCCAAGAAACTTGGATTGACGGACTTCGAATATGCATTTTACACGGCGGTAGCCGATAACGACTCTGCAAAACAGCTCATGCAGCAAGATAAACTGAGGGAACTCGCTGTCATTTTAACCGAAAGAGTAAAACAAAATGCCTCCATCGATTGGACAATAAAAGAAAGTGTCCGCGCGAAATTGAAAGTAATCATCAAGCGGACTTTAAGGCAATATGGCTATCCGCCCGACATGCAAAAATTGGCCACGGAAACCGTCTTGAAACAAGCGGAAATGATAGCTAAAGAATTAACTTCTGACTGAACTAGAGGGAAATTTCGGCTGGTTGAATGACCATACGTGAAGCGCAACTTTCTTACGCGAACTTTCACGAAAAGTCATCCCTGATTGCAGTTCGAAGTGAAGCCAACTTCAAGAGGTCACAAATCCCTCACGTCGCCTTCTTCACCTTATCCCACTTGTTCTTGAATTTCCGATTCTGAGAACGGATGTAAAAAGCGTCCCACAAGGGCGTCAAGCTCCTCTGTGGACGCACCTTCTCCGACTGCTGTCGGATCATGTCTTTGTTTTCTTTGTCCACGGCGTTCAGTTCTTGTTGATGTAAATCGTCTTGTCGTCGGAATCCAACGTGTATTCCAGACCCAGCGGTCGGCAAATGATGTCCAGCACCTCCCGAAGGTCGTCCTCCGCAGAGAAGCCGCCGGTATACGTTTGGTCCATTCGGTCCACTTCGATTTCGTACCCGAAAGCTTCGCGAACGTCTTCCCACACTTCTTTTACCGGAGAATTTTCATACCGATACACGCCTTCGGTCCAGCCGCCGATGGTTTCCGGCGTACGAACATAGAGGGAGGTCGACTCCGCGGTCGACAGTATTCCTTCCCCCGGCCCCAACTCGGTGGGGATGTCCGTTTTGCCGTACACGGCCACTTTTCCGGTTTTACACAAAACGTCCAGTTTGTCCTCCTCGGCGGCTACATAAAATGAAGTGCCCAACACCCGCACCGTTCCACCTGCGGTGTGAACCGAGAATTCGGTATCGCCTTTCTCCACCGAAAAGAACGCTTCCCCTTCCAGACTCACCTTCCGTCGGAATTTCCAAAGCAAGGCGTTGTAATCCAGGGTGCTTCCCTCGCGAAGGTGAATTTCGGATCCATCCGGCAGCAGGGCCGTCATCGGACTATGACCGTTGGCCTCCACCACTTCCTGAGCGGAAAACCAGAGGGCTCCGCCCGCGATGAGCAAAAGGGCCACGGCGGCAGCCAACCTCAAAATCCAAGGCCTCGCCCGCATCTCAACGACTTTGCCCTCCGCGTCGGCCGATTGTATCCGTGCCATCACGCGCGCCTTCGCCTCCTCCCGTTCCAGCGTGAACGGCAGGCGATCCGCCTGCAGACTTTGGCGCAAAGCCGATTCGTGTTCCGATTCTCTCTCCATCCTTGTTTTTTTCCTTGTACTCATCTTCTACATTTTATTCTCCCTTTTCCCTACCTCCTTGGGTGGTTTTTGTGGGTGTGTCTTTGCCCGTCACATCCCACTCGTGGCGCATGCGGAGGTATTCCATGGTCGTTGCCCGAGAAGTCAGTCGTCAATTGAAGCGGATTTTAGCGAACAACGACGGCGTGATTCCGAGTTCCGGAAGTTCCCTCCGTCCCAAACCGTAAAAGTCGGAGTCCGGCTGTGGCACCGCAAAATATTGCATTCCTATGATCGATCGGCTGTTGTACACGTTGTATATCGTCAGGCCGAATTCCATCATCCCCTTTTTCAGAGGCAAGGTATAGTGCGCGGCTACATCGAGGCGGTGATTGGCCGGCAGGGTCGACGAGGAGGGTGCACCCGCCACGATGACTTGATTCGTTTCCCCGGTCGCCGAAGTGTCGACCGTGGACCCGATCACCGGGGTGTATTTCGCTCCGTAGCTCAAGGTCTGGGCGGCGGTGAATTCCCACCGTCCCACGCGGTATCCGTAGATGGCCGAAAACACGTGATCGGCCAGTCCGGGGCTGGGGAAATACGCCCCCCCGTTGAGGTCCCGGTATTTCGACCGGGCGTCCATCAGCGTGTAGGCCACCAATACACGATGCCTTTTCATCGATTTTTCGATCAGCAGCTCCGCACCGAAGATGCTCCGCCGTCCGTCGATGGCCAGTTGCTCCAGCACCCCCGACGGGGTTCCGAATTCGGGGAAGGGGATTTCCACCACGCCCCTCTCGTATTTGTGAAAACCCGCGAGGATGAAATCCCAACCGTTTCGATCCAAGTGCACCTCCACCTGGTAATGGTCGCTTCGGCCCACGGGCACGGATTCGGGGTCGGCGAGCGCCCAGCTCTCGGGAATGCTCAAATACAGGCTCCGCTCATTCAGGCGGCGAATCATCTGATAGTGGATACCGGCGGAAGCTTTGAGTTGCAAGGACGGAACGATCTGCCAAGAACCCGACCAGCGAGGGGCTAAATACCTTTTGTCGGTGCGGTCGTAATGACTCAGGCGCAGCCCCCACACGGTTTGAACGCGATTGCTCCTTTGGAAAAACGACAAATATCCGGCGTTCAAGCGGCCGGTGATGGAAGAGTCGCGCAGGATTTCCACCGCGTTTTGCGCTTGGGTCAAGATCTTGTTTTCGGTGTGCCACCATCCGAATTCCAATTTGTAAGCGTCGGAAATTTCGAAGGTGTGATCGAGGCGTATGGAGCGGTCGTCCAAAGCCACGAGTTGCTCGAACACGTTGCTGCTGAATAGGTCACCGTTGGTGTAGAAGGTCTCGAAAGCGCGGAGGTCGCTCTCGTACCGCGATATTCCGAATTGGGCCGACGAAGAAAAACGCTTGCCCCACTTGCGGGCCCACTTCGCGCTGCCCCCCAGGTTTCCCCATTCCGTGTGGTCGGTGGAGATTCTTCTTACGCCGTCTTGCTCGTGGTTGAACCGCATGTCCAGAAAATCCTTCCCGTTGTAAAAACTCAATGACACCGCGTCCAATTCGCTGGGCTTCATGCTCAGCTTGGCGTGGAAATCCCTGTATCCGAACTCCGGCGGGTGGCTTCCGGCGAACACGTCGACGGGTTTCGACCCCGGGGTGGGAACGTGGCCGTTGTTCAAGTGGTTGAACATTCTTTGGAACACGGGATTCGCCCATTGGTCCGTGTACGACCTTCGGAAGGAAGCCACCAGGGATATTTTGTTTTTTACGATGGGGATTTGACCGAGTGCACTCGCGCTAAGTGTGTTTGCTTCCGCCATGAATTCGGGATTCACTTTGTTTCCGTCGATTCCCACGATATCGATGACCCCCGAAGTGCGCCCCCCGTACTTGGCGTCGAAACTCCCTTTGTACACCTGCACGTGCTTGATCATTGGCGTGTGAAAGGCGCTGGAATACCCGTAGAAATGGTCGAGGTGATAGATGGGAATGCCGTCGAACATGACCAAGTTCTCGTCGCTGTTGCCCCCTCGAATTCGAATGCCCGAACCGATCCAGCCGTTGTTTCCCAAACCCGGCAGTCGGCGCAACGCCGAAAACACATCCGATTCCCCCAAGTTGGGCAGCACCGCGATTTCGGAAGCGTTGAAAGTGATCTGCCCGGGTTGGTTGTGGTGCTCCAACATTTCCTCTTGAATCGCTTGCACTTCCACGGGGGGAAGCAGCCTCGATCTTTTCTGCAGGGAGAAAATGGCCGGCACCGTTCCTCGAACCGAACTCACGCGAACCAAAGCCGGTGAATAGCCCAAGTAGCTCACCTCCACCAAGCAGGTGTCGCCGGGGATATTCAATAGTGAAAAACCTCCCTCCGAATTGGCCGTGGTTCGGAGAGACGTGCCCTTTACCGACACCGAAGCGTAGGGCAAACTTTCCCCGCTACCCACGTCTCGAACCACCCCGACCAGCGATATTTTCTCCGTTCCCGAAGTGGGGCCGGGGCGTTCCACCAACACGTATGTGTCCGATATGACCTGAAAAGTGAGGTCGGTACCGCGCAACGCGATGTTCAGATAAGCGGAGATATTCATCTCATCGTCGCCGACTACCGGGGCAACCACCACCGCTACCGCCGAGGGATCGAAGGAGAACACCACGCCGTGGTCCTCCGTCAAAGTTTGAAAAACCTTGGCCAACGGCTCTCCCGAATACACCGAAAAATCGAGTCGAAGCGTATCCGATTGACCCTGCACCTTGGTGCACATCAATACAAAACCGAAAAAGATGATGAATGAGGTTCGCACACCTAAAGATATCGGATTGCCAAGATATCGGATTGAGGCCAAACAAGTCAGAACCGACGGTCCATTTCTTTGCGGATGATCGCCAGCGCTTTCGACATGCGCTTTTCGATGGCCTTCATGCTCAGGGAAAGTCTATCCGCTATTTCGTGGTATTTCAACCCGTCTATGCGGTTCATCAGAAACACCTCTCTCGCCCCTTCGGGAATCTTGGCCAGAACGGCTTGCAGCTTCCGGTCGAACTCCTCCATCTCCATCAGGTACTGGGGGTCTTTTATCTCCTTCCCGGGTTTTTGGTAATCCAGAAACTTGAACTTCAATTGCCTTCTCTTCATCTTGTTTATCATCAAGTTGTTGGCAATGGTGTACAAGTACGATTTCAGTGACGTCCTTTCGATTCGGTTTCGCGTTTCCCATAGTTTCACGAAGGTGTCCTGAGCCACGTCTTCGGCCAATTCGGCCTGAGAAGTTTTGTAGTAGATGAAGTTCCGAATTTCCGTGTAGTGCCGATCGAAAGCTTCTTCGAATTCCCGGAGTGTGAAGGCACCCGTTCCACCGGGCTCGTCTTCATCTGTACGGGGTTTGTTGGTTTCGTTCGACAATGTTGTGGTACTACATTTTTGAAATCGCCTCGGCAAAGATAGGATAGGCAGGCTTTTGGTGCTCGCCCTCTCCCTCATCGGTCAATTTCGGGCACTGCAAACCGACGCTTTGCCCCGCGCGAAGGTTGCTCGATTACGGATTCAAAGAGTGGGGATTTCGGTCTCGGACGATATGAAATTCACATCCCGATGCGAGGCCTCACACATACTTGCGGAGATATTGCATCACCTGCAGGGTATATCCCCCGCCAAAAAGATTCGCATGGGCCATCAGGGGGTAGAGGTTGGCGACGAACACTCGATCTTCCCAGCCTTTTTCCAGGGGATACACCTCGTTGTAGGCATCGTAAAAACGCTTGTCGAAACCCCCGAAAAGTCGGCTCATGGCGATATCCATTTCCCTGTGTCCGTAGTGGCACGCCGGGTCGAAAATCACCGCTTCCCCGTCGTGGCCCGTGGTGAAATTGCCCGTCCACAGATCGCCGTGCACCGGTGAGGGCGGCTCGGTCGGGAAATAGCGGTCTACGCGAGAATACAATTTGTTGAACAGGCGGATCATTTCCTTGGAAGCCACCTCGCGCTCCACCGCTATCTCCAACTGGGGCTGAAGGCGTTTTTCCACGAAAAAAGTTTCCCAAGAATCCCGCCACTCGTTGTACTGCGGCAAGCTCCCCAGGTAGTTGTCGTGGTCAAAACCAAACCTCTCGCCGTAGTCTTTGTGCATTTCCGCCAGCCTCCGCCCGAAGGTTTCCCAATAATCCTCTTTCCTTTTGGCGCCGACAATCATCTCCATCATGATCCATTGTATGCCGCCGGCCTCACCCGTGGCGATGGGTTTGGGAATGGCAAACGCGCTGTGAGCCGCCAAAAACTTCAGCCCGTGCGCCTCCGCCTCAAACATGCCCGGGTATTTTTCCGCGTCGTTGAACTTCACGAAATACGCGCCTTCCGACGTCACCACTTGCCGCGCATCGCTGATGCTGCCCCCTCCTACCGGGCCCACTCGAAGCAGTTCTACGGGCTTTCCCAATTCCTTCTCCACGGCTTTTCGCCACACAACGCTCATTTCCGGATTCAACGCGCTCAATGTCCTGTAATTATATGGTTATAAATTCCTTATACGCACTGGCACGGTCGTGATTCTCACGCCGGCCTTCCATACAAAGATAAGGGTATTTTCACTCTCCTTCAATCCGATGCATCTACGACAACGGTCGCATTTCCGGGTGTAAAGGCGGAGTTTTTGGGCGCGCCCGGGCATTTCCCACTTCCCATATCCGGCAATTCGTGTCGCAGTCTCTCACTTCAATTGTACAAACCGCTGCCCGGGTCGGCTACAGGCTATATCCGGCGGTGTCCACACCAAACATCCGCAAGGGCGGGGCAGGAGCTTCCGCCGGTCGCTCTGCCCCGCCCCGCGGCTGTGGGCGCGTTCACCGCCGGGATGCCGCCTTCCGCCTGCGCGCGTGCAAATCCCCGTACCAAACCGCGTCCTTCGTCGCTTCGGGTGGTGGGGCTCAACCCCAAGAGGTTTTAGTCCGGTGTTTTTCCAATCCTTTATTGCGTGGGTAATTACTTTCGGCTATTTTTGCCATCCCTCAACCGGGGCCCGTAGCTCAGGCGGTTAGAGCAGCAGACTCATAATCTGAAGGTCGAAGGTTCAAGTCCTTCCGGGCCCACCACTTCCCCCCGACATTTTCTTGTGCGATATTATGCGTTGTGCGGCCTCCACCCGCACAGGAGGTGAATGCACCTTCCGGCCGGGGCGTGGCGTGCGTTTCGACCATTTTCCCTGCGGAATATCACCCCGTCTTCGGCCGGGAACCATGGGGGAGAGGATACACCCACAAAAACAAAAAAAAGCGAACCCCGAAGGATCCGCTTAAAAGATGCACCGCCTGTGCGGCTACCCGAATGACTCCGTGGCCATTCGAAATTTGGTGGAGAATACCGGATTCGAACCGGTGACCTCTACACTGCCAGTGTAGCGCTCTAGCCAGCTGAGCTAATTCCCCGTGAAATCGAGCGCAAAATTACTCCAATTTACCGGTTTCGCAAGGTGCGTGGTTCAAATTATCTTTGCCCGCATGAAGTCGGTGATTTTTGACCTCGGGGGCGTGCTGCTCGATTTGGATTATCAAAAGACCATCGATGCCTTCGGGCGCTTGGGTCTCGAGCGCGCCGCGGAGGCTTTTTCGAAGTACAGCCAAGACGAATTGTTCAAGCGCCTGGAACGCGGAGAAGTGGACACGGATGAGTTTCTCGACGCCTTGGACAGTAAAATGGGCGGCCCGGGGCACGCGCCCATCCTCGAATCGTGGTGCGCCATGTTGGGCAGTATGCCGGAAGAGAAATTTCTGCTTCTGCAGGAGCTGGGCGAACACCTCGACATTTACTTGCTGAGCAATACCAACGAATTGCACCGGCGGCATTTCGAAGCCGTTTTGGACGAGCAGTACGGGCGGGGTGCTTTCCTGGACCTCTTCGACGGCGTGGGATACAGCCATGAGTTGGGCTTCCGCAAGCCCGAGCCGGAAATCTTTCGCCGCTTCGTGGACATGCACGACATCGATCCGGCCACCACGCTGTTTATCGACGACACGGAGGCCAACGTGCAAGGTGGGCTGGACGCGGGCATTCCTTCCGTGCATTACCCCATCGGCACTTCCTTGCGGGAGTTGATCGACGGTTGGTCCGAGCGGGGATAGGCCGGTGGGGGACGGGAGACTTACTTCTTGCGGAAAGTTTCGCCGAAAGAACTGTCGTAGTTGAGGTAGTACGTGGCGCCCGACTTCAGATCGGACACGTCGACGCTTCGTCCGGTTCCGGTTTTCACCAGATTCCCGTAAATGTCGAAGATTTCGTACCGTGTGGAAGCGGAAAAGTTGATCTCCTTGTCGGGACGTTGCGGTGAGAAAGTCACCTTCGGCGCGCCTGGGTTGTACGTGACTACGGGGCTGTACCGGGGTTTGTCGGTGTAATCCGTCTGTTTTACGCGGATTTTGATTTCGCCCGAATAGGTTTCGGGTTTGAAGGTGTACGTGGTTTCCGAGGCGTTTCCGCTGCCGGGCACTTCGCCGGCCTTCACCCATTTGTTCCAGCGGAACTGCTCTACGACGTAGGGCAGGGAACCCCTTTCGTTTTTGGCCGTCCACTTCAGCGTGGAACCGTCCATGGCGATATCCACGATTTCGAAAGTGCTGTGGGGCTTTATGCCCTCGGGGTTCAATACCACCGGCTCGCACCCCGATTTGTGGTTGATGACCACCTTAACCGGTGTGCCCACTTCCACGCCCAAAATTTGAAAGTCGATGGCGAATGCGCTGCTGT
Source organism: uncultured Cryomorphaceae bacterium (assembly GCA_964574635.1). Lineage (GTDB taxonomy): Bacteria > Bacteroidota > Bacteroidia > Flavobacteriales_D > Cryomorphaceae > CAZNOG01. The sequence goes on along the minus strand of CAZNOG010000005.1, from coordinate 13,385 downwards.
TGACCTCGTCGCGGGTCAGTTCGTCGTTGACGTAAATGTCGTTCACACAGAAGCCTACCCCGTCCGGGCCGAAGGGATTTTTCACGTACAGATCCTTGCCCTGATACACGCCGTTAAGCACCAGTGACTGGGCTTGGGCCATGCCCGCGGGGGCGAGGAAAATCATGAGTAAAAGGGGAATGATCGTCTGTCGCATATTACACTTTGAAGCAGGTCTACTTACGGCAAGATTAATCAAAAGTACAAATATCCGGCAGGTCTGGTAATTTTGGAAGGAAATGCCCGAAAAAAACGACGGGCGGATTCCCGGTTTCGCTTTCCTATATCGCTTATACCGCTCTGGTTTTCAGTAATTATGCTTTTTTGGGCGTGGAGTGGATTTTTAAAGTCAAATTTTGTAAACCCTCCTCGCCGGGAGTTGTTTGGATTGCGATGCGGCGGCGAGCACGTGAGGTGGGTTGGAAGGTCCGAAAGCTTCTCGCGGGCGAATCCGATCGCGTCAGACCGTTTTCAATAGTAAAGCATTGGATTACCTTTGGCCTTTTCACGAAATAAAATACCGGAAATATGGAACTCGATCTGCGAGGCAAAAACGCACTGGTGGCGGGAAGTACGGGGGGGATAGGCCGTGCCGCGGCGCTGGAACTGGCGACCATGGGCGCAAACGTCATTCTCCTGGCGCGAAATGAAGAATCCCTCATCGCCGTTCAGAAATTGTTGGATACGAGCAAGGGAAATTCCCACCGCTTCGTAGTGGCCGATTTTACCGATCGGGAGCAAGTGATGCGCGCGGGGAAGGAAGCCCTGGACATCGCCAACGGCGTCATACATATTCTGGTGAACAATACCGGCGGACCTCCCGGCGGGCCGCTGATCGATGCGGAGCCCCAAGCTTTTGACAGGGCTTTCGGCATGCACCTCATCGGCAATCACATCCTGACTCAACTCTTGGTGCCGGGGATGAAAAAGGCGCGGTACGGCCGTATCGTAAACGTCATTTCCACATCCGTAAAGCAGCCCTTGCCCAACCTCGGGGTCTCCAATACCATCCGCGGTGCCGTGGGCAATTGGTCGAAAACCTTGGCCGGTGAATTAGGGGTCCACGGCATTACCGTAAACAACGTGCTGCCCGGGCCCACCTTGACGAACCGCCTGCGTGAGCTCGCGCGCAAGAAGGCCGAAGCCACGGGGCGAAAAACCGAAGAAATCATCAATGAAATGGGCGAAGAAACGCCCATCAACCGCGTGGCGCAACCCGAAGAGATCGCCAATGCCATCGCTTTCCTCGCGAGTCCCGCGGCTTCGTACATCAACGGAATCAACCTGCCGGTAGACGGAGGTCGAACCAAAAGCTTGTAAGCTCCTCGCAGGCGAATTCCGCCCCCGAATTATTTGGGCGTGGCGACCATGAGTTTGAAGCCCTTTCCGTGCACGTTGATGATCTCGATGTCCGGATCCGGTTTCAAAAGTTTACGCAGCTTGGCGATGTACACGTCCATGCTTCGCCCGTTGAAATAGTTGTCGTCACCCCAAATGGCGTTCAAAGCGTAGTTTCTTTGGAGTACGCCGTTCATGTTGAGGCACAACAGGTGAAGCAGCTCGTTTTCCTTGGTGGTGAGCTTGGTCACGTTGTCGCCGCTTTTCAAGGTTTGGCGGTCGAAGTCGAAGGTGAATTTGCCCAAGTCGAAAACCTGGGGCTCGTCCGTGATGGTTTGGCCCTCGGCCCTGCGCAGGATGGCGTTGATGCGCATCACCAATTCCTCCATTGAAAACGGCTTGGTGATGTAGTCGTCGGCACCGGTGCCGAATCCTGTCAATTTGTCTTCTTTCATGTCTTTGGCCGTCAAGAAGATGATGGGCACTTTCTTGTTGACCATCCGAATTTCCTTGGCCACGGTGAATCCGTCTTTAACGGGCATCATGACGTCGAGGATCACGAAGTCGAATTGCTCTTTGGCAAACGTCTTGAAAGCCTTGTCGCCATCTACGCAGAGAACGGCTTCAAATCCCTTGGCTTCGAGGTACTCGCGCAGCAAAGACCCCAAATTCGGGTCGTCTTCGGCGAGTAGTATTCGCGTTTTTGAACTCATATTGTTTTCGATTTATTGATTGATTGGAATTTCCACGTTGAATGTACTTCCTTTTCCGTAAACGCTGTCGACGGATACATGGCCCCCGTGTTTTTCGACGACCGTTTTGACGTAACTCAAGCCCAAGCCGAAGCCTTTGATGTCGTGCACATTGCCCGTGGGAACGCGGTAGAGCTTGTCGAAAATCCTCCCGCGTTCGTCTTTTTTGATTCCCATACCGTTGTCGGTCACCGAGAGGCGAAAACCGGTAGGGGTGTTTTCGGTTTTTATTTGAATGATCGGAGTGGTCTTGGTGTACTTCAAGGCGTTGTCCAACAGGTTGTACAATACGTTCGTCAGGTGAATTTCGTCACCCATTACAACGGGGTTCGTCGCATCCAATTGCGGAATCAGTTCACCGCCTCGTCCTGCAATTTGTATACCAACTGTCTTTATGACACTTTCTATGATCTTGTGCATGTTCACCGGCTCTTTCCCGAACTCGATTTCACTGCGGTCGAGAAGGGCGCTGCGCAGTACGTTTTCGACCAACAATCCCAATCGGTTGTTCTCGTCGCGGATCATGTTTACGTAATTACCGACCCTGCCGGAGGATTGCTGCATGACCGGATCCGAAAGCGCTTCACAGGCCAAGGAAATGGTAGAAATCGGCGTGCGCAATTCGTGGGTCATGTTGTTGATGAAATCGTTCTTGATTTCAGAAATCTTCTTCTGGCGCAAAATGGTGCGGATGGAATACACGAAGACCAAGACGATCACCAGAATGAACAGCGCCGAAGAAGCCAACAAAGGTCTGAGGGTGCTGATCAAAAAGGTCTTCCTTTCGGGAAAATACACGTTGAGGAATATGCTGTTCTGCCGATAGTCGTGCGGAAACAGCCGGATGGAGTAGGGTGAATCCTGCAATTGATCCATGTATTCTTGCGCCCCTCGAGAAACCATGGTGGGCCGATCTTGCGCGTCGAACACCGCAAAGTGATACGGGGTTTCGATGCCGCCGACTGCGCTCAGGCTGGATTGCAGCAGGCTGTCCATTTCTTGAAGCCGGTACGACTCGATGAAGTTCGGGTTGATGTCGATGTTCATCAAACCCGTGAGCAGTTCCACGATGATGCGCGCGTCGAATTCCCGAAAGTACCCGTCGAAATCGGAGGGCTTGGAGGGCACCAGACCCAAAGAATCATCCAACAGAAAGTCCTTGGACTGCCTGCTGTATTTCAGGGAGTAATTGCCGTGGACGTTGGAATTCACGGCCGAGTCTTCCTCCGGCCGCACGGCCTGCGAAGGGTGCGGCAATCCCGTGGCATAACCCCTTTGTAAACTGTCGATTCTGTTCAGAATGCGTTGACTCACCGTGTTCTTCATCATGCGCTCCGTCGCGGCGTGACGCTCCAGCGTGTTGTTTACATCGCGGAGAGCCATTTTGACGTTGCGGGTGAATTGCGCTTCGCGCAAGGCCACGGAATTCTTGATCCAATAAAATTGGATGGCGATCAATCCCACCAAAGAGAAGATGACCAGAATAACCAGTTGGGGAATGAACGTCTTATTCACGGCAATTAACAAAAATAGCCCTTGCGATATCCATCAACGCGCACTTAACCAATATTAACGGATGGGGCGGCGGAGGGATTGCGTCACGCCGGGTTTGTGGAAGTCAATTATCCGAATAAAAATTCTGATATTCAAAAGGATGTGGGATTTATCAGGTCCCGGATTCCGGCCGAAGTTCTCGCAGCATGAAAAGCGCTGCGGCAATACGCAGTACCTATACTTTATTACTTTTGGCCGTTCACCGTTTGCGCGTAGCCCGGGGGCCATGAAGACTGTTTCCATCTCACTCCTCGTATGTTTTGTTTTGGGTGCGGCACTTGCCGCCGGGCAACCCCCGTTTCCCAAAGGCGACATCCCGTCGGAGAAGGCGGTGTACCACCTGATCCGCGGCGCCACGGTGCACGCCTCGCCCAGTGTTCGAAAACAAGCGGATATCCTGGTTCACAAAGGCAGGATCGTCGAAGTGGGAGCGGAAATCCAAACGCCCGAAAACACCGTGGTTCACGATTACCCGGGGATGCACGTCTTCCCTTCCTTCGTAGAACTCGATTCCCGGTACGGATTGGACAAGGCCCCCGATACCGGGCGATCTTCCCGCAGACGCACGGGCCCCCATCCCGACCGCTCTACCGATGTGGCCATGTACCACAACGAGGCTTTTCACCCGGAAACCGACGCCATAGACGGCTTCTCGCCAGATACCGCACAAGCCTCGGCGCTGCGCGCAAAAGGGGTGGGAGTGGTTTTGACACACCACCACGACGGCCTGGCCAGAGGCAGTTCCGCGTTGGTCAATACCGGAACGGGGAGTGCGAACGACGTGGTGCTGAAGTCCCGCGCCGCCATGCACTATTCTTTCGATAAGGGAAGTTCGAAACAAGACTATCCGAAAAGTTTGATGGGCGCGGTGGCGCTCCTGCGCCAAGCATTTTACGACGTGGAATGGTACGCGAATTCCTCCGTGGAAGAGGTGGATTTCTCCCTGGAAGCGGCCGTGGAAAAAAGACATTTGCCCGAAGTGTTCCACGCGGGAAGAACATACGACTTGTACAGAATACAGACCCTGGCGGAAGAATTCGGAAAGGACTTCGTCGTGGTGGGTACCGGCGAGGAGTACAGGGTGCTTCAATCCTTGGAAAACCCGCCCCGCGCCATCGTCGCGCCTTTGAAGTTTCCCGATCCGTACGACCTCGACAATCCCGGAACACTGCGATTCGTCTCCCAAACGGATTTGATGCACTGGGAGTTCGCGCCCTTCAATCCCTCTTTCGTCCTCCAATCGGGTGTCCCGTTGGTGCTCTCCACCGAAGGGCTCAAAGACGCAAAGGCCGTTTTCGAGGCGCTACGCAAAACGGTCGAATCCGGTTTGCACCCGGATTCGGCGCTGGCCGCCCTCACCACGGTTCCCGCCCGTCTCTTGGGTGTCGGAGAATCACTCGGCAGAATTGAGAACGACTACGCCGCCAATTTTTTCGTCACCACCGCGGATCCCAGGGTCGACGAAGGTGCCGAGATAATTTCGCATTGGATCGCCGGACGACCTTATATCCTCTCGAACCGTGTGGAAGCGGTACTCAAAGGCAAATACGGTTTGAACCTCGACGGTTTTTACCCCACGCTGACGGTTGAAGGAAAACAGGGACTCAAAGCCCGAGTCGAAGAATACCGCGACGGAGACACTACCACAGTGGAAGCGGTGCTCGCCGTCCGCGGAAACGAAATCAGCCTCACCTTCAAAAACCCAAACGGCGAAGGATATTACCGCCTCGGCGCCACCATGCTTACGGGCTACCGCATTTGGGACGGTTTCGGCACGGACCCGGAAGGCAAGCGCATCGCCTGGACGGCCATCAAGCAACGCGATGAGCGACAATCCCTCCCCAAAGACACGTCGAGAACCGAAATTTCCACTCCTCCCACGCTGATCACGCCATTGGTGGCGTACGGTTACGACACCTTGCCTCAAGCGCGTACGCTCCTGATCAAGAACGCGACCCTGTGGACCAACGACGACCAAGGGACAATCGGCAGGGGATCCCTCCTCATTTCCGACGGGAAGATAGTGGCGGTCGGCCCGACCGTCGACCCCCTCGAACACCTTCCCAAGGGAAAGAACGCCTCATACTCCGTCTGGGACGCCAAGGGCAAGCACATCACGCCGGGGTTGATCGACGAGCACAGCCACATCGCCATCGAAGGCGGAGTCAATGAAGGCAGTGATGCGAGCACAGCGGAAGTGAGAATCGGCGACGTCATCAACCCGGCCGACATCAATATTTTCCGCCAACTCGCCGGCGGGGTCACTACCTCCCAATTGCTGCACGGGTCGGCCAACCCCATCGGAGGCCAGTCCGCCATCGTCAAATTGCGATGGGGAGCGTCGGCCGAGGACATGCTGTTCGAAGCGGCGCCGCCTTTCATCAAATTCGCTCTGGGCGAAAACGTCAAGCAGTCGAATTGGGGCGATCTGCACAACGAGCGCTACCCGCAAACCCGAATGGGTGTGGAACAGTTCTTTTACGAATCCTTCATTCGAGCCAGGGAGTACGGCGAAATGAAAAAATTGGCGGAAGCGCGTCAGCGACCCTCCTCGCGGAGAAAAAAGAAAACCGACGAAAAGCGGACCTCCGAATTCCGCCGCGACCTGAGAAAAGAAGCCCTCCTCGAAATTCTCCAAGGCAAGAGGCACATCACCTGCCATTCGTACGTGCAGAGCGAGATGGCCATGCTCCTCCACGTGGCCGACAGCTTGGGATTCAAATTAAACACCTTCACCCACGGCTTGGAAGCCTATAAACTCGGCGATGAAATCCTCCGCCGCGACGTGGCCGTATCCACCTTCAGCGATTGGTGGGCCTACAAGTACGAGGTGATCGACGCCATTCCCCAAAACGCATCCATCCTCAATCAACTCGGGGTACTCACCGCCATCAATTCCGACGACGCCGAAATGGGGCGACGACTGAACCAAGAAGCGGCCAAATCCCTGCTCTACGGAAACATGAGCGAGGAAGACGCGCTGAAGTTGGTCACGCTCAATCCCGCCAAAATGATGCATATCGATGAATTCGTGGGCAGCCTCACGCCGGGCAAACACGCCGATTTCGTCGTGTGGAGCGACCATCCACTGTCGTCCAAAGCCGTGGCGGAGAAAACCTTCATCGACGGTAAGCTCTACTTCGACCGGTCGGTGCTGAATCGATTGATGGAGAGGGACCGCCTCACCCGCAAGCGCATCGCCGATAAAATGTCGGAGGCAAAGAAAAAAGGTTCCAAAACGAGAACCCCCGAAAGAAAAACCACACCCCGATACCACTGCGACAGCTTATGAATGCAAAGGTGAAATACGGTATTGGCATGGCGGTCTTCATTTGCACCGCTGCGATTTTGTGTGGGATTTTGGTGGCGGCACCAAATGTGGTTTTTGCACAACCGGCCTCGCTGGATGACGACGGCAGAAGCGTGCTCATCAAGGGTGTGACCGTTTTCACCGCCGTAGGCGATCCCATCACACAAGGCGCCGTAGGTATCAAGGGCGATTCCATTGCGTTCGTCGGCAAAGCCGCGCAGGTGAATGAATCGGACTACGGCAGGGTCGTGGAGAGAACGGGATACCACGTTTATCCTGCCATGATAGCCGCAAATTCCACGCTGGGATTGACCGAGATATTCGCTGTGCGCGCCACCCGCGATTTCGCCGAAGTGGGGGGATACAATCCCAACGTGCGCGCCCTCAGCGCATACAATGCTGAGAGTGACGTAGTGGCCACGGTCTTGTCCAACGGCATCGCCTTCGCGCAGATCTGCCCACGGGGCGGGGTGATTTCGGGATCGTCTTCCGTCGTAAAACTCAAAGCCGGAAACTGGCCCGACGCCGCGTACCGTACCGATGAAGGTATCCACGTGAATTGGCCGCGATTTTTCACGCGCAAGACGGTAAACAACCGCCGGGAGTTCGTTCCGAATCCCGATTACATCGAAGAAGTGCGCCTGCTTCGTGCCTATCTCACCGAAGCCCGCGCGTACGGAAAACTCTCCCACCCGGTGGACTACGACCTGAAACGTTCGGCTTTGAAGCACCTCTTCACCGGAGAAAGACGGCTGTACGTCCACGCCGATCACCTCCAAGAAATTCGCGAAGCCATCGCCTTGAAGCGGGATTTGGAGATTCCGAAAATGACCATCGTCGGTGGAGCCGACGCCCCCAAAGTCACCGATCTCCTGCGCGAAAACGGGGTTAGCGTACTTCTCGGACGCGTGCACTCCCTTCCTCAATTCGCCGAAGATCCCATCGATGCGCCCTACGCCGCACCCACAATCCTGGCGGAAGCGGGCATCGTCTTCGCATTGCAAATGGAGGGCGACATGGAAACCATGCAAAACCGCAATCTTGCTCTCAATGCGGGCACGGCCATGGGCTACGGCCTCACCTCCGAACAGGCGCTCAAATCCGTGACAATTCACCCCGCCGCCATTCTCGGCATCGACCACCGCACGGGGAGCATAGAAGTGGGAAAAGAGGCCAACATCATACTCACAAAAGGCGACCTGTTCGATGCGCGGACGGGAAAAATCGAGTACATGTACCTCCAAGGAAGACCCACGGATTTGTCCAATCGGCAGAAGGATTTGTACCTTCAAGGCTTGCGACGGTACGGTTTACCGGAAAAGCCGTAAATTTGAATCCGTCTTACCGAAACCCGACCCGTCCTGAATGACGGCCACGATACCAACCGAATTATAACCGGACCATGGCAAAGAAAGCATCAAACAAAAAAGCGGAAGAGTGGATCTTGATGACCGAATTGAACGGCGAACCACTGCTTCACTACTTCAAACTTTCCAATTTCGGAAACGTCGTGCGAATCAAGAAGGGCAAAGGTCCCGAAGAGATTTTCGAACCGAGAACCATCGGCGGGTACAAGTACATCTCCTTCACTACCCGCAACAAAACCCAGCAAACCATCTACGTTCATCGTCTGGTGGCGCAGTTTTTCCTGCCGGAACGAGGTGATAACGACGAATTCGTCATTCACAAGGATTACGACCGGCTCAACAACCACGTCGACAACCTCCAATGGGTGGACAGAAAGGGCCTCGCGGCACACCGCGGCAAACGGGCCGGCAGGTCACCCGGGCGCAGCAACAGCCGCAAAAAACTCGACAAGCAGCACGAAGTGCTTTTGGAAAGCGAAGCCCGGCAAGAGGCGGAATTCAACAGAGACCTTTCCGATCTCATCGGCATTTCGCGCTAAATCCCTGGAGGGTCAGTAGCCCAACTTCTCGCGCACACGGCCCAAAACCGCACGCGCCACGACACGCGCCTTCTCTGCACCGCGCTCCAACTCCGCGTCGATGTCTTCCGGATTGGCCATCAGTGCCGCGTATCTTTCCCGTTCTTTCCCGAACGTGTCGAGAATGAGCTCGAAAAGCTCCTGTTTGGCGTGACCATAACCGTAATTTCCCCCGCGGTACTTGGCGGCCATGTCACGCGTCTGATCCTCGGTCGCCAACAATCGGTACATCGAAAACACGTTGCACGTATCCGGATCCTTGGGTTCTTCCAGTTCCTTGCTGTCGGTCACGATCGACATGACGCTCTTCCGCAACGCCTTTTCCTTCTCGAAAATATTGATCGTATTCCCGTAAGATTTGCTCATTTTACGGCCATCCGTGCCCGGCACGTACATGGTGTCTTCCTGCAGCTTCACCTCGGGAATCACCAGCGTTTCACCCATCAAATGATTGAAGGAATTTCCGATATCCCGGGTCATTTCAAGGTGCTGAATCTGGTCTTTTCCCACCGGCACACGGTGCGCGTCGTACAACATGATGTCGGCCGCCATCAGCACCGGATAGGTGAAAAGTCCCCCCGTTACGTTCGCCGGATTGTCGCTTTTGTCTTTGAAACTGTGCGCATTGGCCAGCATAGGGTAGGGCGTAAAGCAGTTGAGGTACCACGTCAGTTCCGTCACCTCCGGTATGGCGCTCTGCCGGTACAGCACGTGCCTCGACGTGTCGAACCCGAAGGCCAGCCAAGCCGCAGCCACACCCAAAATATTCCGCCGCCGCTCATCCCGATCCTTGATGGTCGTCAGTGAGTGCAGGTCCGCGATAAAAAAGAAAGCCTCGTTATCGCCTTCATCCGCCATGCGAATCGCCGGTTTTATCGCCCCGAGAATGTTCCCCAGATGCGGAATTCCCGTACTTTGAATGCCGGTGAGAATACGTGCCATTTGCCGATTTTTGAAACACGCAAAGGTAGCAAGATCAACAAACCGGGCGCGATTTTCATGCCTTTCCCGAGACTTGAGTTCTCGACCTGTCGGACAATGAATGTTTTTTGGGCGCCACCCCGGGCTTCTCCCCGGTTGCGTTGGGCGTGATCTCGAGCCGATTCGGCACCCGCGATGCGAATTTCCTTCGGCCCGGGGTCGGTCTACGGACTCTATTTTCGGGTCGCCGCGTCGCCGGCTCCAAGTCGCCCGGAGAGCTTCCGGTGGTCGCTTCCCCGCGACGGAACCCGGTCTTGCGGCCCCCCGAAAGATGCCGTCCTTCGCCCTGGCGCGTCCCGATTCACTCCCGTTCCCGCCGTTCTATACACCGTCAAAACCCCGGCCCGCCCGGCGTATGAAATGGCGCCGATTGTTTAGCTTTGCGTAAAAACGAAGCGATGTACGGCAAAATAAAAGATCACCTGGTTCGAGAGTTGGAAAACATCAAGTCGGAAGGCTTGTACAAAACCGAACGGATCATCACCTCCGAACAAGGTCCCGAGATCACCCTCGACGATGGGTCCAAAGTATTGAATTTCTGTGCGAACAATTATCTCGGTTTGTCGTCACACCCCGATGTCATCCAAGCCGCACACGAAACCCTCGACCGAAGAGGGTACGGAATGTCGTCCGTGCGATTCATCTGCGGAACCCAAGACATCCACAAAGAACTCGAGGCGCGCATCGCGGCGTTCCACGGCACCGAAGACGCCATCCTCTACGCCGCATGCTTCGACGCCAACGGAGGAATTTTCGAACCTCTTCTCACCGCCGAGGACGCCATCATCAGCGACGCCCTCAACCACGCTTCCATCATCGACGGAGTAAGGCTTTGCAAAGCCATGCGCTTCAGGTACAACAACAACGACATGGTGGATTTGGAAGCCCAACTCAAAGCCGCCGACGAAGCGGGGGCGCGATTCAAACTGATCGTCACCGACGGCGTATTCAGCATGGACGGCATCGTCGCAGACCTCAAAGGAGTGTGCGACCTGGCCGAAAAGTACGACGCATTGGTCATGGTCGACGATTGCCACGCCACCGGTTTTTTGGGCAAAACCGGGCGGGGCTCCATCGAATACAACGGAGTGGAAGGCCGAGTGGATTTGATCACAGGCACTCTGGGCAAGGCCCTCGGCGGCGCCATGGGTGGATACACCACCGGTCCCAAGGAAGTGATCGACATGCTGCGGCAGCGCTCTCGTCCTTATCTGTTCAGCAACTCCCTCACCCCCGTCATCATAGGAGCTTCCCTCAAGGTATTCGACCTGCTCGAGGAAAGCACCCACCTTCGCGATCAACTCGCCGACAACGTGCAGTATTTCAAATCGGGCATTAAGCGACTTGGCTTCGAAGTGATAGAAGGCGATTCGGCCATCGTACCCGTGATGCTCCACGACGCCAAACTCTCTCAAGTCATGGCCGACAAACTGCTGGAAGAGGGGATTTACGTCATTGGATTTTTCTACCCCGTGGTGCCCAAAGGTTCGGCGCGCATACGCGTTCAGCTCTCCGCCGCTCACACCAAAGATCACCTCGATCGCGCCTTGGCGGCATTTGAGAAGGTAGGCCGGGAAATGGGTATTCTCAAGGAGGAATAATCCGCCCAAGTCGTTCCGTGTACTTTATTCAAGTCGGGGTTTTTGTCATGAGATGGCATTGTACCATTGTGCTCTTTTTCATATCCGTTTCCATGGGATTTGCCCAAGGCAGTTCGGTTGGGGCCGAGCTCTTGAAGCGAGCCGATGAGAATATGCACCTCATGAGTACCGATCCCGATGGCAGACTCGGGGAGGCGCTCGCCATAGAGTCCGAAGCCAAAGCAGCGGGGATACACGAGGCCGAAATGAAGGCGCTCACGAGCCAATGCATTTATTATTATGGCCTTATCGAGTTTGAACCGCTCATGACGTCGGCCAGAAAATTGATGTCTGCGGCGAAGCAATACAACTCTCCCGATTTCCAGTCCATTGCGAAGTACTATATGTTTTCCGCTTACCTCTTCAACGACCTTCCCGATAAGGCCAAGAAAGAATTGGATGAGGGCATGCGCATCGTAGAGCAAGCCGCGGCCGACGGGGAATACAAATACGGATTGCGAAACAACTACTATATCGGATACGCCAATTACTATCAGGAGATCAAAGATTATGAGAATCAATTGAAGTACATCCGATTGAGCGGAGAGATACTGGGCCAATTGTCGGAAGGCGATCACAAAAAAGTGGTCAGACATAAATACTACTCCAACCTCGCCCAAGTATTCACGGAAATGCAACAAGAGGATTCCGCCCGTTACTACTCCTTGCTTTCCGACGCCATCGAATTGGAGGTGGAAGACCGAAACACCACCTTCATGAATCGCGTCATTTTGGGTGAAGCTGAAATGCACCGGGGGGATTATCGCAGTGCGGTATGGTTTTTCCAAAAGGCCGAATCCATCGACGGGCCGGTGAACCACATTAATCTCTTGAGGTGTTACGACAACCTCATCGAATCCTACGGGGCGCTGAATCTTGCTGATTCGGCGAGGTTGTACGCCCTCAAAAAAGACTCGCTGAGGTTGAGCGTTTCGGAAAGCCAAAACGTGCTGCTCCACGACCTTCTGTCGGGCATCGAAAAGAAGTATCGAAAAGGGATTTTGATCGGAGCCGTGGCGATCATCCTATTGGCCGGTGTAATCCTGTTTTTCCTGATCAGAAACGCCAGGTTGCTCAGGGCACAGGAAAAATCCGGCAACGAGTACTTGGCGCAAAACAGGAGCAGCCCGGAAGATCACGTGAAACTCATCGGTCTTTTGAAAGAAGGCGATCCTTCTTTCATGAATTACTTCCATGAGGTCTACCCCGATTTTCAAAGGGTCTTGACCGAGAAAAATCCCAACCTCAATTCGGGCGATATAGAATTCAGCGCACTTCTCAAGCTGCAGCTCCCCACAGACCTTATCGCAAGATACAAACACATCGCCCCGAAGACCGTCCAAAACAAACGCTACCTCATCCGAAAGAAGCTCGATATCCCCAAGGATATGGACACCTACCAGTGGTTCGCGGAAAACGTGTGATTTCCGTCTTTCCGTTTTAGAACTGAGTGCTTTGCTCAAATGTCCTCCCGCACGGGAACACATGCGGGAAGCGGATTTTGCCGGCTCGGGATACAATCGGGAAAGGTAAAAGTTGCAGGCACTCCCCCGTAGGCATATCATTGCCTCCAACATTCCAAAAGATAAAAACCGAATCGAAAATGAAAAGACTATACCTCCTCTATGCTGTTGTTTGTCTCGTGACCTTGAGCGGACTTTTCCCTCATTATATGATCGCGGGAAGTGCGGAACCGACCCGTGCAAGTGCGGACGACGGTTCAATTGAGGCTGCCGATCTTGCCGCTGTGGGCGGTAACAATGTGGATGGTGGCGAGGACTGCGTCGTGCACAACCTCGATATTTCGGTATACGGCGCCATGGGCA